>CAZINB010000021.1:0-35007 GCA_964540565.1 uncultured Faecalimonas sp.
GGTAGATGTAGAGAAGCATAAATAAAAAGAAGCATCGATATCTTTCAGATACAAAAAGATATCGATGCTTCTTTAAATTAAGAACACATCTTGCATGCAGCACATGCAGATGGAGTTGTAGCACATCCACCGAGTGCGGTTTCTCGTAATTCAGCAGGAAGTCTTTTTCCAACAGAATACATAGAAGCCATCATTTCATCTAACGGAATTAATTGAGGAACACCAGCCAAAGCCATTTCAGCAGCAATCAAAGCGTTTGCCACACCTGCTGCATTTCGATTTTGACAAGGATACTCCACAAGTCCGCCAACGGGATCACAAACAAGACCAAGCATGTTCATAAGCACTGTGGAAGCCGCGTTTAAACATTGTTGAGCACTGCCACCCATAAGTTCGACAGTTGCAGAAGCGGCCATTGCAGAAGCAACACCTACTTCAGCTTGACATCCGCCAACAGCGCCGGCAACTGTTGCATTTCTCATAGCAAGATAGCCGATTGCGCTAGCGTTGTAAAGTGCGTCTAATATTTGTTCGTCAGAAAATTGATATACTTCCTGAAGAGCAATGAGAAGACCTGGCACAATACCTGCAGAACCAGCAGTTGGGGCTGCAACGATCAATCCCATAGAAGCATTTGTTTCAAGAACTGCCATAGCATAAGTCATTGCTTTTCCTAGGACAGGACCACAGATGCTGTTTCCTGTTGACTGAAAATCATGAAGTTTACGAGATTCGCCACCAATCAATCCACCCATAGATTTTAATGGAGATACGATAGGTGTATGTGCTGACTCTTTCATAATTGCTAAAGCACGAGTCATTTTTTCATCGCAAGCTTCACTAGAAATCCCACCTAATTCGATTTCACGAGATTTCATTAGTTGGGAAATTTTTAAATTATGATTCTGGGAAAGTTCCAGAAGTTCTGATGCATTTTTAAAATCCATATATAAGCTCCTTTAAATATTATGCTTGAATGATCATAACATCGTGTATATTTGGATTCTCACGAAGTTTTTGAGCAATATCTGCAGGCAACGTACCATCAGATTCTACAATTGTATAAGCTGTGTGTCCTTTCTCTTCACGGAAGAGACGCATAAATGCAATGTTGACATCACGTTCACTGAGACATGCAGTGATATGAGCTACGACACCAGGTTTGTCTTGCTGCATTACAATGACAGCACTATATTCACCTGTGAAATCTACAGATACATTATTAATTTTTACAATACGAACTTTTCCGCCACCTAAAGATTCGCCACGAATCAACATTTGGTGACCAGACTCGTTTGTCATTTGAATATCCACTGTGTTTGGATGAATGTCAGTTTCTTCTTCATTTGGAATGAAACTATATTCCAATCCGATTTGATCTGCGATCTGATAAGAATCACGAATACGCATATCATCTGTGGAAAATCCCATGATTCCACCAAGAAGAGCACGGTCTGTACCGTGTCCACGGTAAGTTTTGGCAAAGGAACCGTATAAGGTAAAAGTAACTTTTTTTACAGGACCGTTGATCATTTTTTGTGCTAGAAATGCAATGACAGCAGCACCTGCAGTGTGTGAACTAGAGGGACCAATCATGTTTGGTCCCAATACATCAAATACGCTGATAAAAGACATGGATGCCTCCTGTTATTCTTTCACAATAAATTTTTTGTAGATAGTGTTTACGATAACACCAATTGCATTATCACCAGATACATTACATGCAGTACCGAATGAATCTTGAGTGATGTAAAGTGCAACCATGATTGCACAGATAGGTCCATTAGGATCGCCTGCTTCTGTTCCGAAGATCATGTAAAGGAATGGAAGAGCAGTCATGATAGAACCACCTGGTGCACCTGGAGATGCTACCATTGCAACACCAAGTGTTGCGATAAATGGAATTACAGTCGCAAGACTGATTGGAATTTGATTCATAAGACATACAGCTGTTGCACAAGCTGTAATTGTAATCATAGAACCTGCCATGTGAATATTTGCACATAAAGGAACTACAAAGTTACGAATTTGTTCGCATACGCCATCTTTTGCAGCACATTCAAGGTTAACTGGAATAGTTGCAGCAGAAGATTGTGTTCCAAGAGCTGTAGTATATCCAGGAATTTGATTTTTAATCAATGTAAATGGATTTTGTTTACTGATAGAACCAGCTACTACAAACTGAATGAAAATACATACTAAGTGCATGATAATAACAACAATAAATACTTTCCAAAGGATGCTAAGGATAGCAAATGTCTTTCCAGATCTTGTCATATCTGTAAATGTACCACAGATATAAAGTGGAAGAAGTGGAATGATAATTGTATGAAGCACTTTATCAATAATTGCAGAAAAATCTTTAAATCCATCATAAAGAGTATTTCCAATTTCTTTGCCGCGCATTGTAGAGAGGCAAAGTCCTAAAATAAACGCAAGTACAACTGCAGAAAGTGTATCAAGAATCGGTTCGATTGCGATAGAAAAATATGGTGATAATGATACATCAGCTGTTGCAGCGATTTGGTCTAAAGCACCTTCACTCATAAAGTGAGGGAAAAGGTTCGATGATACAAGGTAAGATGCAGAACCAAAGAATAATGTTGAGCCATATGCAATAGCTACAGTGATCAATAAAAGTTTACCAGCACCTTGTGATAAATCAGCAATCCCCATAGTTACATAAGCTAAAATCATAAGAGGGATTACAAATTTTAAGAAGTTACTGAAGAATCCAGATAGTGTAACTACTAGACGACAGATACCTTCAGGTAAAAATTGTCCGATCAAAATACCTAATACAATAGCGATGATTAGTTTTGGAACAAGTCCAAGTTTGAATTTTTTTGTTTTCATAACAATAAATTTCCTCCAAAATGTAAATAACTATACTTTTAAATGACGTCATCGTGTACAATGATTGTATCAGTAAAAATACATGAAATCAAATTCATGAATTTTATGATATGATTGAAAAATTTTTATAAGAGAAAAGAGGAATGACATGGAATTTCGTCAATTAAATACATTTGTTTATGTAGCTCATTTTCAGAACTTTTCGAAAGCGGCAGAACATTTAGGGTATACCCAATCAGCGGTTACTGTGCAAATTCGTTTGTTGGAAGAAGAGTTACATACAAAACTATTTGAACGAATGGGGAAAAAAGTGTTGCTGACTGAAAAAGGAAAACAGTTTTTGGAGCATGCACATAAAATTTTGTATGAAGTTACACAGACCAAACTTTATATGAGGGATGGTGAGGAATATACAAATCCATTACATATAGGGACGATTGAATCCTTGGGAACGATAAAACTTCCAGCAATCATCCGCTATTTTCGCGAACATCATCCAAAGGTAGCAATTCAGATTACCATCGCTTCACCAGAAGAACTGATTGAAAGAATGGAGCATAATGAATTAGATTTGATCTATATTTTAGATTCTCAAAGATGGAACGATAATTGGCATAAGGTAATGGAAGAAGTGGAACCAGTGGTGTTTGTGGCATCCCCAACGCTTGAGGTTTCGGAACAGAAAAAAATGCAGATAGAAGAGCTACTGCACAAACCATTCTTTTTGACAGAAAAAGATGCAAACTATCGTCAGGCTTTGGACAGAACACTGGCAGAGAAAAGAAAAAGTCTTGAGCCGCTGATTGAAAGCAGTGATACTGCATTTATCATAAAGATATTGGAAGAAAATGAAGGAGTATCGTTTTTGCCATATTTTGCTGTGGAACAAAATGTAAAAAAAGGGAAATTACGTCTGCTGGATGTGGAAGATGTGAATATCTCTATGTATCGACAGATTTTTTACCATAAATATAAGGTAAAAACGAGAGAGATGGAAAAGTTCATTGAACTTGCACAACTAGATATTGAAAAGCACAAATAAGATGTAGTATTATATAAAATGTAGTTTTAAAAAGACAGGAGATAAAAAAATGAGTCAAGAAGTATTAGCAGTAGTTGGTGGATACCAAATTACAAAATCTGAATTAGATGTATTTATGCAAGGGTTGCCAAAAGAACAACAAATGTATGCATCAAATCCACAATTCAGAGAACAATGTTTGGAACAATTAGTTTCTTTACATTTATTTGCAAAAGACGGAGAAGCACTCAAATTAGATGAGACAGAAGAATTTGCAAAAATCATTGCAAATGCCAAAAAAGACATTTTAGCACAAATGGCAATCCGTGAATTAATGAAAGATGTTACTGTTACAGAGGAAGAAGTAGCAGAATATTATGAAGCAAATAAAGAACAATATAAAAAAGGTGCTACAGTAAGTGCAAAACACATTCTTGTAGATTCAGAAGAAAAATGTACAAGCATTTTAGCTGAAATCACAAATGGTGAAAAAGCATTTGAAGAAGCTGCACAAGCATATTCTTCATGCCCATCAGGACAAAGAGGCGGAGATCTTGGAGAATTTGGAAAAGGTCAAATGGTAAAAGAATTCGAAGAAGCTGCATTTGCTGCAGAAATCGGACATGTAGTTGGACCAGTTGCAACTCAATTCGGATTCCACTTAATCAAAGTAGAAAAGAAAACAGAAGCAACTGTTTCTCCTTTTGAAGAAGTAAAAGGACAAGTACAACAATTCTTAAAACAACGCAAACAAGGTGAAGTTTATAGCGCAAAACTTGCTGAGTTAAAAGAAAAATACGTAGAAAAATAAATTGAATTATAAAGTACGATTCATTATAATTGACTATAGGAAACAGTGCGTAGCATAACAGGAGGAAAGATCATGGATTCAAACAAAAGACCAGACACAATGGAACGAATTACAACAACTGAACTTGCAGATGCATTTATTGCAGAACAAGTCGCAGCGGTAAGAGAACAAGTAGGCGATAAGAAGGTATTATTAGCACTTTCTGGTGGCGTAGATAGTTCTGTAGTTGCAGCACTTTTAATCAAAGCAATTGGAAAACAACTTGTATGCGTGCATGTAAATCACGGCTTAATGCGTAAAGGAGAAAGCCAACAAGTAATCGATATGTTCCAAGGTGAATTAGATGCAAACTTAGTTTACGTAGATGCAACAGATAGATTCTTGGATTTATTAGCAGGTGTGACAGATCCTGAAACAAAACGAAAGATCATCGGAAATGAATTCGTTCGCGTATTTGAGGAAGAAACTGAAAAATTAGAAGGTATTTCTTTCTTAGCACAAGGAACAATTTATCCAGATATTCTTGAAAGTGATGGCGTAAAAGCACATCATAATGTAGGAGGACTTCCAGAAGATTTCAAATTTGAAGGTCTTGTAGAACCAATCAAATTATTATATAAAGATGAAGTGCGTGTAGTAGGAAAAGCGTTAGGATTGCCAGCAAGCATGGTAGATCGTCAACCATTCCCAGGACCAGGTCTTGGTGTAAGATGCTTAGGTGCAATTACTCGTGACCGTTTGGAAGCAGTTCGTGAATCAGATGCAATCTTAAGAGAAGAATTTGATAAAGCTGGTTTAACACCAAAAGTATGGCAATTTTTCACAGCAGTACCTGACTTTACATCTGTAGGTGTGAAAGATGGAAAACGTTTAGATGCATGGCCTGTTATCATTCGTGCAGTAAATACAGTAGATGCTATGACAGCTACTGTGCCAGAAATTGATTGGGCAGTATTACAAACAATTACAAATCGTATTTTAGCTGAAGTTCCAGGAGTATGTCGTGTTCTTTACGATATGAGCCCAAAACCAACAGCTACAATTGAGTGGGAATAAAAGGAAATGCCAAAGGACAATAATCAATATCCTATAAAGGGCAAATTTGATTAGCAACCAATAAGAAAAATAAACCTTGAGATATAAGTTTAATGAACCGACCACCAAAAGTTAGACCTAAAAAATCTAACAAATGGAGGTCGGTTTTTTTATCATTATCATCTTTAATGCGGAAGTGCTAGAAGTAGTACTGCGGACGAAGACTATTGTTTTATTACAAAAAATCGTATATCATTTATTACAGAGCTTAGTGCTATGATTTATAGTTACAGAAGGAAGAGGAAAGAATGAAACGATATAAACACATTTTATCCATAATTTGTATAACCATGATTACGGTAGGAATTTCGTATATGCTGTACGGTTATGTGATGAAAAATGAAGAAAAACGGAGTTGGCAGGAACTCAGCACCACAGCACAAACTATTAGTGAAGAATTTGAAACAAAATTTAATGATGAAATTGCAAAATTGCATTTGATTAAAACTATCATGATTAGCAATGATATTTTGACGGTAGAAAATATAGATTTTTTGTATTTGGATAAGATCCAGCCAAATACAATCTTTTCAAGAATCGACCTTTTATATCCAGACAATACACTGATATCAAATGGCAAAGAAAGTATATTAAATGAGAATATAAAATTTAATGACTTCAAAACGAGCAGTGAATATCTAACAGACAGAAGAACTGATTTCATAACAGGTGAGCCATGCGTTTATTATTTGTTACCAGTTATGAATCAAGACGAAATTTCTGCTATGATTATTGGTGTAATTGATACAAAGGAGCTTTCGGAAATATTTAAGCCTATGATTTATAACGGAGAAGCGAATATATGTATCATTGATTCCGAGGACGGAAACTATATTATGGATAGTTGGCATAAGGAACTTGGAAATGCTTATGAGATGAAAGATCGGGAACGGCTTGAAGGCTATGAAGATGTGGATCTTAAGCATGAAATCAAGAGCTTGCATACTGGAACAATTGCTTTTGTATCTCGTACAACAGGAAAAAATCTTTATATGTATTATACACCGATAAATGCATTTGAGTGGGAGCTTGCAATTTTTGCACAAGAGGATACGCTGTTTGCAAACTTAGTATCATTGAGAAAAATGTTTATCATTGCAGGGTTCGTTGAAGTGTTCTTATTTATTGTGTATTATTGGTGGAATATTAACATCATAAAACAATTGCAAAAAAGTAATCAGGAAATTGAAAAGCAGAAAAAACAATTAGAGTATTTGAGCTATAGAGATGTGTTAACTTCTTTATTTAACAGGCATAAATACACAGAAGTTTTAACAACATTAGAGAAAAATACATTAAGCAATGTAGGAGTAGCTTACATAGATTTGAATGGATTAAAACAGATTAACGATACAAAATCTCATGATGCTGGTGATCGATATATCTGCAATACAGCAAAACAGATATCTGAAGTGTTCGGCGAAAATGTTTACCGAATCGGCGGAGATGAATTTGTAGTTTTCATGCTAGACATTGAAAAAGAACAGTTTGTGAAGAAGACGGAGCTGTTCCAAAGAAATGCGAATAAGGAAAATATCAGTGTATCCGTGGGGGCTTTATGGAAAGCGAACTGTGATAGCTTAGGTGAAATGCTGAGAGATGCAGAAAAGAAGATGTATGCAGAAAAACAAAAATATTATGAGACACATGATAGACGTCGCAAATAAATATAGAAAAAATCTATAAAATATATTGATAAAATGAATTGGATTATTTTGGGAAACAAGTTTATACTTATCTGTAGAAAAAAGGTATTCCTATGACAATCGGGGCGTCATAGATTCAGGAGGTAAATTATGTCTATTACAGCTGAAACATGTAAAGAACATGCAAATGATCCTGCAGTATTATGTTGCAGAGCGGAAGCAGGAATTACAATTGGACCAGAAAACTTAGAAGATCCAGCAATTTTTGATGAATTAGTAGAATCAGGATTATTAAATCTTGATGGTTGTTTAACAATCAAACAAATTTTAGGAGCAAAACTTACAAAAACTTGTGATTCACTTACACCAGTTACATTAGAAGTAATCGATGGAATCGTTGGTGGAGATGAAGAACCAGCAGCAGAAGAAGAAAAAGAAGCTGAAGCAGAAGAACCAACAGTTTCTGGAACAGCAACAGGTATGGTTACAACTGTGAAAAAAGGAAAACTTGTAATTTCATTAAAAGAAGGTAAAGATATTTATATCGAATTACCTATCTAGGAATATAATTGAATAACTTCTTACTTGCTTAAGAAAAGAGTATTGTATCGTCCTCATCCCTTGGTTTGCAATACTCTTTTTTTTCTGCTATACTAGTGGGAAATAAATAATTCATAGAAAAGAGTGATAGAAATGTACAAGTTAAATAAATACAAAAGACATATTGCAGGCGGAATTGCCATTTTACTAATTGTTACAATGGTTGCTTCCTTATTTGCAGTATAGATATGAGAAATGAAAGTGGCGTTATTCGATAGAAAAGAATCTATGGAATAACGCCACTTTTATGTATTGGATTATTAAAGTTCGATTAAGCTTCCGTCACCACGTGAAATATGTTTGTAACCAGCGTCTTTTAAGACTGCTTTACATTTTGTAATACTCCATCCACGATTGTTTTCTGTATCAAGAGCAGTATCACGAGGGTTTACACCACTTTCAGCTGTAGCAAGGTTTGCTCCAGAAAGGTATCCGTGAAGTGTTGGTTCGTGAACTCCCATCCATGGCATTTGCTTTGCTCCTGCAAATGTGAGAACGATTGCTGCAACGATTTTTGAAAGTGTAAAGTTGCTGAGCATTGCTGAATTAGCAAATGGTGTTCCAGGTACTGGTACACGAGACATTGCACCGTATTGAATTGTTTCCATTTCACGGCTCCAAAGAATATGTTCAGCCATTTCTTCTACTGTATGTTCAGGTCCAATTGGTTCTAATGCATCTAAGAATTCAAGACCAGCTTTCTTTGCATTATAAGCAGTTTCTTTTCTACGTTCTGGAGAAAGTCCAGTATCTTTTCCTTCGCCAAGTCTCCAACAATGGTAAACACCGTCAATTCCAGCTTCTTTCATGGCTAAGAAATCTTCATAAGAAGTGTCGCCGATATTTGTGTAAAGTTTTGTAGAACCTGTAACATTTTTCTTTACAACTTCAATGCTATGTAAATAATGGTCAAGATCATATTCTGCCATTGTCATAAGCCATAAACCATAAAGTTCATCACTTTGTGTAAACATTTGTGTATTCTTAGCGATTGCTTCATCATCAAGTCGGATTGTTGGAATGCTTGTGTAGTCTTTTGCAAAAGAGCAGAAGCTGCAGTTTGCAGGACATGGAGAACATTCCAATCCAATCTGTGCAAATAAAACACCAGAATTATTTGTGCGTTCTCTAATAATATCTGAAGCGATTCCACGCATGATAAGTGCTTCTTGGGAAGCGTCTTCAAGGGATAATAATTTGATACATTCTTCTTTTGTCAAAGCAATTCTACTGTATGCTTTTTCAAAAATTTTTAAAATTTCTAAATTCATAACCGTCTCCTCATATGTTTTTTCTTTATTGTAGCATATGCCTCAGAAAATTCAGAAAAGCATTTGTTGAGTGGTATAAACGATTCATTGATGGTCGAACGAAATTGGTAAGGCTTATAATCAGAATTATATGTGGGATTCTCACAATATCAGTAGTAAAAATAAAAAAATATGTGTGAAAAATCACAGGACGGGAGAGGTATTATGAACGAAAATCAAATCAGAGATCAATTTGTGAAAGGATATGATTGTTCTCAAGTTGTATTAGCTCATTATGCGGAAAAATTGGGCTTAACAAAAGAACAGGCATACAAAGTATCAGCATGCTTTGGTGGGGGAATGCTTCAAGCAGATACTTGCGGTGCGTTTACAGGTGCATTGATGGCAATTGGACTAAAATATGGACATTTTGATGAAGAAACACTTTTAGCACAAAAAGATGTAATGATGGCAAAAAGTGCTGAATTTAAAAAACTGTTTTTTGAAAAATTCGAAACATGTAATTGCAAAGGATTATTAGGATATGATGTTTCTATTCCAGAACAGTTTGAAGAAGCATTATCAAGTGGCCGTATGTTAGGATTTTGCCCAACAGTCGTAAAAGCAGTTTGTGAATGCTTAGATGAAGTGCTATAAGGAACGGAGGAAGAGAAATGAGTAAGAAAAGATTTATGGTTGTCAGCGGTTTTCTTGGTGCAGGGAAAACAACAACCATGCTGGCATTAACAGAATATATTAACAATCATGGTAAGAGTGCAGCAATTATTGCAAATGATTTAGGAGCAAGTAATATTATCGACGCAGAATATTCAGGACGTCATAATGTTGAAGTTGCAACAGTTGCAGGTGTTTGCATTTGCTATGCAGAAGAACTTCTAATTGAAAGAATCAATCGTTTGAATAAAGAACCAAAAGATATTGTAATGTCGGATATTCCTGGTTGTGGAATTGGTGCATTAGATCATGTGTATGGAAATCTTGATAAAAATTACAAAGATGAATTTACACTTGCGCCATTTACAGTTATTACAGATCCAGAAAGACTTCGTATGATCATGCCAGAACAAGCAGATATCAATCTTCCAGAAGAATTAAAATTCTTATTAGATGCGCAGTTAAAAGAAGCAGATTGTATCGTTTTAAATAAGACAGATTTGATGACAGAAGAAGAAGTGGATCGTTATGTAAAATTCTTAGAACAAGTTCGTCCTGGCATCCCAGTATTTGCAATTTCTGCAAAAAATAAAACTGGTTTAGCTCCACTTGTCGATTACATTTTGACTGCAGAAAGTGCTGTGAATATTACAGATATTGGATATGGCGGAGAAGAATTCCTATCAGCGGAAGAAAAAATGTCATGGTTTAACAGAAGCGTTTACATTACAACAAAAGATGAAAGTGAATTTGATGGAAACCAACTTGTGGATGATTTGATCGAACATATTCGTGATGGTTTGATTGAACATAAGAAAAATGTGCCACATTTAAAAACATTTGCCGTTGGAAAAGAAGGCGACTTTGGAAAATGTAGTTTGATCGGTGTGGATTATGATATCCTTCATGATACACAAATTCAGGAAAAAACTTCAAAGATGAAATTAGTAGTAAATGCTAGAGCAGTATGTGAATCAGATTTACTCATTGATATTATGGATGATGCATTTGATGCAGTGAAAGAGGAATATGGAGTGAAGATTAAAACATTCTTTAGCGAATGCTTTGGCATGATGGATGAAGGATACAAAGATTAATTTAGCAAAGGATACAAAAATGAAAACGACAATACATCAACAAGTTAGTGACTACTATGGCAAGATTTTAAAAAGTAGTGATGATTTGAAAACAAATGCATGTTGTACAAGTTCTGCACCTCCACGTTATGTGAGAGAAATATTGCCACAGATTAAAGAAGAAATCCTTTCACGCTTTTATGGATGTGGTTCTCCAATTCCTATGGGATTAGAAGGATGCACAGTGTTGGATTTGGGATGTGGAACAGGAAGGGATGTTTTTATCCTTTCCAAACTAGTTGGAGAAACAGGATGTGTTCATGGTGTAGATATGACACCTGAGCAGATTGAGGTTGCAATCAAATACCAAAAAGAGCAAGCAGAGGTGTTTGGATTTTCAGAACCAAATACACAATTTCATCTTGGTTACATCGAAGATTTAAAAAGTCTGGGAATTGAAGATGAATCGGTGGATGTTGTAACATCAAACTGTGTAATTAACTTATCACCATTTAAGAAAATGATCTTTGAAGAAGTTTATCGTATCTTAAAAGAAGGTGGAGAACTTTATTTTTCAGATGTATTTGCAGATAGACGTGTACCAGAAGAAGTAAAAAATGATCCAGTTATGCGAGGAGAATGCATGGGTGGAGCAATGTATTTTGAAGATTTCCGCAGACTTTTGGAAGAATGTGGATTTACAACATACTATATTGTGGATAAAACACCAATTCAGCCGAATGATTTTGAAGTTGCCCGCATGGTAGGGGATATCAAATTTTATTCTTGCACGGTTCGTGTATTTAAGTGTAAATCTCTAGAAGACCGTGAAGAAAACTACGGACATAGTGCGACATATCTAGGAACAATGAAAGAAAATGCAAGATATTTTGATTTTGATGAAAGCTATCGATTTGTGAAGAACAAACCACTTGGGGTAAGTGGAAATGTTGCAGCAATTTTGAGAGCATCTCGCATGAAAGACCATTTTTCGGTAGAAGGAGAAGGAAAAGTACATCATGGTTTGTTTGATGATTTGGCACTTCGTGTAAATCCAACTCAATTAGATGGGGATAAAAAGATTACAGCGCAATTGTTAGAAGAAGAAGCGAAACGCTATGATATTCCAGCATTTATGGATCAAGTACGAGGAATGGATAAGTTATATTCCAAGGAATCTCTTACTACTATGCAGGTAAATGTAGGATACAGATGTAATCTTTCTTGTACACATTGTTTCTTAGAATGTGGACCACATAAGACAGAAGAAATGTCCAAAGAAACTATGGAACAATGTTTGGAAGTGTTCCGCAAGAATAGTTTCAAAACAATGGATATCACAGGCGGATCTCCTGAGATGAATTCAAATTTAGAATACTTTATAACAGAAGCAGCAAAACTTGGAGAAGTGATTGTTCGTACGAACTTAACAATTTTGAAAAGTGAAAAATATGCGCATCTGCTAGAAGTGTATGCTAAAAATCATGTACATGTGGTGTGCTCATTGCCATACTACAATGAAAAAGTAGTAGAAAAACAAAGAGGGGATCATGTTTTCACATCATCCATTGAGATTTTGCAGAAATTGAATGCACTCGGATATGGAAAAGAAGATTCACTTCAATTAACACTTGTATATAACACAGATGGACCATATTTGCCACCAAATGAGTTCATGTTGGAAAAAACATATCGTGAAGTACTAAAAACACAGTATGATATTGTATTTACCGATTTGATCGCAATTGGAAATGTGCCAATTGGACGTTTTGGACAAGATATGCGAAAACAAGGAAAACTAGGTTCTTACTTGAAACTGCAATGCGATAATTTCAATGAAGACAATGTACCAAAAGTGATGTGCCGTGATCAAATCAATGTGGATTACGATGGAAGTATATACGATTGTGAATACTATCATGTGATGGGAATAAAACCAAATGGCCAACAACATATATCAGAATTACTCCAAGATGCGGTGAAACAACGAGAAATTAAGACCTGTTCTCTATGTTATAGCTGTACAGCTGGATATGGCAGCAGCTGTGGAGGAAATTTATCACATTAATAGAAAAAAGAAGATATCCTGCGACCACAGGATATCTTCTTTTACATTATAGCATTTCAATAAATGCAGCAAGTCTTGTTTCAATTTGACCACTATCTGTTGTAGAGTAGTCTGTTTCCAATTTCATGTATGGAACGCCTTCTTCTTCACACATGTTTTGCATAAGTGTTGATTCAATATTGAATGTATGGCATGCTTGAAGTACCATTTCAACAACACCATCTACTTTATATTTCTTGATCATTTCTTTTGTATTAGCAATACGACCTTCGTTTGTTGTCATAACAGAACAGTGGATTTCTAAATATCTGTCTGAAATTGCACGTAAGATATCATCCGCATTTTCATCGATTAACATCTTAGTTGTACGTTCTCCGCCGCAATCGTCGAGACATACGATTACACCACCATTATTTTCGATTGTCATACCTACTTTTTGGATTACACCAGTAGATGGGCAGCCTGTAAGTAAAATTCGTTTTGCTTTTGGAGATACAGTAGAAGTTCCATTTGCAACTGTTTCTCTTGCTTGTTCTAGTTTCGCTTTGTAGCTTTCTAATTGTGCTGCTGCTCCGAAGTTAAATACACCTTGTGCAAGAGTAGACATTAATTCTGTCGCTTTCATAGCTGGAGGTGTGTTTCCTTGTAATTCATAAAGTTCACATTGTACTTTTCTTAATTCATTTCTTGTGTGAACAGCTTCTCTTAATTTTTCGTCTGTAATTTCAACACCATACATCTCTTCTAATTTTTCTTTTAGAAGTTTGATTTCTTGGTACCAGATTTCTTTTGCATATTCTCTTTGTTGGCTTTGTGGAAGATGAAGTACATATGTTTCTTTGATTTCATTTAAAAGTTCAAACATTTTCTTCTTTCCATCACATGTAGTTTCTCCAACGATCATATCACTGAAATATGTGTATGGACATTTGTCTGAGTATGCAAATCCGTATGTAGATTTGATTAGTGGACATAAGTTCTTAGGAAGAACTTTTTCTGCATCAGGAACAACTTCGTTACTAGTTCCGCAAAGTCCAACAGCTGCTGCGCCAGCAGCTTCGATTACTTCTAATGGTGTATAAGAACAGAGGTATCCGATCAAGTGTCCTCCGTTTTCTACAAAATCTTTCACTCTTAAAAAACCTGCTTTTCTGGCATCAACAAATTCATCAAAAGTCTTTGGTAATTCTAATGGTTTCATGTTATATCGTCCTTTCTTGTATGCGTATCGCAATGCTTTAGTAATATTATATTTTTTGCTATATAGAGCGTCAAATTGATAGTTTCTATTTTTCTATAGAGAAAATCTATTTGACGGGTTATCTTTCCTTTCATAAACTAAGGGTAAATAGTATTTTGGGTGGAGGAAAAGCATGTATCAAGTAGGAATAGATATTGGTTCAAGTGCAGCAAAAGCAGTTGTAATGAAAGACAATGAAATTGTGAAGACATTATTGTTAGATACCGGTTTCAACAGCAGAAAAATTGCGGAAGAAATTTATGAACGTTTTGCGGCAGAAGGAATTACAAAGGAAAATGCAAAATATACGGCAACTGGCTATGGAAGAATTTCAGTTCCATATGCGGATAATGTAGTAACAGAAATTACTTGCCATGGAAAGGGAGCTGCTTATCTGTTTCATGAAGATGGAACGGTAATTGACGTGGGTGGACAAGATACAAAGGGAATTTACTTGAAGAATGGTCGTGTTATGAAATTTATCATGAATGATAAGTGTTCTGCAGGGACAGGGAAATTCTTAGAGGTCATGACGAATCGTTTGGGATTGACACAAGATGAATTGTCAGAGCTGGCACGAAAAGGAAATCAGATTACAATTAGTTCTATGTGTACTGTTTTTGCAGAGTCAGAAGTGATTAGTTTGATCGGTGCAGGAACACCAAGAGAGGATATTGCCTTTGGCGTGGTAGAGTCGGTTGTTACTAAGGTTGTGCAATTGTTGGCGCAAGTACCAGCGGATAAGTACTTCTTAACGGGCGGAATGTGTGAGGATCCATACATTATTGAACGTTTGGGAAAAGCGTTGGGAGCACCAGTAACAAGTACACCTTTAGCTAGGTTTGCAGGTGCGATTGGTGCAGCAATTTTGGCAGGAGAATAATATTTATTAAAAAAATCTATACACAAGAAAAAAGGAGGGAAAGTTCAATGGGAAAGTATTTGCACTTTGTTGACGGGCTCCTCTTTTTTTATTACTTTATTTATATGAAATAAAAATACATAATCAGGAGATGTGTGCTATGACTAATCACAATCAGAAAACAACTAATCAAAATGTTGAAGAGATGCAGTTAGGTGCATTGACGAGGCGTCAGTTAAAGGAACTTGAAGAAAAAGAAAAGACTCCGTTACAAAGAGTCATTGAAGCGATTGTAATGATTCTTCCAGTACTATGTGGAATTGCAGCAATTGTGGAATACATCAAGGTTCCAGACAATACTACAAATAAGAATCCAATGAGTTACATTGTAGTCCTTGGCGTTTGTATTGTAGCCTATGTTATTTGTGCATTGATTGCAGTATGGAAAAAGCAGAAAGGTGACAAGGCTTTTTACGAAAAGATTCATTATAGAGCACCATTATTTTCAGGCTTATTTATCTTATTGCTTGTATATGATGTTCTTACATTAAAAACAGGGATTCTTACACAACCATTTGTTCCTTGTATGAATTTTATTATCAACGCGTTTTTAGTTGATTATGCAATGCTTATTGAATGTACACTTAATACATTGAAGTTACTATTTTTAGGATACACAATTGGTGTTTCTTTAGGGTTAGTTACAGGTATTACTTGTGGATATTCGAAGAAAGTTCGCTATTGGGTTGATCCTATCATCAAATTCTTAGGACCAATTCCGACATCAACATGGATTCCAATTACAATGGTAATTGCAACTTCGCTTTTCGGTGGAGCAGTATTTATCATCGCATTGGGTTCATGGTTTGCAGTTACAGTAGCTTCACTCACAGGTATTTCTAATGTTGACAAAGATTTCTTTGAAGCAGCTAGAACACTTGGAGCTAGCAGAAGACAACTTATTTTCCGTGTGGCAATTCCACATGCAATGCCATCTATTCTTCAAGGATGTACACAAGCTATGAGTTCTGCTTGTACAGCAATTATGATTGCTGAAATGTTAGGTGTAAAATCTGGACTTGGATGGTACATGACATGGCAAACAGGATGGGCAAGTTATGACAAGATGTTTGCAGCATTATTTGTAATCTGCTTTATTTTTACAGTAGTTACAAAGATCTTAGAAAAAATCAAACGCCATGTACTTCGTTGGCAGAATGGAGTGGATAAATAATGGATAATAGAAAAGTTACACTCAAGTTGAATAATGTCAGCAAGAGTTTTGCAAAAGTGGAAAATGATGAAGTTACTCATGCTTTACATAACGTAGATATTTCTATGGAAAGCGGAGAATTCATTTCATTAGTAGGACCATCAGGATGTGGAAAATCAACGATTTTACGTTTAGTTGCAGGTTTGATTACACCAACAGTTGGTACCGTAACTGTAAATGATGAAGTGGTAGAAGGACCAGCGCCAGATCGAGGCATGGTTTTCCAAAAACCAACACTTTTCCCATGGCTTACTGTGGAAAAAAACATTGCGTTTAGTTTAGAAATGCAAAAGAAATTAAAAGGAAATGAAGATAAAGTGCAAAGAATGCTGCAAGTCATCGGATTGGAAAAATTCAAAGACGATTATCCAGCGCAGCTTTCAGGTGGGATGGCTCAACGTGTTGCGCTTGTTCGTTCTTTGATCAATGAACCAGAAATTTTATTATTGGATGAACCACTTGGAGCGTTAGATGCATTTACACGTATGAATATGCAAGATGAGATTTTGAATATTTGGTCACAAAAGAAACAATTGGCACTTATGGTTACTCATGATGTAGATGAAGCGATTTATATGGGAACACGTGTCCTTGTTATGGATGCAAATCCAGGACGTATTGTTGCAGATATCAAGATTGATGAAGAATTCCCTCGTGACCGTTCATCAGCTAGTTTCGTAGAATATCGTAATGATATTTTGAACAAATTACACTTCGGTGGAAAACACAAATAATTATTCAGAGATAAGATGGGGAACCATTTTATTTAATAAAAAACAAGGAGAAATGTATTATGAAAAACAAAAAAATTCTCGCTTTAATCATGGCTACTACAATGGCACTTTCATTATGTGCATGTGGAAATAGTGATGATGCAAGCAAAAATGTGGATGTAACACTTGGACAAGATGAAGATGTAGAAGTTAATAAAGATAATGCTGAAGTACATTTAGATTCTTACGAAGCATCAACAACAGGAAAATGGGAAGCAATGTTCACTCCAATCGATATGGAAGGACGTGCTATCGACATGGAAGACTTCGATCTTACACCAACAGCTGAAGAATTAGAAGCAATGAAAAAAGAACCTGCATATGGGAAAAACGTTCTTTACTACATGTCAGATGGATGTACATCAGGTCCTACAGTAGCAGATCACCTTGGATACTATGAAGAAGCTGGTCTTACAGCAGAAGGTGTAAAAGGAAACTCTTACACAGAAGCTCTTGGTACAAATCAAGCAACTGTTGCAGTTGGTCATATTGCTACAATGTTAGTTCCAATCACAAATGGTGTAGACTTAACATTCGTTGGTGGTGCACACATTGGTTGTAAATCAATCTACGTATTAGCTGATAGCGAATACGATAGCACAGAAGATTTAAAAGGTACACAAATTTCAGTACCTAATGGAATTGGTAAATCAGATTATAACATTACATGTTTATTATTAGACGCTGATGGAATCAACCCACAAACAGACGTTACATTAACACAAGTTTCTGGTGATGCATGTGTTGCGGCTATGGAACGAGGAGAAATCTCAGCTGCACTTTTAAGTGATACATTTGCATACGGAATGGTAAAAGAAGGAAAATTAAAATGTATCCGTTCTTTATTAGACGAAGATTTTGCTGATGAAAACTGCTGTGTAGTTGCTATGAACCGTACATTTACACAAGAAAACCCAGTAATTTCTAAAAAAATCGTTCAAGCAGTTCAAAAAGCACACAGCTACATGCGTGAAAACCCAGAAGAAGCAACAAACATGCTTCTTGAACAAGGATGGAATGGTGGAGATTATGAAATGAACGTAATGATCAACAATTCTCTTCAATTTGGTTTAGACCAAGAATTCACAGCTAAGAGCTTAAAAGATGTTGTAGGAAGATATGTTCGTCTTGGACTTATCGAAAGTATGGATAACGTAGACGAAATTATGGATCTTGCATGGACACCAGTTCTTGACTAATCTGTAAAAAATCGAATACATATAGAAAAGAAGCAGCCGTTTGGCTGCTTCTTTTCGAGAGAAAGAGGAATGTCTATGTTAACGATTCTATCGTAATTGTTAGGCGAAGACCAACGATCGTAAATAAATACTTAAGTCCAACCGTTGTCTTCATTTGATAGTTATATATTACACAGAAAATATGAGAGAAATATGTCTAAATTCCAAAAGAAATCTAAAATTTCTGAAGAAAATCATAAGAAAAAATGAAAAGCATGTTATACTAGTTGGCGAAGGAGATGAGCATGATGAAAAAAATCATTTTAGCGTCCGCTTCTCCAAGAAGAAAAGAATTAATGGAGCAAGCAGGGTATGAATTTGAGATTCGAGTAAGTCATAAAGAAGAAAGATATACAAGCACGGAGCCAGCTGAGATTGTAAAAGAATTGGCACTTTTAAAAGCATCGGATATTGCAAGTCAGGAAGCAGATGCAATTGTGATTGGAGCAGATACGATTGTTGCCATTGATGGAAGGATTTTAGGGAAACCTGCATCAAAAGAAGAAGCATTTGAAATGATTCAAAATATGCAAGGAAAGAAACATCAGGTATATACTGGAGTGGCAATTCTTGATGGAGAAAAAAGAGTGAATCATGCAGTGCGAACAGATGTGTATGTTAATCCAATGACAGAAGAAGAAATTTTGGATTATATTGAAAGTGAAAATGTAATGGATAAGGCAGGAGCGTATGGAATCCAAGGACGTTTTGGAATCTACATTGAGAAAATTGATGGAGATTACTACAATGTAGTTGGATTACCAATCTCGTATATTTATAGTCAATTAAAAGAAATGGGAATGTAGCGGTGCTACATTCCCATTTGCGTTATCTAGATTCCCAACGACCAGAAGCTCCACATGGAAGTACAAGTCCATTGCTAGAAACAGGTAATCCAATTTCCTGTGAATCCACTGTTCCGTTAAATCCTTTTAACTCTGTTGCAAGCATGTAAGTTAATACTGCTGGTGCAAGTCCTGTTGTGTAAGAGTTAATCAAGAAGAACAATGGTTCATCTGATAAAATCTTTGTACAAAGTTTTACAAGTGGATGAATGGCATCTTCAATCTTCCAAATTTCCCCTTTTGGACCACGTCCGTAAGAAGGAGGATCCATGATGATGGCATCGTATTTGTTGCCACGACGAATCTCACGTTCTACAAATTTTACACAGTCATCTACAAGCCATCTGATAGGTGCATCTTGTAATCCAGAAGAAGCGGCATTTTCTTTTGCCCAAGCTACCATGCCTTTTGATGCGTCTACGTGTGTTACACTTGCTCCTGCAGCGGCAGCGGCTAAAGTTGCACCACCTGTGTAAGCAAATAAGTTTAATACCTTGATTGGTCTTCCTGCATTTCTAATCTTGTTTCCAAACCAATCCCAGTTTGTTGCTTGTTCTGGGAAAAGTCCTGTGTGTTTAAAACTGAAAGGTTTTAAATTGAATGTTAAATTCTTATAACTGATTTGCCATTGTTCTGGTAAATCAAAGAATTCCCATTCTCCACCACCCTTTTTGCTGCGGTGATAGTGGCCGTTCATTTCTCTCCAGCCTTTGTGTGTTTTCTTTGTATCCCAAATAACCTGAGGGTCTGGTCTTACCAAAAGATAATTGCCCCAGCGTTCCAATTTTTCACCATTTGAAGTATCAATGACTTCATAGTCTTTCCAACCGTCTGCTATCCACATATAGTTATATCCTTTCGCAAATTTTCTTATATCTAACCTATTATAACAGTTGTTTTCGAGATTGTACATATCTGAATTTGTGGTATAATAGTGTTTAGTGGAGGAGTCTGTAATGACAACGATTGTAGACAAAATTCAGAATTAAAGGTGGTAATTAATATGATAAAAGTAAATGCAATTAGCGATACATGCCCAATTCCAGTAGTAAAAACAAAAAAAGCAATGCAAGAATTACAAGGAGCAGGAACAATTGAAGTGCTTGTTGATAATGAAATTGCAGTACAAAATGTAACAAAGATGGCAGAAGGTGCTGGTGCAGAAGTTGCTTCAGAACAAGTTGCTGAAAAAGAATACAAAGTAACAATTGAAGTAAAAGGGGATGCATGTGAATGTGCTGCGTGTGAAGAAGAAAATCTTGTAGTCGTAGTTTCTTCTGATCGCATGGGAGCAGGAAATGATGAATTAGGAAAAGTGTTGATTAAAGGATTTATCTTTGCAATCACACAATTAGATAAATTACCAAAGACAATGTTATTCTATAACGGCGGAGCTACTTTAACAGCAGAAGGTTCTGATTCGTTAGAAGATTTGAAACATTTAGAAGAACAAGGCGTAGAAATTCTTACATGTGGAACATGCTTAAATTACTATGGACTTGCAGAAAAATTAGAAGTAGGAAGCGTAACAAATATGTACGCAATTGTAGAAAAAATGGCTGGCGCAGATAAAATTATCCGCCCATAAGAATAGGTTTGAAAGGAAGAATATACAGTATGAATAAAGATGTAAAACTGACACAATTAGCAAAGACTGCAGGGTGAGCAGCGAAAATAGGTCCGGAGACCCTTTCCCAAGTTTTGGGTAAGTTGCCAAAATTCGAAGATGATAATTTAATCGTAGGAATTGAAACATCCGATGATGCAGCAATCTATAAAGTGACAGATGATATTGCAATGATCCAGACTGTTGACTTCTTCACTCCAATTGTCGACGATCCGTATATGTTTGGACAGATTGCAGCAGCGAACTCGTTAAGTGATGTATATGCGATGGGAGGAGAACCAAAAGTAGCCCTCAATATCGTAGGATTCCCAAATTGTTTGGATCCAGAAATCTTAGGGGAAATTCTTGCAGGTGGTGCAGCAAAAGTAAAAGAAGCAGGTGCAGTACTTGTAGGAGGACATTCTGTGCAGGATGACGAACCAAAATATGGATTATGTGTATCAGGATTTGTACATCCAGATAAGATCTTTAAGAACTTTGGATGTAAACCAGGCGATGTTTTGATTTTGACAAAACAAATCGGAAGTGGTGTAGTAAATACTGCGATCAAAGCCCAGATGGCATCAGAAAAAGCAACACAAGAAGCAGTGGTTGTTATGTCGTCTTTGAACAAGAAAGCAAAAGAAGTAGTAGAAAGCTATCCAGTAACTGCATGTACCGATATTACAGGATTTGGTTTGCTTGGACACTGTGTAGAAATGGCAGAAGCAAGTGAAGTGACATTTAACTTATTTGTGGAAGAAATTGCATACATGGAAGAAGCAATTGAGTATGCGAAAATGGGACTTGTACCAGCAGGAGCATACAAGAATAGACAACATGCAGCAAAACACGTGGATGCTACAAATGTGGCAGAACATTACATCGATCTTTTATATGACCCACAGACATCAGGTGGACTGTTGATCAGTGTACCAGCAGAATATTCTGCGGCGATTATGAAAGGTTTTGAAGAAAAAGATATGGATACGAAAGTAACCATTATCGGAAATGTATCAGAAAAAGGCGATAAATTGATTCGTCTATATTAGGAGTAGAAAATGAACAAAAATCTTTTATATCGTAACATCCCGAAAGTAGATGTGCTTTTAGAACAACCTCAGATGCAGGAAGCAATGGAATATTTTGGAAGAGATATTCTTGTGGATGCAGTTCGTGAGGAAGTGGATAAGCTTCGTGCATACATTGGTGTGTGTGAATCAGAAGAAGATGCAAAAGAAAGAACAGAGCAGCTTGTTGAAAATATTTTAAAGTGTGCAGAAGAAAAGCTGACACCAAATATGAAAAAAGTGATCAATGCAACGGGAACTATTTTGCATACAAATTTAGGACGTGCCCCAATCAGCGAAGAACATATGAAACATATTGCAAAGATTGCGACGGGATACTCCAATCTGGAATACAATCTGGATGCGGGAAGACGCGGTGAAAGATATGCTCATTTTGAAGAACTTCTCTGTGAAATTACTGGCGCAGAAGCTGCGATGGCGGTAAATAACAACGCAGCAGCCGTAATGTTGATTTTGAGTTCTTTAGCAAAAGGAAAAGAAGTAATTGTTTCCAGAGGAGAACTTGTAGAAATTGGTGGGAAATTCCGTGTACCAGACGTTATGGAACAAAGTGGTGCAACTTTAGTAGAAGTTGGAACAACAAACAAGACTCACTTTTCTGATTATGAAGATGCGATGACGGAAGAAACAGGGGCATTTTTGAAAGTGCATACAAGTAATTATCGCATTGTTGGATTTACAGAAACAGTAGGGATTGATGAATTGGTAGCGTTAAGTCAGAAACATGATATTCCGATCATTGAGGATTTGGGAAGCGGTGTGTTGATTGATTTAAGCAAATATGGAATTACTTATGAGCCAACGGTACAAGATTCGATCAAAGCAGGAGCAGATGTTGTTTGCTTCAGCGGTGATAAATTGCTAGGTGGTCCACAAGCGGGAATCATCATTGGAAAGAAAAAATACATCAATATGATGAAGAAAAATCAACTTACAAGAGCGCTTCGTATTGATAAATTTACAGCAACTGCGCTTGAAGTTGTATTAAAAGAATATTTATCAGAAAAACGAGCAATTCAAAATATTCCTGTATTACAAATGATTACAAAGACACAGGAAGATGTTTTGAAAGATGCTAGAAAATTAAAAAGAATGTTAATTGGAATGGGATTAGATGCAGAGATTGCAATTGAGGATTGTGAATCCCAGATTGGCGGAGGTTCACTTCCATTGGAAAGAATTCCAAGCAAAGCTGTTACCATTAAGCCAAGAAATATTTCTACGGCAGAGTTAGAAACACGCATGCGATTTTTACAAATTCCAATCATTCCAAGAACAGTAAATGATAAGATTTTATTAGACGTGAGAACACTTCGTCCAATGGATTTTGAAGCGTTCCGTCAATTGAAAGAAATATGTAACTAGAGAGGTTATTCGAATATGAAGAACATTATTATTGGGACGGCAGGTCATATCGACCATGGGAAAACGACTTTGATCAAAGCCTTAACAGGAAGAAATACAGACCGTTGGGAAGAAGAACAAAGACGTGGAATTACCATAGACTTAGGATTCACGTATTTTGACTTGAAGAACGGAGACCGTGTTGGAATCATTGATGTTCCAGGACATGAAAGATTTATTAACAATATGGTAGCCGGAGTTGTTGGGATGGATCTTGTTATGCTTGTAATTGCAGCAGACGAAGGAATCATGCCTCAGACAAGAGAACATATGGATATCTTAGGATTACTTGGGATTGAAAAAAGTATTATCGTACTCAATAAATGCGATTTAGTAGATGAAGAATGGCTAGAACTAGTAGAAGAAGAGATTAAAGAAGAATTAGAAGGTACTTTTCTGGAACACGCGCCTGTTGTGAAGATTTCAGCAGCGACAGGGCAAGGCATTCCAGAATTGATAGATGCGATAGAACGTTTGACAGCGGAAGAAGTTGTGGAAAAAGATATTCAGACCATTCCAAGACTTCCGATTGACAGAGCGTTTAGTTTATCTGGATTTGGAACAATTATCACAGGAACGCTTCTTGCAGGAACAATTTCAAAAGAAGATAATCTTGAAATGTATCCTATGGGAAAACCATGCAAGATTCGAAGTATTCAAGTGCATGGACAAGATGTAGATACTTGTTATGCAGGACAGCGTGTGGCGATTAATTTATCCAATATAAAGAAAAGCGAAATTAAAAGAGGGTGCGTGCTTGCCCCACCAAATAATATGCGTAATACGATGATGCTGGATGTACGTCTGAATGTTCTTCCAAACTCGAATCGTGTTCTTACAAACCATAGTCGTTTGCATTTGTTTACAGGAACAAGTGAAATCTTATGTCGCGCAGTATTGCTTGATAAAGAAGAGATTGGACCAAATGAAAGTGGACTTGTACAACTTCGATTGGAAGAAGAAATTGCACTTAGACGTGGTGATAAATTTGTAGTACGTTTTTACTCGCCAATGGAAACCATCGGTGGTGGAGTGGTGTTAGAACCGAACCCAACGAAGAAACGTCGCTTTGACCAGACAGCAATTGATGAATTGACACGCAAAGAGTCAGGTTCTTCAGAAGATGTAATCGAGATGCATGTAAAAGCACATGGAGATACAATGA
The DNA here is from genome assembly GCA_964540565.1 of uncultured Faecalimonas sp. Lineage (GTDB taxonomy): Bacteria > Bacillota > Clostridia > Lachnospirales > Lachnospiraceae > Faecalimonas. The sequence continues at coordinate 24,596 of CAZINB010000021.1, forward strand.
TTACACTTACTGAATTAGCAAAACTTACAGCGCTGTCACAGGAAGAAGTAGTGGAAGATGTGAAATCCTTAGAAGCACAAGGAATTGTCAAAGTCTTTCCGATGAAAAAAGAAACCTTTGTATGGCATACAGCAGCAGAAAATCAGCTTCGCCATACCATGTTGCAGGCGATTCGTTCTTATCATCAGAACTATCCATATCGCTATGGTATGAAAAAAGCAGAAGTACAAGTGACCTATTTGAAAAAAGTCAAATTGAACGTATTTGATATGTATATGGATATGCTGGAGCAAGAAGGAATCATCAGACGCTATCAAGAGTATTTATGCCTTCCAGAATTTGAAGTAAGTAAAGATAGTGCTTACGATAAAGTGAAAAAAATAATGGAAAAAACGTTCCAAAAGGCACAATTTGATTTTGTGCGATTTTCAGAGATCTCATTTGGCAATTTGGAAAAAGAAGTAGTAGAGGATATTCTTCTGTTACTTATAGATGAAGGGTTTGTAGTGAAAATTGCAGACGATATTTATACATTAAAGACTATTATCGATCATGCAAAAGAAGTAATTCAAGCTAGATTAAAAGAAAATCCATTGATTACAATTGCAGAGGTAAGAGATTTACTGAATACGAGTAGAAAAAGTGCGAAGCCAATATTGGAATATATGGACAGCATTAAAGTTACGAAGAAAAATGGAACAGAGAGTGAAAGGGTATCATTTATATGAATTTAAAACAGTTAGAAGCGTTTGTGAGAATTGCCGATACAGGCAGTTTCTCGAAAGTTGCGAAAGAATTATTCTTAACGCAGCCGACTATCAGCGCTCACATTTCATCTCTGGAAAAGGAATTGAACAGTCGTTTGTTTGTTCGCAACACAAAAGAAGTTCATTTATCTGAGAGTGGGGAAACATTATACGAATACGCAAAGCAAATGATTGCTTTGCAAAGAAAGATAGAAATTGCATTTGCAACACAAGAGGAGAAAGAAGAACAATGTCTTACGATTGCAGCTTCTACAATCCCGGCACAATATTTGTTGCCGAAGATTCTTGTTGCATTTAACGAAAGATATCCTGGTCAGCAATTTAAAGTAATTGAAACAGACAGTGCAAAAGTTGTGGAACAGGTGACAAACCATACAGTAGATGTTGGATTTACAGGAACCGTTCTGGATAAAAAAATCTGTAAACACATCCCATTTTATCAAGATGAGTTGGTGGTAATCACACCGAACACGGAAAAGTATCGTGAAATGATGGGGAAAGCAACAAGTGCAAATTGGATTTTGAATGAAAATCTAATTATGCGTGAAGAAGGTTCAGGAACTCGAAAAGAGGCAGAAAAGCAGTTACGAAAGATTGGGATTAGCCTGTCGAAGTTAAATGTAATTGCAAGTATGGAAAATCCAGAAGCGATTAAGAAAGCGGTTAGCAGCGGAATGGGAATTTCAGTGATTTCCAAATTAGCAGCGGAAGAGGAAGTGGAAAAAGGAACACTTTTGGCGCTTCCAATTTCGGAAAAAGCAGCTAAACGTGATATGAATGTTGTGTATGACCGCAACTTACAGCCTTCAAAAGCAACAGAACGCTTGATCAAGTTAGTGAAAGAACTATACAAGAAGAAAGAGGTGCCATATGATTTACATGGATAATGCAGCTACAACGATGCAGAAACCACAAGAAGTGATTGATGCAGTAGTTGGGGCGATGACTTCTATGGGAAATGCAGGTCGAGGAGCGCATGCAGCGTCTTTGAGTGCATCGAGAGTGATTTACAATACAAGAGATGCGTTGGCAAGATTCTTTCATGCAGAAAATGCAAAACAAATTGTTTTTACAAATAACTCCACAGAGAGTTTGAATATCGCAATCAAGGGATTGCTCTCAGCAGGAGATCATGTAGTGACAACGGTATTGGAACACAACTCGGTACTTCGACCACTTTATGAATTGGAAGAAGAAGGAGTAGGGCTTACATTTGTAAAAAGTGATGCAAAAGGAAATATTTCTTATGAAGAAATGGAAGCTTGTATTCGTGAAAACACGAAGGCAATCGTGTGTACAAATGGTTCGAATCTTACAGGAAATTATGTGGATGTAGCTCGCGTAGGTGAAATTGCAAAACGTCATAATGTATTGTTAATTGTAGATGCGTCTCAAACTGCAGGGGTTTATCCAATTGATGTACAGGCAATGCACATTGATGTGCTATGTTTTACAGGACATAAAAGTCTCTTAGGACCACAAGGTACAGGTGGTTTATATGTGAGAGAAGGGCTGCACATCAGACCATTAAAATCTGGTGGAAGCGGTGTGCTTACTTATAGTAAAAAACATCCAGATGATATGCCAACAGCATTAGAAGCAGGTACATTGAATGGCCATGGAATTGCAGGGTTAGGAGCAGCAATCAGTTATCTTGAAAAAGAAGGAATCGATAGCATTCGTGAAAAAGAATTACAACATATGTGGAAGTTTTACCATGGAGTAAAAGATATTCCAGGAATTAAAGTGTATGGAGACTTTGAGACGGAAAAGAGATGCCCAATCGTAACATTGAATATTGGGGATTACGATTCGTCAGAAGTAAGCGATGAACTTTTAATGACATATGGTATTTCAACAAGACCAGGAGCTCATTGTGCACCGCTTATGCATGAAGCACTTGGTACCGTAGATCAAGGCGCAGTTCGATTCAGTTTTTCTCATTATAATACAGAAGAAGAGATTGAAACTGCAATTCGAGCAATCAAAGAATTGGCAGAGGAAGAGTAACGATGAGACAGAAAGAATTAAAATTGATTATTACATTTCACACAACTGCAGATGCAATGGCAATGGAAAAAGTATGTAAAGAACGAAATGTTGCTGGCAGATTAATTCCTGTTCCAAGAGCAATTTCATCGGGATGCGGATTGTCATGGTGTGCAGAATTAGATGCGAGAGAGGAACTTGTAGCAGTGATGGCATCGGTAGGACTTCATGAAGAAGATATTCATGAATGCATGGTATAGATATAATCTATAATATTATAGATTATATCTATTAGACGTAATAAGAGACAGTAGGTATAATAAAAGAAGTTTCAGAGATTCTGAGGCTTCTTTTTTGATGCGCTAATATTGAAAGGAAACAAAATGCAAAAGAAAATATCAATTATTGTACCGATATATAATGAGGAAAAAACAATTGAAAAAATGCAAGAACAGTTACGTCTTCTAAAAGATCAATGTGAGATCATTTTAGTAGATGGTGGAAGTACAGATGATACTTTGGCGAAAATTTCGCCAGAGTTCTGCTTACTTCATGCTTCAAAGGGACGTGCGAATCAGATGAATGTAGGAGCAAAGGCAAGCAGCGGAGAAATCTTGTTTTTCTTGCACTGTGATAGTGAACTTCCAAAAGAACCATTGAAGCAGATAGAAACTGTTATGAAAAATCATAGAGCCGGGTGTTTCGGAATTGCGTTTCATTCAAAAAGCTTTTTTATGTTTACCTGTCGTGTGATCTCAAACCATCGTATTAAAGACCGTAAGGTGATGTTTGGAGATCAAGGGATTTTTATAGAACGAGACCTTTTCTTTGAGATAGGAATGTTTCCAGAGATACCAATTATGGAAGATTATCAATTGTCTCTTACTTTAAAAGAAAAAGGAATAAAACTAGGGATAGCGAAACAACGTATTTATACCTCAGATAGACGTTTTCCAAAGAAAACAATTCCTAAATTGCAAGTGATGTGGAAGATGAACCGGCTTCGAAAAATGTATCGAGATGGTGTTGATATAAATACGATTGCAGGAATGTATCGTGATGAAAGATAATATTTAGGATGGAAAAAGGAATGGAGAAAAAGTTGGAAAATACGAAGCGAGAAACATTTCAATATGATGTGTCAGTCATTGTACCAGTATATAACGTAGAAAATTATTTGGCAGTATGTTTGGAATCTTTAATAAATCAAGATTATGATTTTTCAAGAATCGAAGTAATTGCAATTAATGATGGTTCAACGGACAAAAGTGGTGAAGTGCTGCGTGAATATGCCCAGAAATATAAAAATATTGTTGCAATCGAACAAGAAAATATGGGATTGTCGAAAACGAGAAACAAAGGCTTAGATATTGCAAACGGAAAGTATATTTTGTTCCTAGATTCAGACGACACACTTACACCAGAGAGTGTAGGCAATTTGGTGCGTTTTTTTGATGCACATTATGATGAAGTTGATCTGGTAGAATACAAAATTGTCAGAATGAAAAATGGAAAACCAATGTCCTTGCATTATCGATATCGTTATTTGACCAAAACAGGCATTTATGATTTGACAGAACGTGAAAATTGGTATGCAGCTGTTACAACAGTTAACTATTGCATTAAAAATAAAAAAGAAGATAAGATTTATTTTGATACCACACCTGGATTTATGCATGAAGATCAGAAATTCAGTATGGAAATCATCAAAGATAAATTGAAGATTGGATATTGTGAAGAAGCGTGTTATTTGTATTTACAACATTCTCAAAGTATTACAAAAACAAAATTCCATGCGTACTATTTGTTTGACAAAACAATGAGTTTTTGGGAAACTTTTTTTGCACAGTACAATGGATTGGTACCTCAATATTATCAAGCGTTATTTGTAAATGATATCGATTGGAAATTCAAAGACAGTATTTTATTGCCTTATCATTTAGAAGGGGATGCGTATAAAAAACAATTAGAACGAATTGGAGCATTACTTTCATTGGTGGATGAGGAAGTAATATGTAATCATCCAAAAGTAAGTAAATACCATAGACAATATTTTGTGAATTTGCGTCAAAATTGTCAGTGGAAGGTTCTTGCTACTAAAAATAGCGTAGCTTTGTTGAACAACGATGTATTGTTATATGCAGATTCCAAAATAGATATTTCCGTGCACAAAATGAAGATAAACAAGAAGCAAATATATATGCAGGCATATCTGCGTTCGCCCGTATTTGCATTTTGTGATAAGCCGAAGTTATATATGATTGTGAATGATTTGGTGGGTGAGAAAAAAGAAATACCGCTAAGAGAATCTTCGTATTCATATGAAAATAGTAAGGAAAAAAATGCACAGGCTTACCTATTTGAAACTGTTATTGATATTACGAGCATCAATAGATGGAAATTTTATGTAGAAATTGGAGAAGAACTGATAGAAGGAAATATGATGTTTCCTTTGTTAAATATTTTTTCAGATACATTGAAGCGTTATGAATATTACAACAAATGGCATTGCATTCGCTATAATCCAAACAATCGTTATTTTACTGTTTGCAGCAAAGAAAAAAGTAAGAAAGCTTATCAGAAACAGACAAGACTTATTCGAATCAGCACATTTATGGAGTATCTGATAAAGGAACCGAAAAAGGCAATTATGAGAACGCTCGTGAAACATATGCCAGTGCGTAAGCCAATATGGTTGTACTATGATTGTGTAAGTGTGGTAAAAGATAATGCATATTTTCAATATTGTCACGATATTAAGAAGCAAGATGGAATCAAGCGTTATTATGTATCAAATAATACAGCGGAGTTTAATAAGAAATATTTTGGGAAAGAAGCAGAGAAATTTTTGTCTTTCAAATCTTTAAAACATAAAATGCTCTATTTAAGAAGTGATAAGTTAATTACAGCATTTATTGAGCCGGGAAATTGCATTCCATTTAGCAAGAAGACTTATACGCAATATCTTGATATATGCAGTATGCCAGAAGTGATTTATTTGCAGCATGGTGTATTACATGCTCATATGCCATGGAAATATTCTTTGGACCGTTTGTTTTTAGACCGAGAGGTTGTATCGACTTCCTTTGAAGTAAATAATTTGAAGGAAAATTATTGCTTCACGGAGGAACATATGATAAAAGCAGGAATGCCAAGGTATGATTTTATCGATAAACATGCAGAGGCAAAGAACTTAATTTTATATGCACCATCATGGCGTTCGTATTTGTTGAGTGCAGGGGAAGCGAATGAGATTACAAATAAAAACAGATTTATGGAATCGGAATTTTACCAAGAAAGTTATGCATTCTTAACAAGTAAAGAGCTTCATGAAATGTTGGAAAAACATGACTATGTGCTGAATTTCAAACTGCATCCAATCTTGCAAAAATATGCTGATTTATATGAAATAGATTCACCAAGAATTGTGCTAAACGAAATGCATAATGACAGTGATTATAAGGTGTTTATTACAGATTTCTCAAGCTATGTATATGATTTTGTATATTTGCAAAGAGCGATTGTGTATTTTATACCAGATTATGTGAAGTTTAAGGCGGGAATGAATTTATACCGAGAATTAGATCTAAAATTTGAAGATGCTTTTGGAGCGTTATGTCAACAGCATCAAGAAGCATTGGAGGCATTGCGCATGATTTTGGAAAATCAGGGAGAAGCAGAGAAAATCTATATGGACAGAATGAAAGCCTTCTTTTTATTTGATGATAGCAGTCAACGTGAAAGAATTTATGAGAGCCTTATAGCAGAGAAAGAAGAGGAATAATATGATATTTGGAGTAGTATTAGCAGGCGGAATCGGAAGTCGCATGGGAAATGTGGAAAAACCAAAGCAATATTTACACATTGGTGGAAAACCAATCATTGTTCATACGGTAGAAAAATTTTGTGTTAATAGTAAAATGGAAAAAGTAATCGTGCTATGTCCAGAACAATGGGTTGTATATACGAAAGATATATTGAAAAAGCATTTAGCTATGTTGGATAAAGTTGTGGTAATTCCAGGAGGGAAAACACGCAATGACACAATCTTAAATGCGATAAATTACATTGAAGAACAGTATGGAATCGACGATAGTACGATTGTCGTTACACACGACGCAGTGCGACCATTTGTAACACATCGAATTATCGAGGATAACATTCGTATGGCATTAGAAGGTGTTGCATGTGATACAGTGATTCCAGCAACGGATACGATTGTAGAGAGCATGGATGGAGAAGTGATTTCTAAAATTCCAGATCGCTCAAAATATTATCAAGGACAAACGCCACAAAGCTTTAAAGCGAAGATGTTTAAAGAATTGTATAGTAGTTTGTCTGTGGAAGAAAAAGAAATTTTGACAGATGCAGCAAAGGTATTTGTGATCAAAGGAGAAAAAGTTGGATTGGTTCAAGGCGAAACATTCAATATCAAAGTAACATATCCTTATGATTTACAGTTGGCAGAGACATTGTTGAGAGGAGATAAAGAGTGCTAAATACAGTATATAGACTAGTTGCACCAAGAAAATTTGAAGCAGAGTTTACCGAGATAAATCTGCAGAAAGAAGATGTACTTGTCAGACCAACACATTTGGCAATTTGTAATGCCGATCAGAGATATTACCAAGGGAGAAGATCCCCAGAAGTCTTAAAAAGTAAATTACCAATGGCGCTGATACATGAAGGCGTGGGTGAAGTGGTATATGATCCCAAAGATGAATTCAAACCAGGAGAAGCAGTTGTGATGGTGCCAAATACACCATCAGAATTTGATGAAATTATCGCTGAAAATTATTTGACAAGCAGTAAATTTCGTGCGAGTGGATTTGATGGATTCATGCAGGAAACAATTGCAATGAGACGAGACCGCATTGTGCGATTGCCAGAAAAAATGAACAAAAATGTAGCTGCATTTTTAGAATTAGCATCTGTGGCATATCATGCAATTTCGCGTTTTGATCAGAAAGCACATGCAAGAAGAAATGTGCTTGGAGTGTGGGGAGACGGAAACCTTGCGTTTATCACATCCCTTCTATTGAAAAAGAAATTTCCAGACAGTAAAATCTGTATCTTTGGAAAAAATGATGATAAAATGTCAGACTTTGTATTTGTAGATGAAACCTACAATATAATGAATATTCCAAATGAGATGGAAATAGATCATGTATTTGAATGTGTAGGAGCAGAAGCAGCATCTAAGGCGATTAATCAAATTATAGATTTTATCCGGCCAGAAGGAACGATTGCTTTACTGGGAGTATCTGAAAATCCAGTATCCATTAACACAAGAATGTTGCTGGAAAAAGGATTGAATCTGTTTGGAAGCAGCCGAAGTGGTGTGAAAGATTTCCGAGAAATCATCAAATTATGTGAAGAAAATGAAGATATAGAAGAATATCTGGAACGCATTATTGGAGAAGTTGTCACGATAAAAACAATCCAAGATATGAATGCGGCATTTGATATAGATATTCATAAATCGGGTGGAAAAACCATTTTGATTTGGGAAAAGTAAGGAAGATGAAATGAACACATTAAAAAGATTTGTGACAGATGTAAAAAAATATTGGCATTATAGTATTTATGCAGCAAAAGCGGATTTGAAATCAGAAGTTGCCAATTCCTATTTAAATTGGGTCTGGTGGATCTTAGAACCGCTCTGCATGATGCTGCTTTATGTTTTTGTTTTTGGATATATATTTAAAGCAACGGAAAAATATTTTACTATTTTTGTTTTTATAGGAATTTCTATGTGGGATTTCTTCAATCGAGGAATTACAAACAGTGTAAAAAATATCAAAAGTAATAAGGCAATTATTTCAAAAGTATATATACCCAAATATATCCTGTTTATTGAAAAAATGATGGTACATGCATTTAAAATGTTAATCTCATTGGGGATTGTTGTCGTGATGATGTTGATTTGCAAAGTACCGATTACAGAAAAGGTATTATTTGCGCCAATCGTGTTGCTGGATTTATTTTTAGTGACATTTGCGATAGGAGTACATTTATTACATTTTGGAGTATTTGTTACAGACTTGAATAATATCGTTTCGATTGCATTGAAATTTGTTTTTTACATGACAGGTATTTTCTATAATATCAAAGAAAGAATCCCAGGTGCGTTAGGGGAAGTGCTATTAAAAGCAAACCCAATAGCGGCATTGCTTTCAGCTATGAGACAATGCTTGATTTATGGACAAAGACCATCCATGCGTCTGCTTGCTGTTATTTTTGTAGGCAGTGTAATCATTGCATTATGGGGTGTGAAAAGAATTTATAAATATGAAAATAGTTACGCGAAGGTGGTATAAATATGAGCGTAGATTATGCGATAGAAGTGAATGACCTTTGTATTCGCTATCAAAATATTCAAAAATATTCGATTAAGAAAAGTTTATTACATCGAAAAAAGATAGAGATGGAAGAGTTTGAGGCGGTTAGCCATGTTTCGTTTAAAGTCAAAAAGGGAGAAATCCTTGGCATCATCGGGAAAAATGGATGTGGGAAATCAACGATGCTGAATGCATTGGCTGGGATTTTCGCACCGGATTGTGGAAGTATTGATTTGAAGGGAAACACGATTTCTCTACTATCTATAGGTGTTGGCTTTCAGCGAGAAATGACAGGAAGAGATAATATCTTTTTGTCAGGAATGTTGCTTGGCTTTTCGGAAGAATTTATCAAAGGGAAATTAGATGAAATTATTGAGTTTGCAGAATTAGGTGAGTTTATTGACAAGCCAGTACGAACCTATTCAAGTGGGATGTATTCTAAACTAGCATTTGCAATAACAGCGACACTGGAAACAGATATTATGTTGATCGATGAAGTTTTAAGCGTAGGAGATCAGCGTTTTAAAAAGAAGAGTTACGCAAAAATGAAGGAATTGATTGATAGCGAAGAACGAACAGTGGTAATCGTTTCGCACAACATCAGTACCTTGATTGAATTGTGTGATAAGGTTATGTGGATGCATGATGGAAAAGTTATTAAGATTGGCGACCCAGAAGAAGTGCTGAATGAGTACCAAGAATTTATGAATGTGTAGGGTGAGGGTATGAAAAAGAAATTAAAGCCAATCGTAGTAAGAACGCTTCAGATTTTGCGCCAGATGGATTATATCGTCTATTATTTGTTTTACACGATAACGAATCGAATTAAGTCAAACCAAATAGTAATGTTATCAGAGTCGAGAGAATCACTATCGGGCAATCTGAAGTATATTGATGAAGCCATTGATAAAGAACGGTATCATGTTGAGTATAATTTCAAAAAAAGAATTACAACGAAAAGAACTACTGAGGAAAAGAAAAAGTTATGTAAGCAACTTGCAACAGCAAGATGGATTCTGGTAGATGATTTTATTCCTGTGATGTATCCGATTCCAATTCGGAAGGGGACTGAATTTATTCAAGTGTGGCATGCAATGGGGGCTTTTAAAAAAGTTGGTTTTTCCAGAGTAGGAAAAGCAGGAGGCCCATCAAAAGGATCCTTATCCCATAAAAACTATACAGGGACCATTGTTTCGGCAGAAAAAATTCGAAAGAACTATGCAGAAGCATTTGGAATAAAAGAGGAGAAAGTACATGCACTAATGAAATTGTGCCATCGATATGTGCTTTTGCGTAGTCTGCAGCTGAACGAAGA
>CAZINB010000022.1:0-34825 GCA_964540565.1 uncultured Faecalimonas sp.
CGTTTACACGGTCCCTTTCGGAATTACATCATACCCATTCCGCCGCCTGCTGGCATAGCTGGAACATCTTCCTTGATGTTTGCAACTACAGATTCAGTTGTTAATAATGTAGAAGCAACACTTGTTGCATTTTGTAACGCACTTCTTGTAACCTTAGCTGGATCAAGAATACCTGCTTTTACCATATCTACATATTCTTCATTGTATGCATCAAATCCGATTCCTGCTTGTTGTTCTCTTACTTTGTTAATAATTACAGCGCCTTCTAAACCTGCATTTGCTGCAATGTGGAACAATGGTGCTTCTAATGCTTTTAAGATAATCTTTGCACCTGTTTTTTCATCGCCTTCTAATTCTTCCGCAAGTTTTGCAACTTCTTTAGAAGCGTGAATGTATGCAGAACCACCACCTGCAACAATCCCTTCTTCTACTGCTGCTTTTGCTGCTGAAAGTGCATCTTCCATACGAAGTTTTGCTTCTTTCATTTCTGTTTCTGTTGCGGCACCTACACGGATTACTGCAACACCACCTGCCAATTTTGCAAGTCTTTCTTGTAATTTTTCTCTATCAAAATCAGATGTTGTTTCTTCCATTACTGCTTTGATTTGATTGATACGGCCAGCGATTGCTGCTTTATCTCCCATACCATCTACGATTACTGTATTTTCTTTTTGTACTTTTACAGATTTTGCACGTCCTAATTGAGCTAATGTAGTTTCTTTTAAATCTAATCCAAGTTCTTCTGAAATCACTTGGCCACCTGTTAAGATTGCAATATCTTCTAACATTGCTTTTCTTCTATCACCATATCCTGGAGCTTTTACTGCAACTACATTAAATGTACCACGTAATTTGTTAACGATTAATGTTGTAAGTGCTTCTCCTTCGATATCTTCTGCAATGATTAATAATCTTGAACCTGATTGTACAATTTGTTCTAAGATTGGAAGTAATTCTTGAATATTAGAAATTTTCTTATCTGTGATCAAGATATATGGATTATCTAATACTGCTTCCATTTTTTCCATATCTGTTGCCATGTAAGCTGAGATATATCCACGGTCAAATTGCATACCTTCTACAAGATCTAATTCTGTTTTCATTGTTTTTGATTCTTCGATTGTGATAACACCATCGTTTGATACTTTTTCCATAGCATCTGCTACCATAGCTCCTACTTCAGCATCTCCTGCTGAAATTGCTGCTACATTTGCAATCTTTTCTTTGCTTTCGATTTTGCTGCTCATTGCGCTGATTGCTTCTACTGCTCGATCAGCTGCTTTTTTCATTCCTTTACGGAGAACAATTGGGTTTGCTCCAGCTGCAAGGTTTTTCATTCCTTCTTGTACCATTGCTTGTGCTAAAACAGTTGCTGTTGTTGTTCCATCCCCAGCTACATCATTTGTTTTCGCTGCTACTTCACGGATCAATTGTGCACCCATATTTTCAAATGCATCTTCTAATTCGATTTCTTTTGCAATTGTTACACCATCGTTTGTGATCAATGGTGCGCCAAATGATTTGTCTAATACTACGTTTCTTCCTTTTGGTCCAATTGTTACTCTTACAGTGTTTGCTAATTTATTTACACCAGCTTCTAACGCTTCTCTAGCTTCTGCTCCATATTTAATTTCTTTTGCCATGATATATTACCTCCTGTCTTTCCCTTGAAATTATTTAATAACTGCTAAAATATCGTTTTGTTTTACAACAAGATATTCTTCTCCGTCTAATTCTACTTCTGTTCCTGCATATTTAGAATAAATAACTTTATCGCCAACAGATACTAACATTGTCACTTCTTTCCCATCAACCATTCCACCTGGTCCAACAGCTACAACTTCCGCTTGTTGTGGTTTTTCTTTTGTTTGTCCTGGTAAAACAATTCCTGATTTTGTTGTTTCTTCTGCTTCTACTTGTTTTAATACAACTCTGTCTCCTAATGGTACTAATCTCATAATGACAGCCTCCTTACTAGCTCTAATATATTATTAGCACTCTTTCCTTTTGAGTGCTAGTTATTAACTACTATCTAAAATAACACTCGACTTATTGTTTGTCAACCAACTTTATAGTATTTTTATAAAATCCATTTTCCACTTGGAATTTCAACATATTGCCTGCTTCTGCTCGGTATCTTTCTTTGATTCTGCCTTCACATCTTTCTTCGACACCATCCGCTTCCACACACACATCATAGATAGCATCCAGTGACACTTCTGTCAGTTGTGCGTCTTCCAACACTAAATATATACATTCACTAGCTGGATGATATTTCCAAACAGTACAACTATATGCACTTTCATCGAATAACATTCCTGATAACAATGTTTTTTTCATGCTTAAAACAGCTTTTTCATTTTTCTTCATTTCCACACCTTCATCTAAAAAAGGGAATCAGTGTTCCTGACTCCCTTCTTAATTTACTCTGCTTTTTTTCTTTTGATTTCTTCTAATTCATCAAAAATAAAATCATTTACAACTTTGATATATGTTCCCTTCATTCCTGATGAACGCGATTCAATCACTCCTGCACTTTCGAATTTGCGAAGTGCATTTACAATTACAGATCTTGTAATTCCAACACGGTCTGCGATCTTACTTGCTACAAGAATTCCTTCTGTACCTTCTAATTCATCAAAAATGTGAACAATTGCTTCTAATTCTGAGAAAGAAAGGGTACTGATTGCAGATTGTACAATCTGTTCTTTACGAATCTCTTCCTGACTTTCTTCATTTACTGAGCGAAGCATTTCCAAACCAACAACAGTTGTTCCATATTCACTTAAAATAATATCATCGATTTCATAAAATGCTTCTTTCTTGTATAGGAATAATGTTCCCAAACGTTCTCCTGCGATTTCAATCGGCGTAATGATTGCTTGATATCCTTTCACTACATCTGCTGAAAATCCAAGTGTTTGTAAATTCACATTTTCTTTTGTCGAAAGAACACTAAGCATTCTTTCATTTAACATATGATCAATATGACTGCCGACCTTATTTTCAATAAGTTCGTTGATTAAATCGACACCTGCACATCTTCCTACCCCAAGAACTTTTCCTTTCTTGCTTACTACAAGAACATTCGATTGTAAAATTTCAGTCAATACATCACAAATATCGTTGAATACAACCTTACTTGAATTGTTATTATGCAATAATCGATTAATTTTTCTGGTCTTATCTAATAATTGTACGCTCATTGTTCTTCCTCCATTATATGATTGATTTCTTACCTTCCTAATAGACCCTTTAGAAAACTCTGATAAATTTTATACACATTTGTATATTATCATACAATTCGGATTTTTTCTACACAATTTTAATTTTTCTTTTCTTCTTTATATCCGCAAGACTCATTTGCGCAGGAAAGCTTGGTTCCTTTTTCTACCATATAGCTTCCACACTCTGGACATCTCTTTTCTGAAGGCTTTTGCCATGACATAAATTCGCAAGTCGGATTATCCTCACAGCCATAATATTTTCTTCCTTTTTTGGTCTTACGAAGTACTACATCTTTTCCACAAACTGGACATGCTACTCCTACTTTTTCCAAATATGGTTTTGTATTGCGGCAATCTGGGAATCCTGGACATGCTAAGAATTTGCCGTGTGGTCCATATTTGATTACCATATTACGGCCACATTCTTCACAGATTACATCTGTCACTTCATCCTCAATCTTTACTTTTTCCAATTCTTTTTCCGCAGTTTTTACTGCTTCATCTAAGTCTGGATAAAAATTGCTGATAACTGATTTCCACTCTACTTTTCCTTCTGCGATTAAGTCGAGAAGTCCTTCCATACTTGCTGTAAAGTTCACATCTACAATACTTGGGAAAGATTGTTTCATAATGTTATTTACCACTTCACCAATTTCTGTCAAATATAAATTCTTGCTTTCCTTTGCTACATAACGTCTTGCAATAATTGTAGAAATAGTTGGTGCATACGTACTTGGACGGCCAATGCCCAATTCTTCCAATGTTTTTACAAGTGCTGCTTCTGTATAATGAGATGGTGGCTGTGTAAAGTGTTGTTTTGGTTCAAATGATTCTTTTGTTAATTTGGAATCTTTATCAATGCTTTTTACCAAAACATTATTTTCTGCTTTTTCTTCATCTGATTCCACGTATACTGCACGGAACCCTTCGAATTTTACTTTAGATGCAGATACAACAAAGCGATATGCTCCTGCACCAATCTTAACAGAAGTTGTTTCATACACTGCAGGTTCCATTCTACTTGCTACAAAACGTTTCCAGATTAACTGATACAAACGAAGTTGGTCTCTTGTAAGAGAATCTTTTAACATCGCTGGTGTTCTTGTGACATCAGTTGGACGAATGGCTTCATGGGCATCTTGAATTTTTTTATTGCTGTCTGCCTTCTTTTCTAATTTCGATGTATAATTTTCTCCGTACACTTCTGAAATATATGCTCTTACATTTTCATCTGCTTCTTGTGAAATTCTTGTAGAATCTGTACGTAGGTATGTGATAACCCCAATCGTACCGCTTCCTTTCACATCGACACCTTCGTATAATTGCTGTGCAATACGCATTGTCTTTTGTGTTGCAAAGTTTAATACTTTCGAAGCTTCCTGTTGTAAGGTACTTGTTGTAAATGGCAATGGTGCTTTTTTACTACGTTCCCCTTTTTTCACTTCATCCACATAGAATGTTTCTTCTTCAATCTCTTTTAAAATAGATTCCATTTCTTTTTGAGAGGAAATGGTCATCTTCTTATCCGTTCCGTAAAACTTAGCTACAAGTGGTTTCTTTTCCCCTTCCACACGAAGTGTTGCATCCAATGTCCAATATTCTTCTGGAATAAATGCATCAATCTCTTCTTCGCGATCTGCAATAATACGAAGTGCAACAGATTGAACACGTCCTGCACTAAGACCTCTTTTTACTTTTGCCCATAGCACTGGACTGATACGGTATCCTACCATTCTGTCAAGCGCACGTCTTGCCTGTTGTGCATCTACTAAGTCTGTATCAATCTCTCTCGCTTCTTTGATAGATGCTTTTACTGCATTCTTTGTAATCTCATTGAAGCTGATACGATATACTTTTTTATTTTCTAATTTCAACGCATGATATAAATGCCACGCAATTGCCTCCCCTTCGCGGTCAGGGTCAGTTGCGAGATAGATCTTATCTGCTTTCTTCACTTCTTTACGAAGATTTGCCAAAATATCCCCCTTTCCTCGAATGGTGATATACTTTGGTTCGAAATTATTTTCCACATCAATTCCTAATGTACTCTTTGGTAAATCACGCACATGACCATTTGATGCAGTTACTACATAACTACTTCCCAAAAATTTTTTAATGGTCTTCACCTTCGCTGGTGATTCCACAATCACTAAATAGCGTGCCATTTGTCTGCTCCTCCACGTTTATCTATCTATTTTCACATAATGATTTTTTGCTACTTCTCGGATCAAACCTTGTAATTCTAACGAAATCAAATGATCCATTAGCACTTGAATCGGCATATTCACCATTTTTTGAATATCCCCCAAACTTTTCGGTTTGAAACCAAGGCAACTATACACTATATTTTCTGCACTTTCAAGTGAAATTTTTTCAAAGACTTTTTCTTGCGAAGAATTTGACACGGAAATTCCCAGTTCTTCTATCAGTTCTTCTGGGGATAATAAAACGTCTGCTCCCTGTTTGATCAGCTGATTGCACCCTCTGCTCAAAGCACTATCTACTGCTCCCGGAAGTGCGTACACATCTTTTCCTTGTTCCAGTGCCATATCAGCTGTAATGAGTGAACCACTCTTTTCCTTTGCTTCTATCACCAAAACAAGATCTGCCAACCCACTGATAATTCGATTTCGTGCCGGAAAGTTTTGTTTCAAGGGACTGGTTCCCACTGGAAATTCCGAAATAAGTCCTCCTTGCTCCTGCAATTTCATGTATAGCTCAATTTGTTCTCTTGGATAGCAAACATCCACACCGCATCCTAAGACTCCATAACTTGTACCGCCATAATCTAATGCACCTTTTTGTGCCACACTATCAATTCCTCGCGCCATGCCACTGATAATAGGAACTCCAGCTTGCCCCAAAGCTTTTCCAAAAGCTCTTGCCATACTTTCACCGTAAGCACTGCATTCCCTCGCTCCAACAATTGCGGCCGTTCTTTTTTCTTCCATAGGAATTTTCCCTTTGATGTAAAGTGCATAAGGTGAGGATGGAATCTGTTTCAATCGTTTTGGATAAGCCTGATCCAGCCTTGTTACAAATTGAATTCCTTTCTCCTGTATTTTTTCATACTCCTTTGTTGTATCCCATTCTTTTCGGCTATCCAAAATCAAACGGCGCTCTTTTTCTTCTGGTACAAGATGTTTTAATTCCATCTCTTCTATATAATATAAAGCTTCTGCCGACTTCACTTGCGTTCGAATCTCTAACTTCCTTTTTCCGCTTAATCCTTTGATATTTCCAAACCAATATTCGTATTTCAATTTATCTCCTCCATTCTTTGTATGAAAAGGTACGATAGCCTAGCGCCTCTCGTAAATGTCTTTTTGAAATATCTGTTTCTTCATCCAAATCTGCAATTGTCCTTGCCACGCATAACACTTTGTGATAGGTCCTTGCCGTCAAGTTTAACTTTTCATAAGCCTGCTCCATCATCCTCTTTTCTTCCATTCCGATTCGACAAAATTCGTCAATTTCTCGCATACCAAGTTGTGCATTCGTCTCTATCTGCCAGCTGGCATATCGTTCTTTTTGACGTGCTCTCGCCTGCAGTACCCGCGCTCGAATCTCCTTCGAACTTTCTTCCTGCTCTGTACCTATCAAGGATTGGTATGCTACCTTTTCCACTTCCACACACAAGTCAATCCGATCAAGAAGCGGTTGGCTTAATCTGCCTAAATAAGATTGTATCTGCGGTGTAGTGCATGTACATTTATTCAAATCTGGATAATTTCCACATGGACAGGGATTCATCGCTGCCACCAGCATAAAATCCGCAGGAAACACATATTCGCCTCTTTCTCTCATAATCTTCATGGTACGTTCTTCCAAAGGCTGACGCAATAATTCCAAAATTCTTTTGGGAAATTCAGCAAACTCATCTAAAAACAGTACCCCTTTGTCAGCTAACGTAATCTCTCCTGGTTTTGGTATGATGCCACCTCCAAGCAGCCCTGTCTTGGTTATGGTATGATGTACTTCTCGAAATGGGCGTGTCTGTTTCAAAGGATACTCCTGATTCAGCTGACCAATGGCACTATAAAGCATCGTTAGCTCCATACTTTCTTTTGAACTCAATGGCGGCAAAATTCCTGGAATACGCTTTGCTATGGCTGTTTTCCCAGATCCTGGCGGCCCCATCATTAAAATATTATGATTTCCTGCAACAGCCACTTCCACTGCACGCTTCACAAGGTGCTGCCCTCGAATATCAGCGAAATCAAGAATCCTTTCCTCTGTCTCCTGCCTTTTTTCCACCTGTGACAAGATACGTTTCTGCTTTTTTCCACATAGCACCTCCCATACCTGACGGATATCTTCTGCGCATAAAACCTCTATGCCTTCTACAAGCTGTGCTTCTTTCAAATTTTCCTTTGGGACAACACAACATTTGCACCCTGCTTCTTTTGCCTGATACACAATTGGAAGAACCCCTGGAATTTCTTTTACCTTTCCATCTAAACTCAATTCTCCTACAAATACAGTTTCCTTTTGTGCCTCTAAGTCTTTCCCTTCAATTGCGTTTAAAACTGCTACTGCAATTGCCAGATCAAATACACTCCCTCGTTTTCGAATATCCGCCGGGGATAAGTTCACCACAATCTTTTTTGCAGGAACTGTAAATCCTGCATTCCGAAGTGCAGTTCGCACCCGCTCACTTGCCTCTTTCACCTCTGCAGAAAGATATCCTACCAAATGAAACATGGGCAAGCCGTTACTTACATCAGCTTCTACTTGTACAAATTCTACATTTAATCCATTTAGAGTCGCTGATAACACCGTACTAAACATCTGTACGCCACTCCCTTCTTTATGAAATTTTACTTTGAGATATTTTGGCTGAAACGCCATGATTTTATTTTGAAAGCGAATGCTTTCTTTGAATGTTTTAATATGTATTTTCCACATTTTCTTAGAAAAGTCAATACATTTCATTTGGAAAAGCACAAATTCTAGTCGACAACATAGATTATTAGTAAATCCGCCAAGAGGTGTTACCTTGAAGACTTTTCCACCTCCCCTTACAGAAGCTGAGGAGAAATATTATTTACAACAATATTCTGCTGGTGACCCTGAAGCGAAAACCATTTTAATTGAGCATAATCTACGACTAGTAGCTCATATCATCAAAAAGTATCAATATTTGGAAGAAAGCCAAGAAGATCTCATTTCCATTGGAACCATCGGTCTTATCAAAGCAATCAATACATTTAAGCAAGAAAAAAAGAATCGTCTAGGAACCTATGCTGCTCGTTGCATCGAAAATGAAATTTTAATGATGCTTCGTACGAAGAAAAAAACGGCCAAAGAGGTATCCATCTACGAACCAGTAGGAACAGACCGGGAAGGAAATGAAATTCAATTATTTGACATTATAGAAACTGCAGACAGTGATGCCCATACTCAAATTGTTCTCAAAGATGATATTCAACTTTTATACAAAAAGATTGAATCAGAACTAACCCCTCGCGAACAAACCGTTCTCAAAATGCGCTATGGGCTATACGGAGATGATGTGCATACCCAACGAGAAGTAGCCGATCTGCTTCATATCTCCCGCTCCTATATTTCGCGCATAGAAAAAAGCGCAATCCTAAAATTGCGCCCTTTCTTTCTAACCTTGTCTTCTTAAAATATCGTATTGATCTACTGCAATACCTAAATCAACGTATAACACTTGTTTTGGATGTGGAGCACTTTCTTGTTCCACTCCATCTTCTGTTACAATACGTTTCACAACAACTTCGATATTATCTCCGTTTGGTTTCATTACTTCAATCGTTTCACCCACAGAGAATTTATTTCTTTGTTCAATGCGGTACATACCGTCTCTTTCTTCTCCGATTGTACCTAAATATGTGTATTCTTTCACATAAGTATTGCTGTCGTAGATTTGAGTTTCTTCATTTGGTTTTCCAAAGAAGAAGCCTGTTGTAAATTGACGATATGTGCAGTTTGAAATTTGATCCAAGTACCAAGGCATATTTTGTCTATAAAGTTCTGGATCTTTTTGATAATCATCAATGGCTTTACGGTATGTTCTGGCTACTGTTGCAACGTAAAGCGCTGTTTTCATACGTCCTTCAATTTTTAAACTATCTACGCCTGCATCAAATAATTCTGGAAGATGTTCGATCATACATAAATCTTTTGAGTTAAAGATGTATGTTCCTCTTTCATTTTCATATACAGGGAAGTATTCTCCTGGTCTCTTTTCTTCTACAACAGAATATTTCCAACGACATGGATGTGTACAAGCACCTTGGTTTGCATCTCTTCCTACCATATAGTTGCTTAATAAGCAACGTCCTGAGTAAGAAATACACATTGCACCATGTACAAATGTTTCGATTTCCAAATCTTCTGGAATATTTTGTCGGATTTCTTTAATTTCAGCTAATGACAATTCTCTCGCTGTTACAACACGTGTCGCACCTAATTTATGCCAGAAATTAAATGTACCGTAGTTACAGTTATTTGCTTGTGTGCTCACATGACGTTCGATTTCCGGACATACTTCTCCTGCAATTTGGAAAATTGCTGGATCTGCAATAATGAGTCCATCTGGTTTAATGTCACGAAGTTCTGTAAAATATTCTCTTACACCTTCTAAATCATTGTTATGTGCTAAAATATTTGCTGTTACATATACTTTTACATCATGTTCATGAGCAAATGCAATCCCTTCTCTCATATCATCTAAAGAAAAGTTTTTTGCCTTTGCACGTAGTCCAAATGCTTCTCCACCAATGTAAACCGCATCTGCACCAAAAATAACAGCTGTTTTTAATACTTCCAGGCTGCTTGCTGGGATTAATAATTCAGGATGTCTTGCCATCTTTTATTCCTCTCTCACTTTTGTACTTAATGCCACACCATCCCCTAACGGAATGATACTAGTTTCTAATAATTTATGATGTTTCAATTCATATAAATATTCTCTCATTCTGCTGTGAATCGTACGATTTCTTCGTTCTACCGCAAAACGAGATTCAATAATGTCACCATCTTGTAATACGTTATCTGACACAAGAACACCATCTTTTGCTAGCAAACGCACCACTTCTGGCATGTAATAAATGTATTGTCCTTTTGCTGCATCCATGAAAATAAAATCAAAGCTTCCTTCCATCCCTTTCAGAATTTCCAAAGCATCACCTTCTAACAGTGTGATTTTCTCTTTTCTTCCTGCTCTTTTAAAATTTTCTTTTGCAATCGGAATACGTTTCTCATATTTTTCAATCGTTGTGATATGACAATCTTCTGGTGCATACTCACTCATTAGAATTGCCGAAAATCCAACTGCTGTCCCTACTTCTAAAATGCGTTTTGGTTTCTTTATTGCCAATAAAACTTTTAAAAAACTTTGCATTTCCTTACGAATAATCGGAACAAATGTGTCTAAAGCTTCCTTTTCAATCGTTTCCAGTATCTCACTATTTTCTGTTTCTAATGAGTGGATAAAGGTCACCATACGTTCATCTACAATCATAACTTCACCTTGTAAAAGACGGAGAAACATTTCCCCGTCTTTCTACTCCTGCCTTTATACGTCCATAATAATTGGAAGAATCATTGGTTTTCTCTTTGTTCTCTTCCAAATAAAATCATTCATTGTGTCACGAATTACTAATTTGATTCGATTCCAATCTGCATGACGATTGCTCAAACATTTTTCCAAAGCTTCGCCCAGAATCATTCTTGCTTCTTCCATAAGCCCTTCTGATTCACGCACATATACAAATCCTCTCGATACAATATCTGGACCTGCTAATAATTGGTTTGTGCCTTTTTCTAATGTTAATACAACAATCAAGATACCATCTTCTGCAAGATGTTGACGATCACGAAGTACGATATTTCCTACATCACCAACGCCAAGACCATCTACTAAGATTGCTCCTGTGTGTACTTTGTCCACAATCTTTGCGTCTTCTTTTCCGATGGATAATACATCACCTGAACGCATAATAAAGATATGATCTTTTGGAATACCAAGAGATTCCGCTAATTTTGCATTCGCTTTTAAATGACGATATTCTCCATGGACTGGAATCGCATATTTTGGTTTTAATAACGAATAGATTAATTTTAATTCTTCCTGACAAGCATGTCCAGAAACATGGGCATCTTGGAAGATTACATTCGCGCCTTTTTGTGAAAGTTCGTTAATCACTTTCGATACAGCCTTTTCATTACCAGGGATTGGGCTTGAGCTGAAGATAACCGTATCTCCAGGTTTGATCGTGACTTTCTTATGAATGTCCGCTGCCATTCTTGAAAGTGCTGCCATCGATTCTCCCTGACTTCCTGTTGTGATAAGTACTGTCTTTTCATCTGGATAATTCTTCAATTGATCAATCTCAATCAATGTATTTTCCGGAATATTCAAATAGCCAAGTTCCGAAGCAGTCGCAATGATATTCACCATGCTTCGACCTTCTACAACTACTTTTTTACCATACTTGTGTGCCGAGTTAATAATCTGTTGTACACGGTCTACATTTGATGCAAATGTAGCAATGATAATTCTGGAATTACAGTGTTCTGCAAAGAGGTGGTCAAATGTTTCCCCAACTGTCTTTTCAGACATTGTAAATCCTTTCTTTTCAGCGTTTGTACTATCAGACATCATAGCCAATACGCCTTTTTTACCGATTTCTGCAAATCGTTGTAAATCAATTGCATCACCAAATACTGGTGTATAATCTACTTTAAAGTCCCCTGTATGAACAACAGTTCCTACTGGTGAATAAATTGCAAGTGCTGCTGCATCTTGAATACTGTGATTTGTACGGATAAATTCAATTCTAAATTGACCTAAATTGATAGATTGTCCATAGCTTACCACTTTTCTTCTTGTGCTGCGAAGCATGTTATGCTCTTTTAATTTATTTTCAATAATACCCATTGTCAATTTTGTTGCATAAACTGGCACATTAATATCCTTTAACACGTAAGATAATGCCCCAATATGATCTTCATGACCATGAGTAATTGCAAAGCCTTTTACCTTGCTTGCATTGTCTTTTAAGTAAGTAATGTCAGGAATAACTAAGTCAATCCCTAACATATCGTCTTCTGGGAATGCAAGTCCACAGTCGACAACAATAATACTGTCTTCGTACTCGAAAGCAGTAATGTTCATACCAATTTGTTCAAGCCCTCCAATTGGTATGATTTTTAATCTCGAATTACATTCTTTTTTCACGCCGCACCTCCATATGTCTCCTGATTGCGGGATGTCTTACATTTCAATATCTACATCTTCTAGAAGTTCTTCGAATACCTTTAGCACTGCTGCCAATTCAACATCATCTTCTACGATTTCATACAAGCTCTCCATATCTTCTGCCGCACTTGTATCTCTGAGGATCAAACATTCTGCATCTTCCTCTTCCGAATCTGTCACCAAAATATAATCCATTCCGTTCACTTTTGTTTGTTCTAATACAAAAAATTCTACTTCTTCATTTGTATCTTCGAACGTAAAAATAATTTTTTCCATATAATAACCTCTTATTCTTGTCCCATGCTTAGTGAATCGAGATACCCTTGCAAAATAAATACAGCTGCAATCTTATCAATGTATTTCTTTCTGTTTTCTCGTCTCACATTACTTTCGATCAATGTTCTTTCTGCTTCTACCGTTGTTAATCGTTCATCCCACATAATAACTGGAATGCCGATTCTTCTCTCCAACTTTGCTTTCAACTCCAATGATTTTTCCGCACGATCTCCAATTGTATTATTCATATGTTTTGGAAAACCTAACACAATTTTTTCCACCTCATACTCTTTCACAAGTGCTTCGATGCGAGCAAGCGTCTGGCGAAGTTTGTTTTCTTCTTTACGCTCAATCGTCTCGATTCCTTGTGCTGTAATCCCTAATGGATCACTAATTGCCACGCCTACGGTCTTTGAACCGTAATCTAATCCCATTATCCTCATAACTATCTTATTCCCAAGAATGATGTTTAATATACGCTTTTAACATCTCTTCTACGAGCTCATCTCTCTCCATTTTCATAATCAAACTTCTTGCACCATTATGGCTTGTAATATACGTTGGATCACCCGACATAATATACCCTACGATTTGATTTACGGGGTTATATCCTTTCTCACGAAGAGCTTGGTACACGATTTCAAGAATGTCCTTCGCTTGAATCTGTGGAGCCGCTCCTACTTGAAAGAATTGTGTGTTATTCATATTGTTCATAGCATCACGTCCTTTATCTCATTTCATAGTTTATTCTAATATAAATTATTGTGAAATTCAACGTATAATTTGTGAACGACTATCGATTTGAACATTTGTCAGTTGATTTTGTAAATTTGTTTCTGTTTCTAGTGCAATTTTTACATATTCTTTTGTATGTCCTACTTGATATGTTTTGCCATCTTTTTCGATGCTTTCTTCCATTAATACTTCTACTGTTTTTCCCATAAAAGTTTCTTCGTATGCACTACGTTTTTTCGCATCCATTTCAAGCATTTCGTTGCTTCTGATTGTTTTTACCTGCTCAGGAATCTGATTTTCCATCACAGCCGCTTTTGTTCCTTGACGTTTTGAATATTTGAAAATATGTGTCTCATAGAAATTCACTTTATCCACAAACGCTTTTGATTTTTCAAATTCTTCCTCTGTTTCTCCAGGAAAACCAACAATCACATCTGTTGTAAGTGCAGGATTATCAAAATATTTACGAAGTAACTGACATTTTTCAAAGTATTCTTCTGATGTGTAACGGCGATTCATACGGCGAAGTGTTTCATCACATCCACTTTGCAATGACAAATGGAAATGTGGACACATCTTAGGAAGTTCCGAAATGGTTTTCGCAAATTCTTCTGTAATGATTCTTGGTTCTAAAGAACCTAAACGGATTCTTTCAATTCCTTCTATTTCATGAACAGCTAAAATAAGAGATAGAAGATCTTCACCTTCTAAATCCACACCATATGAACTTAAATGAATTCCAGTTAAGACAACTTCTTTGTAACCATTTTGAGCTAAATCTGTTACTTCTGCAATCACATCCTCTTTTGCACGGCTTCTTACACGTCCTCTTGCAAATGGAATGATGCAGTATGTACAGAACTGATTACATCCATCTTGCACTTTAATATAAGCTCTTGTATGTTCTGCTGTCTTGCTAAGATGCATTTCTTCGTATTCTTTTGTATGATTAATATCGATGACTGCTTTTTGTAATGCTTGTTTTTCTTCATAATAAGTATCTAAGATTTCAATCAAATCTTTTTTCTTATTATTTCCAATTACAATATCAATACATTCATCTACTTCTCCATTTGCTTCCTGTGCTTGAACATAACATCCTGCTGCAACTACGATTGCTTCTGGATTCATCTTCTTTGCACGATGCAGCATCTGTCTTGATTTTCTGTCTGCCATGTTTGTTACTGTACATGTATTTATTACATAAATATCAGCTCCTTCTTTAAAAGGAACGATCTCATATCCGTTTTTCTCAAGCAATTCCTGCATTGCCTCTGTCTCATATGCATTTACTTTACATCCTAAATTGTGTAATGCAACTTTTTTCATCTTTCTTTCCTTTCTGCGTCGTTATCTACATTTGTTTCTTGACTTTTCCCCTCATAAAACATAATATATTGGTATGATGTTATTCCAAGGAGGTTATATTTCTATGAAAACAGTAGATATTTCATTAAATTCAATTGACAAAGTTAAGTCTTTCGTTAACGATATTAGTAAATTCGATTTTGATTTCGATCTTGTATCAGGAAGATACGTAATCGACGCAAAATCTATCATGGGTATTTTTAGTTTAGATTTATCTAAACCAATCACATTAAACGTCCATGCAGATGATGCCAGCATCGATTCTATCATGGAAGTTTTAAAACAATACTTAGCATAATTTTAGCAAGCCCCACTAGTTAGTGGGGCTTATTTTTATAATAGGAAGATTACGATGTAATCTTCCTATTATTAAAAATGCTCCGCGAGAATCGCAAGCGAGATTCCTTTTATGGTCTTACTTCAATTGTTTCTGTTGTAGCAATTGCTTCTGCCATCAACTCATCAATCTTTTCTGCAAGATTTTCTTCTGAACGTTTGATAATGTTAAGATTTGGTTTTGTAACAGGGTGTTTTGCCACAAAGATTGTACAGCAATCTTCAAATGGTAAAATAGATGTTTCAAATGTATTGATCTTATGTGCAATATCAATGATATCCTGTTTATCAAATCCAATCACTGGACGATATACTGGTAATGTACAAGCATCATTTGTCGCAGCTAAACTTTGCATTGTCTGGCTTGCCACTTGTCCAATACTTTCTCCTGTAATCAATCCTAAACATTTATTTTCTTTTGCAAAATGTTCTGCAATTTTCATCATATATCTTCTCATGATGATTGTTAATTCTTCATGAGGACATTTTTCATAAATGTATAACTGAATGTCTGTGAAGTTTACTACATGTAAGTTAATTGGTCCTGAATATTTTGCAACTAATTTTGCAAGATCAACTACTTTTTGTTTTGCACGTTCACTTGTATATGGTGGTGCATGGAAATAAGTTGCTTCAAGCGCTACCCCACGTTTTGCAATCATATAACCTGCAACTGGACTATCGATTCCACCTGATAATAATAACATTGCTTTTCCATTTGTTCCTACTGGCATTCCACCTGCACCTGGAATGATTTCAGAGTAAATGTAAATTTCATCTCTTACTTCCAAGTTTAATTTCACATCTGGTTTATGCACATCTACACGAATTTCTGGGAACGCTTCTAAGATTGCTTCTCCTAATGCATAATTGATTTCCATTGAATTCATAGGATAGCTTTTCTTACCACGTCTTGCTTCTACTTTGAATGTAATATTTTTATCTGGATACATCTTATCCATATAATCTACTACAACTGCTTTTAAAGCATCAAATCCTTGGTCTTCCACATGCACTACTGGACAAATACCAACAATACCAAACACTCTCTTTAATGCTTCCACTGTTTCTTCGTAGTCATAATATCCTTCACATTCCACATAAATTCTGGCTTGTGCTTTATGCACATGGAATGTTCCATCCACATCTTTTAATGCATAACGAATTTGTTTCATCAACGCATCTTCGAACATATAACGGTTTTTTCCTTTTAAACCGATTTCTCCATATTTAATTAAAAAAGCTTGAAATTCCATTTTTTTCCTCTTTTCTTAATGTCTTGTATATTTTCTCAACATAGGTACACAATTATATAATGTTTCTAAAGTATAGTCAATTTCTTCTTTTGTAGTAAATTCTGAAAAACTGAAACGAATTGTAGAATCCAAATATTCTCTTCCTGTTCCAATTCCTCGAAGCACTCCACTGATCGATGGGTGATTTGACGCACACGCAGAACCTGATGATACATAGATTCTTTTTTCTTCCAATGTATGGAGCAACACTTCGCTTCGGATTCCTGCAAATCCTACACTGATAATGTGTGGTGCACTTTCTTGATCGCAACGACCATGAATTTTAATATTGTCGATTTTTGATAGTCCTTCAATAAAATACTGTTTGAGTGAGCGCATCTGTTCAATCTTACTGTCAAAGTCTGTATAAATTTCTTTAGCTGCAAGTCCTAACCCTGCAATTCCTGGAACATTTTCTGTACCAGAACGTACATTTCTTTGTTGTTCTCCGCCAAACACGATTGGTTTGATCTTCACTTTTTCATTTATATAGAGAACCCCAGTTCCTTTTGGTCCATGAATCTTATGACCGCTGATTGATAATAAATCAATTCCCATACGTTTTGGGAAAATACGATATTTTCCAAAGCCTTGCACTGCATCTACATGGAATATGATATTGCGGTTATAGTTCTTCACCATACGAACTGCTTCCTCGATTGGCTGTACTGAACCAATCTCATTATTCACATACATGATTGATACTAAAATAGTTTCTTCACACAATGCTTCTTTCAAAGCATCTAATGAAATACGGCCTTCGTTGTCTACTGGTAAATATGTGACACGAAATCCTTCTTCCTCTTCCAAATACTGCATCGTATTTAAAATTGCTGGATGTTCAATTGAGGATGTGATCAAATGTTTACCAGCTCTGTGATTGGCTCTTGCACATCCAATCAATGCAAGGTTATCGCACTCTGTTCCGCCAGAAGTGAAAAATAATTCTTTTTCCTGTACTTTTAACAGTTTTGCTAATCTTTCTTTTGCCTCTTTTATATAGTTCTCCGCATCGACACCTTTTTGATGCATGGAAGATGGATTCCCATAATCTTCACACATTACTTTGGAAACCAAATCTCGTACGCTTTCATAACATCTGGTCGTAGCCGAATTGTCTAAATATACTTCCATTGTCTTCACCTATTACTTCTTTCTATAAATTATGTGATTCACTTTCCAAATGATACATCAAAATTGAAAGTGTTGTAAGACCTGCCGTTTCTGTTCTCAAAATACGTTTTCCTAACGTAATTGCTTTGGCTCCTTGTTCCATAGCATATTCCACTTCTGATGTTTCAAATCCGCCTTCTGGTCCAATAAAAATCCCAATCGATTGTCCTGGTTTGATGTCTGACACAATACGTCTTGTCTCATCCATTCCTTCTGCTAGCTCATATGGTACAAGAAGTACATCTAATTGTTTTGCATAAGCTACTGCTTCTTTGTATGACATAACCCCTGTCACTTTCGGAACGACAATGCGTCCAGATTGTTTTGCACCGCCTTCTGCAATCGCATTCCAACGTTCTACTTTCTTGGCTGCTTTCTTATCATCCAGCTTCACAACTGCACGCTTTGTAGCAACTGGAATAATCTCATACACACCAAGTTCCACTGCCTTTTGCACAATGAGTTCCATCTTGTCACTCTTTGGAAGTCCTTGAAACAGATAAATCTTCGATGGTAATTCTGTATCTGCAGCTTCTTCCTTTACAATGGTTGCTACAACTTCATCGGCTGACATAGAAGCAATCTCACATAAATATTTTTTATTGTTTCCATCACTGATTCGAAGTTCTTCTCCAATCTTCATGCGAAGCACATTCTTCACATGATTTACATCAGAACCTGTGATCACAATTTCCTGTTCCTTCACCTGTTCTGGTATTACAAAAAAATGATGCATAATTCTCTCCTAATTTTTTCTAGATGTAATTGACACCCATTCTCCTTGGTATGTCACTTCTAAAATTTCTAATCCTGCTGCTATCATAGCATTTTTCACAGTTTCTTCTTTGTCATCAATAATACCACTTGTCACAAATAATCCACCTTGTTTTAGCTGATTCATGATAACAGGTGTCAATGGGCAAAGAACGTCTGCTAAAATATTTGCCACTACGATATCATATTTTTCATAGCCAACTTTATCTTGTACGGATTTATCATCAATGATATTTCCAATCATGACTTCATATTGTTCTTTTGAAATTCCATTCACTTCCATGTTTTCGTGTGTTGCATCAATTGCACATGGATCCAAATCTGTTCCAACCGAATATCTTGCTCCAAATTTCAAAGCAAGCATTCCAAGAATCCCGCTTCCACATCCAACATCTAAGATCAAGTCATCTTTTTTCACACGTTTCTTTAATTGCTTGATACACAATTGTGTTGTCTCATGCATCCCTGTACCAAATGCTGTTCCTGGATCAATATGAATGATCATTTTGTCCTCGTCTTCTGGTTTTACATCTTCCCAAGAAGGAATAATAAGGATATCATCTACATAAAATTGATGGAAGAACTCTTTCCAGTTATTCACCCAGTCCACATCTTCTGTCTGTGATTCTTCAATCGTTCCTTCTCCCACATTTGCATATGCTCTCATTGCTTCAAGCTCTTGTCGTACTTGTGCAAGCATGCTTTCTGCATCTTCCTCTTCTTCCAAGTAAAAGCTAATGTAAGCATCTCCTTCTTCCACTTCATTTTCTGGAAGAACATCAATAAACATAATATCTTGTTCTGCCTTTGTTGGTGGTACTTTATCCTCTACTTCAATCCCTTGAATTCCTAGATCCATAAGCATGCAGCTTACTAAATCTTCACATTCCTCTGTTGTTTTTAATCTAAATTTATTCCATTTCATTTATCGTCACCTCAAATGTTCATACTTGTCGTAAGTATAACAAATTTCAGCACAAAACAAAAGACTTATCCGTAGATTTCCACGGATAAGTCTTCATTTTTTTGTATGATTGAGATGCATGATTTTTATAAGTCAATTGAAATGTTTTGTTTTTCGATATGATGCTTTTCACAATATCCTGTTAAGAATAATGTCAATGCACCGTCTCCTGTTACGTTACATGCTGTACCAAAGCTATCTTGAATTGCGAAAATTGCAAGCATAAGAGCTGTACCAGCTTCATCAAATCCAAGAACGCCTGTAATGATACCTAAAGATGCCATAACAGTTCCTCCTGGTACACCTGGTGCTCCAATTGCAAATACAGCAAGTAATACACAGAAAAGAATCATTGTTCCTACGCTTGGTAATTCATTATAAAGTACTTTTGAAACGATCATACAGAAGAATACTTCTGTTAATACAGAACCACAAAGGTGAATATTGGCAAATAGCGGAATACCAAAGTCTACCATATCATCACGAAGTACTTTTGATTTTTTTGCACATTTAAGAGCAACTGATAATGTCGCTGCTGAAGACATTGTTCCTACTGCTGTGATGTATGCTGCACCATAGTGTTTTACAACTTCCATTGGATTCTTTCCAGAATAAGCACCTGCCACACAGTAAAGAACTGTCATCCAAATATAATGTCCAAC
This sequence comes from uncultured Faecalimonas sp., assembly GCA_964540565.1. Taxonomy (GTDB): domain Bacteria; phylum Bacillota; class Clostridia; order Lachnospirales; family Lachnospiraceae; genus Faecalimonas. The sequence continues at coordinate 20,043 of CAZINB010000022.1, forward strand.
CATAACGATTACAACTGCAATCAAGAAAATTGGTAATTGTTTTGTAATGGTTCCTTCATAAGCTAAGCATGCAAATGTACATGCAATGAATACTGGAAGAATTGGAATAACAATTCGTGCTACTAATTCTAATACAATCTTTTGGAATTCATCTAAAATTACCATAATTGTTTTTGCTTTTGTCCAAACTGCTGCAAGTCCTATCATAACTGCAAATACAAGTGCACTCATAACTGACATGATTTGTGGAATATCAAGTGCAAAAATATCTTCAGGTAACTCTCTTAATCCAACTGGATCTCCAAAAGATAGATTTGGAATGATTGCATATCCAGCACCTGCTGACAATAATGCTGCCAAAACAGAAGATACATATGCCAATACAATTGCGACACCTAACATTTTCGAAGCATTGCTTCCTAATTTTGTAATCGATGGAGCAATAAATCCAATTACAATCAATGGTACGATAAAGTTAATTATTTTTCCTAAGATATTTTTGATAGGAACTAATACTACCATGACACTTTCTGGTGCCCAGAGTCCAACTAAAATACCAATCACGATACCTATCACAAGTTTCGCTGGTAAACTGCTTAATAATTTTTTCATAAAACCACTTCTCCTCTCTCCCATTTGCTACTCAATCATACGGTTTATTCGCCAACCATCATTTTGATGATTTCTTCGTTTGTTAACTTCATCCCTTCTTTTCCTAGTCTACCTATATTACTAATCGTCTGTTCTGGTGTATGTGCCACCAAACCATCTTCTGGTTCAAAGTTGTTGTCTGATTTGTACATATTGTATCCTAAGATTCCTGCTTCTACAGAAGAGGCAATCTTTGCTGCGCAAGATGCTTTCGCTCCATCGCAGACAATTCCTCCTATATTTGCAAGGGCATTCACAACGGTATGTGCGATTGATTCATAACTTCCATCCAGCAAGTAGGCAATTCCCGCTCCTGCACCTGCTCCTGCACTTACTGCGCCACAGAATGCTGATAACCGGCCAATACTTGTTTTTTGATGAATCGTTACGAGATTGGAAAGTGCAAGTGCGCGATACATTTTTTCTTCGCTCACTCTAAGTTCTTTTGCATATTCAATTACTGGAAGAGATGTTGTCATTCCTTGATTTCCACTTCCTGAATTGATTACAACCGGTAATTCACAACCATTCATACGTGCATCTGATCCAGCTGCTGCTTTTGCTTTTGCACGAACTAAAATATTGTCTCCATATGTATCTAACAAAACGCTTCCGATATTAGATCCGTAATTTCCACGAAGCCCCTCTTCTGAAATTGCAGTATTAAATGCTATCTGTCTTCCTAAGACTTCTCTCACATCTTCTATATCCACTGTATTTGCGAAATCTAAGATATCTTGCAAGTTGAGAAGAGAACGATCTGTCAATCCATTTTCACTTTCTCCGGATAATTCTACCTGATAAAGAACTTCTCCATTTTTTTCCATCCATACAATGTTTGTGTGATAATTAGCAATTCTTACTTTTGCATAAGAATCACCCTTGTATAAAGTGATTATAATATCAAATGTAATTCCATTATCAACATGATCCACTTTGATCTCTGTTGTATCAAGAAACTCTCTCATCTTCTTGATATCTTCGTCTGTCACTTCTGAAATTACTTCTAATTCCTTTTCCGCTTTTCCAGCTACGATTCCTGCCGTTGCTGCTGCTGGAATTCCTTTTAAATGATTTGTATTTGGTACGATAACACTTTTTACATTCTTAATGATACTGCCACTGGCACCAATCCAAACACGATCTGGCATCTCACCAAGTAATTCTCTTGCTTTTGCCGCACCATATGCTAATGCAATCGGTTCTGTGCATCCCATAGCTGGAACCAATTCTTCTTTTAAGATTTGAACATACGCTCGGTACTTCACATCTTCTTTTTTCATAATGTGCATCCTCTCTTTCTATACGAATTTTACGCTCGCTTAACTATCTACATTGTACAATGCAAAATAATAGAAATCAAATGATTTGTCTCAAATAACGCACTTTTTTCACAGATTTTCTCCATGCGTATAATATTAAGATCTGAATGCTCCAATTCTCTTGATACACGATGCGCAACTTCAACTACATCCTCGAAAGAAATCTGTCCTTTTTCTATCCAAGCTGCCATCAATAATTCTTGAATCAACAACGTACTTACTACCCCTGTCTGAATTTTTCCAAGTGCGTAATCATCATAGACCGCACCACAAAAATAAACAAAAATAAAGTACACCATCAATTGTTCAAGCCAAATTTCCCATTGTACATGGTTTGCACTTTTCAAAGCAACTTGTTCATGAAATTGTTGACGGTTTTTCAGATATTCGCTTCTTCCTTGCCCATAGAGCACTTTCTCTGCATGTTTTACATAATCCGGCCAATCTTCTTTCAGCACTTCCATCTTTTGAAACACTCGGAACATCTTTCGCATATCGCTGCAAAATTCATTTCCGCCTAGTTCATCTTCATACACATGCTTTTGAAATGCAAGTAAATAATCCATATTTCCAAATGTTTCTAATAATTCGTCAATTTTAAAAAGCTCATTTTCATCAATGGCATCTTGCATTTTTTGAGCTAGCTCTAATACCATACCCATGCGCATCAAAATATCAATTTCACGATTTTGCATGCATGCAATCATAGCCTCTCTGACGTCCATTAGTTTTGTAAATAATAGAAAATCAAAATCTTCAAACTCTTCGTCTTCCACATCGTCTTCAAAAGAATAAAATTCTACTGGCTTTTCACAGCCTAAGATCAACTTAGCAGCCTCGATACAAGAAAGTGATAAAGAACCTTCTCTCACACCTTCAAATTCTTCCATATGTCTTGGATAATCTTTGCATGTGTCGCACAACATATGTTCTCCTGCTTCAATATAGATATCACACAAATTATCCTCATTTAAGAAAGCACAACGTTTATTGTGTTGGCAAAAACAGCCTTCCTTCCAATCAATTGAATTGTGAAGGCGATTTCCAAATGCTCCTTCTGCTGTCTTGTATTTTTCCAGGGTTTCTTCATCAATCATGATTGCCCACCCTGCACAACAGGTATCTTTGCAAGCTCCTGCAATACATTGAAAATCTTCAAAATAATGCGGTATCTTGTATTCCATCCTTCTCCTCCTATTTTTCTAAAAATCGAAATACCATCTTCCAAAACGCTTCTCTTGTATGTTTTGAAGCATTAAATACCTCATGCTTTGCCCCTGGTACTCGCACCAGCTTCCCGATATTTCGTCCTGCTTTTTGTAAATTTATCATAAATCTCACTTGTTCTCTATTGGATACTTTATGATCCAGCTCCGCTTGAAATAATAAAAATGGCGTCTGCAATCTTTGAATTGCTTCTGTCTGCAAATAGCGATTTAAGCGAACTGCCATATAAAGCCAACCATAAGAAGCACCATTTGTCTGTAAAAGCGGATTCTGTGCACGTTCTTCTTGATAATACTGATTCTGTGCTTCTCGCATGGAAGAAGTCCGTTCCAATTCTCTTGGACCATCATATGGTTTATGCCCTAACACGTACTCCCTCTCTCTTCCTCTCAGGCACATACTTTTTGCTAAGAGTGCAGCTTCTCTCCAAGTTCCTTTATCTACATACGGTCTGATCATTGGCGCTGACAAAACCATTTTCTTAAACAATTTTGGTTCTCTGGCTGCAACCGCAATCGCTATGCCGCCTCCCATAGAGTGTCCAAATAAATAGAGTGGCAAACGTGGATTCTCTGCCTTTGCAAAATGTGCTGCTACAAGAAAATCTTCCACATAGCGTTCATAACGATCAATATGCACTAACGATAAATCTTCTGTCAAGCGATAACTATTTCCATGACCACAATGCTCTACAAAATAAACATGATATGATTTTTTTAAGAAACGATAGATTGTCTCTTTATGTTTTTCTTCATTCTCACCGAACCCATGAGAAATCAAAACAACGCCTTTCGCATGTTCCACATGATATCTAGCGCAATAAATCTTATGTCCCATCTCTCGTTCCAACCAAAATACAGTCTTGTGTTCTTCCAAAAATGGTTCTATCACTTGTTTCATATGTTCTGCATATTGTATCATTCTATTTCCACCCTTCATTATCAAATGTTGGAATAAAGCTTTCCTCAGCCGTTTCCCCTTCTTGAATGAATCCGTTTTCCACACCAATCTCAATCGCATAATCTACCAGTGCATCATATTCCTCTTCTGTCACTTTACGGTTGATTTCTGGCCATGCTTCTACCCAAGGCAGCGGTGTATACTGATTCATCAAACTTAAGAATACACGTTCCCCATAAGTTTTATACACGTATTCTACCACTGCCATAGCATTTTTTAAATAACCTGGAAGCAATAAATGTCTGACAATCACACCTTTTTTCATCATGCCATCTTCTGAGAACACCGCTTCTCCACATTGTCTTACCATTTCTGCCAATGCTTTTTTGGCAATCTCTGGATAATTTTCTGCTCTGGAATAGCGCTTTGCCATATCTTTTTCCATATACTTGAAATCAGTAAGGTAGATATCCACAATTCCATCTAATTTTTGCAAAGTTTCCACTTTTTCATAGCCACTACAATTATATACAATTGGTATGTGGAGCCCCTTCTCTTTTGCCTGTTGGATTGCGGGTATAATTTGCTCTGTATAATGTGTTGGTGTCACTAAATTAATATTATGCGCACCTTTTTCTTGTAATTCCAAAAAAATTTCGGACAGTCTTGTACCCGAAATTTCTGTTCCTTGCTCTGCATGAGCAATCTTATAATTTTGACAATAAACACAACGAAGAGGACAGCCACTAAAAAAGACTGTCCCCGACCCATGTTCTCCTGAAATACAAGGCTCCTCCCACATATGGAGAGCAGCTCTTGCTCCATAAATGCCCACTCCTGTAACGCCACAAACACCTGCTTCTCCATGTGCACGATCTACGTTACATTCTCTTGGACATAATTTACAACCTGTTTCTTTTTTCATTGTTATCCCTTAATCGCATTTCCTGTGTATAATTGATAATATTTTCCTTTTTCTGCAATCAACTGGTCATGTGTTCCACGTTCAATGATACGTCCTTGTTCTAATACCATGATACAATCCGAATTGCGAACAGTTGATAAACGATGGGCAATGACAAATGTTGTTCTGCCATGCATTAACTTATCTGTACCCTCTTGCACGATACGTTCTGTACGTGTATCAATCGAACTTGTAGCCTCATCTAGGATAAGAACTGGAGGATCTGCAATCGCAGCTCTTGCAATCGCTAGAAGCTGTCTTTGTCCTTGACTTAAGTTCGCCCCATCACCTGTTAACATTGTATCATATCCATCTGGAAGACGCTTGATAAATCCATGCGCATTTGCAAGTTTTGCTGCTGCAATTACTTCTTCTTCGGTTGCATCTAACTTTCCATAACGAATATTTTCTTTGACTGTTCCTGTAAATAAATGTGTATCTTGCAATACAATTCCCAAAGAACGTCTCAAATCATCTTTTTTGATCTTATTGATGTTAATACCATCATAACGAATCTTACCATCTTGAATATCATAGAAACGATTGATTAAGTTTGTAATTGTTGTTTTTCCTGCACCTGTAGAACCTACAAAAGCAATCTTTTGACCTGGTTCTGCGTAAAGTTTTACATCATGAAGCACGATTTTATTTTCATCATATCCAAAATCTACTCCATTAAAGACTACGTCTCCTTTTACTTCCACGTAATCTACTGTTCCATCTGCTTGATGTGTATGTTTCCAAGCCCAGCGTCCTGTTCTTTCTTCACATTCTACTAACTTGCCATCCACTTCTTTTGCATTTACAAGTGTTACATAACCTTCATCCACTTCTGGTTCTTCATCTAACAGTTGGAAGATACGTTCTGCACCAGCCATTGCCATAACAATTGAATTTAATTGTTGGCTGATTTGGTTGATTGGCATATTAAAACTCTTATTAAATGTCAAGAAACTTGCAAGACCACCTAATGTAAATCCACCTACGTTTCCAAGGGCAAGGCTTCCACCTACGATTGCACAAACAACATAACTTACGTTTCCAAGTTGTGCATTGACTGGCCCAATTAAGTTGGCATAGGTATTCGCTTTATCTGCACTTTCAAATAAAGCATCATTTAATTCTTTAAATTTCTTTTTGTTTTCTTCTTCATGACAGAATACTTGAACAACTTTTTGTCCGTTCATCATTTCTTCGATGAAACCGTTTACTTTACCAAGATTTTTTTGTTGTTGGATAAAGTACTTTCCACTGTTTCCTGCTACAAATCCTGTTGTACGAAGCATGATTGCTACCATTACTAATGTAACAAGTGTAAGTGGTACGTTCAAAATAAACATACTTGTCAAAACACTTATGATCGTAACCCCACTGTTTACTGCTTGTGGAATACTTTGGCTGATCATTTGACGAAGTGTATCAATGTCATTTGTGTAAATAGACATGATATCACCATGTGCATGTGTATCAAAATATTTGATTGGAAGTTTTTCCATATGTTCAAATAATTCATTACGAAGTTGTCTTTGACATCCTTGTGTTACATTTACCATGATACGGTTATAACCATAAGTCGATAAAATCCCAATGAGATAGAATCCTGCTACACGGAAAATTGCATGTGCAAGTGGTGTAAAATCTGGATTTTCAGCCAATAACATTGGTGCAATATACTCATCAATTAAACTTTTCGTAAACATGGTTCCTTGCACATTGGCAAGTACACTCACAACGATCAATGTTATAACTGCAACATAGTGCCATTTATAAAATTGAAAAATGTATTTCATAAGACGTTTTAAAATCTTACCTGGATTCTTTACATTTGGTTTTTGTCCTACATGTGGTCGTGCCATATTTACTCACCTGCCTTTTCATCAAAATCTCCGCCGCCTTTTGTCTGTGTTTCATATACTTCACGGTAGATTTCATTTGTTTGTAATAATTCTTCGTGTGTACCAAATCCATTTACTTGACCATCTTCCATTACAATAATACGGTCTGCATTTTGTACACTGGAAATTCTTTGTGCAATGATAAATTTTGTTGTATCTGGAATGGATTCTGCAAATACTGCACGAATCTTCGCATCTGTTGCTGTATCTACTGCACTTGTACTATCATCCAAGATTAAAATTTTTGGTTTCTTAAGCAATGCACGTGCAATACATAATCTTTGTTTTTGACCACCAGATACATTTGTTCCACCTTGTTCAATATAAGTTTCATATTTGTCAGGGAATCTTTCAATAAATTCATCTGCACACGCTTGGCGACATGCTTCTATGCATTCTTCTTCTGTTGCATCTTTATTTCCCCAACGAAGATTTTCTAAAATTGTTCCTGAGAACAGTACGTTATTTTGAAGAACAACTGCTACTTGATTACGAAGCGATTCTTTGTCGTACGCTTTTACATTTAAGCCACCAACAAGAACTTCCCCTTCTGTAACATCATAAAGACGGCTGATCAAGTTAACCAAACTTGTTTTCGCACTTCCTGTTCCACCAATCACACCGATGGTTTCTCCTGAGTGAATTTCTAAGTTGATATCATGAAGAACTTGTTCTTCTCCAGCATCCTTATATGAAAATCCTACTTTTCTGAATGATACACTACCATCTTTCACTTCGTGAACTGGATTTTCAGGATTCTTAATATCACATTCTTCTGTAAGCACTTCTGCAATACGTTCTCCACTTGCAACACTCATGGAAATCATAACAAATACAAAAGATAACATCATAAGACTCATTAAGATATTCATGCAATATGCAAGAAGACTCATAAGCTCTCCTGTTGTAAGAGTATCTGCTACGATCATTTTTGCCCCCATCCAGCTGATTAATAAAATACAGCTATATACAGTAAGCTGCATTGCTGGTGAGTTGTATACAAGATTCTTTTCTGCTTTTACAAAAAGTTTATAGATATTATCACTTGTCTTTTTGAATTTCTTTGTTTCTTCTTCTTCACGCACATACGCTTTTACTACGCGAATAGCTGAAATATTTTCTTGTACTGCTGAGTTCATATCATCGTATTTTGGGAATGCCGCTTGGAAATGTTTCATAGCTGACTTCATGATTGTCAATAAAACAGCACCAAGTAAAATAACAGCAACCAAATATACAGATGCAATCTTAGCATTGATTGTGAATGCCATAAACATCGCACAAATCAAACTTGCTGGCGAACGCATCAACATACGAAGACACATCTGATATGCATTTTGTACGTTTGTAACGTCTGTTGTCAAACGTGTTACAAGTCCTGCCGTGCTGAACTTATCAATATTTGTGAAGGAATATGTCTGAATATGATTGAACATAGCTTCTCTTAAATTTTTTGCAAAACCAGTCGATGCTTTGGCACCAAAACGGCCCCCCGCAATACCAGCTCCTAATCCTAGTACTGCTGCAACAATCATAACAGCCCCTACCATGTATATATGTTTGATGTCTCCTTTTTCTACACCATCATCAATAATGGATGCCATTAATAGTGGAATCAACATTTCAAAAATAACTTCCACAATCATAAATACAGGAGTGAGAATTGACTCTTTTTTGTACTCTTTGACTTCTTTTAATAATGTACGAAGCATATAGGTCCTCCTTTTCTAGTTCTAAAAATACAATTGATGATAACATATTTTGACAAAAATGTTTATAAAATTTTGATTAAATCGTATATACATTGCGAAACATGGCCATTATTTCAATCCAAATAAACACTCTGCATTTCTGTATGCTATTTGATGTTTCTCTGCGTCACTGATAGGTGCGTTCTCAATAAATGGTTTAGCACCTTCGTTGCTAATAAACGGACAATCTACCGAATGAATGATTCGATCCGCGCCGACAACTTCAACGCAGAACTTTAACTGAGGATAGTCAAAAATTCCACTTGGAGTGATATATACATTCTGTTTAAATGTTTCTGTAACAGTACGTTCTAATTTTGTAACTGACTGCGGCATTGATTGATCAATTCGTGAAAGAAAGAACGGAAGCATTTCTCCCCAATGACCTGATATCAGCTGCAACTTTGGATACTGTTCAAATCGTCCAGCAAGAATGGTTCGTAAAACTTGTATACCTGCTTCGTTATGCCACCCCCAACCATGTAGAGATAATCTTGCACTAACTTCATCGCCTAATCCACCATAATAAGGCTCTTGAACAGCTTTTAGTGGCGCACCCGGGTGTACATAGATTGGGAGTTCTAGTGATTCACAAGCTTCTAAAATCGGTAAGAAACGTTCCGCATCTAAAAATTCATTTCCAGCAGATGCTCTTCCCGCAAGCAAAATCCCCTGAAATCCCATAGCTTTGACACGCTCAGCTTCTTTTGCTGCTTCACTTGGTGCAGACCATGGCAAAAGTGCAAAAGCGCCATATCGATCAGGATGTTTCTTTACAACCTGTTTAATGTAGTCATTTGTTTCGCTTACAATGGCAGGAGCTTCCTTTTCTGGAAGAAGCTGTGATTTCGCAGGGCAAGACAAAATCTGCATTGTAATCCCGTATTTATCCATATCTTCAATGCGACGTTTATCCAAATCTCCAAATAATTCTGGATCCGCATCATAAGGACGTCCTTTTTCATGAGCCATTGCTGTATATGGTGCATCATCTGCTGAATATTTTGCAAGATAGTGATTAATTGGTGCACCTGCCAAATGTTCTTCTATCGTAATAATTTTCATATTTCACCTCGTACAATCGACTTTCCATCGATCCATATTTGTTTGATTTTTGTTGTGTCTGTGATATTTTTATCCGGTCTTCCTTCTATAAGTATGAGCCCTGCTCTTTTTCCTTCTTTGATACTTCCCAATTCTTCTATACCAAACACATCCGCGACCTTACTTGTAGCACTGGCTAAGACCTCAATAGGTGGCATACCTGATCGTACTAGAAGCTCCAGCTCACGATGCAGAGAAGTACCATATGGAACTGCAGGCGCAAATGATCCCAAATTTGCATCCGTAGCCGCAAGAATTTTTACTCCACTTTTGTAAAGTAGCTTCACAGCATTTTCTGCATTTTTGTAATGTTCAGGTTTGTAACCATTTCTTCCACTGTATGCAAACGTCTCCATCATAATAAGAGTGGGTGCCACAGCAATCCCTTTTTCAGCTATCACCTTTGCAAGCTCTTCTGGAAATCTTTCTTTCATAGGAACATGAATTAATATATCTGCTCCACAATCTACTGCCATTTGCACTGCTTTTAACGAAACCGCATGAACAGCAACCTTGACTCTATTATTATGAGCTGTATTGCAAATATCTTTTAGAGCACTTTTCATCATTAAGTTTGGTTCCATAAGCAACACTTTAATATACTTTGCACCAGCCTCTATTGCTTTCTTAACATAAGACTTTCCATTCAAAGTCCCCATAGTCATTCCAGCAGATGATACAATAGTAAACTGCTTCTCATTTTGAACCAACGATGCAGATGCTGATACATCACAAGTTCCAATAATACCGTTTTTCAACATGGTTTCAATCTGTTTTTTGGTTTCCATATGCGTATGGGCATCAATCAACCCTGGCATAAGAAAATAATTGCTTTCAATCTCTTCTGTTTCCATGATTTGTGTAATGGTACCGTCCTTGATCACAACCGCTGCATTTTCTACTATCTTTTCCCCATCAAAAAATGGATAATTTAGTATCAACTGTTCTTGCTGGCCTATGGGAGACACCTCTTTTTTTACAGATACCAGCTCACTATATTTCATAACAGTTCCATAGTGATTGCTCATTACCAGATAATTTGCACGAACAACCACCATATCGCCAACTTCAACCTTGCTGTAATGTTCATTTGTTGGAAAGATAACAAGAGCATAGGTCTGACCGTCAATACTGTCAGAAATCTCAATCGACGGCTTATTGTGAATGTCGGGACCTACTTTTTTTGCAATGCCTGTTACTTCAAAACGCTTATCTACATACTTTGCAAGAAAACGATCTGCATCTGCTTCAAACTCATCGTAAAGAATTTTTACCTGAAACGGTGTGTCCTGTTTCAGTATTGGCATTGCTGTCGTTTCAATCTGATGAGTTTTAATTGTAGAAGGATGTTTCGGATAAAATTTAAGTTCATCGTTTATATTCATATTGCTCTCCTTTTTCAGTTCATCAAAGACATGTGCCCATTTGTAAATACGAAATTACGCATTCTTCTACCTTCAATCTTATCAACAGAGCATGCTGCTTCAACTCGAGCAATGTCCTCTTCTGTAAGTCTGATGTTCAGTGCATTGACCGCACTCATCAAATGTTCTGGATTTGTCGTTCCGATAAGACTCTGCACATGATCATATTTTGCTAGGGACCACGCCAATGCAAGCTGCGATAAAGTTACCCCTTTTTCATCCGCAATTTCCTTTACCGTTCGGATAAAAGGAAGCCCTTCTTTATTTTCAAGCTCACGGTCAGCAAACAATCCATGCCCTACTGTTCCAAATGCAAGCACCTTCACCCCTAGTTCTTTTGCTGTATCAATAAGTTCCTTTTCAATGCTTCGATCAATTAATGAATACGACATCTCTACCGTATGTATTGGATGCACTTTACAGGCGCGACGTAATGTTTCGGCATCTACCATAGAAAGTCCGATATGACGTACATATCCAGCTTTTACCTGTTCTGCAATGGCGCCTACAACTTCTTCAACAGGAATCTCTGTGTCTTGTCTTGCAGGCTGATAGAGATCCACATACTCCAATCCCAAACGATGCAGAGAATACGCCAAATGTGCTTTTACATGAAACGGATTGTTATCAAGTCCATAAATGCCACCTCCTGGCTGTGGCAATACACCAAATTTTACCGACAAAAAATATCGTTCACGTTCAATACCTTTCAACGCTTCTCCTGTCACGATTTCACTTTCGCCACCATTATAAAATTCACCTGTGTTAAACAGTGTAATGCCAGAATCCAATGCTGCATGAATGGTTTGAATAGATGTTTCTTTATTACGAAAGTGCATCCCCATGGTACCAAGTCCGAGTCTTTTAATATCTGTCATACGCATTGCCTCCTATTTCATCTCAACATTTTCAACTGTCACCTTAAACATCAAAAAATGCTCTGATTCCGAAGAATCGTGATGCATTTTCAGAATCGGTGTTTCCTCATACATTTTTTGTCGCAACGCAGGATCCTTACATTCACTAGCAATTCCTGTTATACGGATCCACTCACGTCCTTTAGGTTTTTTTGCAATAATCTGAATATGATTATTTTCTCGCATCTGCATGTGAGCCTGATTAAAATCGTTGGTCGACAAGTACAAATCCTCTCCAACTTCCATTACTGCTCCAAAAGGTCTTCCTGCTGGATAATCACCATTAATGGTCAACACATAAAAAATTCCACATTCTTTTAAAAATTCATACGCTTTACTCATGATCTACCTCCATTATTATGTTTTTCAATTACTTTTGTTAATAATTCTGCCAGCACTTCCACTTCCGGTTCTGACAGCCCATCCGTCATTTCCTTTTCAATAGAGTCTGCCAAAGCAATAAACTCTTCTCTCTTGCTTTCGGCATATTCTGTCAATACCAATAGCTTACTGCGTTTGTCCTCAGGGTTTACAATCCTCTTTACAAGATTATTTTTTTCAAGATTCTGAATCAGTCCTGTAACTGTAGGATTTGTCATGGAAAATGCAGACTCGATATCTACCTGTCTGGTAGAATATGCAGGAGCTTTATATAGAATCATCAAAATACGAAACTGACTACTTGTCAGTTGATACGGTGTAAGAAGTTGGTTTGCATATTTATCAAAAATCAATGCACTTTTTTTAATCATGACAGAGACTTTTCTTCTTTCCATAGATATGTTACCTCCTTTTCAAAAAGATAGTTTCCTATGTATTATAACACAGTGTACCATATAGCTTCAATGCAAAAAAAGATTTCATGTATCATCTGATACACGAAATCCCTTTCTTTACCATGATAATTTAAGGTGTGTAGTGAGCTGTAATTTCACCACCAAATTCTTTATAAGAAGCACTGTATGTACAAGAACCATACCATTTCTCTCCCACATATTTTTTAGAAAATATTCCATACGTATAGTCTTGTAATTCAAAGTAGAATCCTTGTCCTTCAATGCTTTCATCAATTAAAAATCCGGAACGATTTGTTGTATATATTGATTCTGCATTAGTACCATCCGCGATATAACCGAGACTATTTATTACATGGGTGTCATAATTTCCTTCTGTTTCAGAGTGATAAACACCAAATTGGCACCGTTCTCCCACATCACCCCTTAAAATAGAATGATTCCATTCGTCGCTGATCCAATTTCCCCATGCAGCTACAATCCAAGTCTGTTCTGCAGCATTATAAAAAATATGTGGCGTTGATAAATTAAGGTAATCTTTCATCCTTTGTGTGTTAATAGTAGATTCCAATAGATAGATTCCATATTGCTCCAAGGATGCACCTATTGCTTCTTTATCTGATGCTGCGCTGAGTATTTCATTTGCAATAAATGTTTCTGCTTCTTCGTTCATAGGAACTATTGTTTTGTTATCGAATGCTATTTTATATTTTTCATCCATTTCTTCCGCAAACTTTTGTTTTTCTTCCGATGTCACTATCACAGAAACATAGTTTAAAGCTTTATCTAATTCATTAGCAGTCTTTCTTGCTATTTCCATTTTACGGATAACGAAAATATTCAGGATAATTGATATAAATAAAACTAGAGATAACCCGACAATTAAAAAATGATACGATTTTTTCATGGTCCTCTCCTCTTTCCTTTGTATTATTTAAAGCTCCTTGTTTTGTTATAATTATAGCAAAGTGGATACTCTTTTCATGAAAAATTGAAGACTTTACGAAAAAAACATCATTTTTCTCAAATAGAATTAGCAGAACGTCTGCACGTTTCAAGACAAGCAATTTCATTATGGGAAACGGGAAAAACATACCCTGATATGGCAAATCTAGTTGCACTATGTAAACTTTATAATATATCAACTGATGAATTATTTGAAATAAATTGCAAAAACGCTAGCAACCAAACAGACTTCCAATTGGTTATAAAACAATTAGTTCTATCCATTATTTTAACATGGATCAGTTTCTTTCCAATTATTGGTATGCTAGCGCCTATTGTTTCTCTTTGTTTTACATATAAAAAGAAATACAGTTTTCTTTTTTATCTATATGTCGGAATTGTATTTCTATTCGATTTTGCACATACCTACTTTTTTCTTGTAGGATAACATTTACCACTATCTCCATATGTCTGACACCACTCAGCCATAGCTGCAAAAACTGGATACAGTCTTCCGACTGATGTGCGCTGTCTGCTCAAGCATCCGTCTTTCTTCTGTATTATCATAAGCCGACTGTTTATCGTCAATTTCCTTGATAATATCATAAGAATATAATCCATCTCGATTGCAGTAAAAGAAATATGGTGCTGTTTTGACATCTCATGTTCTATGCGTACATAACACCCATACTATGAATGATATTTCCACAAACAGGACATACATAGATTTTTGACTTCATCATATTTGCTGACACATTTCTATTTGTAATCGTATTTCCGGATAGTAATTCTGTAATGGATATTCCAAATTCCTATTTATCAGAAACGAATTTGACCGCAGTACCATAAGCAATTACTTCTGCCGCTCCCTGCATCACAGCTGATGATG
>CAZINB010000023.1:0-34804 GCA_964540565.1 uncultured Faecalimonas sp.
TAATGGGAATTCATGCTATTTACACACTTTTGACAAGTGATATTGGATATAATCCAATGAATTTGCTTGCTTATTTACCAGTGTCTATGTGCTATATCTTATCTATGGCATTTTCATTTTTTGGTATGAGATTCATCGAAGAATCGATATCTGATCCAATTGAGAATACTTCTGGAGCGATCTGTTCTATTTTGTGTGTTATCTTTTTGGGTCAACGAATTGCTCCAATTTCAGGAGTTGCAATCGGACTTATTATGATTGGGATTTTAGGTGTTGGATACCTGGAACAAAGTTCTGAAGTAGACCGCAAAAGTAGATTAGGGAAAAAGATGGCGATAATTGCATTTGCTATGCCATTTTGTTATGCCATCATTGATGCAATCGGAAGCTTCTTAGATATCTTCTTTTTGGAGATTGAAACAAGCCCATTGATTGGTGTGACAGAGGCAAATATTGAATTAGTAGCAAATGTATCTTATGAATTTACATTTGCCATCTGTGCATTGCTCTTATTTATCTATATCAAATGTAAACAGGTGCCATTTGAGTTACCAAAACAAAAAGATAAATTGATTGCAGCGGTTTGTGAAACAGCGGGTCAGCTTACATATGTATATGCAATGAGTGGAAATGGTGCAATTGCAGCACCAATCATTTCTTCTGTATGTATTGTATCGTTGCTTTTATCTCGCATCTTTTTGAAAGAAAAATTAACGAAAAAGCAATATCTTTTCATTGCGATTATTATTATTGGAATTTTAACGCTAGCAATTATTGAAGGCGAATAGGAAAAACTTTATAAACAATACTGCCACCGGGGAGTGAATGCAAAGCATTCGATTACACATCATTAGGTCTTAGAAGATGTGTAGTCGGGTGCTTATTTTTTTGGAGGTATTTTATGAATTATTTTACAAAAGCAGAAAAAGTATTATGGGTATGTTCAGTGATTGGGATTTTAGCAGCATTTTTTCTATTTGATAGAGAAAATTATATGACGCTTGTGGCATTGGTTGTTTTAATAACATGGTTGAGAAATCCTTACCAAGGAAACAATGATCTGATATTAATTCTTTTGTGGACGCTTGCTGCGATGGAAAACAGCATGTATATCTCAGTTGTAGTATGTTTTATGGCATTTTTTGTAAATGATATGTATGGTTTCTGGAGCTGGCGAGAAATGGAAAAGAGACAGGCTGTTGTAGTTTGGGAGGGGAAATAAAAATACAGTATAATACAGGACATTTACACCTGAAGCGTGTATAGATGATAAAAATAGCTTTTGGAAACCTGGAAAGTGTGATATTATTTAGGTAAATATTTTAGTCAAAGGGGTAAGAGGGCGTGGCAACATTAAAAGATATCGCCGAAAAAGTAAATGTTTCCCAAAGTACGGTTTCGAGAGTGCTGAATGGAGATCCAAACCTAAATGTGACGGAGGAAACCAGAGAGAATGTATTTGCGGCGGCACGCGAGCTTG
Organism: uncultured Faecalimonas sp.; assembly: GCA_964540565.1. Lineage (GTDB taxonomy): Bacteria > Bacillota > Clostridia > Lachnospirales > Lachnospiraceae > Faecalimonas. The sequence goes on from CAZINB010000023.1 coordinate 1,481, forward strand.
GGTATAAAACGATCAGTCAACGATACAACAATCGGAGAGCAGAGACTGAAAAAAGAATACAGTTAGATGAGGTGGAAGAGAATCTTCCAGAACGTAGAATCGGAATTGCACAGATGTTTGAGATGCAGGAGCAAATGGAAGATATCTATTATATTATGTTGAAGAATATTTTAGATGAAGCCTGTTTTGAAAAAAAATGGACAACTGTTATGCTTTACCGAGATGAGAAGAAAAGATTTATCAAACATGACGACCTTCCGATTGATGGTCTGATTGCTATTGGAAGATTCAGTCAGGAAGAAATCGAAGATTTTCGCAAATATACAGAGAACATCGTATTTCTGGATTCATCACCAGATGATATGAAATATTACAGTATTGTTCCGAATTATCATTTGGCAATTACAAGAGTGCTGGATTGTTTTGAGAAAAAGGGAAAGACGAAAATCGCATATTTAGGAAGTGTGGATACGCTTGGAGACGATAAGAAACTGACGATGGATCCTCGTTACTACTATTATAAGAATACTTTGATGAGTCGTGGACGATTTGACGAAGACTTAATCATTGATTGTGAGATGAATTCGAGAAGTAGCTATCAGAAAATGCTAGAATATCTGGAGGGACATGAGAAGGAAGAATATCCAGATGCGATATTTGCAGCAAGTGATGCAGTGGCACCAGGGCTTGTAAAGGCACTTCAAGAGAAGCAAATCAGGATTCCAGAGGATATAGGTGTGATTACCTTTAATAATACCAGTTTTTCTGAATTTTCAAATCCGCCGCTTACTTCTGTAGAAGTGTATATGAGAGAAAGTGCGGAATCAATGGTGATGTGTATGGAACTATTGTGGACAAGACACTCTCTTCCAAAGAAGATTATTGTGCCATGCAGTTTGGTCGATAGAGAAAGTGTATAATGAAAAAATAAATTTGGATGTTGATTTTTGAGAAGATAAAAAGATCAACATCCATTTTTATTATGTATAGAATCCAGATTTTGTTCTCTACAGAATGTACAAAAACTGAAAATAAATTTAGTAAATATTTCACGAAAATAGTTCATAAAAGTAAAAGTTTGCGTAAAAATATTGACTAAATATTTGGGGGATGCTATATTCACTCCATAAGATACAAGAAACAAGCGTGCTAAAATAAAAAGAAAGAAGCAAGTAAAGTATCGAAAAAGCGAAAGCAAAATTTTACTAAATGAGGAGTGGAGAGATGGAAAAGCTAAGTTGGAAAGCAAAAATTAGTTTTGGTATTGGTGCATTTGGAAAGGATGCGGTTTATGCAATCGTATCAACCTTTTTCATGCTATACCTTACAGATTACAGAGGGGTGGCACCGGCATTTGTCGGAGTACTTTTTATGGTCGCCAGAATCTGGGATGCATTTAATGATCCGTTTATGGGAATGATTGTAGATAATACTCGTTCTAAGTGGGGAAAATTCCGCCCATGGATTTTGATTGGAACACTGCTTAATGCAGTTGTACTTGTCTTGATGTACATGGATAACGGACTTACAGGAAACAGTTATAAAGTATGGTGCGCAGTATTTTACATTTTATGGGGAATGACCTATACAATCATGGATATTCCTTACTGGTCAATGGTACCAGCACTTACAGATGATGAGAATGAAAGAAGCCAGGTATCTGCAATTCCACGTATTTTCGCCAGTTGTGCATGGCTGGTAATCGGTTCTTTTGGTCTTGCGATGGTATCAGCTCTCGGAAAAGGAAATGATGTAAGAGGATTTTTCCTTTTGGCAGTCGGTATCAGTGTTGTATTTGTGATTGCAACTATCATTACGGTTTTAAATGTAAAAGAACGTGTTGTAACACAGAAACAGGAAAAGACAACAGTAAAAGGAATGATAAATGTTTTGTTCAAAAATGATCAAGTAAAGGTCATTCTTGGAATTGCACTTTTGTTTAACATTGCTTATCAGTTGTCAAACAGTTTTGCACTTTACTATTTCAAATATGTAATCGGAGATACAAAAAATATCCTATATCCGGTATATGCAGGCGTTGCAGGTGTTGCACAGATGATTTCGATGGCGATTCTTCCGATGTTTTCACAAAAGGTTGGTAAGAAGATTGCGTTCTTTATGGCAAGCTTCCTTCCAGTGATCGGACTTGCACTTCTTTGGATCATGGGAAATATCATGCCAATGAGCATTATCATGGTTGGTGTATGCAGCTGTATCGTAAATGCGGGAATCGGATTTATGCTAGTATTCATTACAGTTCTGCTTTCTGAAGTTGTAGATTATGGTGAATACAAACTGGGAACAAGAAATGAAAGTATTTTGTTCTCTATGCAGACATTCGTAGTAAAATTTGGTGGTGCATTTAGTGGATTCTTAAGTGGAATCGGTCTGACAATTATTGGATTTGTTGCTAATGAGCAACAGAGTGCAGGCACTATGATTGGTATGAAAGTTATTATGATTCTGCTTCCAGCAATCATGATGGCATTCTGCTATCTAATTTATATTAAAGGTTACAAGCTAGATGGCGAAACTTACAAAATGATTCGTGATGAACTTCGTAAAAGAAAGGAACAGTAATATGTGGCGTGGAGTTGACTATTATCCGGAGCAGTGGGATGAGGATCTTTTAGAAGAAGATCTTGAAAATATTTGTGAGCTTGGATGTAATGTAATCCGTATTGCAGAGTTTGCATGGCACTTGATGGAAAAGACAGAAGGTAACTATGACTTTTCATTTTTTGACCGTGTAATTGCAAAAGCAAAAGAAAAAGGGCTGAAGGTAATCATGGGAACACCTACAGCGACGATTCCGGCATGGCTTGTTAAGAAACATCCGGACATCTTGTCAGAATTTGAAGATGGGACTGTCCGTACTTTCGGAGGGCGTCATGTATACTGCTTCAACAGTGACGTGATGTATGAATATTCGGAGAAAATCATCCGTGCACAAGCAGAACATTATAAAAATGAAGAAGCAATTGTAGCATGGCAAATTGATAACGAATTCGGACATGAGGACAGTGATATCTGTTACTGTTCGAAATGCCGCCGTGCATTCCAGGGATTTTTAGATAAAAAATTTGATGGAAATATTGATAAGCTGAATGAAATTTACGGAACAGCATTCTGGTCACAGGAATATAATGAATTTGATGAAATTCCGCTTCCGGCAAAGACAATCACTACACACAATCCAGCACTTCGTTTGGACTGGGAGAGATTTCGTAGCGAAAGTATCGTAAAATTTGCAGATTTTCAGACGGCATTGATCAAAGAAATTATTCCGAATGCAGTGGTGATGCATGATTTTCCGGGTGGTGGACTTGGTAAACATGTGGATTATTCGAAAGTTGCAAAGAATCTTGATGTTGTAGCATATAACAATTATCCAGTATGGGGCGGACAAAAGGAACCACTTCCAGCGAATGAAATTGCATTTGGACTAGATTATATCCGTGGATTAAAACAGGAAAATTTTTGGATTACAGAAGCAATCATGGGTGCACAGGGACACGACGTAACTGGATTTGCACCACGTCCAAATCAAGCAAAGCTCTGGTCTTACCAAAGTATGGCAAGAGGCTGCGAATCGTTAATGTATTTCCGTTATAGAGGAGCAACGAAAGGTGCAGAACAGTTTTGTTACGGAATTTTAGATGCTGATAATGTGAAACGCAGAAAGTTTTATGAAGTGCAAGGATTTTTCCGTGAAATCCAAGCATATGAAAAAGAACTTCATGCGCCAATGAAGAGTGAAGTTGCGATTGTATATGACTATGATTCGCTTGCAGCGTTCCGTATTCAGAGACAGAGTTTCCTTCTTGACTGCGAAACTGAGATGAAGAAATTCCACAAGATTTTCTTTGATGCAAACGTTCCAGTAGATGTAATTCCTGCAGGATGCGATCTTTCTAATTATAAAATTGTAATTCTTCCACAGATGATCATTGCAAAACCGAATTTCCAGAAGCAGGTAAAAGAATTTACAGAAAACGGAGGAACTGTAGTTCTTACGTTCCGTGATTTTGTGAAAGATGAAAATAACAATCTGCTATTCAAAAAAGTTCTTCCAGTTGACTTTGATGAGTTTGCGGGAATCTATGTGACAGAGACAGAAAGTCTACAGGAAGGTCAGGAATTTCCACTTGTAGGAGAAGGGGAATTTGCATGTACGCAGGGTGAAGGCGGAATCTTCCGTGATTTGATCAGTGTAACAGATGCAGAGGTACTTTTCCGCTACAATGATGTATTCTTTAGAGAATATGCTGCCGTAACAAAGAAGCAGCAGAAAGAAGGATATGTATATTACTTTGGATGTGGACTAGACGAAGTGATTTTGAGACAGCTCCTTAAGAAGATAGCAGATGAGCAGGAAATTACATCCGAGCATTCTACAAACGGTGTAGAAATCGTATATCGTGAAAGCGAAGATCGAAAGATTAAAATTACGATGAACCATAATGCGTTTGAAGTACAAAATGCAGGTGTGACATTGGCACCATTTGAGTGTAAGGTAGAAGAGGTAGAAAAATAAATGAAATAATCGGAGGCAGGTTGAGTCATCAATCTGCTTCTTTTTATGTACGCATAGTGACAAGAGTTGGAACTATTGCAACGGGAACTATCGTAAATAAAAATTTGTAGAAGCGTACAATTGAATATGATATGATAAATGTGAAGCGTTCAAAAGTTGAAAATATTATCAGAAGTGAAGAGAATTTGAGGAAATAAGTATGCATATATTTGTAGATGCAGATGCTTGTCCGGTAGTTAACATAGTTGAAAAAGTAGTAAAAAAATATGAGATTCCGGTAACATTACTATGTGACACGAATCATATTTTACATTCCAGTTATAGTGAAGTACTAGTTGTTGGTGCCGGAGCAGATGCAGTGGATTATAAATTGATTAGTATTTGTAAGAGAGGCGACATTGTTGTGTCTCAGGACTATGGAGTTGCAGCTATGGCATTAGGAAAAGGTGCCTATGCAATTCATCAATCTGGCAAATGGTACACAAATGAGAATATTGATCAGATGCTTATGGAAAGGCATTTGAACAAAAAAGCGAGAAGGAGTTCAAATAAAAATCACATAAAAGGTCCTAGAAAGAGAACAAAAGAGGACGATGAAAGATTTGCGAACTCATTTGAAAAGTTGGTGTTATATGCAAGATCTGAGTAACCTTGTTTACATGGAAATTTGTACAAGGAAAGTGGTTAGAATATAAAGTAATATAGGAAGGAAGAAGAAATGAAGACAGGACTTGTTTTAGAAGGCGGCGCAATGCGAGGAATGTTTACTGCAGGTGTCCTAGATGTGTTGATGGAACAAAATGTAAAGGTAGATGGAATTATAGGTGTGTCAGCAGGGGCGCTGTTTGGCGTAAATTACTTATCCAAACAAAAGGGGCGTGTTATCCGATATAACAAACGATTTGCAGCAGACAAAAGAAATATGGGACTTCATTCACTGCTTACCACAGGGGATATTGTAAATAAGGATTTTGCATATTATACAGTACCTCAGACCTTAGACATTTTTGACGATAAGACATTTATGGAATCAGGCATCCCTTATTATGCAGTGGTTACCAATATGGAAACGGGAGAACCAGAATATTTACAGGTGAAAAGTGTATTCGAAGATATGGAGATGTTAAGAGCTTCTGGTTCTATGCCATTTGTATCACGCCCTGTTGTGATCAATGGGGTAAAATATTTAGATGGAGGTGTGTCAGATAGCATTCCGTACAAGAAATTTATGGAAATGGGATATGATCGTTTGATTGTTGTTCTTACAAGAGATATCAATTATAGTAAGAAACCAATGTCAAAAAGATTGATTTCCTTGTTTTATAGAAAGTATCCGAAATTCAAGGAGCAATTGATTCATCGCCATGAGAATTATAATCGCTGTATTGCAGAATTGAAAGAATTAGAAAAAGAAGGAAAAGTAATACTCATAAGACCATCTGAGCCGATTGAGATTGCACGTATGGAGAAGAATCCGGAAGTGCTTCAAAAGGTATATGAGATGGGACGAAGAGACGCAGAGAAAAGCAGGTATCGTTAGAAAACCTGCTTTTTTTATGCGATAAAAGACTACTGTCATGGGCTGACAGAAGATTTTTATAGGAAATAATAGTGAATTGAAGCGATTGGAAAAGAAATTACCCTACATCAAAAAAAATTACCATTTTGTGAATTTATTCAAAATGATAGAATACCTTCAGAAAGAGAAGGGAGGAATTAATGTGTCTGATTATGTGTTGGAATTAAAGGGTATTACTAAAATTTTTCCGGGCGTAAAAGCACTGAATAATGTACAGTTCCAGTTGAAGGCTGGTGAAGTGCACGCTCTTATGGGTGAAAACGGAGCTGGTAAATCTACTTTTATTAAAGTTATCACAGGTGTACATAAAGCTGAAGAAGGCGAAATGTTCCTAAATGGTGAAAAAGTAGATTTTAAAGGTCCAAAAGATGCATTGGCAGCAGGTATCGCAGCTGTGTATCAGCATCCAACATCTTATCCAGATTTGACTGTTACAGAAAATATTTTCATGAACCATGAGATTAAGAAGCATGGCGTTCTTCAATGGGGGCAGATGAACAAGGAAGCGCAGGGCTATTTAGAACAATTAGACGCAGACTTTCAATCTACTGCAGAAATGGGAACACTTTCCGTAGCACAACAGCAGATGGTAGAGATTGCAAAGGCGATTTCCACACATGCCAGAATCATTATTCTTGACGAACCTACAGCTGCATTGACAGCAAATGAATCTGAAAAATTATATCGAATTGTAGATAAACTTAGAGATGACGGCGTAGCAATTATATTTATTTCACATCGTTTTGAGGATATGTATCGTTTAGCAACGAGAGTTACTGTTTTCCGTGATTCACAATATATTGGTACATACGATGTGAATGAAATTACAAATGCTGAGTTGATTAAGCATATGGTTGGGCGTGAAATCAAAGATATGTATCCAAAACCAGAGGTAAAACCTGGTGAAGAAGTACTTCGAATCGAAGGATTATCGAGAACTGGATATTTCAAAGATGTATCACTCAATGTAAGGGCAGGCGAGATTGTTGGACTTACTGGCCTTGTTGGAGCTGGGCGTACAGAAGTGATGGAAGCGATTTGTGGTATCACAAAAGCAGATGCTGGTAAAGTTTATTTAAACGGCAAAGAAGTAAAAATAAAGAATCCTACAGACGCGAGAGATGCGGGTGTGATTCTTCTTCCAGAAGATAGACAAAAAACAGGTTTGATTATGACATGGGGATTGGGACGTAATGTAACACTTCCTATTCTTGATAAATTTACAAAATTTGGTTTGATTAACGAAAAGGAAGAACGAGAGCTTTCGAAAAGATTTTTGGAAAATGTGGATACGAAAGCAGTTACTGTATTTGATCTAGCAAGTTCTCTCTCTGGTGGAAACCAGCAGAAAGTAGTAGTTGCGAAAGCATTGACACAAGATAATATGAAGGTTGTTATTATGGATGAACCTACAAAGGGTGTTGATGTTGGTGCAAAAGCAGAAATTTATCAAATCATGGGTGAACTGGCTGAACAGGGATATGCAATCATTATGATTTCATCTGAAATGCCAGAGATTTTAGGAATGAGCGATCGTATTTATGTAATGTGTAATGGTCGTATAACTGGTGAACTTGGAAGAACTGGGGCAACACAGGAAATTATCCTTGAACATGCAATGGAAAAAGATGAGAAAAAAGGGGGCACTAAATAATGAAATCAGTATTGAAAAAAATTACAGGCTCTCGTGAAGCGAGTTTGCTTCTTGTTTTAATTGTACTTTTCGTTGCTGTATCAATTAAGAATCCAGCCTTTGCAACATGGGGCAATGTGCATGAAATTCTAAAAAATAATACAACAACCATGATTCTTGCACTTGGGATGTTATGTGTACTTTTGATTGGTGGTATTGATATTTCCATTGCGTCAACACTTGCACTCTCTGGAATGACAATCGGGTTGATGTTTAAACGTGGACTTATTGAAAGCACATTCTTAGGATTTCTTATTGCAATAGCAATTGGTATTGTTTGTGGTTTGATTATCGGTCTTGTAATTGGAAAAGGAAATGTCACCCCAATTATTGCAACCATGGGTACGATGTATATCTATCGTGGATTAGCATATGTAATTTCTGATGGTGAGTGGGCAGCAGCAGCTGTATTACCTGAAGCGTTTAAAAATTTCTCACTAAAGAATTTCCTTGGGTTGAACAATACAATTTGGGTAGTGATAGTTTGTTACATAGTTTTCTACATTGTATTAAAATGGACAAAGTTTGGCCGCAACATTTATGCGGTAGGAAGTAATCCGGAAGCAGCTGAAATTTCAGGTATTAATGTATCAAATGTGAAGGTTTCAGTATTTACGATTATGGGAGCTCTTTCAGGTCTTTGTGGAGCACTTACAACAACTCTTTATGCGGCAGCGCAACCAAACATGGCAACAGGAAAAGAGATGGATGTTATTGCAGCCTGTGTAATTGGCGGTGTTAGCATGAACGGTGGAAAAGGTAGTGTTGTGGGTGCACTGTTGGGAGCAATTATCCTTTCTGTTATTGCAAAAGCGCTTCCATTAATTGGATTAAGTTCACTCGCACAGAACATGGTAAAGGGAATCTTAATCGTAGTTGTAATCATTTTGAATATCGTTACACAGCGTATGATAGATAAAAATAATCTGAGAAGAAGGGAGATGTAATCATGGCAGGAAAATCAGGTAGAACGATTGATGCTACGCCTAGAGATACTCTCAAGAAATCAATTCTTAGCTGGGAAGGGATTTTAGCAGTTATTTTAGTAGCAGTCATTATTTTTTGTAAGATTATTTCTCCAAACTATACATTTGAAAATGTACTTCGAGAAATGCCTAAGTACCTAAGTGAAATATTCCTTATGTTTCCAATGGCATTGATTCTGATGATGGGAGAAATTGATATCTCAGTTGGTTCGACTGTATGTTTAGCATCTACAGTAGGATGTATGGTATCAAATGCGGGCGCTTCTTTTGGAGTTGCACTGCTGATTATGGCAGGCACTGGTGTTGTTTGTGGAGTAATTAATGGATTGATTATCACACAGTTTCCTGAATTACCTTCCATGATTGTAACGCTGGGAACACAGATTATCTATCGTGGTATTGCAGAAGTCCTTTTGGGCGATGGTGGATCCATTGCTTTGGAAGATTTCCAAAGCTTTAAAATTCTTAGAGCAAAAATAGGTCCTGTTCCATACCTATTCATTCTTGCTTTAGTTGTGGGTGCGATTTTCGTGATTGTGACAACGAAGACAAAATCAGGACGTCACATTTATGCGATCGGAAGCAACAGAAAAACTGCTTTTTACTCTGGTGTGAAAGTAAAGAAAATTCTCTTTACTGCATATACATTGATGGGACTTTTTGCAGGTATTTCGGCTATGTTTTTAACTTCTGTACTTAATGGTGTAAATACAACTACTGGTAAAAATTTCGAGATGGATGCAATTGCGATGGCAGTATTTGGTGGCATTGCAACAACAGGTGGCAAGGGAAATATGATAGGTGGAATCATTTCTGCATTTGTTATCATTTGTCTCCGTATCGGATTAGGACAAATTAACTTAAATGGACAGGTAATTCTTATTATTATTGGTATTTTATTGATTCTTTCAGTATTATTACCAAACGTATCTTCTAAGTTAAAAATGAAAAGAAAAAAATAATACGATATCCTACAGGCTGTAATCGGAAATAACACGCAGTCTGAAGATATAAATCTTTATTTTCATAAAAGAGGAGGAAAAAACTATGAAAAAAAGAATTTTAAGTATGTTACTGTGCGTAGCAATGTTGGCAACTGTAGTTGTAGGATGCGGGAAATCTGCTGATGTCAACAAAGAAGATGAAAGCGGCTCTGCAAAGAAGTATGCAGTAATTACTAAAGCAGCTGGTAATGCTTTCAATGAAAAAGAAGTAGAAGGTTTTAAAGAAGTGATTGAAGCAGCAGGTGGAGAATGTATCGTTAGCCAACCTGAAAGTGCAACAGCTGATGCTCAAGTATCATTGATTCAATCATTAATTTCTCAAAAAGTAGATTCAATTTGTATCGCAGCAAATGACGAAAACGCATTATCTGCAGCACTTGATGAAGCAAGAGAAGCTGGAATTAAGATTTGTACAATGGACTCTGATGTAGCAGTTGACTATCGCGCAACATTTGCAAATCAAGCAGGTGTTACAGAAGTAGCACAAGCTTTATGTGATGCTGTATTAGATATCGCAGGTGGAGAAGGAAAATGGGCAATCGTTTCAGCAACATCTCAAGCTACAAACCAAAATGCATGGATTGATGCAATGAAAAAAATCATGGCAGACGATGCAAAATATGGAAAACTTGAACTTGTAGAAGTTGCATATGGTGATGATGAACCACAAAAATCAACAGACGTAACACAAGCGTTATTAAGAGACTATCCAGATCTTAAAGTAATCTGTGCACCAACAACAGTTGGTATTGCAGCAGCAGCTAAAGTTCTTCAAGATCAAGGTTCTGCTTGTAAGTTGACAGGTTTAGGACTTCCTTCAGAAATGGCTGAATACATTGGAGCAGATGATGCACATTCTTGCCCATATATGTTCTTATGGAATCCAATCGATTTAGGACGTCTTGGTGCTTATATCTCATTAGCATTAGTTGATGGAACAATCACAGGTGCTGAAGGTGATACATTCAGTACTGATAAACTTGGAGAATACAAAGTTGTAGCTAAAGATGGTGGTGGAACAGAAGTTATCCTTGGACAACCATTCAAATTTGATCCTGCAAACATTGCAGATTGGAAAGATGTATACTAAAATTTAATAAAAATCTTCATAATTAGAAGGAGCTCTCGGTTCTTGGCGAGAGCTTCTTTGGTTGCTAAAATAAAAGTATAAAATTACAAGGTAGGGCACATACATGAAACTACTAATTGTAGATGATGAAAAATTAACAAGAGAAGGTCTTTGTAGCAGTATTGATTGTGAAAAATTAGGAATTGATGAGATTTTACACGCTGATGATGGAATAAATGGATTATCACTTGCAAAATCACATCAACCAGATATTGTCCTTAGCGATGTGCGTATGCCACGAATGAACGGAATTACAATGGCAGAACAGATTCAGGAACTTTATCCGGATACTGCAATAATTTTTATGAGTGGTTATTCTGATAAGGAATACTTGAAGGCAGCAATCAAGCTAAAAGCGGTTAGCTATGTTGAGAAGCCAATCGATATGCAGGAAATAGAGGAAACATTGCAAGAAGCAATTGAGAGTAGAGAGTTTATGCGTCGTGCGAAACGTTCAGAATGGTTACGTCATCAAGAAAGTAAGGGAAAACTTGCGACAATGATGTTATATCCGCAGAAAGATATAGATGAGCTGAACTCCTACATTAAGATGCTAGATTTGGAATTTAAAGAAAAAGAGAATGTTTACACCATGATCATTCGTTTTCTAGATTATCCATGGGCAGCACATGAACAAGAATTGAAAGATATGATTGGTCAATTTACAGAAGTGGTAAAAATTCAAAAATGTAAGCTGATTTATACATATAAATATGAAGACTGTTTGATTTTCCATGTGTATGGAGAACGTGCAGAAAATCAAAAGATGAAAGAAACATTATGTGATTTTTGGATGAAAGAGCTTACTTCAAAATGCCAGTTTTTTATTACATTTGGAAAGACAGTGAAAGGTCCATACCAAGCATATGAATCTTATAATGATGCAGTTATTTTGCTACAGCGAGGATTTTTCAATGAACCATGCATGATTTTGAGAGAAACGGAAACGATTTCAATTTCGATCTATCATGAACGGATGGAAGCGTGGAAACAGATGCTTCGTCATGGCACTTTGGAAGAATGTATGGGATTTGCAAACGAAATTTATGCTGATTTGAAACTTCGTCAGAATATGTTGCCAAATCAAATCAAAGATATTTACTACAAATATTTAATACAAGTTGAAAAAGAGATGAACTCAGATGAGAAGCATAATGGAATCATTTGGGAGGAAGTTGGTAAGTGCTGCATTTTGAAAGAATTACAGCAATTATTACAGAAGCAGTTAGAAATATTATTTGAAGGGTACGACAAGGAGAAAGATGAGAATCCGATTATTCAACAGATTAAAGATTTCGTCTGTCAAAATTGTGCAGTGGAGACGTTATCGGTAAAGGATATCAGTGAACATGTGTATCTTTCACTCAGTTATGTGTGCACATTTTTTAAGAATGAGACTGGACAGACGTTGAACCAATATATTACAGAGTGTCGTATTGAACGTGCGAAAGAGATGTTGGCAGATGCAAGATATAAGATTTCAGATATATCCGCAGCGGTGGGATATAAGGATGGAAATTATTTTGCAAAAGCGTTTAAGAAGAATGTAGGACTTAGTCCTTCTGAGTATAGGGAGAAAATGTTGTAATGAGAAATCCATTGAAACGGATGAAAGATTATTATGTTCGGGATATTAAATTTAAGTATAAACTCTTGATTTCCCATTTGATCATTGTTTTGATTCCGACAATTTTGATTGCTTATTTATTCTATAGCCAAATCTATGGAATGATTGTAGATAGTGCGATTAATGCGGAGAAGACGTTGGCATTGCAAGGCGGAGAGTCGCTGGAAAAGGAAATTTCGCAAATTGAGTATGTGTCAAATATGCTTGGGAATTATCAATCCATTAATCAGATACTTTCTGGAGATGCGGGATATCAGGCTGTAATAGATAAGATTGATCAGAACATGGTGCAAGATATTTGCATTTATTATGATGCAGAGCATTATCCGATGGTAAAGAAAACTACAGGATGGAACGAGCAGGTGTTTCAAGAAATTGATAAGATCAGCAGTACCTATTGGTATGGTATTTTTGAAACAAGACAGATAGAGGATTTGTACTGTCCATCTTTATATTTATCACCATCGGAGGTAGAAAATCGAGGGAAAATGGCATATATCAGGCGTATTTCGACAGGAGGAAATCCAAGTAAGACTGTTGCATATATTGCAGTTTATTTTGATTCCGATAATATTGAAGATACATTAAAGAAAAATGTAACAATTGAGGCTGCTACTAGTTATGTGGTTAATAGCCGGTCTGTATTAGTTCTTGCATCTGATGAATCAGCTGCTGGTGTTTATTTTATGAAACCAGATGATCTTATTGCTGAGATTGGCGAGGCAAATAAATTTGTTACTGGTACGTTTGTTGGATCTGATGTTTATATCGGATATCAGAAAATTGCATCTACAGATTGGTATCTTGTATCAGCAATTCCAGCTATGGAAGTGACACGAAAAGGGCAGAAATTGGTAATACAGTTTGGTATATTATATTTGATTGTGCTTGCATTAGCATTTGTGTTGGCAATTATGCTTTCGTCTTCTATTGAAAAACGATTGAAAGAAATTGGAAAGAAGATGAAAACAATGAAATATGGTTCACCTCAGAAGATTTCAGACAGTCAAATCACAAAAGATGAAATTGGACAGATGGCGGATACTTATAACTATATGACTGTGAAATTGAATGACTTGCTGGCAGAGAAAGAGCAAGCAGCAAAAGATATGCAGAAGTCAGAGTTTAAGGCTTTACAAGCCCAAATTAATCCCCATTTTTTATATAATTCTCTCGATATGATAAACTGGCTGACAAAAAGAGGTGAGACAGAGGAAGCTTCAAAAGCAGTACAAGCGTTATCGAAGTTTTATAAGTTAACTTTAAGCAATAAAGATGCAATCAGTACAATTGGTTCCGAACTAGAACATGTTTCCCTTTATGTGAAATTACAAAATATGCGTTTTGATGATGCAATTGAGTTAGTGATTGATATTCCGCAGGAAATGTTACAGTGCAGTATTCCGCGTCTTACCTTTCAGCCAATTGTAGAAAACTCAATCCAGCATGGAATACAAATGAAAGAGGATAAGAGTGGAACGATTGTAATTACAGGATGGATAGAAGAAGAAGCAATGGTATTTTTGGTTTCTGACGATGGTGTGGGGATGCCGTCAGAGAGGTTAGAGCAAGTCCTATGTGGTCAAGGGAAAAGCACAAAGGGAAGTAACATTGGGGTATTCAACACACATCAAAGGTTACGCCTATTTTATGGGGAAAAAGCAGGTCTCCACTATGAAAGTAAAGTAGGAGTAGGAACAGAAGTGACGATTCGCATACCAAACCAAGGGGAGGGATAATGCAAATGAAGATGAAAAAGTACATAGTGATTGTCAGTATTGTGTTACTCCTTGGAATATTGTACGGCTGTCAAAAAAAGAGCGATGATGGGAAAGCATATTTTGCGATTGTGACAAAATCAGCTGGAAATCCATATAATGAACAAATTGTAGAGGGGTTTCGAGAAGTGATTGAAGAAAACGAAAGTGTATGTGTTGTCCGTCAGCCAGAACAGGCAACGGCGGAGGCTCAACTAGTTCTGATAGAGAAACTGATTTCCGAAGGTGTGGAAGGCATGGCAATCGCTGCCAATGATGCATTGGCGTTAGAGACAATGTTGATTGAGGCGAGAAAACAAGGTATAAATGTGATTACACTTGACTCAGATGCAAAAGCAAGTGCAAGAGCTACATTTATCAATCAAGTATCAGTTCAGGATATGGGGCAGACTTTGATGGAAGCAGTCTTTGATATATGTGACGGAGAAGGACAATGGGCAATTCTTTCTACAACAAGCCAGGCAACAAATCAAAATGAATGGATAGAAGAGATGAAATCAGAATCTGAGAAATCGAAGTATAAGAATTTGCGACTAGTAGATATTGTGTATGGAGAAGATAAATATGAAGCGTCTGCTGACTGTACAGAAAAGTTGCTTTCAGATTATCCAGATCTGAAGGTAATCTGTGCTCCTACAGTTGTTGGAATTCGTGCGGCATGTGAAGTAATCGCAAAGCAAAAGAATCAACAGACGAAAGTGACTGGATTGGGATTGCCTTCTGAAATGGCGGAATATATTGGAGAAAGAAAAATCTTTCCGTGTCCATATATGTATCTATGGAATCCAACAAAGCTAGGCTCTGCTGCAGCGTATACGCTGTTGGAAATGGAAGATGGAAATATAAATGGAAAACTTGGAGAAAAATTTGAAGCAGGAACGCTGGGAACTCTTGAAGTAGTGGAATGTGGCAACGGCGGAACACAGATTATTGTCGGAAAACCATTGAAATTTGAATTACAGAATATTCCTATGTGGAAGAATCTGTTTTAAGAATATTTCTTACTAATATAGGGATGAATTGTTTGATAGATGTAATGTGTGTGATGAAGAATACAACCCCAAATATAGTGCAAAATGCACAAAAAGTTTTAATCTGTTTTGGTATTATTGACAAAGTTGCAAATTGACTTTAAAATAAGGGACAAAAGTCCTATTAAAAGAAATTGATATATGGCATAATAAGGTCACAATCCGAACAGGACATAAAAAGGAGGAAACAAAGTTATGAAAAAGAGAATTTTAGCAGCTCTTTTAGCAGGCGTAATGACATTATCATTAGTAGCTTGTGGAGGAGGAAATGACAAAAAAGATGACGCAGCAAACAGCGGCGACATGAAAATTGCAATGGTAACAGACTCTGGTGATATCACAGACCAAAGTTTCAACCAAACAACTTATGAATCATGTAAAGCATGGTCAGAAGAAAATGGTGTAGAATTCAACTACTTTAAACCAGAAGCTGACTCTGATGAAGCTCGTAACGCAAGTGTAGACCAAGCAATCGCAGATGGTGCTAATGTAATCGTATTACCAGGTTACATGTTCGCAGCAGCAGTTGTAGAACAAGCTGAACTTTACCCAGATGTTAAATTTATCGCTCTTGACGTAAGTGCTGGAGATATCTGTGAAAAAGGTGTTGGTGAAGGTTATACATACAACCCAGCTGACTATGATGTAACAGAATACTACAATACAGAAAACGTATACTGCTGTACATACCAAGAAGAACTTTCTGGTTACATGGCAGGATATGCAGCAGTTAAACTTGGATACAAACACCTTGGATTCCTTGGTGGTATGTCAGTTCCAGCTGTAACACGTTTCGGATACGGATTCGTTCAAGGTGCAGATGCAGCAGCAGTTGAACTTAACATTGCAGATCAAGTAGCAGTTGAATATGTATGTGGTGGACAATTCTACGGTGACGCAGATATCACAGCTTACATGGATACATGGTACTCAAGCAAAGGTGTAGAAGTTGTATTCGCATGTGGTGGTGGTATTTACACATCAGCAGCTGAAGCAGCTATCAAAGTTGGCGGAAAAGTAATCGGTGTTGACTCTGACCAATCAGGTATCATCAATGAATACGAAGAAAACCTTACAGTTACATCTGCTATGAAAGGTCTTGCACCAACAATCCAAACAGTTCTTACAGCAATCCAAGAAGGTAACTGGGAAAATTATGTAGGAAAAATCGACAACTTAGGTCTTGTATCTGAAAATCCAGCAGATAACTACGTTCAACTTCCAATTGAAACAACACAATGGGCTGACGGATTCCAAGAAGCAGATTACAATGAACTTGTAAAAGCTATGTACAATGGTGAAGTTACAGTAAGCAACGATATTACAAAATTACCAACAACAACAATTAATGTACAAGATTACGGTAGCATTAAATAATGAAAAATACTCCGCACGGAAATGTGCAGACAGATAAAGGGAGTGCGGAACTTGCACTCCCTTTTTGAAATCATACGTTTCCAGGAGGGGAGATTTTATAAAAAGAAGGAGGATGGCTACGATGAGTGAATACGCAATTGAAATGTTGGGAATCACAAAACGATTTCCAGGGATTATTGCCAATGACAACATTACACTGCAGCTAAAGAAAGGTGAAATTCATGCTTTACTTGGAGAAAATGGAGCAGGGAAATCTACACTTATGAGTGTATTGTTCGGACTTTATCAAGCCGAAGAAGGCGAAATTCGCAAAGATGGTAAGAAGGTAGAAATTAACAATCCAAATGATGCAAATGATTTGGGAATCGGGATGGTACATCAACACTTTAAACTTGTTGAATGTTTTAGTGTTTTAGATAACATCATCCTTGGAGTGGAAGAAACAAAAGGTGGTTTCCTTCAAAAAGACGGAGCGAGAAAGAAAGTATTAGAACTTTCAGAAAAATACGGATTATCTGTAGATCCAGATGCAATTATTGAAAATATCACAGTAGGTATGCAACAAAGAACAGAAATCTTAAAGATGCTTTACCGTGATAATGAAGTATTGATCTTCGACGAACCAACAGCTGTATTAACTCCACAAGAAATTCATGAATTAATGCAAATCATGAAAAACCTTGCTGCAGAAGGAAAGAGTATTCTTTTCATCACTCACAAACTTGCAGAAATCATGGAAGTTGCAGACAGATGTAGTGTATTAAGAAAAGGTAAATACATTGGTACAGTTGATATCAAAGATTCAACACCAGAATCACTTTCTGCAATGATGGTTGGTAGAGATGTTAATTTTGTTGTAGAAAAAGAAGAAGCAAAACCAGGTGAAGTTGTTCTTGACGTTCAAAACATGACAGTTGCATCAGGACAACACAAAAAGAATGCAGTAAACAACGTTTCTTTACAAGTACGCAGAGGTGAAATTGTATGTATCGCTGGTATCGATGGAAACGGACAATCTGAATTCGTATATGGTCTTTCAGGATTAGCTCCAATTAAGAGTGGTAAAGTAATTATGAACGGACAAGATATCACTCATATGCCAATCCGTAAACGTTTAACATCTGGATTAAGCCATATTCCAGAAGACCGTCATAAACATGGACTTGTTCTTGACTATTCATTAGAAGACAATATTGTTCTTCAAAGATACTTTGAACCAGAATTTACAAATAAATTCGGATTCTTGAAACGTAAATCAATTCGTGATTATGCTACACGCTTAATCGAAGAATATGATATTCGTTCTGGACAAGGCGTTATCACAAAGACAAGAGCTATGTCAGGTGGTAACCAACAAAAAGCAATCATTGCTCGTGAAATTGATAAAGATCCAGAATTATTGATCGCAGTACAACCTGTTAGAGGGCTTGACGTTGGAGCGATTGAAAACGTACATAAACAACTTGTACAAGTTCGTGATGCTGGAAAAGGTGTTCTTCTTGTCAGCTTAGAACTTGATGAAGTTATGAATGTATCAGACAGAATTTTAGTAATGTATGAAGGTGAAATCGTTGGAGAATTTAATCCAAAAGAAGTAACTGTGGAAGAACTTGGTCTTTACATGGCTGGTTCTAAGAGAAAGGAGGTAAAGAGTAATGAATAAAGACTTAAAAAAGAAAGAAAGCATTTTAAGAAATAGTGCGGTTCAAACAATTCTTGCATCTCTTTTATGTATCGTAATCGGTGTTCTTGTTGGATACGTAGTACTTCTTATTATCAATCCAGGAGGAGCTACAGAAGCGATTTTTGCGATCTTAAAGAACTTTTTCTATTATCCAAGCCAAGCGGCGGTTATGAAATACTTTGGTACAACATTAGTTAATGCATCTGCATTACTTATGTGTTCCCTTTCTGTATTGTTTGCATACAAAGCAGGTTTATTCAACATTGGTGCAGCTGGACAATATGTAGTTGGAGCAGGCGCATCTCTTTACTTTGCTTTAAAATTTGGAGCTCCTTGGTATGTATGTCTTATCGCAGCTATCATTATCTCAGCGTTAGTGGCAGGTATCTCAGGTGCTTTAAAAGTATACTTCAACGTAAGTGAAGTTATTTCTTGTATCATGTTAAACTGGATTTCATTATACAGTGTAAATATGCTTTTAGCACAAGTTAAAGCAGAAACAACACCATACACAATTTCTCTTGAAAGTGGAAATAAGAGTGCTCTTCTTCCAGGAATGGGACTTGATACAATCTTTGGAAACAAATTCGTATCAATCGGTCTTGTACTTGCAGTTATTGTAGCAATTGTTGTTTGGGTTGTTCTTGAAAAAACAAAATTTGGCTTTGAATTAAAAGCAACAGGTATGAACAGAAACGCTGCAAAATACTGTGGTATGAAAGAAAAGAGAAATATCATTTTAACAATGATGATCGCAGGTGCTCTTGCAGGTATGGGTGCAGCAATCTTCTACCTTAGTGGAATTGAAACATGGATGGTTCAACAAACAAGTGTACCTTCAATGGGATTCAACGGAATTGCAGCAGCATTCTTAGGAGGATTAGATCCAATCGGAAGTATCTTCTCTTCTTACTTTATCCAACACATCACAAGTGGTGGTACATACGTAGACAAGACATTATATAGTTCACAAATTTCAGAATTAATTTCTGCATTTATCATTTATCTTTGCGGTTTTGTATTCTTCTTCAAACTCTGGTTAAACCGTTACTTAAACAAACTAGATGAAAAGAAAGCTGCAAAAGCGGTGAAAGGAGGAGAAAAATAATGTTGTTATTACTTCAATATACATTAATATTCGCATCCGTTTTAACACTTGTAGCCCTTGGTGGATGTTTTGCAGAACATAGTGGTGTTATCAACATCGGATTAGAAGGAATCATGGTTATGGGAGCTCTTGGTGGAGCGCTTATGATGAAATATCTTCCAGCAGCTACAGCAGCACCAGTAACAATTCTTTTAGTTATCTTAGCAAGTGTTGTAGTTGGTATGGTTTTCTCATTACTATTAGCAGTTGCAGCTGTTAACTTTAATGCAGACCAAACTTTAGTAGGTACAGCTCTTAACCTTTTAGCACCAGCTTTAGCAGTTGTTGTTGTAAGAGCAATCAACATGTCAGAAAGTCTTGACAATGTATCTTCAACAGTTGAATACAAACAAGCAAAGAAAGCATTTCTTGTAAACTTTGGAAAATTTGAATTTAGCTGGTTTATGTTAATTACAGTAATCCTTCTTATCGCAGCTTACATCGTATTATATAAGACAAGATTTGGTCTTCGTATGATGGCATGTGGAGAACATCCACAAGCAGCTGACTCAGTAGGTATCAATGTATACAAAATGCGTTACGCAGGTGTTCTTATTTCAGGAGCTCTTGGCGGACTTGGTGGACTTGTTTATATTACAGCAGGTGTAAGTGAATGGAAATTTGAAAATGGTGTAGCTGGATTTGGTTTCCTTGCTATGGCGGTTATGATCTTCGGTCAATGGAAACCAGTGAACATCGGACTTGCAGCACTTTTATTCGGTTTCTTCCGTGCACTTTCAAATGTTTACACAGGATTTGATGTCTTAGTAAAATTAAATGTTCCAAGTACATTCTATAACATGTTACCATATATTATTTCGCTTATCGTTTTAGTATTTGTATCTAAAAATTCTAAAGCGCCTAAGGCGGAAGGTATCCCATACGATAAGGGACAAAGATAGTTGGAGAGGATTTTATGACACGGGAAGAATTAATAGCGTTACCAAAAGTAGAATTACATTGCCATTTGGATGGCTCACTTAGTCAGAGTTTTATTGAAAAACAACTTGGCAGAACTGTTCGCCCAGAAGAACTTAGTGTGGCAGAAGACTGTAGAAGTCTTGCAGAATATTTGGAAAAATTTTCATTGCCAGGACTATGCTTGACTGATGAAAATGGATTAGAAGAAGCAAGTTTTGACGTGCTAAGAAGCATGAGTAAAGAAAACATATGCTATGCAGAAATCCGATTTGCACCATTGCTTCATGAAAATGAAAAAATGGGCTGCGATAAAGTAATCGAAGCAGTTCTCCGTGGAATGGAACGAGGAAAAGAAGCCTTCGGTATTGACTATGGTGTTATTACCTGTGCCATGAGACATCACAGCGAAGAAGAAAATCGTCGTATGATTAAAACTGCACGCACATACCTAGGTCAAGGTGTGTGCGCAGCAGATCTTGCTGGTGCAGAAGCCTCATATCCAATGTCAGAATTTATGAATTTATTTGAAGAAACTCATAAATTAGGAATGCCATTTACACTCCATGCTGGAGAATGTGGAAGTGTTGCAAATATTGTAGATTCCGTAAATGTAGGTGCAGGAAGAGTTGGACATGGGATTGCAATGCGTGGAAATAAAGCAGTTCAAGAAGAATTGAAACAAAAACGAATTGGTATTGAAATGTGTCCAATTAGCAATCTTCAAACAAAAGCAGTACAAAGTACAGCAGACTATCCAATTCGTGAATTTATAGACGCAGGTCTTAGAGTGACTGTAAATACAGACAATCGAACAGTAAGTAACACAACAATGGCAAAAGAACTTGAGTTTGTTCAAAGAACATATGGTATTCAGGACGATGAGATTTTGCTTTTGATGAAGAATGCTGTAGATGCAGCTTTTGCAGAGGATGCTGTGAAAGAAAGACTGTATCGCAAATTAGCAGTGAAATAGTAAGCAGATTTAAGATTCGGTCCTGATAAATTTGATGTAAATTGAGGGATGCAGGACATGAAGAATAGAGATTTGCATGAAGCATTACCTTTTTTGAGTAAAACGAGCAGAGAGAGACAGAGACAATTTGAGAATTACTTTGCAACAGCACCTTCGTGGTTGATTGATCTGTTTCAATGTGAAGAGTTAGAAGCAGGCAGGATTTTCATCAGAGAAAATGAGCCAGCGGATACAATTTGTTTTATCGGAGATGGCAGAGTAAAGGCAACGGACTACAGAATATCTGGTGTGAGTTATGATTTTATGAAACCTAGAAATTTACTTGCGCTTGGTGGAATGGAAGTAATTATGTCGCTTGATTGTTATCAAACGACCTTGCAGACAGAAACGAGATGTAGTGTTGCAAAACTGCCAAGAAGTAAATATGAAAAATGGCTTTGTTCGGATTTAGAAGCCTTTCGTAGAGAAGCATATATGACTTGCAGTTCTCTTTTGGAAGAAAGTAGAAGAAATAGACTTTATCTTTTTTCGCAAGGAGAGGAACGCTTGGCATTACTTTTACTTGAATGGTACGAAAAAAATAATCAGGGTTCAGAAACCTGCATTAAAGCAAGTAGACAAGATATTGCAGATGAAACAGGTCTTTGCCTAAAGAGTGTCAGCAGAGCGATTAAGAAGCTAGCGGATGAAGACGTTATTAGCAAAAAAGGAAATTTAATAGTGATCAATTTGAAACAGTACGAAAAGTTAAAATCAATCGTACAAGATCGAATTGAACAAATGGAAAAATAATTGACAAGTGATTTGTTAAATGTTATTATAACAAACAGTGATATAGTATGTTACTGGAAGGCAGGCATTAACTATGCATGAATATTTTAAAGAATTAGAATGTTTATGCACGTTAATGCCTTTTTTTGTGTGTAAAAATGCAAAAAATAGAGCAGAATATGGGCGTGAAACATTCGGAAAAACAGGAGGAAATGTCATGAAAGACAAAATTTTTGGTGTATTGCAGCGTGTGGGTCGCTCCTTCATGCTCCCAATCGCAATCCTGCCAGTAGCAGGACTTTTACTTGGAATCGGTAGCTCGTTTACAAACGAAACAGTGCTTCAAACTTACGGTTTGATGGATTTAATGGGACCTGGAACCTTCTTAAATTCCATTCTTACTGTAATGAGTCAGGCAGGTGATATTGTATTTGCTAACTTGCCTATTATTTTTGCCATGGGTGTTGCTATTGGTATGGCAAAAAAAGAAAAAGAAGTTGCAGCTTTATCAGCAGCAATTGCATTCTTTATTATGCATGCATCTATTTCTGCGATGATTACATGTCATGGTGGAGCAGAAGCAATGTTAAGCGGTGCAACAGCATCGGTATGTGGAATCACATCTCTTCAAATGGGTGTATTTGGTGGGATTATCGTAGGTCTTGGTGTTGCAGCGCTTCACAACAGATTTTATAAGATTGAACTTCCACAAGTATTTTCATTCTTCGGTGGAACAAGATTCGTTCCAATCGTAAGTGGTCTTACTTATACATTAGTAGGAATCGTAATGTTTTACATTTGGCCAGTAGTACAACAAGGTATCTACGCAGTAGGTGGCGTTGTTATGCAATCAGGATATGCAGGAACATGGGTATATGGTTTGATGGAACGTGCATTAATTCCATTTGGTCTTCACCACGTATTCTACATTCCATTCTGGCAAACATCACTTGGCGGAACTATGGAAATCGGTGGCCGTCTTGTAGAAGGAGCACAAAATATCTTCTTTGCACAACTTGCAGACCCAACAGTTACACAATATGCTGTTTCAGCAACAAGATTTATGGCTGGTAAATTCCCATTGATGATCTTCGGACTTCCAGGGGCAGCTTTGGCAATGTACAAATGTGCAAAACCAGAAAAAAGAAAAGTAGTAGCAGGTCTTTTAGTTTCTGCAGCATTTACTTCAATGCTTACAGGGATTACAGAACCATTGGAATTTACATTCCTATTTGTTGCACCAATTCTTTACATTATTCATTGCGTGTTCGCAGGACTTGCTTACATGTTCATGCACATCTTTAGTGTAGGTGTAGGTATGACATTCTCAGGCGGATTGATTGATATGTTCTTATTCGGTATCCTTCAAGGAAACGAAAAGACAAACTGGATTTGGATCGTAATTGTAGGTGTTGTTTACTTTGTAGTATATTATCTCCTTTTCTCTTTCTTAATTAAGAAAATGGATTTAAAAACACCTGGTCGTGATGACAGTGAAGAAGTGAAGCTTTACACAAGAAGTGATGTAAATGCGAAAAAGAATGGGGAAGGCGTAACTGCAGAAGATGAATTATCAGCTGCAATCTGCCAAGGTCTTGGTGGAAAGAAAAATATCTCAGATGTAGATTGTTGTGCAACAAGACTTCGTTGTACGGTATTTAAAGCAGAATTAGTATCTGATACAATTTTAAAAACAACAGGTGCATCAGGGGTGATTCATAAAGGAAATGGTGTTCAAATTATTTACGGACCACGTGTGTCTGTGATAAAATCAAATTTAGAAGAATATTTAATGCATGCTCCTGAAACAGAATATGTTTCAGAAGAAGTGGAAGAAACAGAAGAAATCGTATCAGAAGAAACACATGGAAATGTGGTAAGCACAATGATCATTTCCAGCCCAGTAAATGGAACTGCGGCAGATCTTTCAGAAACACCTGACGAAGCATTTGCAGGTCGTATGATGGGAGATGGTGCAATGGTAATCCCAGAAGAAGAAATGATCTATGCACCAGAAGATGGGGAAGTATGCTTTATCTTTGGCACAAAACATGCAATGGGATTCCAAACAGAATCAGGCGTAAGTATGTTACTTCATGTAGGAATCGATACGGTTCAATTAGATGGAAATGGTTTTGAATTATTAGTAAATGAAGGCGATAAAGTGAAGAAGGGTACTCCGCTTATGAAAGTGGATCTTGCATACATCAAGGAACATGCCCCTTCTCTTGCGACTCCAGTTCTCTGTACAGAGTTAGAGGATAATCAGAAAGTACGTCTTTTAGCAAACGGAGCAGTAAAAGCTGGTGAGCCATTATTCGCAATTGACATTTACGAAAAATAATTTTGAGAGAATATAGTGGCGAGGGAAAAGAATGTTTAGAGTAGGAAAAGCGTTAAATCATAATACGTTGATTGCGATTTCCATGGAAGATAATCAGGAATATCTTATGATTGGAAAGGGGATTGGATTCGGAAAAAAAGTCAGTGAACAGTTTTCACTTTCGGAAGATGCAGAGTGTACGATTTATTCGTTACAGGAGCAGACAGAAAGAGGGAAAGCAAAAGAACTGATCAAAGGAATCGATCCAATTTATCTGGAAATTGCGGAAAAGATTTTATCCAAAGGGGAAGAAACCTTTGGGAAAATCGACCGAAGAATTCTTTTCCCGATGGCCGATCACATTGCTTTTGCAGTTCAGAGAATTCGTGCAAACGAACAGATCAGTAATCCACTGACCAATGATATTCGTGTGTTATTTCACATGGAATATAAGGTGGCAGAATGTGTGAAAGAGATTCTGTGGGAGATGCTGCAAGTAGAAATAGATGAGCATGAGATTGGATATGTAGCACTTCATATTCATTCTGCGATCGAAGACGAAAATGTAGCAATGTCCATGCAGATTGCGAATACTGTTCGCGACTGTGTGCAGATGATTGAAGAAGAAACAGGACAGAAAATTGATATTTTATCCATTTCCTATAATCGTTTGATGAATCATATTCGTTATATGGCTGCTCGTGCCATGAAAGGTGAAAAACTGAAAGTAAATATGAACGACTATATGTCAATTAAATTTCCACGATCTTATGAGATGGCAAAGGAAATCTGTGAGCGTTTAGATAAACAGCTCCATCATAAATTAGGGGAAGTAGAAATTGGATATTTGGCAATGCATATTGAAGGTGTATTGACGGAGGAGTAGCATGAAAAGGTTAACGGGTGCACAATTAAAATACATAGCATTTATTTCCATGCTGATTGACCACGTGAACAAGGCTTTGATTTATCCTTATTTGAATGGTGGCATCTTGTACGCGATTAGCAATATTTTTGACGTGATTGGAAGAATTGCATTTCCCATTTTTATCTTTTTGATGGTGGAAGGTTTCTTCCATACAAGCAATCGTTGGAAATACCTCAGAACATTGTTGATTTTTGCTGCGATTTCGGAAGTGCCATTTGATATGTTCACCACATGTTCCTTTTTTGAACCAAACTGGAACAATATCATGTTTACGTTAGCTTTAGTGCTGATTACATTATGGATCATTGATTCCCTAAAGGAAAAGTTTTCGAAAGGTTTATGGTATTTCAGTTCAGGAGTGGTTTTAGCTATCATGTGTCTGATTGCAATGAACTCTGGTGTAGACTACGAGCACCATGCAATCCTGATTGGATATTTCTTTTATATTTTTCATGAGAAACCAGTGTTTGCAATTCCATTTAGTTTTCTTTCTATGTACAAAGAGCCATGGGCCTTGTTGGGATTTGGCTTGACACTTACATACAATGGTGAACGTGGAAAACAAAATAAATTATTCAATTATTGGTTTTATCCAGTACATCTTTTTATCTTAGGATTATTGAGAATATATTTAGGTATATAGAATAAAAATAGAATCTCGAAAGAGATTCTATTTTTGCGTATAGCCTTCAATAAAATGAAAGAAATTATGCAGTACAGGATTTTGGTTTTCGGCTTTCCATGCAGCGATGATTTCTACGATTTCTTTCTCCCCAACAAGTGGAACAAAGGTAACATTGTCTGTCGTAGACAAAATAGAAGCTGCGTAAGATGGGAGCAGAGAAATTCCTTGTTCAGCAGCAATCATCATCAGAATGCTTTCCACATCGTTTGAGCGGAAAAGAAGCTTTGGATGAAAACCGGCATTGCGATAGAGATTGAAGAAATGACGGTCGCCAACAGAGTCTCCAGTGCTGGAAGGTGTCATATACAGCAACAGTTCATTTCGAAGATCGGAACGCTTCAATGCTTCTCTTTTCGCAAAAGGATGATTGTCATAGACCGCAACCATCAACGGACTTTGCTCCACGAGAAGAGTGGAAATATTGGGATCTTTGGAAAGCTCTGTACTGTCCCAAGTAAAAATAATATCATATTCATTCTTAAGTAATCCTGCAGCAAGCGCATCTGTATCACAGCGATAGCAGGAGATGAAAATGTTTGGAAATTGTTGATGAAAGGCACGTAGCATATTGGAAAGATGGCTGCCTTCATATCCTTTCGTATATCCGACTCTAAGATTGCCACTAAAGCCAATAGATGCTTCTTGCACGCGATTAGTGGCATCTTGAATACGAGAAAGGATTGCTTTAGCATCGGCCAGGAAAGATGTTCCAGCAGGCGTCAAAGAAATGGGACGGCTGCTTCGGTCAAAAAGGGCAACACCAAGGCTATCTTCAAGGGCTTGAATCTGTTGTGTAATAGCTGTCTGAGAAATATAGAATTGGGCGGCAGCCTTCGTAAAACTTCTGCAATCTGCGGAAGCTACGAAATAGTGTAATTGATTTATATTCATAAAAAGCGTCTCCTAACATAAGTTTAACTTATACTATCATAGCAATATCGAATTTGCAATCCATATTATACCTAGTTTATAATGGGCTTTATAATAATAACATAACATATTATTAATTTACTTGAGAGGGGTTATTTAGGATGCAAAGAGAGAGTTTTGGATCGAGAATCGGATTTTTATTAGTAAGTGCGGGCTGCGCGATCGGAATCGGAAATGTGTGGAAGTTTCCATACGTTGCTGGATTAAATGGTGGCGGAGTCTTCGTTTTGTTTTATCTGATCTTTTTATTGATTATGGGTGTTCCGGTATTATCTATGGAACTTGCCGTAGGGCGTGCCAGCAGAAAAAGTGCGGTAGGTGGCTACAAAGCATTAGAACCAGCGAAAAGCAAATGGCATATTCATGGATGGTTCTGTATGATTGGCTGCTATCTTCTTATGATGTATTACACAACTGTAGCAGGTTGGATGGCAAGTTATTGTGCGAAGTTTGTGAAGGGTGATTTCACATCTGGTATGAGCACAGATGAAGTTAGTGCAGCATTTGGTACGATGCTTGGAAATCCAAAAGAAATGACATTTTGGATGGTTGTAATTGTTTTAGCAGGATTTTTAGTAGTAAGTTTTGGATTACAAAATGGGCTAGAAAAGATTACAAAATATATGATGAGTGCGTTACTCATTCTGATTGTTGTCTTAGCTGTACATAGCACAACACTTCCAAATGCAATGGAAGGAATTAAGTTCTATCTTCTTCCTGATTTTAAAAGAGCAGCAGACGTTGGTATCTTTAATGTAATGACAGCGGCTATGAATCAAGCATTCTTTACATTGAGCTTAGGAATTGGTGCGATGGAAATCTTTGGAAGTTATATGAAGAAAGAACATACATTAGCAGGAGAATCGATTCGCATCTGTGGACTTGATACATTTGTAGCATTGATGTCAGGATTGATCATTTTCCCAGCGTGTTTCTCATTTGGTGTAGAAACAACACAAGGCCCATCTTTGATCTTCGTAACCTTACCAAATATTTTTGTAAATATGGCAGGTGGAAGAATCTGGGGCGTACTATTTTTCGTATTTATGATTTTTGCCAGCTTTACAACAGTAACTGCTGTATTTGAAAATTTACTTGCAGGCTGTATGGATAACTTCGGTTGGAGCCGTAAAAAAGCGGTTATCATTAACTGTATCTTTATTTTAATTGCAAGTATGCCATGTGTACTTGGATATAATGTATGGAGTGATTTACATTTGATCGGAGGAAGAGATGTACTTGACTCAGAAGACTTCTTGGTAAGTAATATTTTATTACCAATAGGATCTTTGATTTATTTGTTATTCTGTGTCTCAAAATGGGGATGGGGATTCGACAAATATTTGGAAGAAGCAAATACTGGAACAGGACTCAAGATGTCTCCAAAATTCAAATATTACTTCCAATTTATCTTACCAATTTTAATCTTAGTAATCTTAATCAAAGGATTTATTTAATAGAAAACCCACTGAGCAAAATCAGTGGGTTTTTCGATATTCTTTGGGAGAACATCCGTATTTTTCACGAAATTTTCGATAGAAATAACTGCTGTTATCATATCCGATGGATTCCAAAATCGCATCGGCAGACAATGAAGTCTGCAGCAGAAGATAGGCAGCTTGCTGCAATTTGCGTTGCTGCAAAAGTTCCTTAAAGTTATAACCGGTATGTTTTTTGAGCAGCTTGCTGATGTAGTAACTTGGCTGCTTCAAAGTTTCTGCAATCTCGGTGAGTGTACCGTCTTTGTAATGAGATTCGATATATTTTAATACGGCAAAGGTTAGATTTTGCTCTGTCTGATTTGGATTGTCCTGATTTAATTTATCAGTAAATTGTGACAGATTCATAAAAAGCAAGCCCATGGTTGTCTGAATGATGGTGTTACTATTTGCTTTTTTGTGCAGTAAGGTCCAAATCATATTTTCCATAAGATTTTTAACAGGAAGAAGTTCTTTTGCGTGGAAATGAAGATAATTTACTTCGGAATCCTCGCTGGATAAGGCGGAAATCAGAAAATCACGCAATACATTTTCTTGTTCCAGCATGGAAAATGGGCGGTCGAAAAATTCTGGAAGAATAATAAAGTTGACAGCAATATCATGTTCTCCAGCAGGAAGGATCTCCTGTGTGACATGCTGGTTAATAAGCAATAAATCTCCTTCTTCCAAGAGCAGTTTTTCAGTGCCGTTGATAATATGTGTTGTATGACCTGAACACATATAGATCATTTCTACATAATTGTGACGATGTTTTGGAAAATGGGCAAAACGGGTATGAGGTCGTATCTCAATCAAACGTCCCTTTTCCAACAGCTTTTGACTATCTATGACAAACTCTCTTTTGGATGTATACAATTCTTTTTTGATATCTTTATTTCCAGCCAAAATGGCTTCTTCTTCTGGGCTAATCTGTTTTAGATAATCGAGTAATTCTTGGTCCATAATATCCGCTCCTTTTACTTCTATCTAAGTATAGCATAAAATTGCAAATAAGGTCCCTGTTTTAATTTTTTTGCGTCCTTTTTTTACCATAAAATTTTATTATAATGAAATTAGAATTTAAGAAAAGAGCGAGGGTAACAGAATGTCTAACTATTATTTAGCGGTCGACATTGGAGCATCTAGCGGACGTCACATTATTGCAGAAGTTGTGGACGGAAAAATTGTACTTGAAGAAGTGTACCGTTTTTGGAATGGAATGGATGAAAAAGACGGTTCTCTTTGCTGGGATGTAGATAGATTATTCCAAGAGATCATGAATGGATTAAAGAAATGTAAGGAAATTGGGAAAATTCCTTCTTACATGGGAATCGACACATGGGCAGTGGATTATGTTTTACTTGATAAAGAAGATAAAGTACTTGGAAAAACATATGGCTACCGTGATGGACGTACAACAGGAATGGATGAAAAAGTATATGAAATCATTTCTTTGGAAGACCTTTACAAGAGAACAGGAATTCAAAAACAGATTTTCAATACTATTTATCAGTTGATGGCAGTAAAACAGCAAGAGCCAGAATATATGGAAGCAGCAGAAAGCATACTTTTGATTCCAGATTACTTTAATTTCTTACTAACAGGAGTGAAGAAGACAGAATATACAAATGCATCAACAACACAATTATTAAATCCTGAAACAAAGGATTGGGATTACGAACTAATCGACATGCTTGGTTATAACAGAAAGATGTTTGGAGAAATTTCAAAACCAGGTGTTTTAGTTGGAGCATTTTCAGAAAAAGTACAGCAAGAAGTTGGATTTAACTGTGAAGTCGTTTTAACAGCGACACATGATACAGCATCAGCAGTTGTTGCAGTTCCAACAAATGATGATAATGCAATCTATATCAGTTCCGGAACTTGGTCACTGATGGGAGTCGAACAAATGCAGGCAAATTGTTCGATGGAAAGCATGAAAGAAAACTTTACAAACGAAGGTGGATATGATTATCGTTTCCGTTTCTTGAAAAATATTATGGGACTTTGGATGATTCAATCTGTGAAGAAAGAATTTGAAGAAGATCTTTCCTTTGGAGAAATTTGTGAAAGAGCATCTAAAGAAACGATTTCATCGATTGTAGATTGTAACGATAATTGTTTCTTAGCACCAAAGAGTATGATTAAAGCAGTGCAAGAGTTCTGTGCAAATACGAACCAACAAGTACCAGAAACAGTTGGTGAAATCGCATCTGTAATCTATAACAGTTTGGCAAAATGCTATGGTGATACGATTCAAGGCATGGAAGAAGTAACTGGTAAGACATACGATAGAATTCATGTTGTTGGCGGCGGAGCAAACGCAGGTTATCTTAACGAATTAACTGCAAAATATACTGGAAAAGAAGTATACGCTGGACCAACAGAAGCAACAGCATTAGGAAATTTAGCAGTACAAATGATGTATTTTGGTGAGGTGGGAAGCCTTACAGAAGTTCGTAACTGCATTCGAAATTCATTTGAAATTGTAAGATATATTTAGGAGGAAAGAATCATGACAAGATATGAATCAGCAAGAGAAATTTATGCAAAATATGGCGTAGATACAGATGCAGCAATTGCAAAATGTAAAGAAATTCCAGTGTCACTTCACTGCTGGCAAGGGGATGACGTAATTGGATTTGACCATGATGGAGGATTGACAGGTGGTATCCAAACAACAGGAAACTATCCAGGAAAAGCTAGAACTCCAGAAGAATTATTGGCAGATATGGACAAAGCAATGAGCTTAATGCCAGGTGCAAAAAAATTAAATGTACATGCTTGCTATGCTATTTTCGAAGATGGAGAATTTGCAGATCGTGATAAATTAGAACCAAAACATTTCAAAAAATGGGTAGAATTTGCAAAAGAAAGAGGATTGGGAATCGACTTTAACCCAACATTCTTCTCTCACCCAAAAGTAAAAGATGGTCTTACACTTTCTAGCCCAGATGAAGAAACAAGAAACTTCTGGATTGAACATGGAAAAGCTTGTATCCGTATTGCTACATATATGGCAGAAGAAACAGGAATACCATGTGTGATGAACATTTGGACAGGAGATGGATTCAAAGATGTTCCAGCAGACAGAATGGGACCAAGAATGCGTTACAAAGAATCTATCGATGCAATTTTAGCTGAACCATATGATTTCAATAAAGTAAAACCATGTGTTGAATCGAAAGTATTTGGTATCGGTGTAGAAGCATATACAGCAGGTTCTGCAGAATTTACATTAAGCTATGCAGCTGCAAATAAAGAAAAATGTTTACCACTTATGGATAATGGACATTATCATCCAACAGAAGTAGTTTCTGATAAGATTCCAGCATTACTTTGCTTCTTCCCAGAAGTAGCACTTCATGTAACTCGTGGAATTCGTTGGGATTCAGACCATGTAGTTGTATTAGATGATGAAACAAAAGAAATTGCACAAGAAATCGTTCGCTGCGATGCAGTTGACCGTGTATATATTGCATTAGATTTCTTTGATGCATCAATCAACCGTATTTCTGCTTGGGTAACAGGTTTCAGAAGTATGCAAAAAGCATTATTAACAGCTTTATGTACACCAAGTGCAGCATTAAAAGAATTACAAGACACAAACCAATTCTCTCGTAAGATGGTTCTTATGGAAGATTGCAAAATGCTTCCAATTGGAGATATTTGGGAAGAATACTGCAGACAATGTGGTGTTGCAGCAGACAACTATTATGATGAAATCGAAAAATATGAAGAAGAAGTACTTCTAAAGAGATAATTACGAGGAGAAGGAAGATGCAAAGACATGCATTTGCAATGAAAGTAAAAACAGGCCATATGGCAGCATTTAGAAGTGACTTGGGAAGCATCTGGAAAGAACTTGTTTCTTTCCTCGATGCACACGAAATGGTAAACTTCAGTATTTGGAATGTAGAGCAAATGATTTTTGGTTATTATGAAACGGGAGATGAATTTGCATTTACAGAGGAAGATAAAGAAGTTGTAGCAAAATGGGAAGAAACATATGGTGATTCTTACACTTGGATTTCTACACCGTTTGAAGAAATGCGACTTATGTACCATGATTTTGGAATTGTTAGAGAAAGCAAGGAACTTATTCGCCATCGCGTATTTATTACAAAATTAGTACCTGGGATGGAAGAAGAATATAAGGCACGTCATGATGCATTGGTAGATGCAAGAGGTGATAAGATTACCGAAGGTCCTGACAGTAATTTTTCCATCTGGAATGCAGGTGGTTATATTTTCGGATATGATGAAATTGATACTTCTATGGAGCGTGAAGCGACAGAAGAAGATAAAGTGAATACAATTGCTTGGGAAACGAAAATGCTGGAAATCATGAGCTGGATTACAGATGATGTGGATTGGATTACAGGAGAACATCACGAAAATATTAAAAGAATTTGCTATCACAATTAAGTACCCCTCCAAAATAAAATGAAAAAACGTCTGATGAATCATTGTTTCATCGGACGTTTTTGATTTCATATGAAATTAAAAATATTCATTTAGGAATGCTTCGATGGATTCAGCACGGGCAGCTCCTTTTAACCATTTCTTTAATGTATCAAAATCAGTTTCAGACATAATCTTGTCATAGATTTCTGAAGGAACTTCGCCAATGTTATTCAAGATATCGAGAATCGAATCCCGTTTCCCTTTGAGTACACCTTCTTCTTTTCCTTCTTGACGTTCCATTAAAAATTCTTCCCATAATTGCATATATTTTACACC
>CAZINB010000024.1:0-30179 GCA_964540565.1 uncultured Faecalimonas sp.
ACAGGACTTTGACTCCTGCAGTCGCTGGTTCGAATCCAGCTAGCCCAGTATGGAGCATTAGCTCAGTCGGTAGAGCACTTGACTTTTAATCAAGTTGTCCGGGGTTCGAATCCCCGATGCTTCATTCATCAGAGACTTATGGTAAATTTACCGTAAGTCTTTTGTGGTTCATAGGAAATGTGTTTCTGTGAATCAGAAGAACAATATATTTTTATATGCGGATATGGCGGAATTGGCAGACGCGCTAGAATCAGGATCTAGTGGGCAACCGTGCAGGTTCAAGTCCTGTTATCCGCACGGAGAGGGGGAGTCATCTGATTTCTCCTTTTTTTATATAAATTAACTTTGCTGTCAAAATATTACTCGCCAAATGGAGCAAAAATAACGGATTGGATTAGAAATCAAACAGAAGATTGTAAGGTATTACGGATGAAAGACCCTAGTGGTCATGGATTGACATTTGCTCCTATATATGTTATTCTTTTATCAAATAAAAGGGAGTAGCGAAACGTCAAAGACGGATTTGCAACCGACAATCGATGCCGATGTGGCATCCGGAACAAATGAGATAGCAAGACTTTTATTGTGACAGATGTCATGGTAAGAGTCTTTTTTGATTTTCTGCATCTGTTACAAAAAAGCAGAGAAGGAGAGAAAAAGCTATGATGAATGAAACAAAAGAATTAAAGGAAGCGATTTTAGCTGGTGAAAAAGCACTTAAGTGTTTAAGACAAGCGGAGGAAAAACTAAATCGTGCAAGTAATTGGGGACTTTTGGATTTGCTTGGCGGAGATTTGATTTCAGGTATCGTGAAACACAGCAAAATACAAGAAGCTACGTTAGCGATTGAAGAAGCGAAGCGCAATCTTGTAATCTTCCAGAGGGAACTAAGGGATGTAAATCAAAACTATCATTTACAGATTGATATTGGAGGATTTTTAGTCTTTGCAGATTTTTTCTTTGATGGATTGATTGCTGATTACCTTGTACAGTCTAAGATTAGAGATGCAAAGATACAGGTGCAGGATGCAATCCATGCGGTATCAAATATGTTGTCTCAGCTAAGAACTAAAATGCAGTAGGAAGGAGAATGTGTTATGGCACAAAAAAGAATTAAAGTAAAACCAGGGAAAACACAATCGAGGATAGGATTTGCTGTTGGGATTGTGTTTGTGTTAATTGGATGTGTTGTAGTAATTCCGACATTTGGACCGTTTGGAATTCTATGGACAGCTGTAGCTGGAATCATTGCATTCAGTCACTATAAAAATGGCTTTTCTGATAAGGGAGTTCCAACACATGAGATTGTTATTGAAGATGGAATGAATACAATATCCAGTCTGGAAGCAGGGGAAGATATTGAAGCAAAGCTGCTGAAATTAAATTCCTTATATGATCAGCGTTTGATTACAAAAGAGGAATATGACGAAAAACGTAAGAAAATGCTAGATGAATTTTAAGATATGAAGTGGAAAAGGGAGCGCAATTTTACAAAAATTGCGCCTCTTTTTTTCGATAATCTCGCGGAGACATTCCGAACTGTGATTTGAATAATCGATTGAAATAGGAGAGATTATTAAATCCAACCTTTTCTGCAATTTCTAAAATCGAATCTTCTGTTCCAAGGAGCAGTCTGCTTGCAATCGTAATTCGATAATTGTTCAGATAATTTGTAAATGTACTATGCATATGATGGCGAAAGAATTTCATAAAATGAGAATCAGAGAATCCTATATAGGATGCGACTGAATGGACAGTCAAGGGTTCTGCATAGTTTTCTTCAATATAAGTGAGGAGCTGTTTTACTTTTTCTAAAGATTTTTTGCGTACAACAGGAACCACTTCGTTTTGATTGGAAAGAAAGATGTAAAACAGTTGGAGTAGATTACTTTTGATTGCAATTTCAAAATACCTATTGCGTGTTGCACTTAACTTGTCCATATTACAAATACAATTCCATAGCTCCGTGTGATAATCATAGGAAGCATCAATGTGCCAAGGAAAATCATATTCCAATTGAAAGTAAGAATGAAAATGTTCATAGCTGCTGCGGTCCTGATAGTCAGAGTATAAAAGACTTTTTTGAAAAATAATATTTTCATATTCCATTGTTTCCGTTCCAAGAGGCATGATGGAATGGATTTGTCCAGGACGTACAAAGATGATATCTTTTTCTTTTACCGTGTGCATGTTCATGTCTACTGCAACGACACCGAGCCCCTTTTTGATAACAATCAGTTCCACATCATCGTGCCAATGGGGTGGGACCTGTGCAAAATCAAGGGGAATAGAGCATAGATAAATATTATATGGGAAAAATGGATTTACATGGGCTTTCGTTTCGTGTAGTGTTTCGTATTCAATTGTGTTCATATACTCACATCCTATTTCAATATGATAGTATAGTATTACTTTTTGGTGGTATTATGCAAGAAGTATTTGTGAAAATGTGATTATAATATCATAAATTGTTTTTGGAGATATAGGAGGGACCAAAATGAAATTTATAGACAGATTACAGAATATTCTCGGAAAAGATATAAAACAAGCATCCAATGAAGAGGTGTATGTAGCACTTTTAGAGGCAGTAAAAGAAGAAGCTGCGTTAAAAGGAAATAATAAATCAGACTCAGAGCGAAAAATATACTATGTTTCAGCAGAATTTTTAATCGGGAAATTATTATCGAATAACCTAATTAATCTAGGGGTATATGATGAGGTGAGAACATTTCTTTCCGAAAATGGAAAAGATATTTGTGTGATTGAAGAAGTAGAACCAGAACCATCCTTAGGAAATGGCGGACTTGGAAGATTGGCAGCTTGCTTTTTAGACTCTATGGCAACTCTAGGAATGAATGGAGATGGGATTGGGTTGAATTATCATTTTGGTTTGTTTAAGCAAGTATTCCAAAATCATAAACAAAGAGAAATGCCAAATCCATGGATGCAAAATAAAAGTTGGCTTACAGATACAGGAATTGGATTTGAAGTGCCATTTAAAGATTTTTCGTTACACTCAAAATTATATGATATAGATGTAACAGGGTATCACAGTGGAACAAACAAGCTTCATCTGTTTGATGTAGAGACTGTAAATGAAGGAATTGTAAACGATGGTATTTCTTTTGATAAGAAGGCAATTCGTGAAAATCTTACATTATTTTTATATCCGGATGACAGTGATAAAAATGGAGAATTACTTCGTATCTATCAACAATATTTTATGGTAAGTAATGGTGCACAGCTGATTTTAAAAGAGTGTGAAGAAAATGGTTATGAGCTAAGAGATTTAGCTAAGCATGTCGTGATTCAAATTAATGATACACATCCTTCGATGATCATTCCAGAGCTTGTTCGTTTGTTGACAGAAAGAGGCGTGGATGTGGAAGATGCAATTGAAATTGTAACAAACACATGTGCTTATACAAACCACACAATTTTGGCAGAAGCATTGGAAAAATGGCCATTATCTTATTTGGAAGAAGTAGTACCACATTTGGTACCAATTATGAAAATGTTAGCGGAACACGTGGAAAAGAGATATGAAAACAAAGAACTTCATATTATTGATGAGCAAAACCGTGTGCATATGGCAAGAATGGATATGCATTACGGATTTAGTGTAAACGGAGTGGCGAGTCTTCACACGGACATTTTAAAAGATGTGGAATTAAAAGCATTTTATGAAATTTATCCAGAAAAGTTTAACAACAAGACAAACGGAATTACATTCCGAAGATGGCTTATGCATTGCAACAAACCGCTTGTGGAATGGATTGATAAGCATGGCGGAGAAGCGTTTAGAGAAGATGCAACAAAACTAGAGTCTTTATTAGCACTTGAAGAAAATGAATCTGCATTAGAAGAGCTTTTGGAAGTGAAACAAAAAAATAAGACAGAACTTGTGGATTACTTGAAAAAAGAAGCAGGTATTACGCTCAATGATCATGCCATTTTTGATATTCAAATCAAACGTCTTCACGAGTATAAACGCCAACAGATGAATGTATTGTATGCTATTTACAAATATTTGCAGATTAAATCAGGAAAGAAACCTGCCACACCAATTCATATGATTTTTGGGGCGAAGGCAGCACCTGCGTATGTTATTGCAAAGGATATTATTCATGCGATTTTATGTTTACAGGAATTGATCAACAATGATCCAGACGTATCTCCATATTTGAAAGTGGTTATGGTGGAAAACTATAATGTTACATTGGCAGAAAAGTTAATTCCAGCTTGTGATGTTTCGGAACAAATTTCCTTAGCGTCAAAGGAAGCAAGTGGAACAGGAAATATGAAATTTATGCTAAATGGGGCTGTGACACTTGGTACAGAAGATGGTGCAAATGTGGAAATTCATCAATTAGTTGGAGAGAATAATATATATATTTTTGGAAAACGTAGCGAAGAAGTGATTGCTCACTATGCAAAAGGAGATTATGTTTCAGCAGAATATTATCACAATGATCCTGCAATCAAAGAATGGATTGATATGTTGGTAAGTCCAGAAATGCTTGCCATTGGAGATGAAGAAATGTTAAAAGCACTTCATCATGAATTGATCAGCAAAGACTGGTTTATGACATTGCTAGATGTAAAAGAATACATTGAAACAAAGGAAAAAGTATTTGCAGATTACGAGGACCGTAAATCATGGGCAAAGAAAATGTTAGTAAATATTGGAAAAGCGGGATATTTCTCATCGGACAGAACTATTGCAGAATATAATAGAGATATCTGGCATATTTAGATTAAAAGAGGGCTTGTAAAAGCTCTCTTTTTGTGTGTATTCTAATCTTTGCTGACTCTTTACTGAGCTGATGATATAATATAATTCGTGAGAGGAGGCTAAAAGTGAAAAAAGATGCTTTATTTACAATTAGTATTTTGACGTTAGCAATGCTCATTAGTTTGGCTGTGCAGTATATCTTTCGCACACAAACATTAGAATCCGATATATTTATTTTAGGTGTATTTCTTATAGCGCTAAAGACACAAGGATATATGTGGGGGATTTTAGCATCTCTTGTTAGTGTACTTGCAGTTAACTTTGCTTTCACCTTTCCTTATTACGAATTCAACTTTGTAATTTGGGAAAATCTTACTGCAGCGATCATCATGTTAGCAATAGCATGTACGACAAGCACGTTGATGACAAGAATTAAAGAGCATGAGCGAACAAAAGCTGAAATAGAAAGAGAACATATGCGTGCAAATTTGCTACGTGCGGTCTCTCATGATTTGCGTACTCCGCTTACAACAATTTACGGTTCCTGTTCCACAGTAATCGAAAATTACGATTCCTTACAAAGAGAGCAACATATTAAGCTGCTTTCGGGAATTCGTGAAGACAGCGAATGGTTGATTCGAATGGTTGAGAATTTACTATCCGTTACTAGAATTGATGATACAAAAGTAAAGGTAGTTAAGACATCCACCGTACTAGATGAATTGATCGATACTGTACTGACAAAGTTTGCAAAACAATATGCAAACATTTCTGTACAGGTGGAACTTCCAGAAGAGTTTGTCAGCATTCCGATGGACGCAATGTTGATCGAACAAGTGTTGATGAACCTTATGGAAAACGCAGTCTTTCATGCAAAAGGTATGGAAAACTTAATCTTGCGTGTGGAAGTAAGCGATGGAAAAGCAATTTTTGAAGTATCGGATGATGGGTGCGGAATTCCGGAAGAACGTATGGAAAAAATATTTTCCGGAGGGATGGATCATTCCAATGGACCAACAGATGGAAAACGAAAAGGTATGGGAATTGGTTTATCTGTATGTGCAACGATTATAAGAGCTCATGAAGGAAGAATCTGGGCTGAAAATCGTAAGGAGAAAGGGGTATCTTTCTTCTTCACATTAGATATTGAGGAGCAAGAATATGAGTAATAACAAGTACAAAATATTGATAGTTGAAGATGAATCAAAAATTCGAAACTTTGTAAACACTGCTTTAGAGACAAATGGTTATCAAACAATCTTAGCGAAAACATATGCAGAAGCTACGATGATGTTTGGTGCACATGTTCCAGATTTGGTGATATTAGACCTGGGCTTACCAGATCGAGATGGGACAGAATTTATTGTACATGCTAGAGAAACTTCTTCAGTGCCAATCATTGTATTATCGGCTAGAACAGAGGAAAGTGACAAAATATCAGCTTTAGATTATGGTGCAAATGATTATATTACAAAGCCATTTGGAACAGGAGAACTGCTTGCGAGAGTACGGGTTGCGATTCGGAATCGCAGATACAGCAAGGAAGTAGATTTGGCTCCGAAGCAGGTATTTGAGTTAAGAGATCTTCGGATTGACTATGGAAAACGTCAAGTAACAATGGCGGGAGAAGAGATTAATCTTACACAGATTGAGTACAACATTTTAAGCTTTATGTCACAGCATCCAGGTAAGATGTTGACATATGCGACAATCAATAAGGCAGTATGGGGCAGCTCAGATGCAGGAAGCGTCAAGAAGCTGCAAGTTAATATTGCAAACATTCGAAGAAAATTAGGATCGAAACCAGGGAAGAATCATTACATTATAAATGAGTTGGGAATTGGTTATCGTATGTCAGATGAGTAGTATACAGGAGGATAAAATGGAATATACACTTATTTTGGGACTATTAGGCGGTTTGGCATTATTCTTATACGGAATGCAAATGATGAGTAACGGTTTAGAAGCAGCAGCTGGGAACCGAATGAAACAAATTTTAGAAAAATTAACATCAAATCGTATTTTAGGTGTTGTCGTTGGTGCAGTCATCACAGCTGTCATCCAATCATCATCAGCAACAACAGTCATGGTTGTAGGATTTGTAAATTCAGGACTTATGACATTACAACAAGCAGTATGGATTATCATGGGTGCTAACATTGGTACTACAATTACAGGACAATTGATCGCTTTAGATGTTGGGGCAATTGCACCACTCTTTGCATTTCTTGGAGTAGCAGCAATCGTATTTTTAAAGAAACCAATGCTTCATCATATTGGAGGAATCGTAGCAGGTCTTGGTATCTTATTTATTGGTATGGATATGATGGGAGCTGCAATGTATCCACTTCGTGAATCAGAAGCATTTATCAACTTGATGACACAATTTTCAAACCCAGTGCTAGGCATCTTAGCAGGTATGGTATTTACAGCGTTGATTCAATCATCATCAGCATCTGTTGGTATTTTACAGACATTAGCAATTGGTGGATTAATTGGACTTGATAGTGCGGTATTTGTATTATTTGGACAAAACATTGGTACTTGTATTACAGCAGTACTTGCAGCGATTGGAACAAGCAAAAGTGCAAAACGTACAACTGTGATTCACTTAACATTTAATATGATTGGAACTGTGATCTTTACAATCGTGTGTATTGTAACACCACTTGTAGGGGTGGTAGAATCATGGACACCAAGCAATCCTGCCGCTCAGATTGCCAATATGCATACATTATTTAACGTTGTAACAACATTATTATTAATTCCATTCGGTACATATCTTGCTAAATTTGCAGAAAAGATCATGCCAGACAAAGCAGAAGATATGCCAAAAGATACTTACTATCTTGAATTCATCAAACCTTTGGAACAAGGGGCTGAGTATCAAATGGGGAACACAGCAATTGCTGTAAATGGTATCAAACGTGAATTAGAACGTATGACAGACATGGTAAAAGCGAATATTCATGATAGCTTCGAAGCTGTTATGGAAAGAAAAATAAAACGTCTTGAAATGGTACAAGAAAGAGAAGAGTATATTGATTATCTAAACAAAGAAGTATCAAAATACATCTCTAATACAATGATTCGAGAAAATAACGAAGATGATGTTCGCCTATTGAATACCTATTTCAAAATTACAGGAAACTTAGAACGTATTGGCGATCATGCAATCAACATTTGTGAATACACAACTATGTTACAAGAAAAGAATATCAAATTCTCAGAAACAGCTTTGGCGGAAATTGCTGAAATGAGCAGAGTTTGTCAAGAAGCAATTGAAGCAGTATGCGGAATGGATATTTCTTCTGCAAAACATTTAGCAGAAGTTGCAGCATTAGAACAAAAGATGGATGATATGACAGTTATGTATCGTCAAAATCAATTAAATAGAATGCGTGGAAGTCAATGTGAAAGTGAAGCAGGAATTATTTACTCAGAAATGCTTACAGACTTTGAACGTATCGGGGATCACATTTTAAATATTGGACAAGAATTAACAATTGTCAAAGGCTAGAACAGAGGCTGAAACTCTTTATTTCAAAAAGGGGTTTCAGCTTTTTTATTGCGAACAACCAGAGACATAGGTTACAATGAAAACAATAGCAGAAGGGAGACAATAGTATGTTAAGAATTGGTTGTCATTTATCCTCTTCCAAAGGTTTTTTGGCAATGGGGAAAGATGCAGTGAAAATAGATGCAAATACATTTCAGTTTTTTACAAGAAATCCAAGAGGAGGAAAAGCCAAAGAACTAGATTTGAATGATGTCAATGCCTATGTAGCATTTGCAAAGGAGCATGATATCAAACATATTTTGGCACATGCACCTTATACTTTAAATGCATGTGCGAAGGATGAAGGACTTCGTGATTTTGCAAGGGAAACGATGGCGGATGATTTGGTACGCTTATCACATATTCCAGGAGCAATGTATAATTTTCATCCAGGAAGTCATGTGAAACAAGGTGCAGAGGTTGGAATTGATTATATTGCAGAGATGCTAAATGCAATCTTAAAACCGGAACAAGAAACAATCGTGTTATTGGAAATGATGGCAGGGAAAGGCTCTGAAGTGGGAAGAAGTTTTGAGGAACTGAGAGCGATTATAGATAAAGTAGAATTATCGGAAAAATTAGGAGTATGTCTTGATACTTGTCATGTGTACGATGCAGGATATGATATTGTAAATCAGTTGGATACGGTATTGGACGAATTTGATCGCGTGATGGGATTAGAGCGCTTGAAAGCAATCCACTTGAATGATAGCAAGAATCCGTTTGAGAGTCATAAGGATCGTCACGAAAAGATTGGAGAAGGCAGCATTGGATTAGAAGCGATTCGAAGAATCATTCATCATGATAAATTGAAAAATCTACCATTCTTTTTGGAAACACCAAATGAATTAGATGGATATGCTGCTGAGATTGCCCTTTTGAGAGGGGAATAGTAGCCATTTACGAAGAAATAGTATATAATCGTAATGTTAAAAAGAAATGCTAGGGAGTAATAAATGAAGATATTAAGTGTAACAGCCCAAAAACCAGACAGTACTGGAAGCGGGATTTACTTGACAGAGTTAATAAAGGGATTTAAGAAGATGGGCTGCGAGCAAGCAGTGATTTGCGGAAATACAAAGGAAGATGTTGTTTCTATGCCAGAAGGGGTACAGGTACATTCTGTATTTTATGAGACAGATCTGTTGCCATATCCGATTGCAGGAATGTCAGATGAGATGCCATATGAAAGCACACGTTATCGTGATATGACAGAGGATATGACAAAACAGTTTGATCAGGCATTTTTATCGAAAGTCAGACAAGTGGTGGATGCATTTCAGCCAGATTTGATTTTATGTCATCATCTATATTATTTGGCATCACTGATCCGTGAAGCGTATCCAGAAAAAAGAATATATGGAATCTGCCATGGTTCTGATTTACGACAAGTGAAAAAGAACCCTTGGAAAAGAGCATATATTCAGAAGTGGATTCCAAAGTTAGATAAGATTTGTGTATTGCATGAAGAACAGAAACAGGCAATTTGCAGTTTCTATGAATGTGAGGAAGACCATGTAGAAGTAATAGGAACAGGCTATAATCATGAGATGTTCTATCGTACAGAAGGAAATAGAGAAGGCATTTTGTTTGCCGGGAAAATTTCTGAGAAAAAAGGTGTCAAAAGTCTGATTCGGGCAATGGAATATCTACAAGCGGAAAAGATGACATTATCTTTAGCAGGTGGCTATGGAAATCAAGAAGAATATGAGGAAATTACAGCGTTGGCAGAAGCATCTTCTTGCAAAGTAGAGTTTTTAGGAAAATTAACGCAAGATGAATTGAGAGAAGCTATGAATCGTCATGAGATTTTTGCACTACCATCATTCTATGAAGGACTGCCTTTGACGGTGATCGAGGCAATGGCATGCGGAGATCGTGTGGTATGTACAGATTTACCAGGGATTAAGCCATGGCTAGATGGAAGTCTTCCGATACATAATTGCGTATTTATTGAACCACCTAAGATGAGAAATGAAGATGAACCGATAGAAGAGGAGCTTCCAAGTTTTGAAAAGAGAATAGCAGAAGCGATTCGCAAAGCAAGAATGCTTGAGCAAGTACCGACAAAGGAACTTGAAAAATTATCGTGGCTTGGATTGTGTAAGCACTTGTTATCGTGGAGTGAAAAATAAAAAAGACAGAAAAGGGGCGCAGAGATTATGGAGAACAA
This sequence comes from uncultured Faecalimonas sp., assembly GCA_964540565.1. Classification (GTDB taxonomy): domain Bacteria; phylum Bacillota; class Clostridia; order Lachnospirales; family Lachnospiraceae; genus Faecalimonas. The sequence goes on from CAZINB010000024.1 coordinate 10,468, forward strand.
TCTAGAGATTTTTGAACAAACCTACCAACAAGTATATGTGCGTGCAAAAACACTTCTAAAGAAAGAAGAAGCTGTTCAAAAATTAATGAAGGACGTATATGTACAAGTACTTCGACAAAAGAACAATTTTACAATTGATAGTATGATGAAATTGCTCTCGGAAGCAGTATATACATTAGGATGTCAAACATTTAGAACGAAAAAAGTGCGTGAAGCAGATTACATTGAGTTGGATAAGATTTACTATACAGCGGGTAAAAATGTAGATATGGATCAGATGAAAGAAGTGGTAAGCGAAGCGTTAGACGAACTTCCAGATATGCATTATGCGACCTTATTTGCATTTTATGTAGATGGCATCCGCATCAAAGAAATGACAAAACTATTTGGCTATAACGAAGGAGCATTGTTAAATCGTCTGAACTATACGCATAAGTATTTGCAAAAAACAATAGAGCATTACCAAGAGGAAGATAAAAAAGCAAAGATTGCATTTTCGGTAGAAGGCATTTATAAGGTGCTGGTTCGATTGGCGCAAGAAACAAAGATGACAGAAGCAGCAGCGCAGTCGGTGTATCTTGCAGTTTGCAGAGAACTTGAAATGGTATCAGAAGGAAATGCATTTACAGAAAAAGAAGGAATTCCTTTTGTAGAAAATGAGCATCAGATGGAAGTGCTTGCAAGCGAATTTGAACATTATACAAAACGTGGAAAGTTCAATCAGAAACAAGTGACAGCGATTGTGGCAGGAGTGGTACTTTTGGTAGCAGTTGTGGCAGGTGTTTCAATCTGGTCAGCCAATAGAAAGCCACAAGAGCCTGTTTCGAATCATGCACCATCAAAAGACAATGACGTGCAAAAAAATGAAGAAGACAAAGAAGATAAGCAAGATGCAAGTCAAACAGAAGAGTCGGAATATCTTCTTTCAATGAGTGCAACAAGAAAATTAACACGAGAAGATTTGGAAGGTCTTAGTAAAGAACAACTTCGATTGGCAAGAAATGAAATTTTTGCAAGACATGGGATGATTTTCGGAGTGGAAGATTTGGATGCGTATTTTGCAACGAAAAGCTGGTATACAGCAAGCGTTCCTGCAAAAGAGTATTATGACAGAGTAGAAATGAGTTTGATTGAAGAATATAATCTTACATTTATCCAAGGAATCGAAAAAGAGATGGAGTAAAGGAAGGAATAAGACGATGAAGATAATGATTGCATCTGACATTCATGGTTCAGCATATTATTGTAAAAAATTGCTGGAAGCATATGAGAGAGAACAAGCAGATAAGTTATTACTGCTAGGAGACCTTTTATATCATGGACCAAGAAATGATTTGCCAAAAGAGTATGATCCCAAGAAAGTGATCACGATGTTAAATGAGAAAAAACAGGAAATCTTATGTGTTAGAGGCAATTGTGATACGGAGGTAGATCAGATGGTCTTAGCATTTCCAATCTTAGCGGAATACTGCATTTTGAATTTGGGAAAACGTATGATATTTGCAACGCATGGACATAAATTCAATAAAGAAACGCTTCCGATGTTAAAAGACGGAGATATTTTGTTGAATGGTCATTTTCATGTGCCAGCTTATGAAGAGATGAATTCTTACATCTATATGAATCCAGGGTCAGTATCGATACCAAAAGAAAATTCTGCACATAGTTATATGATTTGGGAAAATGATGTATTTACTTGGAAAGATTTAGACGGAAACGCATATCAAGAAGTAAAGATATAAGGAGAAATATGAGGGAAAAAGTATCGTTAAAATATAGAAAGATGGCATTGCTTTCATTGAAAATCGGTTTTGGAGCAAGTGTAGCAATTTATGTGGCTCAGCTTTTGAAATTGGATTTTGCAACTTCATCAGGAATTATTACTTTATTAACGTTAGTTACAACAGGTTGGGGAACCATTAAATTATCGTTCTTACGTTTGCTGACATATGTAATCAGTGTTGCACTTAGCTGCTTGATTTTTAATATTGCACCAACAGAGTGGATTGCGTATGGAACCTTTTTGGTATTCTTAGTGTTCTTGTGTGAATTTATGGGATGGAGAAATACCCTTTCTGTAAATGCGGTAATCGGAACGCATTTTCTAACAACGCAAGATTTCTCGGTACATTTTTTGATGAATGAATTAATGCTTGTCGTAATTGGCATTACGATTGCCATTATTTTGAATTTATTTCATATCAACAATGCACAGAAAGACGGAATCATTCGCAGGATGCGTCATGTGGAACATCAGATGAAATTGATTTTGGAAGAGCTTTCAGGCTATTTGGTAAGACAAGCTTCTGGAGATACAACATGGGATGACTTGAAACGTCTGGAAAGTGAATTGGATGAGTATTTGGAGTTGGCGTATGAATACGAAAGCAATACGCTGCATTCTCATACCAGATATTATGTAGATTATTTTGAAATGCGTATGAAACAATGTGGGGCGCTTCACAATTTACATGCGGAAATGAGACGAATGCGTGAGATGCCAGTGCAAGCTCATATTGTATCTGATTTCATCAAAGAAATTGCATTGCATATTACGGAGATGAATGATCCAAGAAAACAGATAGAGCATATGGAAAAGGTGCTGGAAACTATGCGAGAAGAACCCCTTCCAACAACACACGAAGAATTTACAGCACGTGCAGAACTTTACCATACCATTTTGGACTTGGAAGAATTTATTATGTATAAAAAACGATTTATTGAATCGATTGATGCGAAACAGTTTCGTATCTATTGGAAACATGAAATCGAGGGAAAATAAAATCTTGACGAAAAACAAACGGAGCCTTATAATAATGACATATGTAAAAGCGAAGACGGAACGAGTAACTATTTGGAAGTAGACAGAGAGAGGAACAATGCTGAGAGTTCTTTATATGAAAGAATAGTGAAAACCACTCCCGAGCTGTGGCGCGAAATAAGTGTCATCGTAATTCTGCGTTAAAGAAATCCGAGTGAAATTTTAAGGTGGAACCGTGTGTTGAATAACGCACCCTTAAACAACAATATTGTTGTCTATGGGTGTTTTTTTATACCTTTTTATAAAAAACATCTAAAGGACAAGGGATAGTATTCAGGAGGAATTAAAATGAAAGTAGTATTAAAAGATGGTTCAAGCATCGAAGTACAAAGCGGCATTTCTGTATTAGAAATCGCAAAAACAATTAGTGAAGGTTTAGCAAGAGCAGCCTGTGCAGGAAAAGTAGATGGAAAGGTTGTAGATTTAAGAACAGTGGTAGAAGCAGACTGTGAATTAGAAATCCTTACATTTGCAGATGTAGATGGAAAATGGGCATTCAGACATACAGCATCTCACATTTTAGCACAAGCAGTAAAACGATTATATCCAGATACAAAATTAGCAATTGGACCTGCAATCGAAGATGGTTTCTATTATGATTTCGATAGAGAAACTGCATTTACACAAGAAGAACTTGCAGCAATCGAAAAAGAAATGAAGAAAATTGTAAAAGAAAACGTTAAGATTGAAAGATTCACACTTCCAAGAGAAGAAGCAATCAAATTCTTCGAAGAAAAAGAAGAACCATACAAAGTAGAGTTGATTCAAGATCTTCCAGAAGGAGAAGAAATTTCTTTCTACCAACAAGGTGAATTTACAGATCTTTGTGCTGGACCACATCTTATGAGCACAAAACCTGTGAAAGCATTTAAATTAATCTCTTCTTCTATGGCTTACTGGAGAGGGGATTCAAACAAAGCACAATTACAACGTATCTACGGTACAGCTTACGATAAGAAAGAAGATTTAGCTGCTCACTTAGAACATTTAGAAGACATTAAGAAACGTGACCATAACAGATTAGGTCGTGAAATGGAATTATTTACAACAGTTGATGTTGTTGGACAAGGGCTTCCATTAATGCTTCCAAATGGTGTAAAAATGATTCAAAAACTTCAAAGATGGATTGAAGATTTAGAAGACAAAGAATGGGGATATGTTCGTACAAAGACACCATTAATGGCAAAATCCGATTTATACAAGATTTCAGGACACTGGGATCATTACAAAGATGGTATGTTTGTATTAGGCGATGAAGAAACAGACAAAGAAGTATTTGCACTTCGCCCAATGACATGTCCATTCCAATATTATGTGTACAAAAATTCACAAAAATCATACCGTGATCTTCCATACAGAATGGGTGAAACATCTACATTATTCCGTAACGAAGATTCTGGTGAAATGCATGGATTAACACGTGTACGTCAATTTACAATTTCAGAAGGACATAACGTAATTCGTCCAGACCAAGCAGAAGAAGAATTACAAAACTGCTTAAATCTTGCAATTCATGTCTTAACAACATTAGGATTACAAGATGATGTGACATATCGTTTGTCAAAATGGGATCCAGAAAACAAAGCAAAATATCTTGGAGATGAAGCATACTGGGAAAGTACACAAGATGCACTTCGTCAAATCTTAGTAGAAAAAGGAATTTCCTTCACAGAAGCAGCAGGAGAAGCTGCATTCTACGGACCTAAGATTGATATTCAAGCAAAAAATGTATATGGAAAAGAAGATACAATGATCACAATCCAATTAGACTGTGCAATCGCTGAAAAATTTGACATGTACTATATCGATCAAAATGGTGCAAAAGTTCGTCCATACATCATCCACAGAACATCACTTGGATGCTATGAAAGAACATTAGCATGGTTAATTGAAAAATATGCTGGTAAATTCCCAACATGGTTATGTCCAGAACAAGTTCGTGTACTTCCTATTTCTGAAAAATATGCAGATTATGCAGAAAAAGTTCGCAAAGAACTTGCAATGAATGGAGTAGATGTAACAGTAGACAACCGTTCAGAAAAAATCGGATACAAGATTCGTGAAGCAAGACTTAACAGACTTCCATACATGTTAGTAGTCGGAGAAAAAGAAGAAGCAGAAGGAAAAGTTTCTGTAAGAAGCCGCTATGCTGGAGATGAGGGTCAAAAGACAATCGAAGAATTTGTAGATCAAATCTGCAAAGAAATCCGTACAAAAGAAATTCGTGTTGAAGAAGAACAAGAAAACAAATAAGACAGCAATCGAGGGGGAAAGGATACTTTCTCCCTTTTTTGAAAGGATGAGAAATATGAAATTAGGATTTATTGGTTGTGGGAATATGGCAACGGCAATTATTCAGGGGATTCTAGGAAATGGATTATTAAAGAAAGAAGAAATCGGTGCCACTGCTATTACTGCTGCAAGCAGAACACGCATCCAGACTGAATTTGGGATTCAAGTCATGGAAGATAACCGAGCGTTGGCAGCGCAGGCAGAAATTCTTGTATTAGCAGTCAAACCGCAATTTTATGAAACGGTAATTACAGAAATCCGAGATGTAGTAAAGGAAGAACAAGTAGTGATTACATTGGCTCCTGGAAAGACAATTGCATGGTTGGAAAATCAATTTGCAAAATCTGTAAAAATCATTCGTACAATGCCAAATACACCAGCCATGGTGCAAGAAGGGATGACAGCGGTTTGTCCAAATCAAAGGGTGACAGAGGAAGAACTTACTTATACATGTCAGTTGATGAAAAGCTTTGGAGAGGCAGAGGTAGTTCCGGAAAGATTGATTGATGCAGTGGTTGCAGTAAGCGGAAGTTCACCAGCATATGTGTATATGATGGTTGAAGCGATGGCGGATGCAGCAGTGGCAGAAGGAATGCCAAGAGTGCAAGCATATCAATTTGCAGCGAAGGCTGTGATGGGAAGCGCAAAAATGGTGCTTGAAACAGGAAAACATCCAGGAGAATTGAAAGATATGGTATGTTCTCCAGGCGGTACAACGATTCAAGCTGTGAAAAAATTGGAAGAAAAAGGATTTCGAAGTGCGATTATGGAAGCAATGCAAGTGTGTGCAGAAAAGTCAAGAAGTATGTAAATAGAAGAATGAGTTGCGAGAAGTCTAAAATATCTTTATAATACTGACATATATACATTTATTGTCTAGGAGGAGAGAGATGAAAGAAACAAAGAAGAAGTTCAGTCTGTTAGATACGATTGAGCGAGTAGGAAACAAACTGCCACATCCATACATCTTATTTTTATGGTTATGTTTGTTTGTAGCAGTAATCAGTGCAGTATGCAGCTGGTCTGGAGTAAGCGTTGTGAATCCAACAACAGGGGATACTGTGGTAGCACAAAATTTACTTAGTGCAGATGGATTAAATTGGTTGTTAAATAACTTATTAACAAACTTCCAAAACTTTACACCACTTGGATTGGTGTTAGCAATGCAAATGGCAATCGGATTTGCAGAAAATACAGGATTATTAACAACAGCCCTTCGTAAAGCAATTTTAGGTGTTCCTTTGTGGGCACTTACGGGAACGGTTTTATTCTTAGGAATTAACGGAAGTATTGCATCAGAAGCTGCAATCGTATTCGTTCCAGCATTGGCAGCAACAGCATTTAAAACAGTGGGAATGCATCCAGTTGCAGGTCTTTTGGCAGGGTATGCAGCAACAAATGCTGGATTTACAGCTTGTATGATCGTGTCTGGTACAGATGCACTTTTAGCAGGGGTAACAGAAGCAGCAGCGCAAGCAATTGATCCATCTTACAAAGTTCTAGTGACAGACAACTGGTATTTCATGATGGCATCTACAGTGATTCTTACAATCACAGGGGTAATTGTAAATAAGAAATGTATCGTTCCACGTTTGAAACCTTATAATCCAGCAGATGGAGAAGGAGAAGTGGAAGATGACAGTACAGAAATTACACCAGTGCAAAGCAAAGGGCTTCGCGCAGCAGGTCTTTTCAGTGTTGTGTTTATTGCGTTACTTTTAGTAGCAGTACTACCTAAGAATGGTATTTTCCGTGGTGAAGAAGGAAAAATCTTAAACGGTACATTGATTACAGGGATTGTTCCAATCTTGATCATCTACTTTATTTTGGTGGGGCTTGTGTATGGATTAAAAGTAGGAACGGTAAAGAAGAGTTCAGATGTTCCAGCAATGATGGCAAAATCATTAGAAGGTATGACAGGATATATTGCATTGGTATTTATCATTGCTCAATTTATCAACATGTTTAACTATACAAATTTAAGTATGATCTTAGCAGTAAAAGGCTCTGAATTATTACAGGCAGCAGGATTTACTGGTGTTCCATTGATGTTATTCTTCATCCTTATGTGTACAGTTGTAAACTTATTTATGACAAGTGGTACAGCAAAATGGTATATTTTCGCACCTATCCTTGTACCTATGATGATGATGATGGGATTCACACCAGAATTTGCACAAGTAGTTTACCGAATCGGGGATTCTTCTACAAATGCAATCACACCAATTTATCCATATATCCCAATTGCAATCGGTATGGCGAAAAAATACGATAAGAATTTTGGTATGGGAAGTTTAATCTCTATGATGCTTCCATACGCGCTTGCATTTTTAGGAATCTGGATCGTTCAATTGATTGTCTGGATGGTATTTAATTTACCATTAGGACCAGGAGCTTATATTTTCTTATAAAAGGAGAACAAAATGGATATGTTAAAACGTTATGAAGCAGCGGAGAAACTCTTAACGAAACATACCCGTTATGCAGTATTAAACGGTCGTCCGTCTATCACTTGGGTGGATGGAGACCGTTTTTTCTATACACGACAAGTACGCAAGGAAGAGGGTATAGAAAATGTAATCGTTACAGTAGATGCAAAAACGGGTGAAGAGTGGTTAGAAACTGTCCGCGAAAAAACAGAAGAAGTTAGATATGAAGCAGAAACAGGCAGAAAGATCACAAACGATATTGAGGCGAAGGTTAGCTCACCAGATGGGAAATATGCTATTTATGCAGAACATTACAACCTTATATTATACCATGTAGAAACAGGAGAAATAACTGCGCTTACAACAGATGGGGAAAAATGGAATGACTATGGAAGCTATATAGACATTTATAGTCAGATTACAGTGGCTCGCACAGGGAAGGAGCAAGCACCAAGTGTATTATGGAGCCCGGATGGTACAAAATTTGTAACATATCGTGCAGATCGAAGCACTTGTAAAAAATTATATACCATTTCTTCTTATGCAGATTGCGTAGAAGAATTGAGACCAAGGCTATGGGAATACCCATGTCCATTTGTAACAGATGGGGAGGAAGAAATTCCGCATTATACATTGTATGTTGGAGATGTGAAAACGAAGACCATGACACCAGTGGATGCGCCCGCGTTTGTATATCCGATATTTACAGATAGTGGAAGAAGCTGGGTGAAATGGCTTGATGATAGCTCTGCATTCTACTTTACATGGATCAAACGAGGTTTCCAAGAAGGGAGAATGTACTTAGGAAATCCAGATGGAAGTACACAGCTTTTGGTAGAAGAAACAACAGATTTGTTTTTAAACCTAGGTGCCTTTGGACTGGTAGATGGATATGGAACATATTTGTTCTCTAATTTTGTGACAGCAGATAAGCAATATGCATTCTGGCAAAGTGAGAAAAATGGTTTTGCACATTTGTATCGTTTTACATTAGCAGAAGGTAAAATAGAAATGGAAAATGGTGTTGATCTTTTTGATAAAACAGCAGAAACGTTGATTGTACAAAAATTGATTCGAGTTGACGAGGAAAATCAGTTGATCTATTTTATGGCAAATCATGTGGTAGAGTGTTCAGATCCTGTTTTCTATCAATTGTATGTGATTGGGTTTGATGGAACAGGGCTTACCAGACTAACTGCGGAAGATGCAACACATACAATTAGTATGGGAAAAGAAGCGTTTGTAGATAATTATTCGAGAGTGGATTTGCCACCAGTGACAGTGCTTCGTCGTTTGGATGGTACGATTGTAAGAACCTTAGAGGAAGCAGATGTTTCTGAATTAATGGCATTGGGCTATCAAATGCCAGAACGATTTACAGTAAAGGCAGCAGATGGAGTGACAGATCTTTATGGAATCATGGTGCGTCCGGCAGATTTTGATCCTGAAAAAACATATCCTGTTATTGATTACATTTACGGAGGAGCACAGCTATATAATGTGCCAAGAGAATTTACATGGGACAATAGCATGGATCGTGAAGTTATGGGTGGTCTGGAAGAATTTGCACAATTAGGTTTTGTGGGAATTACGATAGATGGACGAGGAATACCTGGACGAGGAATGGATTTCCATAAAGTTTCTCATCACAATTTACATGGCTGTGCAGGGCTTGCAGATCATGTGGCGTGTGCAGCAGAATTGAAAGAAAAATTTCCATTTATGGATATGGAACGCGTAGGCATGTGGGGAAATTCAGGTGGTGGCTACGCCACAGTTTCGGCGATGTTCCAATATCCTGAATTTTACAAAGTAGGAGTAGCTTCTTCTGGAAACTATGATCAACGTCAATATGAACATTCTTGGACAGAGCGATACAATGGATTGTACGACGAAGAAGTTTATCAATATGGTGACATTACAAGACTTGCTGGAAATTTACAAGGAAAATTATTGTTAGCTTATGGAGCGATGGATGATAATGTGAGCATGTCGCAAACCCTTCGTTTGTGTGATGAATTGAATAAACACAACAAAGATTATGATTTGCTTGTGCTTCCACGTATGAATCACAATGTGCCAAGTGATGCGTATTTCATTCGCAGAAAGCTGGACTTTTTTGTAAAACATTTATTAGGAGAAGAACCACCAAAGGAGTTCCAATTATAGTATGAAACCGATTGTTGAAATTTGTTGTGGCAGCTATGAAGATACCTTAGCTGCAGCTCGCGGAGGTGCAGAGCGAATCGAATTGAATAGTGCTTTGTTTCTAGGAGGATTGACTCCATCTTATGGAACGCTTCGGCAAGTAAAACGTCATACGAATTTGAAAGTGATTGCGATGGTAAGACCAAGGGGCGCAGGATTTTGTTATTCAGCGGAAGAGGTTGAGACAATGCTGCTAGATGCAGAATTGCTTCTGTCAGAAGGTGCGGATGGAATTGCATTTGGTTTTCTAGATAGTCAAGGAGCGATTGCTGTAGAAAAGACGAAACGAATGACAGAGCTGATTAAACGTTATGGAGGCGAAGCAGTCTTTCACCGTGCATTTGATTGTGTACAAGATCCAAATGTCTCTATCAAACAACTGATTGCGGTGGGAATTGACCGTATTTTGACAAGTGGTTTGAAAGCAAAAGCAGAAAATGGGATTCCACAAATTCGAGAATTGCAGCAAAAATATGGAAATGAAATTGAGATTCTTGCAGGAAGCGGAGTACATGCAGGAAATGCAAAAAAAATCATAGAAGAAACAGGGATTTGGCAAGTACATAGTTCTTGTAAAGGTTGGAAGTTAGATGAGACAACGGAGGGAACTGAAGTGAGTTATGCTTATGCAGCAAACCCTCATGAAAAAGAGTATGATATCGTAGATGAAAATCTCGTGAGAAAAATAGTAGAAGCCGTTACTCGATAGAGTGCGGCTTCTTTTTCTACATCATAACACCATCTAAATAATGGGAAATGGAACGTTGCATATTTTCACTAAAATCAACTTCGCCTCTGCGCATAGCCCATTCAAAGGAATTTCCGATAACCAACATACGAATATCTGTTACGACTTCATCCACGCTTAGATTCATGGTAATGGCATTGGCTGCAACGGCTTTTTCTAAATATTTTTGTACGGTTACAATTGGGTACGGACGATCTGCTCGACGTGTAGGGTCGAGTGCTTGGTTTTGTGGAGAATAATAACCGGCAACAAATTCTACACCGAGCTCGATACAATTCTGCACATAATTAAGGTATACACCTAAGATTGCTTCTTTTGCTTCTTGATTACTTTTTGGAAGATCTAGGAGCTCAGGCTCAATGTTGGATTGATCTATAATGTAATAAGAAAGCAATTCATCTTTTGTTTGAAAATGATGATAGAAGCTTCCGTTTGATACACCAGCTTCTTTGCAAATATTCTTTATGGAAAGTTTTTCGTAGCCATCACGATTTAAAATAATCTTTGCGGCTTCAAAAATACGTTCTCTTGTTTCTTGGGACTTTAGTTGCTGCTTTGACAGCCCTGCAGTTTCTTTCATTGCGTCATCTCCTCTGTTTGATTTTGTGTCCACATTATAACATAACCCGAAAAGAAATACAAGAAAACAGAGTGTACTCTGATTTTGCATTTGTAATAGGAATCCGATATAATACTAGAGATAATATGAAAAAAGGAGTCAGATAAATGGATATTATTCAAAAATTGACAGAAGAGTTAGGCGTAAAAAAATGGCAGGTAGAGGCAGCAGTCAAATTAATTGACGAAGGAAATACGATTCCATTCATTTCTCGATATAGAAAAGAGGCAACAGGTTCTTTGAATGACGAACAATTGCGTAAATTACATGAACGTTTGATGTATTTAAGAAACCTGGAAGAAAAGAAAGAACAAGTGTTATCAACAATTGAGGAACAAGGGAAATTAACAGCAGAATTGAAAGCTCAGATTCTTGCAGCAGAAACACTTGTGGTTGTGGAGGATTTATATCGTCCATATCGTCCAAAAAGAAGAACAAGAGCAACGATTGCAAAAGAAAAAGGATTGGAACCATTGGCAGCGCTTATTATGTTGCAGAAATTGGAAATGCCTTTAGAAGAAGCGGCAAAGCAATATCTTTCAGAAGAAAAAGAAGTAGCAACAGTGAAAGATGCCATTCAAGGTGCAATGGATATTCTGGCAGAAGCAATCTCAGATGAAGCAGACTATCGTATTTATATTCGTGATCTGACAACAAAACAAGGGAAAATCATTTCCACAGCAAAAGATGCAGAAGCGGAATCTGTTTATGAAATGTATTATGATTTTGAAGAACCTGTTTCAAAATTAGCAGGACATAGAATTCTAGCTTTGAATCGTGGAGAAAAAGAAAAAATCTTATCTGTAAAAATCGAAGTGCCAGAAGAAAAAGTGCTACAGTATTTGGAAAAGCAAGTGATCACATCCAATAACGTACACACAACTCCAGTTCTTCGTGAAGTGATTGTAGATAGTTATAAGAGATTGATTGCACCTGCAATTGAACGTGAAATTCGAAGTGAATTAACAGAAAAAGCAGAAGATGGTGCGATTGAAGTATTTGGTAAGAATTTGGAACAACTCTTGATGCAGCCACCAATTGTGGGACAAGTTGTATTAGGTTGGGACCCAGCTTTCCGTACGGGATGTAAACTTGCTGTTGTTGATGCAACAGGAAAAGTATTAGATACAACGGTAATTTATCCTACAGCACCAACAACGCCACAGAAAATTGCAGCAGCTAAGGATACACTCAAAAAATTAATCAAGAAATATGGAATTACTTTATTCTCAGTAGGAAATGGAACGGCTTCCCGTGAATCGGAAATGATCATTGTGGAACTGTTCAAGGAAATTCCAGAAAAAGTACAATATATCATTACAAATGAAGCGGGAGCTTCCGTATATTCTGCAAGTAAATTAGCGACAGAAGAATTTCCAAATTTTGATGTAGGACAGAGAAGTGCAGCATCCATAGCCAGACGTCTTCAAGATCCATTAGCAGAATTGGTAAAGATTGATCCGAAATCAATTGGCGTTGGACAATATCAACATGATATGAACCAGAAGAAATTAAGTGATGCACTTTCTGGAGTAGTAGAAGATTGTGTAAATAAGGTTGGGGTAGATTTAAACACGGCTTCTGCACCGCTACTTTCTTATATTTCTGGTATTTCTTCGGTGATTGCAAAAAATATCGTGGCATACCGAGAAGAAAATGGAAGTTTTACAGACCGTAAACAATTACTAAAAGTTGCAAAACTTGGACCAAAAGCGTTTGAACAATGTGCAGGATTTATGCGAATCACAGGTGGAAAAAATCCATTAGATGGAACTAGCGTTCATCCGGAAAGCTACGAAGCTGCAAAGAAACTTCTTGCAAAACAAGGATTTACAACAGATGATATTGCAGGCGGTAAACTAGATGGACTTTCTAAAACGATAAAAGATTACAAAAAATTAGCGGAAGAACTTGAAATTGGAGAAATCACCCTTCGTGATATTGTGAAAGAATTAGAAAAACCAGCACGTGATCCACGTGATGAAATGCCAAAACCAATCTTGCGTACGGACGTGCTTGAAATGAAAGATTTGACAGAAGGCATGATTTTAAAAGGAACTGTACGAAATGTAATTGATTTTGGTGTATTTGTAGATATCGGTGTTCATCAAGATGGTCTTGTTCATATTTCTCAGATTACAGATAAAAAATTCATCAAGCATCCATTGGAAGTGGTAAGTGTTGGTGATATCGTGGAAGTAAAAGTCATGAGTGTGGATGTGAAAAAGAAGAGAATACAATTGACGATGAAACTATAAGTGCGTTATAATGACAAAAAACAGATAAAGGATTCTTCGGGGCGGGGTGTGATTCCCCACCGGCGGTAAAGTCCGCGACCCATTTTTATGGCTGAACTGGTGAAATTCCAGTACCGACAGTATAGTCTGGATGTGAGAAGAAGTTGTGATGCAATGCAAGCCCTGAAATCATTTGATTTCAGGGCTTTGTTTATAGTAAAACAGATGTATTACAAAAAAGAAGATTCCTTTGCAAGAAAGGAAGCATGAATATGAAAAACAAAAGTATCTATGGAACAAGAGAAATCACAATTATGGGGATGTTGGCTGCGATTGCAGTTGTACTTATGTTATTTGAATTCCCATTGCCTTTTATCGCACCTCCATTTTATGAGTTGGATTTTAGCGAAGTGCCAGTACTTGTAGGAACATTTGCACTAGGTCCATTTGCGGGAGCGATGATTGAATTTTTGAAAATTATATTGAATCTGTTAATCAATGGAACGCAGACAGCAGGTGTGGGGGAAGTTGCAAACTTTATCATTGGCTGCGCTTTTTGTGTTCCGGCGGGGATACTTTATAAAAATAAGAAGAACAAGAAACGTGCTGTATTAAGTTTGGTTGTTGGAAGTATTTCGATGACAATTATTGGCTGCTTTGTAAATGCATATATTATGTTGCCAACTTATGCAAAAGCATTTTCATGGCCATTAGATAAAATTATTGAGATGGGAACAATTGTAAATGCGAATATAACTGATTTGACATCTTTTGTCTTGATTGCAGTTGCACCATTTAATCTATTGAAAGGATGTTTGATTTCCGTTGTTCTTCTTTTTATCTATAAGAAAATCAGTCCGATTTTGAAAAAGCATTAGGATTGTAACAAACGAAAGGCTGTGCTATAATTTTATAGCACAGTTTTTATTCATTAAGAAAATGGAGGAAAAGAAATTGTCAATAAAGATAACAGTAAATATGACAGATAAAATTATGTTTGATTTTTTATTACACCATACATATACGCATTTGAGTGGGTTGTTCGGTGCGTTTTTAGGTGTAGTAGGTCTAGGATTAGGTATTCGTTCTATGACGCAAGGGGATACGACAATGACATATGTTGGATTTTTGCTTGCGATGATGTTTTTGATTGTGAATCCAATCAATTTGAAGAATCGTGCAAAAGCGCAGGTGAAACATTCAGAAATGTTTCAAAAACCGCTTGAGTATGAATTTACAGAAGAAGGAATCATAGTAAGACAAGATGGTTTAGAAGCTACAAGTGCGTGGGGAGAGTTCGAGAAAGCAATCAACACAAATCAATCTATTGTTTTGTATATAACACGTATGAGAGCTTTGATTTTTCCTAAGAAAAGTATGGGAGAAGAGTATGAAGCTATTATCAAGATGATTCATACACATATGCCACCAGCAAAAGTGAAAATCAAACAATAGGTGAAAGGAAAGAACATGATTATAGAATCAAGAAGCGCACAAGAGACATATCAACTAGGATATGAAATTGGGAAAAAGGCTGTAAAAGGTCAGGTTTATACAATGGTAGGTGACCTGGGAGTTGGGAAAACGGTATTTACCCAAGGGATGGCAGATGGATTAGGAATCGGAGAACCAATCAGCAGTCCTACATTTACAATTGTACAAGTTTATGATGAAGGCAGATTGCCATTTTATCATTTTGATGTGTATCGTATTGGCGATATCAGTGAGATGGATGAAATTGGATACGAAGATTATGTGTACGGTGAAGGGATTTCGTTGATTGAATGGGCGAATTTAATTGAGGAAATTTTACCAGAAGATCGTATCGACATTACAATAGAGAAAGATTTAGAAAAAGGATTTGATTATCGTAAGATTACGATAGAGGAAAGGAAGGCGTAATATGCGTATACTTGCTTTAGACAGTTCCGGACTTGTTGCATCTGTAGCAATTCTGGAAGAAGAACAGATCATTGCAGAATATACTTTAAACTATAAGAAAACACATTCGCAGACATTACTTCCAATGTTGGATGAGATTGTGAAAATGACAGAGTTTCAATTAGATGAAATTGATGCCATTGCAGTAGCAGGGGGACCAGGTTCTTTTACAGGACTTCGTATTGGCTCAGCAACAGCGAAAGGACTTGGATTAGCGTTAAATAAACCATTGATTCACATTCCAACAGTAGACGGAATGGCATACAATTTATATGGAAATACAGGATTGATTTGTCCAATTATGGATGCACGAAGAAATCAAGTGTATACAGGATTATATCGCTTTGAAAAAGAATTCCAAGTAGAAGAAGCTCAGATGGCGATTTCAGTACAGGAATTGATTGATAAATTAAATGCAAGAGGGGAAAAGGTTACATTTCTAGGAGATGGTGTACCTGTTTACCGTGAGGCGTTAGAAAATGGATTGAAAGTAGAGTACCATTTTGCACCAGCTCATGTGAACCGACAAAGTGCAGCAGCGCTTGGTACGTTGGCATTTGAATATATGAAGGCTGGCAAGATGGAATCAGCTAGAGAACATCAACCAGATTATCTTCGTCTTTCGCAAGCAGAAAGAGAGCGTGCAGAGAAAAATGCTAGTCTTTCGTAAGATGAAAAAAGTGGATGTGGAGCAAGTTGCAAGTTTAGAGGCTGACATTTTTTCAGATGCATGGACCGCAAATAGTATTCAGGAGACGTTAGAACAAAATCAGGCATTTATCGTTGTGGCAGAAATGGGAGACCAGATTGTAGGCTACTGCATATTGTATTATGTGTTAGATGAAGGTGAGATTGCCAGAATTGCAGTGCATAAAACAGCAAGAAAACAAGGTGTTGGAAAAGGGATTCTTGACTATGTTTCGGTTTTGTGTAAAGAACTAGGGGTGGAACGTCTACTGTTAGATGTGCGAGAAAGTAATGAAACAGCACGACGATTCTACGAAAACTATGGATTTGCTGTAGATGGTGTACGCAAAAATTTCTATGAGCAACCGAAGGAACATGCTGTTTTAATGAGTAAAATGCTTGGATAAACTATCCACTAGGAATTTTTAAAATGAGACGATACAATGAGAATGTGATGAAACGCAGAGGAGGAAATTGTATGCGTCAATATAGAATACAAAAAACACAAGAAGTAGCAAAAATAATTTGTAATAAATGTGGAAAAGAAATAGAAGTGACAAACGGAGTGATGGAGCAAGAGATGTGTTCTGTCGAGAAACGTTGGGGGTACTTTTCACAAAAGGATAATGAGGTTCACAGATTTGATTTGTGTGAAACTTGTTATGATGAATTTGTGAGTACATTTTCTGTTCCAGTAGAAATAGAATAGGAGAATTTATGTTAGATGTATGTTTGTTGGGAAGTGGTGGCATGATGCCGCTTCCATATCGTTGGCTTACGTCTTTGATGACAAGATTCAACGGCAGCAGCCTTTTGATTGATTGTGGTGAAGGCACACAAATTGCGATCAAAGAAAAAGGTTGGAGTTTTAAACCAATTGATGTGATTTGTTTTACACATTATCATGGGGATCATATCAGCGGACTTCCAGGGTTGCTTCTTACCATGGGAAATGCAGATAGAAAAGAGCCATTAACATTGATTGGACCAAGAGGACTGGAACGTGTAGTGAATGCATTACGCGTGATTGCACCAGAGCTTCCTTTTGAAATTAAATTTTTGGAAATTACAGAGCCTGAACAAACTTTTGAAATGAATGGGTATCGTTTGAAGGCCTTTCGTGTAAATCACAATGTAACATGTTATGGATATACTTTGGAAATTGATCGAGCTGGAAAGTTTGATTTAGAAAGAGCGATTGCACAAGGAATTCCAAAACAGTACTGGAAATATTTACAAAAAGGCGAAACGATTGAAGAAGATGGTCGAGTATATACACCTGATATGGTTTTGGGTGCACAACGAAAGGGAATTAAACTTACGTATTGCACAGATACAAGACCTACGAATTCGATTCGCCAAAATGCAGTTGGTTCGGATTTGTTTATCTGTGAAGGTATGTATGGGGAAAAGGAAAAGGCTGCAAAAGCAGTAGAGTTTAAGCATATGACTTTTTATGAAGCTGCGAAACTTGCAAAAGAGGCAGAGGTTTCAGAAATGTGGTTAACACATTATAGCCCTTCCCTAACAAGACCAGAGGAATATATGGATGAAGTGAGAGCGATTTTTCCAAATGCAAAAGCAGGAAAAGATCGTATGTCTGTGGAATTAGATTTCCCAGAAAATTAGAATAAAGAGGATAAAACAATGGC
Organism: uncultured Faecalimonas sp.; assembly: GCA_964540565.1. Lineage (GTDB taxonomy): Bacteria > Bacillota > Clostridia > Lachnospirales > Lachnospiraceae > Faecalimonas. The sequence continues at coordinate 28,102 of CAZINB010000024.1, forward strand.
AGAAGAAAAAGATGTATTAATATTGGCAATTGAAAGTTCTTGTGATGAAACTGCAGCATCTGTTGTGAAAAATGGACGTGAAGTGCTATCGAATGTAATTTCTTCGCAAATTGAACTTCATAAATTGTATGGAGGTGTTGTTCCAGAAATAGCATCTCGTAAGCATATTGAAAAGATTAATCAGGTAATTGAAGAAGCGTTAGAGGAAGCAAAAGTAACTTTGGATGATATCGACGCAATTGGTGTCACATATGGTCCTGGGTTAGTGGGAGCTTTGTTAGTAGGTGTGGCAGAAGCAAAAGCGATTGCCTTTGCAAAAAACATTCCTTTAGTAGGTGTTCATCATATTGAAGGACATATTTCTGCGAACTATATTGAAAACAAAGAATTGGAACCACCATTTATATGTCTTGTTGTTTCTGGTGGACATACACATCTTGTATGCGTAAAAGAATATGGTCAATATGAAATTATCGGAAGGACAAGAGATGATGCAGCAGGAGAAGCTTTTGATAAAGTTGCTCGTGCAATTGGTTTAGGATATCCAGGTGGACCAAAGATTGATAAATTATCAAAAGAAGGAAATGCAGATGCAATTGTATTCCCAAAAGCACACATTAATGATGCGCCATATGATTTCAGTTTTAGTGGGGTGAAATCTTCTGTGCTTAATTATATCAACGGCTGTAAGATGAAGGGCGAAGAATATAGTTGTGCAGATATCGCAGCATCTTTCCAAAAAGCAGTTACAGAAGTGCTTGTAGAAAATGCAATGCGTGCTGTAAAAGAATACGGTTTAAATAAATTAGCGATTGCAGGTGGTGTAGCATCTAATAGCACACTTAGATTAGCAATGCAAAAGGCATGTGAAGAAAATGGAGTAGCATTCTATCACCCATCACCAATTTATTGTACAGATAATGCGGCAATGATTGGCGCGGCAGCTTATTATGAATATTTAAGTGGTACAAGACATGGATGGGACTTAAACGCTGTTCCAAATTTGCGATTAGGAGAACGATAGTATGCAAAAGCAAAAGTGCACAGCAATTGTTCTGGCAGCAGGGCAAGGAAAACGCATGGGTACTAAAGTACAGAAACAATATTTGGAAATACAAGGGAAACCTATCTTGTATTATTCTTTAGCAACTTTTGAGACTTCTAATATAGTAGACAAAGTGATTCTTGTTGTGGGAGATGGGCAAGAAGAATATTGTGAGAAAGAAATTGTTTCGAAATATGGATTCCGAAAGGTGAAATCAATTGTCACAGGTGGAAGAGAACGTTATCATTCTGTGTGGAGTGGATTGAATCAGATTGCAGAAGAAGGGATTGTGTTTATTCATGATGGAGCAAGACCATTTTTGACTGAGGAAATGTTACAAAGAGCGTATGAATCTGTTTTGGAAAATAAAGCTTGTGTATTGGGGATGCCTGTAAAGGATACCATCAAAATAAGTGATGAAGCAAATTTTGCAAAAGAAACGCCGGAACGAAAATATGTGTGGCAAGTACAAACTCCACAAGTGTTTGAGGTTGCTCTAATAAAGGAAGCATATGCACGCCTAATGGAAAATGAAAATGATGCAATTACAGATGATGCAATGGTAGTAGAAACAATGTTAGGTTATCGTGTGAAACTGGTGGAAGGATCATACAAAAATATTAAAATAACAACACCAGAAGATTTGCAAATAGCAGAAATGTTTTTGGATAAATAATATTAAAAAGGTGTTGACAGGTGGCTAACGACATGATATAATACAACATGTCGTTAGCGAGTTGCTAATTAAAACAGAATAAGCAGAGGTATCGAAGTGGTCATAACGAGGCGGTCTTGAAAACCGTTTGTCCGAGAGGGCGCGTGGGTTCGAATCCCACCCTCTGCGTTTTGAATCCAAGAATCTTCTTGGATTCTTTATTTCTAAGTAGCTTGCGAAGAAAAATGAAAAATGTTGTTGACAGTAATTGAAAGATGTGGTAATATATCAAAAGTTGCTGGTGACGGCGACAAAAACAGAATAAGCAGAGGTATCGAAGTGGTCATAACGAGGCGGTCTTGAAAACCGTTTGTCCGA
>CAZINB010000025.1:0-29728 GCA_964540565.1 uncultured Faecalimonas sp.
CCTGTGACCCCCTGCTTGTAAGGCAGGTGCTCTCCCAGCTGAGCTATGATCCCAAGTCTTAATTGCTTTCGCAACCGACTTGGATAGTATACTATGTAAAGTCATATTTTGTCAATAGCTTTTTTATTATTTTTTATTCTCATTTTCAAAAAATGGGTATATGGAACTTTTCCATATACCCAACCCTTCTTATACAATACCTTGTGCCATCATAGCTTCTGCTACTTTTTCAAATCCTGCAATATTTGCACCTACTACATAGTTGCCTTTTGCACCATATTTTTCAGCAGCTGCTGCCATATTGTGACAAATGTTCACCATGATTGTTTTCAATTTCGCATCTACTTCTTCAAATGTCCAGCTTAAACGTTCACTGTTTTGTGACATTTCCAAAGCTGAAGTAGCAACACCACCTGCATTTGCTGCTTTTCCTGGTGCAAACAATACACCATTTGCTTGCAAGTATTCTGTTGCTTCTAATGTAGTAGGCATGTTTGCACCTTCTGCAACAGCAATCACACCATTTGCAACTAAGGCTTTTGCATCATCTAATAATAATTCATTTTGTGTTGCACATGGAAGTGCTACATCTACTTTCACTGTCCATACACCTCTGCCATCATGGTATTCTGCATTTGGACGATAGTTTTTGTATTCTGTTAAACGTGCACGTTTCACTTCTTTAATTTCTTTTAATGCTGCAAGGTCAATTCCTTCTGCATCATATACCCAACCTGTTGAATCACTGACTGTTACAACTTTTGCTCCTAGTTGAGTTGCCTTTTCTGCTGCATAAATTGCAACATTTCCTGAACCAGAAATTGCAACCGTCTTTCCTGCAAGTTCAATTCCATTTAATTTCAGCATTTCATTTGTCAGATATAATAATCCATATCCTGTTGCTTCTTTTCTTGCAAGAGAGCCACCATATGTTAAGCCTTTTCCTGTAAGAACACCTTCATATACATTTCTAATACGTTTGTATTGTCCATACATATATCCAATTTCTCTAGCACCAGTTCCAATATCTCCTGCTGGTACGTCTGTGTCAGCACCGATATGTTTGCACAATTCTGTCATAAAGCTTTGGCAAAATGCCATTACTTCTCTGTCTGATTTTCCTTTTGGATCAAAATCAGATCCACCTTTTCCTCCACCAATTGGAAGTCCTGTTAATGAATTTTTGAAAATTTGTTCAAATCCCAAGAATTTGATAATTCCAAGGTTTACCGATGGATGTAAACGAATTCCACCTTTATATGGTCCAATCGCACTATTAAATTGTACGCGATATGCTTTATTCACTTGTACATTACCGTTATCATCTACCCAAGGAACACGGAATAACACTTGTCTTTCTGGTTCCACGATACGTTCTAAAAGTGCTTCTCTTCTATACACTTCTTCATTCGCTTCTACTACTACTCTAAGAGATTCAAGTACCTCTTTTACAGCCTGATGGAACTCAGGTTCTGCTGGATTTTTCTTTACAACTAGTTCAATTACTTCATCTACGTATGACATATTGTACCTCCTGATTTTTGTAGTTCTACTTTATAATACAATGACCGTACAGAACAATCTCTGTACGGTCATCCTATATACTTTCAAAGTATATTGCTTTAGCGTCCTAAAGTCAATATTTTATTTTGATTTTTTTACAGTTTTCCAAGCATGCATTGCAAGTGCCATTGCGATTACACCGTATGAAACGAACACACGGAAATATTCTCCAATTGCAGCATTTCCAAATAATTCGTTACCAGCTACTGGTGCTACGATGAACAATGTGTGGAATAAGATGATACCGATGATTGCTTGTTTGTTTGTTGCTTTTTGTACAGAAGCACCACCTACTAATAATGCTGCAATCGAGTATGTTGCAGTATTTGTATGTGCTCCATATGTTGAGAATGTACCTACGTTTTGTAAGTATACCATTTGTCCCCAACAAGCAAGTACCGTAGAAATCATCATCGCTGTGATACGAGTTTTATCAACGTTAATACCAGCAGCATTTGCAACTGTACGGTTTTGACCAACTGTTCTCATTTCTTGTCCTAATTTTGTTTTTAACAATGCACTGTTGAATACACATACGCCAGCGATGCAAATGTATGTAAACATTGGAAGTCTTGTATTGATGCAAGCATCATATACAGCTGGAATGTATGTAAGTGCGTAAATCACTGCTACCCACACAAGATTTACGATAACTTTCTTGATATCTACTTCTGTTTTTGCAACAAATTTGTTGTAAAGGAATTTTACAACATTATATACAACAGCAATTACACATCCATATTCAATCGCTACTAATAAAAGTAACTTTTCTTGTCCTAATGCTGCTTCTACTGCTGGAATGTATGTCAATGCATAAATAACAACAGCACCTACTAAATATAATCCTGTTTTCACATAATCTACTTTTTGTTTCTTCACAATTTTTACAATCGTAGAAACTACAAGTAAAACAAGTACTACATAGAATGCAACTTCAATTACAGAAAGCATTGGAACATTGTCTAATGCATACTTAATTGTATCTGTTAAGTCAATTGTATTCTTAACCCCTACACCTGTTGCAATCATCAATTTACTATTTACAATTGGAATCACTCCACCAAATATAAATAGGAAGATAAATTGATAGAAACCTTCTGCAAAGTATCCAAGTACAAGTCCCCCTACCATTTCAGTTCCTTTCATCTTGTTGAATAATTTACCAACAAGGAATCCGAAAAGAATGGCAATTGGTGTAGCAAGCGCTACTGTAATAAAGAATCCACTTAAACCTACTAAATTCCAGTGTGTTGTAAAGAATACTGCTATTTGAGCTGCCATAGCACCAAGTACAATCCCGAAGTTCAATCCAAGTCCTGCAAGAACTGGAATGATCAATGATAATACTAAGAATGTATTTCTAGCAATACGAGCAAATAATTCTCCAAAAAGGTATGTTAACGTTTGACCTGAAGCGGCAAATCCACCCACGCAAAGGAGAACGAACAAAATTACTACTTTGTTGTCAAATAAAATTTTTCCTAATTTCTTTTTATTCACGTCCACTTCCTCCTTTCACTTGTGTTAAGGCATAAAGAATCATACCATTTTGAACTACCAAACGCATAACTTCCGCTAAACTTGGAAGGATTTGGTTTGCTACTGGTGTTCCTAATGCCAAAATACCTTGGAATAAGAAAGTACCGAGAAGAACGTGTCCGATTGCTGCACGTGATGGAGTTGCTCCACCTAAAAGAACAGCTGCTACGGATACAAATCCCATCATCATTGGTCCATTATAGAATTGTAAGAAACCAAATGCAGATGCATATACAACAATACCTGTTGCTGCTAATACTGTAGAAAGGATTGTACCTGTAATTCTCATTTTATCTACATTGATACCAGATGCTTTTGCAAATACGCCGTTTGAACCAGCTGCGCTCATTGCTAAACCTGTTTTCGAATGCATAAATACCCATACTAAGAAGCATACAAACAATACGACTAAGATAAGTCCTGTAGGAATTGTAAGATCCCCAATTTTGAAAGACAATGTATTGTTCATTACTTCACTGAAAGATTCTGCTAACGATACTGTGTTACGAACACCATATCCTTGGTTCGCATAGATCAATTCCCCATTTTTTACAGGAAGAACTGTCCACACAATGTTCATGATCGCAATTGCAGAGAAACCAATGTATGTAGTAACTGTCATTTCATTTCCTTTTACTTTATTTAGTAAAAGACCATATAACCAACCTACAAAGAATGCAATAAATATACCAATTCCAATTGCAACTAACACGCCAACCCATTTTGCAAATGCTGGGCTGATTGCTACTAATGCAGGAATCTTTGTGATTTGGAATTCAACTACTACTACACCACCAATCAAACCACCTACGATACCAAGAGAGATACCAAAGTTTGGTCCGATACCACATTGGATAGCTGGTACCATTGCCAATGTTAAAATAGTGTACATTCCCCAACGAAGAATAACATCACTAAGGGATTGAGAAATGTTCATATCGTATGCTGCTGTTGCAGCTAATAATACAAGCAGGAATGCTGTAATAATAATACGAGGCAATCCGAATTTATTCACATATGATTTTACTTTATCCATTATTCATTGCCTCCTTTCGCTTTTGTTCCAGACATAGCTAAACCAAATTCCACATCTGATGCGTCTGGTTTTAAGATTGTTGCTACTTGACCATCAGAAACAATTGCAATTCTGTCACAGATAGAACGAAGTTCCACAAGTTCTGAAGAAATCATAACAACTGTCATACCTGTTTCACGATTTAATTTTGTTAATGTTTCTAATACTAATTTCTTCGCACCAATGTCAATACCACGAGTTGGTTCTGCAACGAATAAAATTTCTGGTTCTAATGTTAACGCTTTTGCAAGACATACTTTTTGTTGATTTCCACCTGAAAGGCGTCCTGCATGTTGATTTGGTCCTGTACAACGAATATCTAATTCTTTGATCATTTTTTCTGCATGTTCTTTTGCAGCTTTCTTATCGTACATTTTGATAAATCCATATTTCTTTAAGAATTTATCTTTTGCGTACATTGCACCAAACATAATATTGTGTTCGATGCTTTCATCTAATAATAGGCCTACACCTTTTCTATCTTCTGATACAAACGCAACTTGATTTTGAAGAGCTTCTCCTAATTTATTTAAGTTAAGCGCTTTTCCATTTACAATTACTTCTCCTTCTGTATCGTAAAGACCCATAACACCATTTGGAATACCAAGTTTTCCTTGTCCAGCAAGTCCACCAATACCGAAGATTTCTCCTCTGATAATATCAAGGTTGATTCCTTTTACTTTTTCACCTGGCATATCTACATGATAGTCTTTGAATTGTACAGCGAAGTCATTTTCATCTAATGTTCTTGTATCTTCACTATCATCTACTAATTTTTCAACTTTTCTACCAATCATCAACTGAGCAATTTCAGCAGAAGAAGTATCTTTGATTTCTCTACGAGCAACAAACTCACCATCACGAAGTACTGTCATACTGTCACATACTGCCATTACTTCATCCAAACGGTGTGTGATAAAGATAATCGCGATGCCTTGTGATGCAATTACTTTCATAACTTCTAAAAGACGTGCTGCTTCACTTTCTGTTAATACCGCTGTTGGTTCATCGAATACAAGTACTTTGATTCCTTGTTTATCAATTTCACGAGCGATTTCGATAAATTGCATATATCCTACTGGAAGTCCTGCAACTTTTACATAATCTTCTATTTGTAACCCAATTTTCTTCAATGCTTTTTTCGCATCTTTTCTCATTGCTTCCATATCAAGTGTTTCCAATTTTGGTCCCATGACACGGCTCACTAAATTAGGCGTTGTGATTTCTCGTCCAATTTTAATATTTTCTGTTACGGTAAATCCTGGTACCAACATAAATTCTTGATGCACCATACCGATTCCATATTCCATAGCCTTGATAGGGCTATTGATCTTTGCAGGTTCTCCTGCAATTTCTACACTACCTTCAAATCCACCTGTACTATGAATTACAGGCATCCCAAATAAAATGTTCATAAGTGTAGATTTTCCTGCGCCATTTTCTCCCATAAGGGCGTGAATTTCACCTGGTTTCACACAGAGATTCACGTTTTTCAAAACGCGATGTCCAGAATATTCTTTTGAAATATTTTCCATTTTCAAAACATAGTTCATGTTTTCCAAATCTGCTACCTCATTTCTATCAGTACCGCCATCGCGCTACCTGTTTTTTATAATCTTCTCTTCGATGTTTTACTGTAAGAAATTCGCCAACCTGTATCACTACAGGCCGGCGAATGTCCTTAAAGCCTTTTTCTTATTTTTTTAGAATTCTACGAAACCAGACATTACTAAGTAATGATTTTCAGCTGTTTCGCCATTTTCTTCGTAGTTGTCAATTGTTAATTCAACATCTCCTGCCACTTCTTGAAGTGTTTCACGAAGAACTGCATCATCTAATACTTCACCGTTTGTTTCTCCATCTAAAACTTTCATAGCGTATTCAACACCAGCTTCGATGAATAACATGTTACAAGGAACTGCCCATGTAGATACACGACCTTCCATTCCGTATTCAGCAACTTTTGCTTTCATTTGTTCGAAGAAGTAATCAACATCTCCTTCATGACCTTTCATGTCAATGTTAAGTGCTGCTGGGAAAGCATGGAATGGTGATGGACAACATTGTAATGTGTAAATAGCACCTTGTTCAAATACGGAACGGATTAATGGTTCTTGCATACCACAGTTTGTTGTGAAGAACACTGTATCTTTACCATATTTTGCAACTTGTTTTGGAACGTCTTCATTGATGAAGTTTTGAGCACCTGTCATACCAGCATCACCTGTTGGGTCTGGAGCGTTAACTTCTACTAATTCGATTCCGTTTTCAGCACAGTATGTTTTTAAGTTTTCTAAACGTTGTACGATTAATGCATAACTTAAGTGACGTGGGAATGAATAATGAATCATTGTTTTAGCACCTTGTTTTGCTGCTTGAGGTGGAATTACCACACCACAACCTGGTTCATTAACTTGTAATACGATATCAGCTTTTGTATTGATAACTGATGGATCTTCCCCTGGTGTTCCAGCGATGAAAATCATATCTGGACGTGTTTCACGTACTTTTTCGATAGCTGCTGCTGTTCCTGGAACTGCTTGGCACCATACGATTGCTTTTACGTCTGGATCAGAAGCCATATCTGTTGCTGCTGCGATTACTTGGTCAAGCTCTTTATCAAAGTTGTCAGGATATGTAGCTGTTACAATTTTGTCTTCGCCGTATTTTTCCTTCATCATTGTAGCTTGTGTGATTTCTTCATCACCTTGTGATGCTGTACCTGTTAAGATACCAATTTTGTAGTTTTCTGATTTTTCTACTTGTGTATCGTTACCTTTGTTATCATCTGTAGTTGTTTCTGTGCTACGGCAAGCTGCTAATGATAACACCATAACTGACGCAAGTAATAGACTGATTACTCTTTTTTTCATAGTAGATAATCCTCCCTCGATTGTTTTTTGGTGAGCGACAAATGTTTTTGTGTCGCTTGCACGTTGTCATTTTATCACATTAAAGCAATAAATGCTAGTCTTTTTTGCAAATTTTTTAAATTTTTTTATTATTATGCATTTTTATGAATATTTATTACAGAAAATGGTACTCTGGATTATGACCAAAGTACCATTTTAAGCCGTTTATTTAAAATAATTTACTCCAGATTCAAAAATCTTAAGATCTTGTTCTCCATAAATATTCATTGCTACCGCGTTTCCACGTCTTTCAGAATGCGCCATTTTCCCAAGCACACGTCCGTCTGGGCTTGTAATACCTTCGATTGCACAGTAAGAACCATTTGGATTCCATTCTTCGTCCATTGTGATGTTTCCTGCAAGGTCACAGTATTGCGTTGCTACTTGTCCGTTTGCAAACAATTCATCTAACACATCTTGTGGTGCAACAAAACGGCCCTCTCCATGTGAAGCTGGATTTGTATAAACGCCTCCTAGTTCTGCTCCCTGTAACCATGGAGATTTATTTGTTACCACTTTTGTATAAACCATTTTAGAAATGTGGCGACCAATTGTATTATAAGTTAATGTTGGTGAATTTTCTGTTTGTCCGCAAATTTTTCCATATGGCACTAGTCCTAATTTGATCAACGCTTGGAATCCATTACAAATACCAAGAGCCAAGCCATCTCTTTCGTTAAGTAATTTTTCAACTGCTTCTTTCAATTTTGCATTTTGGAATGCCGTTGCGAAGAATTTTGCAGAACCATCTGGTTCATCTCCTGCACTAAATCCACCTGGGAACATAATCATCTGTGATTGTGCAATTGTTTTTTCAAACACTTCCACAGAATCACGAATATCTGCAGCATCTAAATTTTTAAATACTTTCGTAATTACTTTTGCTCCTGCACGTTCAAATGCTTTTTTGCTGTCATATTCACAGTTGGTTCCAGGAAATACTGGAATAAACACAGTTGGCTGAGCAATCTTATGTGTACAAACATGAATCTTGTCTGTATGGAATAGTTTTTCTTCTACAGGACGTCCTTCCTCTGCTCCAGCTACTGTAGGGAATACTTTTTCAAGAGGTGCTTTCCATGTAGCCAATGCTTCCTCTAAAGAAAGTGTCATATCGCCATATGTAATTGCTGCATCATTTGTTACTTCACCAATTACAGTAACTTCCACGGCAAGTTTTTCTACGGCATCTGCCGGCACTTCTGCAATGATATCTCCAAATCCTGGTGTAAATAATTCACACTTTTCTACGTGTTCTTCTAACTTAACACCCATCTTGTTTCCAAATGCCATTTTACTTACTGCTGCTGCAATACCATGTCTATCAAGTGTATATGCTGAAACGATATTTCCAGCTTGTACGTCTTGACGGAATTTTCCATATTGTTCCATTACATAATCGTATTTTGGCAAATCAAATGCATCTTTTTCTACGTGAAGCCATACCAGTTTATTGCCTGCTGTTTTCAATTCTGGTGTAATAATATCACCTTCTTTTGCTACATCTACTGCAAAAGAAACTAAAGTAGGAGGCACATCAATGTCTTGGAATGTTCCAGACATACTGTCTTTTCCTCCGATTGATGGAAGCCCCAATCCCAATTGTACATCGTAAGCTCCTAGCAATGCTGCAAATGGTTGACTCCATCTTGTTGGATCTTCTGTCATACGTCTAAAGTATTCTTGGAAAGTCAAACGAATCTTGCTGTAATCTCCACCATTTGCTACGATTTTTGCTACAGATTCTAGCACTGCATAGACAGCACCATGGTATGGACTCCAGCTTGAAAGGTATGGATCAAATCCATAACTCATCATAGTAACTGTATCACAAGTACCTGTAAGGACTGGTAATTTTGCTACCATTGCTTGTGTTTCTGTCATTTGATATTTTCCACCATGTGGCATAAATACAGAATCAGCTCCGATAGAACCATCAAACATTTCTACCAAACCTTTTTGCGAACAAACATTAAGGTCCGCTAAAGTAGCAAGCCATTTTTCTTTCACATCTTCTACTTCTGCTTTTTCTAAAATGCTATCCTTTTTATTTGGAATTTCTACTGCAACCTTTGTTTCTTGATGAGCCCCATTTGTATCAAGGAATGCACGAGAAATATTTACGATTTCTTTCCCTCTCCATGAAAGGACCAATCTTGGTTCTTCTGTTACAACTGCCACTTCCACAGCTTCTAAGTTTTCTTCCTTTGCGTAACCTAAAAATGCAGCAACGTCTTTTGGATCAACTACTACTGCCATACGTTCTTGTGATTCTGAAATTGCAATTTCTGTTCCATCAAGTCCTGCGTATTTTTTAGGTACCTTATCTAAATTTACACGAAGTCCATCTGCTAATTCTCCAATCGCTACGGACACTCCGCCTGCACCAAAGTCATTACACTTTTTGATTAATTTACTAACTTCTTCTCTTCTAAATAAACGTTGAATCTTACGTTCTGTAGGCGGATTTCCTTTTTGAACTTCTGCTCCGCAAGTTTCAATCGATTCTTCTGTATGTACTTTCGACGAACCCGTTGCTCCTCCACAACCATCACGTCCTGTACGTCCACCGAGCAAAATGATGATATCTCCAGGATCTGAAGTTTCACGAATTACTGCTCTTCTTGGAGCTGCTCCTAGAACGGCTCCTATTTCCATACGTTTTGCCACATAATCTGGATGATAGATTTCTTTTACAGCACCTGTTGCAAGACCAATTTGATTTCCGTAAGAGCTGTAACCATGAGCTGCCTCACGCACAATTTTCTTTTGTGGCAATTTCCCTTTTAATGTTTCTTTTACAGAAACAGTTGGGTCTGCTGCCCCTGTTACACGCATTGCTTGATATACATAAGTACGTCCTGAAAGTGGATCACGAATTGCACCACCAAGACAAGTTGCAGCACCACCGAAAGGTTCGATTTCTGTAGGGTGATTATGTGTTTCGTTCTTGAAGTTCACCAACCATTCTTCTTCGACACCATCTACTACAACAGGAACTACAATACTACATGCATTGATTTCATCTGACTCTTCTTGATCTTGTAATTTACCTTCTCGTTTTAATTTACGCATCGCCATAAGAGCAAGGTCCATTAAACAAACGAATTTATCTTCTCTTCCTGCGAAGATTTCACTATGATCTGCCAAATATTGTTTATATGCATTGACGATAGGTTCTTTATAATCGCCTTCGCCAAATGTTACTTCTGTTAATTCTGTTGAGAATGTCGTATGACGGCAATGGTCAGACCAGTAAGTGTCTAATACTCTGATTTCTGTCATACTTGGATCACGTTCTTCTTCTCTAAAATAATTTTGAATATGAAGAAAGTCTTTGAACGTCATCGCTAATCCCAAAGAATCATATAATGCTTTCAATTCACTTTCTGGCATGGTTTGAAAACCATGAAAAATTTTCACATCTTCTGGTTCATCAAATTTTGTAACCAAAGTGTCTGGTTTTTCCATGCCTGTTTCTCTTGAATCTACTGGATTGATACAATGTGCTTTGATTGCTTCAAACGCTTCGTCTGTAATATCACCTTCGATCACATATGTTGTTGCCGATTTGATAATTGGAAGTTCATCTTCTTTAATAAATTGCACGCATTGTACTGCTGAATCTGCTCTTTGGTCAAATTGTCCTGGCAAATATTCCACAGAAAATGCTCTGCTTCCTTCTTTCATATCAAATGTTTCTTTATATAAAATATCTACTGGTGGTTCCGAAAAAATACCATTACAAGCCTTTTCAAATGTTTCATCCGATAAGTTTTCAATATCATAACGAATTAAAACACGTACGTTTTCTACGTCTTTCATTCCTAAATAACTTTTGATTTCATGCTTTAACGATTTTGCCTGTACTGCGTACTCTTGTTTCTTTTCTACATAGACACGTTTTACACTATTCATAGTACCCTCCATATCTGACCTATTGGTTTCTGTATTGATTTTATCTTAACATACTTTTCTTCATTAACATAATTAATATATCTTTAGTTAATTAATAAGTTTTGCTTATTTTTATTCCATTTCCAAACCAAAATACTTACAATCAGAGTTACTACAATTGCAATTCCTACAAATATTCCAATGCGAAGTGTAAAGTCTGCAAAAAATCCTTCTGGTAACATGCGAATCATAAGCTCTGTCTTTGGGTCTAATAACCACAGATCATTATCGAAAAACAGTTCATGAAAGATTACAAAATATTTACTAAAATTACGAGAGACCAAAAATCCCAGTGCACCTCCGATTCCCAAAAGTGCGATCACAGATGCTATATAATATTTTGCCAACATACTTTTCCAATTCTGTTTTCTTTCATATAGAAAAACACTTCCCGACAATATGATTACGATTGCTACCATTCGTATTTGCATTGCAATCAGAAACAGATCCTTTACATCTTCCATATGCAAAATTTCTCGTTCATTAAAAAATGGACGCGCTTCTCCATTTACAACGGTATCGACCTGAAGTTCTGCCCGTGCATGATGCAAATATGCCATCATCTCTTTCGTAACATGCATAACATCTTCCATTTCCATTTCAAGTTCGGAAAGAACATTATATTTTTCATATTCTTTTTCATAAAAATTAAAATCGGAATATATGGCAGCTTCCACCGCACTGATCAATACCACAAGCAGCATAGAGAAAGCTACTGCTATTCCTAAAATCCATTCTCTTTTTTTCATACAGATTCTCCCTTGCGTTTTTTATTAGTTTATCATATTTTTCCAGTTTTTATCAGCAGTACTTGTAATTCTATCCATATTACTTTATAATAACTTTAAATTTATAAGGAGGACTAATAATGGATATTAACTACGAATTATACAAAGTATTTTACTACGTTGCTACAACCCTTAGTTTTTCAGAAGCATCCAAACAATTGTTTATTTCGCAATCTGCAGTAAGTCAATCTATTAAAGCTTTGGAAAAGAAAATAGACCAAACACTGTTCATTCGAAGCACAAAACGTGTACAGCTTACACCAGAAGGAGAAATCCTGCTTCGTCATATCGAACCAGCGATCAATTTAATTCGCCGTGGTGAAGCACAGATTATGGATGCTGCTACAACTGGCGGACAAATTCGAATCGGTGCTACTGATACCATTTGCCGTTATTTTCTTGTTCCATATTTGGAAAAATTTCACCGCGAATTTCCAAACATACATATTAAGGTAACCAACCAAACTTCTCCAAAATGTGTCGAATTATTGGAAAATGGAGAAGTGGACTTAATTGTGACCAACTATCCAAATGCAAATCTTGAAAACTTTGCTTCTATTAGAAAAATTAAAAACTTCAAAGATATTTTTATTGCAAACGAAGATTTTGAAATGTTGAGAAACAAAAAATTGAGTCTCAGAGAACTGCTTGAACATCCAATCTTAATGTTAGATCATAATAGTGCAACAAGCGAATTCTTACATGATCTGTTTCAACAAGAGCAATTGGATTTGGTTCCTGAAATTGAATTAAGTAGTAATGATTTATTAATCGACCTTGCACGCATTGGTCTTGGAATTGCATTTATTCCAGACTATTGTTTTCCTGTAAATTCCAATCTGTTCCAAGTAAAAACAAAACAAGAATTGCCAACCCGTCAATTGGTCATTGCTTACAATCAGCATAGTACCTCATCCAAAGCAACCTTGGAATTTTTAAAATATTTTGACGAATTATAACAATAATAAAGGAAGCCTTATCGCATCACACTACGATAAGGCTTCCTCTTTATTCCAAAAGGATTCCATCATTCCTTTTATAGTTTTTACATTGCAGATCTGATAATGACACCATTCTCTTGGAAAAATTTCCTGATATTGTCTTTGCATAAAACGCTCATCCAACAGAATCACAACCCCTCGGTCCCGTTCCGTTCGAATCACGCGTCCTGCTGCCTGCAATACCTTGTTCATTCCTGGATACAAATACGCATCTTGAAAATCAAAATGTTGTTTCAAGATTTCCCGTTCATTACAAACCTGTGGAAGTCCTGTTCCTACAAGAATTGCACCAATCAATTTTTCTTCGACCAGATCAATTCCTTCTGAAAAAACACCACCCATTACACATAGTCCTAATAAACTATCCGTTCGTTCTTTCTCGAATTCCTGTAAAAATGCTTCTCTCTTTTCCTCGTCCATATATTGTTCCTGCTTCACACATTCTATCTTCTGCAGGTATAAATGGGATTCCAAAACTGCATACACATCTTCCATAAAACGATAAGACGGAAAGAATACCATGTAATTTCCCTTTTTCGCAGTTGCTATCTGCATGATGTATTCCGCATAGCGCTCATACATGGACGCTTGACGCATGGTATATTTGCTGCTTACATCTGTACCAATCAACAAACATCGATTTGCGCTTTCAAATGGTGAGTGTGCATAAATTGCGTAATCTTCTTTTTCCACGCTCAACAGCTTTTTGTAATATTGTATCGGCAACAAGGTTGCAGAAAAAAATATGGTACTATTTCCTTGGCTCAGATAAGTTTCCAAATTTTGTGCTGGATTTACACAAAATAGTTTTATCTTAAATCTTCCATCTGCTTCCAGTTCCGTGTATATTTCATAATTATCATCTAACGTATCATAGATGTTCAAAAATTCCCGTACCGAAAAATAAAATTCCAGCACCTCTTTTTCCACATCATCCTGATTTTCCAGATATTTTTCAAAACCGGTCTGCACATTCATCAGCCGCAAGATGAAATCTGATAGATGATTCCGGATTTGATAGGATTCGCACTCTCGTTTGTACTCCAACAATACTTTATTGCAGGCATCTAACTTTCTTGCAAGTTTCAAATCCTCATATTTTACTTTGTTCTTTATTTTTAGAAAGTCTTCTTTGTACAGAACTGCGCTATACATTTCT
The DNA here is from genome assembly GCA_964540565.1 of uncultured Faecalimonas sp. Lineage (GTDB taxonomy): Bacteria > Bacillota > Clostridia > Lachnospirales > Lachnospiraceae > Faecalimonas. The sequence continues at coordinate 13,995 of CAZINB010000025.1, forward strand.
CGCGCTCGTTCTACCAAATTATGTGCTTCATCAATTAAAAATAAATATTCGCCTTTTTTCCCTTCTGTGAAAAATCGTTTCAAATGTGCATTTGGATCAAATGCATAATTGTAATCACCAATGACAGCATCCACCCAAGTGGAAAGATCCAATGCCATCTCAAAAGGACATACTTGATGTTTTCTCGCATGTTCTTCCAGCTTTTCACGCCCCATATCATTTGTGGCAGTAAGCATCTCATACATCGCATCATTCACACGGTCAAAATGCCCTTTTGCATACGGACATGCATCTGGATTACATTCTGTCTCCTCGCAAAAACAAATCTTTTCCTTTGCAGTCAATGTAATCACTTTGTATTCTAACCCTTGTTCTTTCAAGATGCGGAATGCCTGCTCCGCAACAGTTCGCGTAATGGTTTTTGCTGTGAGATAAAAGATTTTTTCTCCCAATCCTTCTCCCACTGCCTTTACTGCTGGAAATACTGTCGCCATAGTCTTTCCTACACCTGTAGGTGCCTGTATAAACAGCTTCTTTTTCCGAAGTATCGTCCGATACACAGAAGTTACCAGCTCTTTTTGTCCTTCTCGATAATCATAAGGAAATACAACTTGTTTAATCGATGCATTCCGCGTTTCTCTCCACTCGATTTGAAATCGTGCCCACTTTTCGTAAGACTTCATCAAATCTGTAAACCATTCTTCTAATTCCGAAAAGGAAAACATTTCTTGAAAACGCTTTATTTCCTCTGTCTCCATTTGACAATATGTCAATTGCACCGTCAATTCTTTTAATTTCTGTTGTTTTCCATAAATGTAACCATAGCATTTCGCCTGTGCCAAATGAACCCCAATAGGGGATTCGATTTTATCCAGTTCTCCCATTGTACCTTTGATTTCATCAATCAATAGCGTTCCATCCGTTTCCTGAATACCATCTGCACGACCTTCTATGACAACAGAAAATCCATCAAATGGAATCGTCTCTTTCAAAGGAACTTCCGCCCGATAATTTGATCCCATTTGTTTTTGAATCTTCCGATGAATTTTGGAGCCTAGCTGCATAGCTTCTTTATCTGCTAGTCCTGCAATTCGATTATCAATATTTCCCTCTCTCAAAAGAAATTCCACTAAATTTCTCACAGAGATTTTCACTACTTTTTCTTCCAATGTTCTTACTTCTAATCCATTTATAATGTTTCAATAAATCTTCTAAATGCACATCTGCCTTCTTCCGTACATTTGAACACACCTGCATCTTCCAAGACATGTGTAAATACGATTCCCACTTCTTTTTCTAGGATTTCCATTACATTTTCTCTTGTAATCGCATCGTATTTTGTCACAAAATCTGCTGCCCACGCTGCATGCTTTTCGATTTTTTCATTACTTCTAATGTCTTTTCCTTCCACCAAGTAGTCTGCTAGAAGTTCCATTTCTTCCTTCAATCTTGCTGGAAGAACAGCTAATCCCATAACTTCAATCAAACCAATGTTTTCTTTCTTGATATTATGCCATTGTGCATGTGGATGATACACTCCTAATGGATGTTCTTCCGTTGTAATATTATTACGTAACGCAAGATCAAGTTCATATATCTCTCCCACTTTTCTGGCAATTGGTGTAATCGTATTATGTGGCTCACCATCTGTTTCTGCAAATACAAACGCTTCTTCGTCTGTATATCCTCTCCATGCATCTAAGATCTGTGCTCCTAATTCGATCAAACGGTCAGAATCTTTTCCACGTAAGCGAATGACAGATAATGGCCAATGCACGATACCAGCTTCTACATCTTCATATCCTTTTACAGTAAACGTTTCTTCCATTGGTGCTTTTGCCATAGCAAATTCATAGTGACCGCCTTGGAAATGATCGTGACTTAAAATTGAACCGCCTACAATTGGAAGATCTGCATTGGATCCCAAGAAATAGTGTGGGAACAATTTTACAAAATCAAACAACTTCACAAACGTAGCTTTTTCGATTTTCATTGGTGTGTGTTCTCCATTAAACACGATGCAGTGTTCATTGTAGTACACATATGGAGAATATTGGAATCCCCATGCACTCTCATTCACAGTGATTGGAATAATACGATGATTTTCTCTTGCCGGATGATTTACACGTCCTGCATATCCTTCATTTTCAACACAGAGCTGACATTTTGGATAACTGCTTGCCTTTGCATTCTTTGCTGCTGCAATGGCTTTTGGATCTTTTTCTGGTTTTGATAAATTAATTGTGATATCAATCACACCATATGGACTATCTACAACCCATTTGCGATCTTTCTTCACACGATAGCGACGAATATAATCACTATCCTGACTTAATTTATAGAAATAATCTGTTGCTTTTTCTGCTGATTCTTCATACAATTTTGAAAATTCTGCTTGCACCTGTCCTGGTCTTGGCATCAAACAATTCATCATCTTTGTATCAAATAAATCTCTGTACACAATGCTGTCTTCGATGATTCCACGTGCACACGCTTCATCTAATAACACTTTCAATACCTCTTCTAGAACAATTTCTTGTCCATCGATCTCTGTATCTACATAATTGTCTTCTTGAAATAATTCTAATAATAAGTTTGTCGCATAAATTCGTTCACATTCTGGCATTAAACCAGTGTCGATTCCGTATTGCACTAACTTTTTAATATTTTCGAAAAACATGATTTTCCTCCTAAGCGTTATATCCATTTGGATTATTTGATTGCCATCTCCAAGAGTCTTCACACATTTCTTCAAGTCCTCTTGCAGCTTCCCATCCTAATTCTGCTTTTGCTTTCGAAGGATCTGCATAGCAAGTTGCAATATCCCCAGGTCTTCTATCTTTGATTTCGTATTTGATTTCATGTCCGCATGCTTTGCTAAATGCTTTTACCATATCAAGTACAGAATATCCATTTCCTGTTCCTAGGTTATAAACGCATACACCTGCTTTTTCTTCAATTTTCTTTAATGCTTTCACATGACCATCTGCAAGGTCTACTACATGGATATAGTCACGTACCCCTGTACCGTCGTGTGTATCATAATCATTTCCAAACACACCTAAGCATTCACGTTTTCCAACTGCTACTTGTGTGATATATGGCATTAAGTTATTTGGAATGCCTTTTGGATCTTCTCCGATTAGTCCACTCTTGTGTGCACCTACTGGGTTAAAGTAACGAAGCAATACAACATTCCATTCTGGGTCTGATGTATGTAAATCTGTTAAAATTTGTTCTAACATAGATTTTGTCCAACCATATGGATTTGTGCATCGTCCTTTTGGACATTCTTCTGTGATTGGAATAAATGCTGGATCTCCGTATACTGTTGCTGATGAACTGAAGATAATATTTTTTACACCAGCATCTTTCATAGCGTTACATAATGTAATAGTTCCGCCAATATTGTTATCATAGTAAGCCAATGGAATTTCAACCGATTCTCCAACTGCTTTTAATCCTGCAAAATGAATTACTGCATCAATTTCTTCTGCCGCAAAAATATCTGCTAATGCTTTTGCATCACGAATATCTGCTTCATAAAATTTAATTTCTTTTCCTACGATTTGTCCTACACGTTTTAAAGATTCCTGACAAGAATTACATAAATTATCAAGTACTACCACATCATATCCTGCATTTACTAATTCAATACATGTATGACTTCCGATATATCCTGCTCCACCTGTTACTAAAATTGCCATTTTCTATTCCTCCATTTTATACCTTAGCTCAATCTTCCTGCACCGTTTCCGATGTCTACTACATAAAATTCTGCTTTGTGTCCTACTTTTTCTTCATATGCTGTTCCAATTGTTTCCACAAACTGATCTACAGCATTATTTTTTACAATACTTACAGTACAGCCTCCAAATCCGCCGCCTGTAATACGTGATCCGATTACTCCTTCTGTAGCCCATGCTAAGTCTACTAAAATATCAATTTCTTCGCAAGATACTTCATAATCATCTCTCAAAGAAACATGAGAAGCATTCATCAATTTACCAAATGTTTCTACATCATTTGCAGCAAGTGCCGCAACTGCTTTGATCGTTCTTTGGTTTTCATATACTGCATGTTTTGCTCTTTGTTTTCTCACTTCTGATTTGATTGCATCTTTGTGTGCTTCAAATTCTTCTTCTGATAAATCTCCAAGTGTTTTGATGTCCACAACTTCTTGCAGTTCTTTTAATGCTGTTTCACATTCTGTTCTGCGGTCATTGTATGCAGAATCTACAAGGCTATGTTTCACTTTACTGTTTACGATTACAATTTTTGCATCTTCTAAAACGACTGGTGCATATTCATATTTCAATGTATTTGCATCTAAGAAAATTGCATGATCTTTTTTCCCCATTGCACTTGCAAATTGATCCATGATTCCACAATTACATCCGTTAAAATTATTTTCTGAATATTGCCCAATCAACGCAATATCAATCATAGATACGTCAAATCCAAATTGATCTTTCAGCATTACACCTGTCAACACTTCTAAGGAAGCAGAAGAAGAAAGGCCTGAACCATTTGGAATATTTCCATAGATCAAAATATCAAACCCATTTGTTAATTGGAATCCACGTTTTTCGAATGCCCACATAACACCCTTTGGATAGTTTGTCCAATTTGCTTTTTTATCTGGTACTAAATCATTTAAATCCGATTCAATCACACCTAAGTGTTTAAAGTTTACCGAATAGAAACGTAATTTTTGATCTTCTCTTTTTCTTACAACTGCATATGTTCCAATTGTCAATGCACATGGGAACACATGACCGCCGTTATAATCTGTATGTTCGCCAATAAGATTTACTCGACCTGGTGCAAAATAAGTACGAATCTCTCCTTCTGCGCCGTAAATTTCTTGAAATTGTTCTATTAATTTGTTTACCATTTTATATACTCCTATCTTTTACTTGTATTCCGTACGTTTTTATTTTATAGTTATAATGATAATGCGTTTTTTTGAATGCAACAATAATAATATTGGTATATTTTATAAGGATATTGAGATTTATGGATAGAATTCAAATCATTACACAAGATAATAAAAAGGAAGTCAAAGAACATGGTAATTTTGCTTTCCCTGTGAACGTCAGTGTTGAAAAAATCGAGAGTTACGAACAAGGTTCTTTTCTCTGGCACTGGCATCCTGAAATTGAGCTCACTTGGATCATGTCTGGGGAATTAGAGTACCAGATCAATCACGAGAACTATTTATTAAAAGCTGGAGATGGTATGTTTGGAAACAGTAACGTTCTTCATGCTGGACAGATGCACAACCATAGCGAATGTACCTATCTTTCCATTACATTTCATCCTCGTTTTCTTTATGGATATGAAAATAGCATTCTGCAAACAAAATATGTAAGCTCGATTACTTCCAATGATGCCTGGTCTTCTTTGCTTTTAAAAGATCACATTCCTTGGCAAAAAGAAATTCTAGATTTCATCAAAGAAATCTACGCACTGTCGCAGGAGCCTCCAGCCGATTATGAGTTACGTGTTCATATGCTGCTCATGTGCATTTGGCAAAAACTATATACTTATTTTTCCAAACAGCCTAGCAATGACACCAATTCTAATCTATCGATGCAACGATTACGTGATATTCTTACTTACATTCAAACACATTATGACCAGGAAATCAATCTGGATAATATTGCCAATGTGGCCAACTTATGCAAAAGTGAATGTTGTCGCTTCTTCAAAAAATATATGAACATGACAATCTTTGATTATATACTATACTACCGTATTCAAATGAGTCTTCCGATTTTGGCAAGTGATAAAAGCATCACAGAAGTGGCCTATATGGTTGGTTTTTCCAGCCCTTCCTACTATACACAGATATTTAAGCGCTATTTAAAATGTACCCCTTTGCAATACAAAAAAAGTTACTGCACCTACGTGCAATAACTTTTTTTCATATATCTAAGCCAATACCTTTAAAGCATCTTTTAGATATTCATTATTTACTTCATAGAATTTTTCTGCTTCTACCATTTCTGCGAGTTCTGGGTCGATTGGCATCTTTCCAAGCACACTCATACCAAGTTCACTTGCAATTTCATCAATATGACTTTCGCCAAATACTTTAATTTCCTTACCGCAGTCTGGACATTTTAGGAAACTATAGTTTTCTACAATACCAAGTACTGGAATGTTCATTTCTTTTGCCATACGATATGCTTTTTTAACAATCATTTGAACTAAATCTTGTGGTGATGTTACAATTACAACTCCATCTAATGGGAGCGATTGGAATACAGTCAGCGGAACATCTCCTGTTCCTGGAGGCATATCTACAAATAAGTAGTCTAAGTCTCCCCATAATACTTCATTCCAAAATTGTTTTACTACACCTGCAATAATTGGACCTCTCCAGATAACTGGTGTATCTTCACTATCTAGCAAAAGATTCACTGACATGATTCTCGTCTCATCTTTTGCAACACAAGGAAACATTCCAACTTCTGTTCCCATTGCATGTTCATGAATTCCATACATCTTAGGAATAGATGGACCTGTGATATCTGCATCCAAAATTCCTACGGAATAGCCTTGCTCTCTCATAAGTCTTGCAAGAGAAGCGGTTACCATAGATTTTCCTACGCCACCTTTCCCACTTACGATTCCGATGACTTTCTTCACATGTGTATATTCATTTGCTGGCACTTTTAAATCTACTTTTTTGCTTGGACATGTTCCTGCACTGGCACAGCTCGAACAATTTTCTGGGGAACATGAACTTGTATTTTGTTCTGACATTGCTAACACTCCCTACTCTTCTACTACTGCGATTACTTCAATCTCGCAAAGTAAATTTTTAGGTAATGTTTTCACAGCTACACAACTTCTTGCTGGTTTTGATGTGAAATATTTTGCGTACACTTCGTTAAATGCTGCAAAGTCTCCCATATCTGCTAAGAAACATGTTGTTTTTAATACCTTATCAAATGAAGTTCCAGCTGCTTCTAAAACTGCTCCAAGATTTTTACAAACTTGTTCTGTTTGTTCTTCAATTGTTACAGCTTCTACTTCATTTGTTGCAGGATTGATTGCAATTTGTCCTGCTGAATAGAATACTCCATTGTGTACATATCCTTGTGAATATGGTCCTAATGCTTTAGGTGCTTTTTCTGTTGATACAACTCTCATAATCTTATCTCCTTCTATGTAAATTTTTTTAAAAATCTACTTCTTGTCCAAATCCATTTTCTTTTGCATTATCATATAATCTTTGTGCAACACAAATATCAAATAATCCCATACCTACTGACTTAAAGTAAGTTGTTTTCTTTGACAATTCCTCTTCATCCACAGAGGAAGCTAACAACTCATGCATAAGTTTCACACGATCCATTGTCAGTTTGCCTGCTGCAAGGGGCTGGCTCAAATCACCACTTTCCTCACATGCATATGGAAGTTCAATATAAACGTTGTCTACCAATTCGAAAATTTCATCTGGGATTTCTCGCATTTGTGGCGTATAAGATCCAATTGCAATAATGCATTTGCCTTCTAATAATGCTTTCTCAGCCGGAAGAACTGGATCTGTTGCTGGTGTTGCCGTGCAAATAATATCACTTGCTTTCACCAAATCAATCACTGCTTTACATTGTACCACTTTTGTACTTGGGTTATCAATGGCTTTTTCAAGTCTCGCAATATAATCTGTCAAATCGCGATCACTGTGATTATATACATACACTGTATGGATTTCTCTTGCTGCACAAGCATACAGTGCTGCATGGAAACTTTGCACTCCTGCACCCACAACACCTACAGTATGTGCATCCTTTTTTGCCAAATGACGAATCCCCACACCTGCTACAGCTCCTGTTCGGAATGCAGTTACCGTTTGTCCATCCATGATAGATAATGTCTTTCCTGTCTCCAAATCATTTAAGATTACAAGCCCATCAATCGATGGCAATCCTAGTTTTGCATTCTCTGGAAAAATGGTAAGCATTTTTGTTCCTAGACTTTTTTCTGTATAACATGGCATATAGATTAATGTTTTATTATCATGTGTAACAGTTGGTCTCGGTGGCATATAGTATGCATCTGCACCAAAGATTGCATATGCTTCCTCAATTTGGTCCATCATTCCATTTAGGTCTACTGCCTTTGTGATATCTTGCTTATTCAGTAATAACATCTTGTCCTCCTGCCTAGTTATGATTTGCTTTCTTTAAGATTTGGTAAACATCCTCTTTCTCTAACTTTTTGAAGATACCAATTGTATTTTCTCCGCCATTTGTAATGCTTTCTGCCATCTGTTGAAGCATGGTATCTTCTAGCACTCCACACTCTAATTCACCAATACAAGTTGGCATTTCTAGTTGTCTGAAATAGCTTTCTGTTGCTTCAATCGCACCATAAGCTGCTTCTTTCGCATCTTGCGCGCGAATTCCCCACACATGTTTTCCATATCGTTTGAAACGTTCATAGTCTAATTCACATACTTCTCGTGCCCATGTTCCCCATACTGCGGATAAACTTGCACCATGTGCCAAATCAAATCTTGCACTCAATTCATGACCGAATTTGTGAACTGTAAAATCTTTTCCTCTTCCAAGTCCAGTCAAATCATTGTGAGACAAACTTGCACACCACATAATTTCACTCATCGCATCATAATCTGATGGATTTTCATAAGCAATCTTTCCATTCTCAATCACGGTGCGAAGAATTCCTTCTGCAATCTCATCCGTCAATTGATTCTTCTCTGTATCTGGAAGAAAATAACGTTCCAATGTGTGCATCATAATATCTACTACACCACATGCAACCTGATATTTTGGTAGGGTATAAGTAAGTTCTGGATTCATAATTGCAAATTTTGGTCGGTTTAATTCAGAAGCAAATCCCGCTTTCTTTCCCGTTTCTTCGTTCGTAAGAACTGCAGAACTACTCATTTCACTACCTGCAGCTGCAATGGTTAAGATAACTCCTACTGGAAATGCTTTCCACACATCTACTTTTTTCATCCAGATATCCCACAATTTTACGCGAGGATAACATGCACCAATAGCAATTGCTTTCGCAGTATCAATTACACTTCCTCCTCCAATCGCCAAAATGAAATTCGCACCAAAAGAACGTGCTTTTTTTACTCCTTGTTCCGCAAATGATAAACGAGGATTTGGTTTTACTCCACCCATTACTTCGTATGCGATTTTTTTCTCATGCAATGAATTGGTCACGCGTTCTAACAAACCATTTCGTTCAACACTTCCTCCACCATATACGATAAGAACTTTTGTTCCGCCCCATTTTTTGACTAATTTAGCCACGTCTCTTTCCGTATCTTTTCCGAATAAAATCTCTGTAGGAGAATAATAACAAAATTTCTGCATAATATTTTGCTCCCTTCTTCTATGTTTGATACGTCTAGTATAACACAAAAAGCTCTCACTGTGACCAGTAAGAGCCTTCTATTAATCATCAAATTTTTCTTTTAATTTATCCATAAAGCCTTTTTTCTTGCCTGATTCTTTTCCTGCTTTTTCGGCTTCTTTTAAAGAATTCCCTGTAAGTTCATCAAATTTACGAAGTAATTCTTTTGCTTCTGAGCTTAAGTGTTCTGGTGTTTGAATCACAAGTGTTACATAATGATCCCCTCGAATCTTACTGTCGCGAAGAGATGGAACACCTTTTCCACGAAGACGTACTTTTGTATCTGTCTTAGTACCTGGTGCAATCTTGTATAATACATCGCCATCAACTGTCTTAATGCGAACTTCTCCACCTAATGCTGCTTGTGCAAATGAAATATGTGCTGTTGAGAAAATATGCATATCTTGACGCGCAAATACTGGATGTCTTGATACCGTTACTTCTACAAGCAAATCACCTCTTGGTCCACCATTTGTCCCTGGTTCCCCTTTGCCTGCAATACGAATGCTTTGACCGTTGTCAATACCTGCTGGAATTGTGACCATAATTTTCTTCTTGCTAGCCACATATCCTGTACCTGCACAATCTGAACATTTTTCTTTGATAATTTTTCCTGATCCGTTACAGTCTGGACATGTTTGTACATTTTGAACTGTTCCAAAGAAACTTTGTGAAGTATATACAACTTGACCTCTACCACCACATTTTGGACATGTTTCTGGTGAAGTACCAGGTTTTGCACCTGTCGCATTACATGTTGTACATGGATCTTTGATAATTACTTCTAACTCTTTTTCACAGCCAAATACGGCTTCCTCAAATGTAATACGGATTCCTTTACGAATGTTTGCACCTTGCATTGGTCCATTGTAAGAACGTCTGCTGTTACGACGTGCACCGCCGCCAAACATATCGCCGAAAATATCTCCGAAGATATCTCCAAAATCCATTCCATTAAAGTCGAAGCCGCCATATCCACCAGCTCCGCCAGCGCCGCCGTCAAATGCGGCGTGGCCAAACTGATCATATTTTTGACGTTTTTCAGGATCACTTAAAATTGCATATGCTTCCGAAACTTCTTTGAATTTTTCTTCCGCTTCTTTATCACCTGGATTTGCATCTGGATGATACTTTTTCCCCAAGACTCTGTATGCTTTCTTGATAGCCGATGCATCAGCACCTTTATCCACACCTAGCACTTCATAATAGTCTCTCTTTGTTCCTGCCATAATAATCTGCCTTTCGGTTATTAGATTTCTTTGTAGTCACCGTCAACTACATCGTCACCATTGAATCCTTCTGGAGCTGGGCCAGCTTGTGGTCCTGCTTGTTGTCCAGCTGCTGCTCCTGCTTGTTCATACATTTTTGTAAATACAGGTTGTGCTGTTGCCATTAATTTTTCTTTAGCAGCTTTGATTTCTTCTACTTGAGCTTCTGTCATTGTTTCTGGTGTAGATTGTGCTAAAAGATCTTTTAATGCTTTGATATCAGCTTCTACTGCTTCTTTTTCTGCTGGGCTAACTTTGTCAGCAACATCAGCCATTGCTTTTTCTGTTTGGAATGCCATTGTTTCAGCATCGTTTCTTGTATCGATTGCTTCTTTACGTTTTTTATCTTGTGCTTCGAATTCAGCAGCTTCTTTTACTGCTTTTTCGATATCGCTATCTGACATATTTGATCCAGATGTAATTGTAATGTGTTGTTCTCTACCTGTTCCTAAATCTTTTGCAGAAACATTTACGATACCATTTGCATCGATGTTAAATGTTACTTCGATTTGAGGGATTCCACGTGGAGCTGGTGCAATACCATCTAATCTAAATTGTCCAAGAGTTTTGTTATCTTTCGCAAATTGTCTTTCCCCTTGTACTACGTGGATATCTACTGCTGTTTGGTTATCTGCTGCTGTAGAGAATACTTGGCTCTTAGATGTTGGAATTGTTGTATTTCTTTCGATTAATCTTGTTGCAACTCCACCCATTGTTTCGATTGATAATGAAAGTGGTGTAACGTCGAATAAGATAATATCGCCAGCGCCAGCATCTCCAGCAAGTTTACCACCTTGAACAGAAGCTCCTAAAGCTACACATTCGTCTGGATTTAATGTTTTACTTGGTTCTTTTCCTGTTAATTGTTTTACTTTGTCTTGTACTGCAGGGATACGTGTTGAACCACCTACTAATAATACTTGACCAAGATCTGATGCTGTAAGTCCTGCATCTGCTAATGCTGCACGAACTGGTTCAGCTGTTCTTTCTACTAAGTCATGTGTTAATTCATCAAATTTTGCTCTTGTAAGAGTCATGTCTAAGTGAAGAGGTACCATTGCTGGTGACATGCTGATGAATGGTAAGTTGATATTTGTTGTTGTAGCTGAAGATAATTCTTTTTTCGCTTTTTCTGCAGCTTCTTTTACTCTTTGAAGTGCTGCTTTATCTCCAGAAATGTCTACGCCATTGTTTGCTTTGAAATCAGCTACTACATAGTCAACGATTTTTTGGTCGAAGTCATCTCCACCAAGTTTGTTATCCCCACGAGTTGCTAATACATCGATAACACCATCACCAATTTCAATGATAGAAACGTCGAATGTTCCACCACCTAAGTCATATACCATGATTTTTTGTTCGTGTTCGTTGTCAAGACCATAAGCAAGTGCTGCTGCTGTTGGTTCGTTGATGATACGTTTTACATCAAGACCAGCAATTCTACCAGCGTCTTTTGTTGCTTGACGTTGAGCATCATTGAAGTATGCAGGTACTGTGATAACAGCTTCTGTAACTTGTTCTCCTAAATATCCTTCTGCATCTGCTTTTAATTTTTGAAGAATCATTGCTGAAATTTCTTGTGGAGAGTATTTTTTATCATCAATTGCTACTTTGTAATCTTCACCCATTTCTCTCTTGATTGAAGAAATTGTTTTTTCAGCGTTTGTAACTGCTTGACGTTTTGCTGGTTCCCCAACTAAACGTTCTCCTGTTTTTGTAAATGCAACAACAGATGGTGTTGTTCTTGCTCCTTCTGTATTTGCGATAACTGTTGGTTGACCACCTTCCATTACAGCTACGCAGCTATTTGTTGTTCCTAAGTCAATACCGATAATTTTTCCCATGATGAAATCTCCTTTTCATAAATATATTTAAATAAGTTACTTGTAAATCTAATTGGCTACTTTTACCATACTATGTCTTACAACAGAATCACGGTATGTATAGCCTTTCATAAACTCTTCTACAATTACATTTTCTCCAGCTTCTTCATCTTCCACATGCATCACTGCATTGTGTAATTCTGGATCAAATTCTTTTCCAACGGATTCGATTGCTTTTACATTGATTCCTTCAAACATTGTTAAAATCTGTTTGTAGATCATTTCCATTCCAACTACAAATCCATCTTCTTTTTGTTCTTCTGGCACTGCTGCAAGACCTCTCTCAAAGTTATCTACCACTGGTAAGATCTTTTCGATAATATCTCTGGCACCAATTTCGTACATTGCAGATTTTTCTTTTTCTGTACGTTTACGGTAATTATCAAATTCTGCCATCTGACGTAATAGTTTATCTTGAAGTTCTTCGATTTTCTCGTCTTTGGCATCTTTCTTTTCTTCTACTGTTTCTTCTGTTACTTCTTCTGTAGCTTCCTCTGTTGTTTCTTCCGCAGTTTCTTCTACTACTTCTTCAACTACTTTTTCTTTATCCAACGCGGCGCTCCACCTTTCTATTTTTCTTTATGGAAAATCTCATCCAGCTCTGTCATCAGAACTTTCAAAGTCTTCATTACATTTTCATAATCCATACGCTTAGGACCAATAATACCTATCGTTCCCTGCATACCTTCACTTAATTCATAAGTTGCAGTTACTACACTGCAATCTTTCATGGATTGCACTGGTGCTTCATTTCCAATGTAAACTTGAATTCCATGATTATCCTCTTTTGACAATGTCTGTGTCACAATTTCTTCCAGTGTCTGTTTCTCTTCAAATGCATTGATAATACTTTGTGCACTTTGACTGCTGCTCAGTTCCGGATACTTAAATACGTTTGTTGCACCACTTGTATAAATTTCCATATCATTATCAAGTTGAATTGTGTTTGCAACTGCATCCAGTACATCGCTGATCACTTCGCTATGACTTCCAGCTTGCTCTTTCAATCTTGCAATCATTCCAAGATTGATTTCCTCGATTGCCATTCCTGTAAGTGTCGTGTTTAACAACATATTAAGCTTTAGCAAAATCTCATTACTTAATACTTCATTCACAGTAACAATCTTGTTCTTGATCACATTGCCTTCCATCACAATCACTGCAATGATTTGATTATCGTCTACTTGAGATAATTGAATGAATTTGATCTTGTTACGTTGATACGTTGGTGCAGAAATCATTGTTGCATAATTTGTATTCATAGCAAGTACTTTTGCAGCTTGTTTTAAGACTTTATCCATCTTATCTGCTTTCTGAAGCAATTGCTCTTGTATTTCAACAACTTCCTGCTCCTTTTCTGCCATCAGCATATCTACATATAAGCGATACCCTTTGTCTGAAGGAATTCTCCCTGCTGATGTGTGAGGTTGCATGATATAACCCAAATCCTCTAAATCTGCCATCTCGTTACGAATTGTAGCGGAACTAAGATTCAAGTCTGTATATTTCGAAATGGTTCTCGATCCTACTGGTTCACCTGTCTCTAAATATGTTTTGATGATTGTCTGTAAAATCTTCATCTTACGGTCATCTAATCCGTGATTTGGCTCCATATGTTCCCTCCTTTTTTCTTTATTAGCACTCTTTAATTTCGAGTGCTAACATCTACAGTTATTAATTTAGCACTGCTGTTTTCTTTTGTCAACTATGTTTATATATTTTTTAGACTTTTTAGAAATAATCAAAAATGGATGTTAGAACCGCTCTAACATCCATTTCTTTACTTCTCGCACAATATTTCTGCAAACACATAATTGCTAAGATCAATCCCCTGCTTTGTCAATCTCATGTAACCATCCGCTTCCTCTATTAGCTTCTTCTGTTTCATCCTCTCGATATTATCTTCGTAACAATCCTCCAATGTTTTTCCAAATAGACATTGAAACTCCTGTTTTGAGATGCCTTCCATTTTTCGCAGTCCTAAAAAAATAAATTCTTCCATCTGCTCCTGCTCAGATAAAATTTCTCTATCACAACATAGTATTTCTAAATTTCCTGTACACTCTATATATTGAGCTAAATCTTCTATATTATGGAACCGCTGATTTCCAATCAAAGAAGATGCTCCTAATCCTAAGCCCAAGTATTCCTTTCTTTCCCAATATCCAAGATTGTGTCTGCACTCTTTTCCCTTCTTGGCATAATTGGAAATTTCATATCGATAATAGCCGTTTTCTTTGAGTATTTCTTCTGTGCGGTGATAGATTTCTCTTTCCACTTCTTCTGTTGGAAGTTCGTCTTCTTTTTTCGCGCCTTCTCCATACCATTTTGCAAAAGGCGTTCCCTCTTCGATGATCAAACTATAGGCTGAAATATGTTCTGGTTTCCGTTCTAGCACTTTATGGAGTGATTTTTCCCAACTTTCCACTGTTTGATTAGGAATTGCTGAAATCAAATCCACATTGATATTGTCAAACCCAGCTTGACGTGCCATAGCAAAGCTTTCCAAAAATTGCTCATATGTATGAATTCGGCCAAGCACTTTCAGCTCTTCATTATTTGCTGTCTGTAACCCAAAACTAATTCGGTTGATTCCTGCCATTTTATATGACTTCAAATTTTCTTCAGTTACAGTTCCAGGATTCGCTTCCATTGAAATCTCTGCCTGCTCTGAAATTTGAAATACCTCTCTAAGTACATCCATAATCTTTTGCATCTGTGCACCTGACAATGTCGAAGGTGTACCGCCGCCAAAGAAAATAGTAGTCACCACATATTCCAATGCCATGCTGCTATATGCTTTTATTTCTTTTATTAATGCTGCTACATAAGTTTCTATTCCTTCCGGAGTTGATGGCCCAGATAAAAAATCACAATACGCGCATTTTTTTACACAAAAAGGAATATGAATATATAGCTCAAGTTCTTTTTTCATGACAACCTCCTTTTAGGAATAAGAAGAAAACAGGGACATAGCTTTTGTTCACTATGCCCCTACTTCTTATTTCTCATCTAATTTTAATACACTCATAAATGCTTTCTGTGGAATTTCTACATTTCCAATCTGACGCATTCTCTTCTTACCTTCTTTTTGTTTTTCTAATAATTTTCTCTTACGAGAAATATCACCACCATAACATTTTGCAAGAACGTCTTTACGCATAGCTTTTACCGT
>CAZINB010000026.1:0-26104 GCA_964540565.1 uncultured Faecalimonas sp.
ATAAAACCACCTTTTCGGTGGTTTTATTTTATAGTAACTTAAATTATTTGTCAATGCTTCAACATATTTTCAATAAATATCCCATACCCTCTCGTTGGGTCATTCACCAGCACATGTGTCACTGCACCCACAATCTTCCCGTCCATTAAAATTGGACTCCCAGACATCTCCCCAACAACTCCTTCACAAATCGAGAGGCAATCATCTTCTTTCCGTTTCGCTCTCTCGCATAGGATATGACAAGTCGTTTCTTTGCTCGTGTCATCCCAACGTAAAACATACGTCGTTCCTCTTCCATATCTTCTTTTGTCTCTGCCTTTTTGTATGGAATAATATCCTCGTTGGCTCCGATAATAAATACTGTATGGAATTCTAATCCTTTTGAGCCGTGTAATGTCATAAGTGTTACTGCATTTTCATTCTGCACGCGATATTCGGCTTGCTTTTGCAGTTCTTCCGTATACTCCTCGATATGTTCAAACCATTCTTCAATGGTCTTGTATTCTTTTGCTCTTTCTTCAATTTCTTTCATCACTTCCAGCAAATCTTCCATCTTAATACGTCGAAATGCTGCATATTCCCGCAAAAATTCATCATATCCCATATGATTTCGAATATACTGAATTGCTCCATAAGGTGCACATCTTGCCAAAATTCTAAGATCTACTTCTAGTTGATCAATACGATCCACCATCCAATCTTTCTCTTCGTAAAAATCTCTCAATTCATCAAAAGAAATCTCTTTTGCATCTACCGCATCCCGCCCAATATAACGGTTTGGTCGATTCATCACTTCCAAGAAGGATTTTCGAGAGCGATCTCCTAGTGCCATCTTCATATAGGTAATCAGATTTTTTGCAATAAAATGTTCATAGAGGTTTGGAATATGTTCCTTCATGTAAAATGGAATCTGGTACTCCATAAAAGACTCGACCAGCACACGTGCTTCCACATTGGTTCGAAACAATACAGCAATCTCCTTTGGCTTCATCCCTTGTTGCATCGCATTTTGAATTTCTCGAATCACATATTTGCTTTCTTCCATGGGATGCTTCACTTCTTGAATATGTACTGTGGTTCCCTGCTCATTCTGCGTTACAATTTCTTTTGGAAATCGACTACGATTATACTGAATCACTCTCGCTGCGCCATTTACAATTGCCTTTGTAGAGCGATAATTGATGTTTAAAAGAATCTTTTTTGTTTCAGGGTAGTCTTTTTCGAATCCAAGCATAATCTCCGGTTTTGCCCCACGAAAACGATAAATAGACTGATCATCATCCCCTACAATAAAAAGATTGTTTTCTGGATATGCCAACATACGAATCACTTCATATTGCACACGATTGATGTCCTGAAATTCATCGATTAAGATATAACGAAATTTCTTTTGCCATAGTTTCAGCACATCTGGTCGTTTTTGGAACAACTCATATGTAAGTACCAACATATCATCAAAATCAATCTTTCTCATCCGCTTGCGCTCTTGTTCATACGTTTCAAAAATTTGACGAAAGATATTTTCTGAACAATTTTCCGATACATATTCCACTAATTTCCACTGTTCATTCTTCACCCGGCCGATTTCTTCTGCTATCCCTTGAAGGAACTCTTTCTCATCATCGATTTCTAACTCCATACGCTCTACCGTCTGCTTGATCAAATGATACTTTTGCTCCTCTGACAAAATATTATCTGCGGTCAATTTGTACGCCCATTTCAGAATTCCATAATAAATACCATGAAATGTTCCAAATGTCACGCCTCGATAGCGCTGCTCCGTTAGTTTCTCGAAACGCTCTTTCATCTCCTTTGAAGCCGCTTTTGAAAATGTAATGACTAATATCTCCTGTGGATTTATGTTATGTTTTTCCAACATATATTTGACACGATTGGTAATAACTGTGGTCTTTCCAGAACCTGGTCCCGCAAGAACCATACATGGCCCATCTTTCTGTTCTATTGCTTCTAGCTGTGCTTCGTTAAATCCCATAGTTTCCTCCTTCAGTGGAAAAACAAGGACGGGATTTTCGTTCCCGTCCTCTTAAAAATTATTTACTTAATAATTCGATACCTTTGCGTAAACGTGCAAGTGATTCTTCTTTTCCTAAGATTTCCATAATCTCTGTTGCTCCACCTGGTGTATTTTGTTTACCAGATACAGCTGTTCTCACTGGCCACATTGCGTATCCATTTTTGCATCCTTTTTGTTCTACATAAGCTTTCAATACTTCGTATAAAGCATCGTTGCTGTAGTCTTCTGCTGCTTCAAACATTGGAAGAATTTCTGTTAATACTTCTAATGCTGTTTCTTCGTTTGTTTTCATCTTCTTATGTGTATACATTGCTGTATCATATTCTGGAAGTGCTTCGAAGAAATCAATTTGATCTTTGATATCTGGGAAGATTTCAATTCTAGTTTTAACTAAAGCTGCAATCTTTCTTAAATCATAATCTTTTGTAATTACTTCTTTGATGTATGGTTCAGCAAGTTCATAGAACTTATCGAAATCCATTGCTTTTAGGTATTCACCATTCATCCATTTTAATTTTACTGTATCAAATACAGCTGGTGATTTACTCATATGTCTGTAATCAAATGCTTCTACTAATTCTTCTAACGAGAAAATTTCACGGTTATCTGATGAGCTCCATCCTAATAAAGCAACGTAGTTGATAACTGCTTCTGTTAAATATCCTTGTTCGATTAAATCTTCGTAAGAAGAATGTCCACAACGTTTGCTTAATTTTTTATGTGTTTCATCTGTGATAAGTGGACAGTGTACATAAGTTGGTACTTCCCATCCAAATGCTTCATATAAACGATTGTATTTAGGAGCAGATGATAAATATTCATTACCACGAACAACGTGTGTAATGCCTTGTAAATGGTCATCTACTACGTTTGCAAAGTTGTATGTTGGATATCCATCTGATTTGATCAAGATCATATCATCTAATTCTGCATTTGGAACTGTAATATCACCGTAAATATCATCATGGAATGTTGTTGTTCCTTCTGTTGGCATATTGATACGGATTACATATGGTTTTCCTGCTGCAAGGTTTGCTTCGATTTCTTCTTTGCTTAAGTGTAAACAATGTTTATCGTAAACAACGATTTCTTCTCCACCATCTTTTACTTCACTACGAAGAGATTCTAATCTTTCTTTATCGCAGAAACAGTAATAAGCATCTCCTGTTTCAATTAACTTCTTCGCATATTCTAAGTAAAGTCCAGTTGCTTGTCTTTCACTTTGTACATATGGACCAAATCCACCATCTTTATCTGGACCTTCATCGTGGATCAATCCTGTTTTTTCTAAGGTACGATATATAATATCAACTGCACCTTCTACTAAACGCTCTTGGTCAGTATCCTCGATACGAAGCAAAAAGTCTCCGTCTTCGTGCTTTGCAATTAAATAAGCATACAAAGCAGTTCTAAGATTACCAACGTGCATTCTACCTGTTGGGCTTGGTGCAAATCTTGTTCTTACTTTACTCATTTCCTAACACTCCTGTTCTTTTATGCTAACGTTTATTATATAACAATTCCTGCTACCCTGCAACCTTCTTTTGTGCTCTTCGCGCACGCCAGTATCGCAATGCAAACCATCTCTTTGGAATTGATACTACAAATACAATTCCAAGTACGATTGCAAATGCTATTTTCAAAGAATCAATTCCTTTTTGTGTTGCAAGACTCAAACTGTTCGTTACAAAATAGTATGCCGTATAATATACTCCTGCTCCTGGAACCAATGGAAAGATTCCGGAAATCAAGAACACAGTAATCGGACATTTTCTCCACACAGCCAAAATTCGCGACATAAGCACTACTACAATTGTTCCAAAGAAAGTTGCTATGGCTGCTGTTGTATACTGTGCTACATAGCAATAACACATCCATCCTGTCATTCCAGTTAATCCACAGTAGAAATAAAACTGGTTCGGAACATTAAAAATAATAGAAAAGCACAACGTTCCTACAAAGGAACACACCATATTTCCGATCATAGCATGATTCCTCCTAACATACTTTCATAAATAGATAAGACCGTTCCTACTCCCGTTGCAATATACACAAATACCAGCAATGCATCCAATAGCTTAACGATTCCTGAAATAAAATCACTGCTTGCAATATCGCGGATCGCATTTGTGAACAACACCCCAGGAACAAGGGGCAAGATAGAGCCAATGATCATTTTGTCCAATGTCACATCCAATGCAATTGGCAGATTTGTAACAACCAATGCTAATATCGTAATCATGGCACCACCTACAAGATTGATGATGATCTTAGAAATGTTATATTTCTCTGCGAACAATACAAACACATATAAGAGTGCACCAATCAGCACTGTAATCGCGCTTTCCAGAACATTTCCTTTCATAAGATAGCAGAACATCCCACTTCCAATTCCTGCTGCAAGTATCATGGTGAGATTTCTCTTCGGCGGCATTTTCTCAATCTCTTTCAATCGTTCAAAAGCTTCATCAATACCAACTTCCCCAAAATAAATCTGTCTGGAAAGGCTGTTCACTGCCGTTACAATTCCCAAATGGGTCCCTCCCATTGGAACATGTTTTACTTTTGCAAAAATTTCTTTTCCCTTACTGTGAGCCGTAATGAAAATCCCATTACTTAACACAAATGCATCCATCTCTTGAATATCAAATCGCTTGCAAATATGTGCAATCGTTTCTTCTACACGAAAGATTTCTGCACCATTGTGAAGCAGGATTCTTCCTGCTTCTAATGCCAGTTCTAACACTCTATGCATTTCTGAGTCTTCTAATTCAACTTCTGTTATTTCTACTTTTTCTCTTTCTTCTGACATTTGCTTCCTCTTACTATGCCTAAACAGGCGTAACCACAAATGGATACGCCTGTTCTATTACATTTCTTTTTCTTTTAAATATTTATCGATACTTACTAATTTTACACTTAGTACAAAGATCTCTGCTGCCTTTTCCAATTCTTCTGGTGTTGGGAAAGATGGCGCAATACGAATATTGCTATCTTTTGGATCTTTTCCATATGGGAAAGTTGCTCCTGCATTTGTCATGATTACACCAGCTTCTTTTGCTTTTGCAACAATTGCTTTCGCACATCCTTCTAAAGAATCAAAGGAAATGAAATATCCTCCTCGTGGTTCTAACCAGCTTCCGATTTCTAAACCACCCAATTCTTTTTCTAATACAGCTAATACTGTCTCAAATTTTGGTCTTAAGATATCTGCATGTTTCTTCATATGTTGTACCATGCCGTGAATATCTTTGAAGAATCTTGCATGACGAAGTTGATTTACTTTGTCATGTCCAATTGTCTGAATACGCATCTGTTCACGAATGGCAACAAGATTCGCTGTGGAAGCTGCAATTGCTGAAATTCCTGAACCTGGGAAACTTACTTTGGATGTAGAACAGAATTTGTAAACCATATCTGGATTTCCTTCTTTTTTACATTCCATTAAGATTTCTGGTAACCAGTCTTGTTTGTCATCATATAAATGGTGGATTCCGTATGCGTTATCCCAGAAAATACGGAAATCTTTCGCTGCTGGTTTTAAACGTGCAAAACGTTGTACTGTCTTATCTGAATATGTGATTCCTTGAGGATTGGAATATTTTGGTACACACCAGATTCCTTTGATTGCATCGTCTGAGCTAACAAGTTCCTCTACCATATCCATATCTGGACCTTCTGTTGTCATTGGAACATTGATCATCTCAATTCCAAAATGTTCTGTGATTGCAAAATGTCTATCATATCCTGGTACAGGACATAAGAATTTTACTTTATCTAACTTGCACCATGGTGTACTTCCCATAACCCCATGAATCATAGAACGTGCAATTGTATCATACATAATGTTTAATGTAGAGTTCCCGAAAATAACAATATTATCTTTTGGAACTTCTGACATATCTGCAAGAAGTTGTTTTGCTTCTCGAATTCCATCCAATACGCCATAGTTACGGCAATCCACACCTTCTTCACATACAAGGTCTGTCTTGCTGTTTAACACATCCATCATTCCCATCGCTAAATCTAATTGTGCTGCAGATGGTTTTCCACGAGACATGTCAAGATTGAGTCTAAGCGCCTTGATTTCTTCAAAACGTTGCTCTAGTTCTTCCTTTAGCGTTCTTAGTTCTTCTATACTTAAATCTTTATATGCTGTCATTAAGCAAACTCCTCCTTCTCTTCTCTTCAATTAAAAGTTAGTCTATATGATTTTTCACGATTTATCAACATTTTTTTCCTGATATCGCAAAGAATTTTGTTTCCAACCCTTCTGAAATACATGAAATACTGCATCTACAATAAAAATGGCAATCGCGATTACTCCTGCTAACTCTAAGGTGGTTGTAAAGTAATATCCACCCATCTGTGTGTCTTTTTGAATCAGATAATATACGATTCGATACATTCCTGCCCCTGGTACAGTTGGCAAGATTCCTGCAATCAAAAATACGGTCACAGGTACTTTAAAGATGCGGGCAAAAATATGGGAAACAAATGCAATCACACCTGCCGATAAAAAGGTTGCAAAAATTTCTCCTGCCCCACAAGTTCCTGCAAGTACATAGACAAACCAACCGATTGCACCTACCGCACCTGCACACCATAAATATTTTTTTGGAATTTCTACCAATACTGCAAATGCAAAGATTGCTATAAATGCACCAATTACTTTTACTAACATAAAATAGCACCTCCCATCATTCCAAGCCCCACTCCAACTGCAATGGAAGCCGCTGTAAGAAATGCTTCTAACATTCTGGCACTGCCTGATAAATAATCTCCTTGTAAAGTATCTCGGATTGCATTTGTAATGGCAACTCCCGGTACAATTGGCATCATAGCACTGACAATGACTGTATTCATATCTATTTCTGGAAGAAGCATCGCTGAAACTGCAATTCCTATTCCAGACAAAATATTTATCAAAATTCCATTTAAACCGCTGATTTTCCCAGCTGTAATAATTGCTGCAACCACAGCTCCTACAATGATTGCTCCGCACACATCTATAAAATTCCCGCCAAACATCATGGCAAATCCCATAGACACACCAATGGTCGCAAGATTATATATCTTGCGGCCATATTGTTTTTCCTTTACATGTTGTAATCTTTCATACGCTTCTTCCAGTGTCAAAACACCTGCGCAATATTTTCTTGAAATATCATTTACTTTAATCACATTGTTTAAATTGGTAGAACGACTATTTACCGTCTTAACCATCGTAAGCGGATGTTCCATAGCGGAATCATTAATTGTCACTACAATTCCTGTCATAAGCGCCAATGGCTCAATTGTTTCACAATGTGACGTTTTTAAAATGTGGCTCATCGTATCTTCTACACGATACGTTTCTGCACCACTTGATAACATAATCTCCCCAGCCAAACTAGCTGTGTCTAACAATAATTTGTAATTCATAGATCCATTCCTAATAGTTTTATACTATTCTGAAAGACGTCCTAAAAATTCTTGCATACGCTCATTTTTAGAATCGAACACTTCTTCTGGTGTTCCTTCTTCCACAACATATCCATTATCCATGAAAATCACTTTATCTGCAACATTTTTTGCAAAATTCATCTCATGAGTTACAATTACCATTGTCATAGATTCTGCTGCTAGGTCACGAATGACTTTTAAAATTTCCCCCGTTAGTTCTGGATCCAATGCGGATGTAGGTTCATCAAAGAATAAAATCTTTGGATTCATAGCAAGTGCTCTTGCAATGGATACACGTTGCTGTTGTCCACCCGATAATTGATAAGGATAGGCATCTTCGCGCCCTTCTAATCCCATTTTCTTTAAAAGTGCTTTTGCCTGTGCTTCTACTTCTTTTTTGTCGCGCTTCTGTACTACAATCGGTGCTTCTGTAATATTGCGTAGCACACTATAATGTGGAAAAAGATTAAAGTTTTGGAATACAAGTCCGAAATAGGCACCTTCCTGATAGTTCATTTCACCAGAATCCATCGTTTCAAGCCCTGTTGCGCAACGAAGCAATGTTGATTTTCCAGAACCAGATGGTCCGATAATTGCAACAACTTCTCCTTCATTTACATCAAAGGAGATATCTTTTAATACTTCCACATCCCCAAAACTCTTGCGGATATTTTTCATTTCTAATAATTTCATACTTTAATCTCCTATCTGTAATAATCCATTTTCTTTTCAATTCTTTCCATGACATACGCCACAATAAAGTTAAATATAAAGTAAAATATTGCTGCAATAATATATGGTGTCACACTTGTCTCCGCTGACGCAATTGCTTTTGCTTTTGTGAACATTTCAGATACTCCTAATGCGAATGCAATTGAAGTGTCTTTTACGAGTGTGATTACTTCGTTTGTGATCGATGGTAAAATTCGTTTAATTACTTGTGGCAAGATAATACGCACAAATGTCTGTGTTTTATTAAAGCCTAATATCTTTGCTGCTTCATATTGTCCTACTGGCATAGATTCAATTCCGCCACGATAAATTTCTGCAAAATATGCAGCATAGTTAATCACAAATCCAATATAGACTGCTATCAGCTTATAGCTCTGTGAAATTTGAATGTTAAGCAAAAAGAATGGTCCAAAATAAATAAACATCAATTGAAGAATCAATGGTGTCCCTCTCATAATTGAGATATATCCTTTAAACAATCCTCTTACCAAAAAGTTCTTCGACATACGTCCAAATGCCACAAACAAACCTAATATCAAAGAAAATACTAATGTGACAACAAAAATATTAATGGATGTCACCATACCTTCTGCTAATTTTTCTATCATTACACCAAAACTCATAATCTCCTCTTTCTGTGAAAAAGGACCACCTTTCTTGGATGGTCCTCCACTTTACCTTATTTTCCAATTGTAGTGATATCTTCACCAAACCATTTTGTAGAAATCTCTGCCATTGTTCCATCTGCTGCCATTTCTTCTAATGCTTTTTGTACTTGATCTCTTAATGTATCATTTCCTTTTTTGAAACCTACGCCATATTCTTCTGTTGCAAGCGCATCATCTAGAATTTCGAAATCAGCATCTCTTTGTTCAATTTGGTAACTTGCAACTACAATATCCATTGCCACTGCATCTGCTGCCCCTGCTTCTAATTCCATAAATGCTGTATTGTAATCAGGGATTACATTAAGTGATTCAAAACTTGCTACTAACTCTGGAAGTTCATCTAATGCTGCTTGTGCAGAAGAGTCTGTCTGTACATCAACAACTTTTCCTGCTAAATCTTCCATTGATTCAATGCCTTCACCACTTCTTACTACAAATACTTGTTTATTATCTAAGTATGCATCTGTCCATGTATATTCGTCTTCACGACCATTCATTGTAAATCCATTCCAGATACAGCTAATTGTTCCAGATTTTAATTCCATATCTTTCGCATCCCAATCGATTGGTGTTAAAACTAATTCCATATCCAATCTTTCTGCTACTTCTGCTGCTAATTCTAGGTCGAATCCTGTAAACTCTCCATCGTCTCCTACAAATCCCATTGGTGGAAAATTCTGATCAAAACCAACGATAAATTGTTCTTTGGAAGTATCTTCTTTGGAAGCTTCTTTTCCACATCCCATTGCCATTGTTGCTACACTCAAAACTGCTACCATAAATAATGCTACTTTCTTTTTCATATTCTATTTCCTCCCTGTTCATTTGCTTTGTTTATCTTTAACATATTAGCATGTTAGCACGCTAAAGTGTTTCTGTCAACAACTTTTTTGGAGAAAATATAAAATACAGGAGAATTTAATTTTCTCCTGTACTGATTCGGCGATATCCCTCTTTCCATTTTTCAAGTGTATCATCGTAAGAAATGGTTGCTACTTTCTCTTGCACTGCAGCAATCTGTTCCTCCACAATATGACTCATTTCTTGATATACATTACTTTTTTCTAAAAATGTCTCGTATTCTGTTTCTGTCATATACTGTTTGCATGCATACACATATGCACGAAGCAATGGTTCTTCCTCACATATTTGATAAGCAGCTTCGTACATCTTCGCAGCTTCTTCATACAGGAATAATCTTCCATATGCAGCTCCAAGGCAAGCATACACCTTTCCGTAAAACTTACTGTCCACACTCTCATCACGTTCTCCGTGCAAGATTGCTTGATAAGAAACGATTGCAGCCTTTACCGAACCGCTTTGTAATAAATTGTCTGCCTTGTATTTTTGCTTTTCAATTGGTTTTTGGTTCTTTAATTTTTCCAACACCACTTTGATATGGTTTAATTCTGCTTGCGTATAAATATATGTACTACTCAAAATCATCATAACAAACTGCTCCATGGAGCCATTTTCCTCCAGGATTGTACGCAGCTTTTCTGCTAATTGTGGCAGTTCCAGTTCATTCTGAATCCAATCACATATTTTTGTATTCATAATCGTATGATCCACCAGATACAAATGATTGCAAAGGTAGAAGCATAACTCTTCTATCGTATATACATATTTGTGTACTCGCACAACTTCAAATGGTGTGGTTGCCTTCTTTTTATGACAAAGAATTAAACTGCCCATTGTTTCCTCCTAATCGTATCTCTTTTTCCATCACAAAATCTGTTGGTGGGAAAAATTCTCCAAATCCTACATCTCGTAATGTAATCTTACAGGTCTTCTCATCCAAAAACATTGCATTGATTTGTAAACGCAATGTATAGTTCTTTCGATTTGGAAGTCCTTCTAGTGAAATATGTTCCACTTGCATCTGTGCGCCTGTCAGTGATTCTATATGAATTTCGATATCATCTGCATTTTCCAGCAACACTTCGCATTGTGTATCTGCTTCATACCATCTGGTTCCCCAAGATACAATCGGATACCATTTATCTTGTCCTTGTACTCGTATCTTCAGACAAATCTGTTCCATCATCTTTGTTTCATCTAAATATGTTGGAGCCCCCTTGTAGTTAGTGAGTTTCCCATACGCAGCATAGCAAGCCCCTTTACTATAAAGGTTATTTCCTGCAAATGCACGTCTGCCATTACATAGTACTTTCAAAGATTGCTGGTACCAATTATTTTCAAATCCTTCTCCAATCAGAAACACCGATGAAATTAATTTCTTATTGAATACCCCTTGAATAAACTTTTTGAACAAAATGTCCGCATCTCTCGCACGGTCTACATTTAGAACAGGGTAGACTGCCGATAACTCTTCAATCTGCGCGCCTGCCACTTCATCTACCGTAATAAAACTATCTTTTCCTTTTCCAAATCCTGTACGAAGTTTGCGAAGCATATATGCTTTCACTTCATGTCTGTCACAATGGAAAAGTGCTGCCTCATATTGCCATAACTCTTTTGGCTGATACATCATATAATGACAAAAACTTTCTTTATAATCTTGTACCGTAATATTGGCACGCGGAATTCCTGCTCGCTGTCCGATTCCTTTCAACATACGCACAATGTCAATGTTTAAAGATGGTACTGTAAACACAATTTCTTCCACCTGTTCAAACTGCTTCAACGATTGTTCTACAAATTTATGTAACAGCCATACTGCATCTAGCGTTTCTTTTCCAAACTTTATACTTTCTCTTTTGACTGCCTTTTCATATAAATGGTCTGCGGTATACCCTTCCTTCAGCACTTCCAGGCGCTTCGCATCTCTTCCGATATACCACTCCTCATCTTTTTTTCCCACAATCAGAGGAATCTGGTCATTATCTACGACAGTTTCTAATGTCTGTGGTTCCTGCTTTTCCTCGTTATAATAACTAATCTGGCAGTATTGCTCATTTATGTCATATCCAATTATGTTTCCTGCCATGACACCACTCCTCCTCGTTCTTTAATAAATCGGAAATATTTCTTCCGCTAATACTTCTTCCTGTTTGTATGAAAGCATTGCCTCATACTGCTTTCCTTTTGGCAAATGCATCATTTGATTTAAACGTCCATATTTCCCAATTTCCTCAGTTGCATGTTGCTTTTCACAAGTCATAACTTCCGTGATGATTTCTTCCTCATCCTTGCTTTCTTTGAAGGAATAGGTCAACACTTCCCCTTCATACAACACGACTTCTTTAACATAAATCGTTTCATAGATTGGTAAAAGCGATTCTGTGCGTTTTGGGGAAATGCTATCATCTTCTCGCTGAATCTGACTTGTCATCTTTACCTCTCCATCCATATTAGATTGATATGAGATCAATACTTTATCAAAGAGCTGAACTTCTCTCAGCCATTCTTCTGGATATTTCATATAAAATGGAAATACAAGATGTTTTTCGCACATTTCACAAAGAGATTCTTTTAAAAACTGTAATTGCTTTTCTGTTACAGTCTTGCCTGCATAGAATTTTAAGATTGCCACCTTGCAAATGTCTGCTAACGACTCTTTCTTGCACAATTCTTGCTGCATTATCTGAATCAGCTTTTCCGATACAACTCTTCCATAAACCACATAATTTCTTGCAATATAAGATAAATATGCCTGTTTTAAACGGAAATATGGTTTCCCATTATAGTAGTCTTCAAAGATTTCTTCTTCCTGGAACATCACTTCCGAGAAAAGCATCTGCGTAATAATACGTTCTGCTAACGCCTTTGTATTTACCTCATGTTCTTGTGCCTTTTTCCAGACAAACTTCATGTCTTTTGTAGCACCGCAATAATATCGAGTCAAATAGCTCAAGATTGCTTTGTCATAAAATCCTGCTTTTACAAGTTCTAAGCCAACATAGATTAAAAAGTCATCTTCTGCTTGTTCAAAATCTCTGATTAATTTCGCATAGAATAAAAATACCTCTTCTGTATCAAATGGTTCCAATCCATATTGTTGTAAATTTTCTATGGTAAGCGCAGGAATCTCTTTTGCCTTATCCATTTCTAATTGGAAATTTTCTCTTCGCTTACATACTTCAAGGAAATGAAGTTCATAGAACAATCTTCTTGTTTCATATGGAATCGAATCCGCAAAATGGAGTCCATTGTTTCCTTCCCATACAATTCGAGCATCTTTATCATAAAGATATACACGCGCTCCTTTTTCTGGATGGTATGCTACACGCTGTACAATCGTTCCATCCTTTTCAATCACAAGCACGTATTTCATTTCTTTGTTCGTTGTCGTCACACGATAAGCATGGCAAATATCATAAAGTGCATCCACATCTTCCAATGTGACAGTATCTACATCAATAAATCGATTATAGAGCACACGCAAAGAATCGTTAATATGTCTCTTGCGAAGCTCACTCATTGCAAAGCGCTTCATTTGATCACGATATTGACGATAAATTTCTGGATGTTCTTCTTCATAGAGAATAATATTTTCATAGAGTAATGCCGTACGTTTATAATCTAACTGAATGCCATGTAAAAAGTAGAGATATACAATCTTTGGAAAAGCTCCTTGTACACGTTTTGGATTGACAGACATTAAGAAAAATTCATAAAGCTGTGCAATCTTCATCTCTTGTTCTACTGCTTTTTGATACCATTTCAAATATGCACTTCCTGCTTTATTTCCTTTGATCAACTGCATACAAATAGCGTTTAAGATTTTTGGTTCTTCATACATGTCATATGCTTTTTCCATAATCTTAACAAGCCTTTTGTCATAATGTCTTTGGCGGATTACCAAATCGGCCAAATGCAGTGCCAATTCTCTTGTCATTAGCTGATATTTTGCGGCAAAATTCATGATGCGGATTTCAAATGTATCTAGCTTACGAAGCAGTAACACTCGTTCTTGGAAGCAAATATACGCCTCTGATAAAAGAAGTACTTGGTTTGCCCCTTCTGTAATTGCCTTTTCTAATAGTTCAATGCGGTCTGCATAGTCTCTATATTTCGTGTCTAAATTGATTAACATACAAAGTAAACGCCATGATTTGGGATACTTCTGATAAACACGATTCAATTCTTCCACGACTTGATTGGTGTAAAGTGTATCTTTTTTCCAAAGTGCCATTAAGAATAAATAATATGCCTGTAATTCATAATGTTTTCCAAAGATACCTTTATTTACATTCACATTTTCTAATAACCATCCAGCTTCTTCCTCTTGACGGCATCTCAAATATATGTGTGCTTGCAATAATTGATATTCCGTGTTTTCCGGCTCCATTTCGCGTAGTTGACTCACATGTTCCTGTGCCTTTTCGCCCCAGGATAAAAGCGGCATTTTCCCTGCAACACATGCAAAATATTCTTTCCATAATTGGCCTGCAATCATGCCTGTCATTCCAAAATCATCTTTTTTGGCTGCTTGCTGCTGTACTAACACAGGAATTTCCAATGTTTCATATGGTGTCTTAATATATAATTTCCCATAATTTTTTCCTGCATGCAGTTTCACTGCACGAATCACATACTCCAACTCATAGAAGTTTCCTACAAAATCTTCTGTGGAAATTTCTTTTTTTCGCACCTCAAGAAAATCACCTTCGCAGATGATTTGAATTGGTACATATCCCCATGTATTTTTTTCTAATTCAATCGTACCTTTCTTATCTTCCAAAAGGTATTCGAATTCCAGTTCTTCCTCTGATAACGTCAAGAAAATCTTTTCTTTCTGCTTGATTCCAACCAGAAATTCTTCCAATCCTTGTTCATCTAAAGACCATTTTCTCATATTGGTATAAAGATTGCGGATTCGATTTTCTTCGTATTTCAAAATATCATAAAATTTCTTTGTTCGGAAAACTTTCTTTGCTTCCCAAAAATCATGCATTGCAAGCTGCTTAAAATCTGCTATCGTCTGCACTTTTCCGACTGATGTCTCTATAAAAGGTTTTTCAATCACTGCTGTGAAGTCTAATTCATATTCTCCACCATTGCATACAACTGTAAACTTTCCCTTTTCAATATGACCTGGACGAAGCCCTGCACTGTCATATGTAAAATTTACTTGCACTGGATTTCCTTCGAATCCCTGCTCTACACAATGCACACGAAAAGAAGACGGATATACAAGTCCTCTGATATTTCCGTCTTTTTTATTTAGAATGGTAAAGCTTCCTTGATATGTTTCTCCTTCTCCCACAGAAATATGAATCTGTGTTTCCGAAAAATAAATATCTGGTTGTTCTAATTTGAAATTTCCTTTTGCAAATTGTTTTATCTTGTTCTTCATCTAGTCACCCGTTGCTTTTTCATAAAATTACATTATAATGGATTATATCATTAATCCGATAGGAATAGCAAGCGTATCGGACAACAAAGGAGGTTCCTATGTCGAAAGTTCCACACTTTCACGGAAGTGATTTAGAAGAGATTGAGAAATATTATCAGATACCAAAAGAAGAGATCATTGGATTTGGTGCAAATGTAAATCCCCTTGGGATTTCTTCTTCTGTCAAACAAAAAATTGCTGAAAATCTTGATTTGATCAGCACTTATCCTGACCGAAATTATACTTCACTCAAAGCGGCTATTGCCAGCTATTGTAATGTTAATGCTGCTCATATTGTCATCGGAAATGGTTCTACGGAACTCATTTCGCTTTTAATCCAACATCGCCATCCCAAAAAAGCGCTTTTGCTCGGTCCAACTTACTCGGAGTATGAGCGCGAACTAAATTTATGGGGTGGAGAATTACTTTACTACGATTTAAAAGCAGAAAATGACTTTCAACTAGATGTAGCGACCTTTTTGGCCATCTTAGATGATTCCATTGATCTTCTGATTCTTTGCAATCCAAACAATCCAACTTCTTCTGCAATCTATTCAGAAGATATGGAAAAATTGTTAGCACACTGCCAAAAGCATCATATCTTTGTTATGATTGATGAAACTTATGTAGAATTTGCTCCTTGCGTATCACAAGTGACTGCAATGCCATTTGTATCCCGTTACGATAACTTTATGGTTTTGCGTGGCATTTCCAAATTCTATGCCGCTCCAGGTCTTCGCCTTGGCTATGGCATTACAAGTAATCAAGCATTCTTTGAAATTTTAAAGACTTATCAGAACCCTTGGACTTTAAATAGTCTTGGTGCCTATGCAGGAGAACTGATGCTGCAAGATATGGATTATATAGAAGAAACTCGCACACTGATTGATACAGAACGTACCAAAATGTACGAAAGATTACAAAAAATAGATGCACTGAAAGTATATAAGCCTGTTGCAAACTTTATTCTCGTTCAGATTTTAAAACCAAATATGACTTCTCATGATGTGTTTGATTTTCTTATCCGACGAAAATTAATGGTTCGTGACTGTGCATCCTTTGAAAATCTTCGTGGAGAATTTATTCGATTCTGCGTGATGTGTCCCGAAGAGAATGACAAATTGATGGAAGGGTTAGAAGAGCTATTCTTCTAACCAACTATCTCCATTTGAATAATCAATTTCAATCCCTGGCTGCACATTGTACACAAAGACATTGAAGCAGATTTCTTCTCCCTCATCTTCTACAGACATGGCTTCCATCTGTACTCCGGTTGCTACAAGATTATCTCCTTCAAAAATCGGTGTCACACGATATAACACGTGATTACCTGTTTCTTTTACATATTCTGCCACCTGATTTTCAAATGGCAGCATTCCTTCTGTATTCATATACCTTGTTCCCGTAATCAGATTCGAGCGATTCGCATTTTCACCACTCAATTGATATCCAATCAAATGACAGCGATTATACAAATATTTCCCATCTACAATATCATATTTCACTGTCTGCCATCCACTTGGCTTCACCTGCCCAATAGAGCCTCGTTCCTCTGTTGGCATTAAGTCCAGCCCAATGTTAGCTTCTGCTTCTCCACATCTACCGTAAATATCAAGCTCACTGTAATATTCATAGGACTCATTTTCGAATCCTTCCAAATCAAAATCCGGTTCATTTTCTTCTAGCACAACATAAGGTTCCCCTGCATATTCTGGAATTTCATCCAACGCATAGCTCTCCACCCCATAAAAGGACTCTGGAAATATATTCTCTTGCAATTGCGTAAATGCCCCAATTACTAAAATTGCCGCTGCCGAAACAATGGCACGTTTCATTTTTTTCATATTTATCTTCCTCTCACATTTTGTATTTTTTCACATATTGTAATAGTAACAGATTTTTTACGAGGTATCTATATGAACATTTTGGCTACCGATACTGGACGCCTTCAAATCAATGTGACTTCTGCTGAAAATGCATTTCCCATCGCCAATGCAAATATTTCGATTTCCTACACAGGTGTTCCCGAAAATCCACTCGAACAGCTTACAACCAATTCCTCTGGTCAAACAGAAACTGTAGATCTAGAAACACCACCAATTGAATATAGTCTTGACCCGAACACGGAAGTGCAGCCTTATTCGGAATACACCTTAAATGTAACTGCTGAGGGTTATGAACCTGTTAATATTACTGGAACGGAATTGCTTGCCGATACAACTGCCATTCAAAATATTCGTATGCGCCCAGCCTTGCCACCTCCGACTGCTGGTGAAATTTTCGTCATCCCAGCACACACTTTATTTGGAAATTATCCACCGAAAATACCAGAACCTGAAATCAAGCCCGTAAATGAAACAGGTGAAATCGTACTTAGCCGTGTGGTGGTACCTGAATACATCATTGTGCATGACGGCTCTCCTCGTGACTCCAGTGCACAAAATTACTATGTTCGCTACCGTGATTACATCAAAAATGTAGCCTCCAGTGAAATTTACGCAACTTGGCCAGATGAAACTATTCGTGCAAATGTACTTGCTATCATGTCCTTTACTTTAAATCGAGTCTACACAGAATGGTATCGCAATCAAGGCTATGATTTTACAATTACGTCTTCTACTGCTTTTGACCATAAATGGATTCCAGAACGTAATATTTATGATTCCATTTCCTTGATCGTGGATGAATTATTTGCAAGCTATTTGTCCAGACCAAATGTAAGACAGCCAATTCTAACACAATATTGTGACGGGAACCGTGTAACTTGTCCAGGATGGATGACACAATGGGGCTCAAAGTCTCTTGGGGACCAAGGCTATTCTGCCATTGAAATTTTACGCTACTACTACGGTGATAGTATTTACATCAATACTGCCGAAGAAATCTCCGGAATACCATCTTCATGGCCAGGGTATGACCTGACAATCGGCTCTACTGGAGATAAAGTACGTCAGCTTCAAGAACAGCTCAATGTAATTGCAGGTGCCTATCCAGCAATTCCACGCGTTACTGCCGACGGTATTTATGGAAATGCCACTGCCAATTCTGTAGAGGTATTTCAATCAGTTTTTGGATTGCCTGCCACTGGTATTGTAGATTATCCAACTTGGTATAAAATTTCTGAAATTTATGTTGGTGTGTCACGTATTGCAGAATTGACGTAAAAAAGAATCTCGCTCGCGAGATTCTTTTTGTCACCTAGAATATTCTTCTCAAATCATTAAATAACACTACCACCATTAATAGCATTAATAATACCATTCCTGCCGCATGTACCCAGCCTTCTTTTTCTGGTGCCACTCGCTTTCCACGAATCGCTTCGATGATCAGAAATACCAATCTTCCGCCATCTAACGCTGGCAATGGTAAAAGGTTCATAACTCCTAAGTTTGCTGATAATAAAATACCAATATTTAACATTTGCATCAATACAACTACAATTCCATAAGATTTTGTCTGCTGATATGTGTCATCTACTACATTTACAATTCCTACTGGTCCTGTTAAATCATTGATGCTTGCGCCACCACCTATAAGCATTTTCAAACTTTCAATGGTAGTCGATATCCAGAATTTCACTTCGTACACACCATACTGAAGTGCTGTAAATACATTTGCTTTTTCATACGATACTGGAGATAACACCCCCATAATGTATCTGCCATCTTCATCTTGTTTTGGCTCAAGTGTTACTTCATGCGTTTCACCGTCACGTTCATACACCATATGGATGGTTTCCCCTGGATGAAATGTATTATAGTATGTTACTTCTCTCCAAAGATTGATTTTTTTATTGTTCATACGAAGAATCACATCGCCTGCTTGAAGTCCTGCTTCTTCTGCTGCAAATCCTGGTGTGGTTCCAGAAATAACAGGCTTATCATATCCTGCGTACCCAACTACAATCACAGAAAATACAAATGCTAGCAAGAAGTTAAATACTGCTCCTGCTACAACGACAGAAATTCTTGCCCATACGGATTTACTGTTAAAGCTGCCTTCTGATGTATCATTTGCATCATCTTCCCCCATGGCACAATAACCACCAAGTGGAAGTAATTTTAAACTATATTTTGTTTCTCCTTTTGTGAAACTGAATAAACATGGACCCATTCCTATTGCAAATTCATCCACACGAATTCCATTTAACTTTGCAAGCAAGAAATGACCGAATTCATGGATAAACACAATACTTCCAAATACAAGTATTGCCAGAATTATGCCCATCCTACCACCTACTTTCTATCTGTTCATATACTTCTTTTTCCGTTTGTAGAATTTCTTCTACTGTTGGATTTATGATGTTTTTATGATTTTTCATACATGTTTCAATGATTTCTGGAATTTCTAAATATTTAATCTTGCGATCTAAGAATTTGCTAACTGCAAGTTCATTTGCCGCATTAAATACAGTTGGAAGAGATCCTCCTGCTCTTCCGGCTTCAAACGCAAGTCGTAAACCATAGAATGTATCTAAATCTGGCTTTTCAAATGTAAGTTGTGACAATGTGCTGAAATCAACACGATCTCCTGGAAGGAATCTTCTTTCTGGATAATACAATGCATATTGAATTGGAAGTTTCATATCTGGTGTCCCAAGTTCTGCAATAATCGCACCATCCACATATTCAACCATCGAATGAATGATACTTTGTGGGTGTACTACCACTTCAATCTGATCAATATCTACATCAAAGAGCCATTTTGCTTCAATTACTTCTAATCCTTTATTTACCAGTGTAGAAGAATCAATGGTAATCTTTCTTCCCATCTCCCAGTTTGGATGTTTTAATGCATCTTCTACTTGAATGTGTTCTAGTTCTGCACGTTTTCTTCCGCGGAATGGTCCACCTGATGCAGTAAGTAAGATTTTGTGAAGCGCACTTCTTTGACCACCTTGAAGAGATTGGAAAATAGCACTATGCTCGCTGTCCACTGGCAAAATAGACACTTGGTGTTCTTTTGCCAAAGGCATAATAATATGTCCTGCTGTTACAAGTGTTTCTTTATTTGCAAGTGCAATATCTTTTCCTGCTTTGATTGCTTCCATTGTTGGTCGGATTCCAATCATTCCTACGATTGCTGTTACCAAAATTTCTGTTTCTTCTAATACAGAAACTTCAATCAAACCATCCATTCCTGATACGATTTTCACTTGTAGATCTTTTACATTTTCACGTAATTCTTTGGCTTTTTCTTCCGACCAAACTGCTACAACTTGTGGATGAAATTCTCGAATCTGTTCTTCCAGCAAACGTATATTATTTCCTGCTGCAAGACCTAGTACTTCGATATCTCCATTTTCACGTACAACTTCTAATGTCTGTGTTCCAATGGAACCTGTGGATCCTAAAATTGCTATCTTTTTCATAACATATTCCTCTTATCTTATAACAATGCTACTGCCATATAATAAATGATAGGTGCTGTAAAAATCACACTATCAAAACGATCTAAAATACCGCCATGTCCTGGAATCAATGTTCCATAATCTTTGATATTATGATTACGCTTGATTCCTGACGCTGCTAAGTCTCCAACTTGTGAAATCACTGCTCCAACTGCACAAATCAAAGCATACTGTAATACATTTGCTCCAACTGATGCAAAACCATTGATTGCTAATGCATATACAGCACCTAAAATAGCTGCACCAACCACACCGCCAACAGCTCCTTCAATCGATTTTTTCGGACTAAGTACTGGTGCTAATTTATGCTTTCCAATTAACATTCCCACACAGTATGCAAATGTATCACATCCCCATGAGCATAAGAATACAAGCCATACTAGAAAGGCTCCTTGTTCCATAATACGGATCTGATATACATAAGATAACATAAAGGCTACATAAAATAATCCAAAAAATGCAAGCATTACATGTTCAGAGCGATATGTTGGATAAGAAAATACATAAATCGCCATGAGCAGCATTACAAATCCAATTGTCAAACAAGTCATCCACTCTGTCATTCCGAAATAGAGTAACACATAATAGACAATTGCCATTCCATAGCCTGCCATTCCTAACAATTTGCGATTGATATCTAACACTTTATAAATCTCAGTCATACCAATCAAGCTGATTACCAAAAGTGTTCCAAATAAAATCGGTCCACCACTAATAATCGTAAACAACGCTAGGATTACTAATAGTATTCCACTTAATAGTCTCGTTTTAAACATCTAACTTCCTCCTATACTCCACCAAAACGTCGATCACGTCCATTAAAGTATTCAATTGCTTTTACTAATTCTTCTTTTGTAAAATCAGGCCACAAAACATCTGTAAAATAAAATTCACTGTACGCAAGCTGCCATAATAAGTAATTTGATAATCGCTGTTCACCACTTGTGCGAATCATCAAATCTGGATCTGGTATATCATGTGTATCTAAATATGTTTCAAATAAAGATTCATTAATTTCATCGATTGACACTTTTTCATCCTTACAATCTGCGCACAATCTTCTGATTGCTCGAACCATTTCGTCACGGCTTCCATAATTCAATGCAATTTGAAAATTCAATCCATCATTTTCTTTTGTTGCTTCTTCTAATTCAGCGATACGATTACGAATATCTTCATCAAGTGCTGTCTTATCTCCTAACACACGCACGCGCATACGATTCTTTTTCGCTGTTTTTAAACAAGTCTTCATATAATTGCGAAGAAGTGTCATCAAAGCATCTACTTCTTCCTGTGGTCTTTTCCAATTTTCTGTAGAAAAAGCATA
The DNA here is from genome assembly GCA_964540565.1 of uncultured Faecalimonas sp. Lineage (GTDB taxonomy): Bacteria > Bacillota > Clostridia > Lachnospirales > Lachnospiraceae > Faecalimonas. Next base: position 21,919 of record CAZINB010000026.1, read on the forward strand.
CACTGTCAAATATTTTACTCCTAGCTTGTATGCATCTTCACAGATGCGTTCCACATTTTTGCTACCTTGTGCATGTCCGTAATTGCGAGGCATTCCTTTTTTCTTTGCCCACCGTCCATTTCCATCTAAGATAATCGCAATATGTTGTGGTATTTTCATACTATATTCCTCCATATTTTTCACGCATGAAAAGAGATAAGTGAAGTTTCTCTCACTTATCTCCCTTATTGACTACTGATTAAACAGTAAGCACTTCTTTTGATTTTGCTTCAACAATCACATCAATATTTTTGATATATTTGTCTGTTAATTTTTGTAATTCATCTTCTAAATCTTTGATTTCATCTTCAGAAACTTCTGTTCCTTTTAATTTCTTGAAGCTGTCGTTACCATCACGACGGATATTACGGATTGCAACTTTTGCTCCTTCTCCTTTTTTCTTAACATCTTTTACTAATTCTTTTCTTCGATCTTCTGTTAATTCTGGGAATACAAGACGAATTACTGTACCATCATTTGATGGGTTGATTCCGATATCAGATGTTAAAATTGCTTTTTCGATTTCACGAATCATGCTCTTTTCCCATGGTTGAATTTGAATCATACGAGCTTCTGGAACAGAAACATTTGCTACTTGTTGGATTGGTGTTGGCATTCCATAGTAATCTACTACTAATTTGTCTAAGATGTGTGGATTCGCACGTCCTGCACGGATTGTAGCTAATTCTGCTTCTAAAGCATGTTGTGTTTTTTGCATCTTTGTATCATATACTTGATTTCTCTCGTTCATATTCTTATCCTCCAATTAAACTTTATCATTATACAGTTACTTTTGTTCCTGTAAATGTTCCTTTCATTGTCTCAACAATACTGTTTTCTTCATTCAATCCAAATACTAACATTGGCATCTTGTTTTCCATGCAAAGAATAGACGCTGCAAGGTCCACTGCTGCAAGACGTTTGTCAATTGTTTCTTGGATAGAAATCTCATCGTATTTTTTCGCTTCTGGATTCAACTTTGGATCACTGTCATAAATTCCATCGATTGCTTTTGCTAATAACATTGCATCTGCTTCAATTTCAATTGCACGAAGAACAGCACCTGTATCTGTTGAAAAATAAGGATGTCCAGTTCCACCTGCGAAGAAAATAACTTTTCCTTCATTTAATGATTCAACTGCTGCATCTTTTGAAAATAAACTTGTAAATGCACCGCATGTAAATGGTGTAAAAATCTCTGTTTTCATTCCTACATGTCTGAAAATATCTGACACATAGATACAGTTCATTACAGTTGCAAGCATACCAATTTGGTCTGCTTTTGTACGGTCAATTGTTTCGCTTGTTCTTCCACGCCAGAAGTTTCCGCCACCTGTTACGATTGCAACTTGAATGCCATCATCTACTAACTCTTTTACTTGTTTTGCAACTCCGATACATGTTGCTTCATCAAAACCAGTTTTTTTATCTCCAGCAAGGGCTTCCCCACTGAGTTTTAATAGTACACGTTTCATAAAACTTACTCCTTAATACTTGTTCAATTACGTCAACTCATTATAGCATAAAGCTATTTGAAATCACACCTATTTTTTCGGACTTTTATATTTTTTTCATTTTTATTTATACTTTAAACATATTAATTTCTCTCAAATCATGATACTATGACTCAAGAGGTGATAGACATGAAAGAAAAATTACAAAGATTTATGATTGGAAGATATGGTGTCGATGATTTTTCCAAATTTTTACTAGGAACTGCACTTGCACTATGTATTTTAGATATATTTGTAGACAATGTAATCTTAAATTCCTGGTTTTTCGTAATTATAATTTACGCATATTTTCGTATTTTCTCTAAGAACACGATGAAGCGTTATCAGGAAAATCTAAAATTCCTACAAATCAAAAACAAAGTGTTATCAAGATGGAATTCTGAAAAATCCATTATGAAACAACGAAAGACACATCATATTTACAAGTGTCCAACTTGTCAACAAAAAATCCGCATTCCGAAAGGAAAAGGACGTATTTGCATTACTTGTCCAAAATGTAAGACCGAATTTACAAAAATAAGCTAGAAGCGTTTTCGCTTCTGCTTATTTTTCGTCTTTATCTGGATATAAAATATCATAATTCACTGTATGATAGAATCCATTTCGAATCGCATCGTAGTCTTTTGGATATTTTTTCATAAGATACATCATCTTTGTTACAGCCGATTCAAATGTCATATCATAGGTTTCTATTAAATTGAAGTCTTTCTTTACTTTTTGTCCGACTTCATATACTTCCATATTACTTCCTTCGTTCATAACTTGTGTGGAAATAACCACTAACTTTCCTTCTGAAATAAATCGTTTCATTTGTTCATAGAAAGCATCTTTTAAAGATTCTGGAATACCACCTACCCCAAATCCTTCAATCATCAAGCAATCATAATGAGAAAACATATATTCTAAAAGCTCTGGTTTGCTTCCTGGAATCAGTTTCAAAACTGCAATGCTGTCATGCAACTCTTCTGTAAACTGCACTGGCTCCTTGTAGCGTACTTTTGGCAAATAACGAATGATTCGTTTTTCTTGAATCGTTGCTAATACTGGAAAATTTACACTTGAAAATGCATCATAGCTATGTGCATGTGTTTTCTTTGCTCTTGTTCCTGCAATCACACATCCATCAAATACAACCTGCACACCACTGGATTTATCATCACACACGTAGCAAATACTGTCAATCAGATTGGTTTTTGCATCTGTAATGTCCAGACAGATTGGTTTTTGTGAACCAGTAAGTACGATTGGCTTTGCAGAATTTTGAATCATATATGAAAGTGCTGCTGCCGTATATGCCATCGTATCTGTCCCATGTAAGATCACGAATCCGTCATAAATATCATAATGTTCTCGGATTACTTTCACAATACCACACCAATGTTCTGGGGTCATATTGGTACTATCAATATTAAAAATTTGTAAGGTATCTATATTGCAATATTTTTTCATAGATGGAATATACTCTAAAATATCATTTCCAACTAAACCTGGTACAAATCCATCTTCACTTTCTGTAGATGCAATCGTACCACCTGTACATAAAAGTAAAATTCTCTTTTTGTCCTTCATAATTGTTTTATCCTCGTTTTCATTCAGTTCGACTTATATTTTACTCGATTCCTTTATCAGGCGCAACTGAAAATAGTTGTTGCATTTTCCATTTTTTGTGTTATTATAGTTAGAGTTGACTAACTTGTTTTTTGTAGAAAGGACTTATTATGATTCATATTCTTGAACACAGTATTTCGGACAGTATTACACTGATTCCTTTTTTATTTATTACGTATCTCATCATGGAATTTTTAGAAAAATCCGCTGGCGAACACGTAGAACTAGTAGTTAAAAAAGCTGGTAGATTTGGACCTATCATTGGTGGAATTGCAGGTTTATTACCACAATGCGGATTTGCCGCTGCTGCCTCAAATCTTTACTCTGGCGGCATTATTACTGTTGGTACTTTACTTGCCATCTTTCTTTCCACATCCGATGAAATGCTTCCAATCTTAATTTCTTCTAATATTGGAGCAGAAACAATTACTCGAATTTTAATCATCAAACTTGGAATTGCTATTGTATCTGGTTTCTTGGTTGATTTTATCTGGAGACGAAAAAAACAAGAACAGGCAATGCATATCCATGATTTTTGTGAGCATGAACATTGTCATTGTGAACGTGGTATTTTCCGTTCTGCAATTGCACATACATTAAAAATTGCTATCTTTATCATACTTATTACATTCTTCTTAAACCTGCTTTTACATAATGGCGGAGAAGAAATTATTACTGATATCTTAAATAACAGACCTATTCTTGGACCAGTCGTAGCTGGTATTGTAGGGTTGATTCCAAACTGTGTTTCTTCCGTGGTACTTACACAATTGTATGTGGAACAGGCAATCAACTTCGGTACTATGATGGCAGGACTTCTTATTAATGCAGGCGTTGGACTTTTGGTTCTTCTTCGTATCAACATTGATAAGAAAGAAACCTTTAAGATCATCGGTATCCTTTACACAATTGGCGTCGTGAGCGGTATTATCTTACAACTCTTTTAATATCGAAAAAAGCAGCTTTCCCATTGATATGATCCCTCTTAAGTAGACAAGGTAAATAACCAAAATCTATTTAAGGGG
>CAZINB010000027.1:0-24815 GCA_964540565.1 uncultured Faecalimonas sp.
AGATAGGGAGTAACTGATATGACAAATGAACAAATTGCAAATGTGCTTGAAAAACAGCGCAAATATTATAGAAGTGGTGTTACCATTTCAGTGGCATTTCGTATAGAACAATTGAAAAAGTTATATGCAGCAATCAAAAAATACGAAACGGAAATTGACGAGGCGTTAAAATCGGATCTTGGGAAAAGTCATTATGAAGGATTTATGTGTGAAACAGGTCTGGTGTTATCGGAAATATCCTACATGCTTCGTCATATCAAGAAATTTGCGAAACCAAAGAGGGTGTATACGCCATTGGCGCAATTTGCGTCGCGTAGTTATAAACAGCCTATTCCATACGGAAATATATTGATTATGAGTCCATGGAATTATCCATTTCTCTTAACGTTAGATCCACTTGTTGATGCGATTGCGGCGGGGAACACAGCAATCATAAAACCAAGTGCCTATTCGCCAGCAACAAGCAAAATCGTAGAACAAATGATTGCTGAATGTTTTAGTCCAGAATATGTTGCAGTGGTGACAGGTGGGCGAGAAGAAAATAAAGCATTATTAGAGCAGAAATTTGATTTTGTCTTCTTTACAGGTAGTCAGGCGGTCGGAAAAGAAGTACTACGTCATACAGCAGAGCATTTGACACCAGCAGTTTTGGAATTAGGCGGAAAAAGTCCTTGTATTGTGGATGCAAGTGCTAATTTGAAACTTGCCGCAAAACGAATTGTATTTGGGAAATTTTTAAATTGTGGTCAAACATGTGTTGCACCAGATTACATTCTTTGTGAAAGTACGGTGAAAGATGCCTTTCTCTCTGAGGTGAAGAAGCAGATCAAACTGCAATATGGAGAAAATCCTTTGGAAAACAAGGATTATGGAAAAATCATCAATCAAAAACATTTTCAGCGTCTTTGTGGTTTGATTGATTCAGAAAAAGTGGTTGTAGGTGGACAAACAAATGCAGAAACAAACCAAATTGCGCCAACGGTTATGGATCATGTAACTGAGGAAGATGCAGTTATGGGTGAAGAAATTTTTGGGCCAATTATGCCAATTTTAACATTTGATAATTTTGATTTGATGATGAAGGAATTGAAAGCAAAAGATAAGCCGCTTGCTCTTTATTTATTTTCAAGTGACAAAAATCATATAAAACGTGTTACAACAGAACTATCTTATGGAGGCGGTTGTATCAATGATGTGGTGATTCATCTTGCCACAAGTGAAATGGGATTTGGCGGTGTTGGAGAGAGTGGAATGGGCTCTTACCATGGAAAAGCTGGATTTGATACATTTTCACATGTGAAGTCAATTGTGGATAAAAAGACATGGATTGATTTGCCAATGAGATATCAGCCATACAGAAGCAAGATGTATGAAAAATTGTTGCATATCTTTTTGCGATAGAGAATATAAAATAAAAAATGGTGCATGAGAAATCATGCATCATTTTTTGTGGGCAAGTGGGAAGAATCAAAGCAAAGACTGCATCTGCTTTGGCGAACAATGATATTTGTTTTTGTATGCTTGATAAAAGGTTGTATAATTGCGAAATCCGCTTTTAAAGCATGCATCCGTCATAGAATCGCCTAAAGATACATAGTAATTAGCTAAAAAGAGTCTTTTCTCAGTAATGTATTTGCCGATGGTGTATCCCGTTTCTGCTTTGAACAGATGCATAATATACGAGCGATTCAAGTAGAATTCATTAGCAATGGAATCAATCGATAAGTCTTCTGTAATATTTTGATTGATGTAATCAAGAATACGAAGTACCTGAGTGTTTGCAGTACCTTCCAGAAGATGCGAATGATCATCTTGCAGAAGAAATCGATTCAAGAGAATCAGATATTCTGTGAATTTTGTTTTCTGGTATAGCTGGGAACCAAATGCATTTTCTTGAAAAGAGTGAGCAAGTGTTTCGGAAATCTTATTTAAATGGGCGGCATATTCAGGTGCAAAACGAACTAAGTTGGACTGCTTTTGGATGGCTTGAGAAAAACAATCAAACAAATCACAGCCATCTTGTATAAAAGAGTCAAAAAAGTCTTGTGAAATATAAGCAATGATACGCTCATAAGAATTTCCTTCTCGAAAGATCGGACGATGGATTTGACCTGCAGGAATTAGAATCGTATCGCCGGGAAGCAAATCATATTCGCGTCCTTCTACAGCATAGCTAATGTTGCCTTGTAAGAAGATCATAACTTTGTGAAAATCATGATAGTGATATTCAAATGTTTTGGAACTTGCTTCTTTTAAATAAAATATTTTAAATGGATTGTATAAATATCCACTTTTCTTGTATAAATCTGACATAATCATCCTCCTTAGACATAGGTATACTATAGCATTATTTTGAATAAATGTATAGAAAATAGCAGAAATATTTAAGAAAAATGTTTCTTTTGGAGGTTATAAAAAATAAATGTATATATATTTATAAAAAGGTGTTGACAGATTTATTACTTTAGTGTAACATAGCGTTATTGAAATACAGAGTGCGCTCTGTTTATTGGGAGGAGAGATTGTTATGAAGATGAAAAAAGTATTATCAATGGCTTTAGTAGCAGCTATGGCAGTATCCACAATGGTAGGTTGTGGAAGTAACGAATCACAAGGAAGCAGTGATACAATTAGAATCGGGTCTAGCGGTCCAATTACAGGTGCAAATGCTGTATACGGTGAAGCAGTAAAAAATGGTGCTGAACTTGCAATTGAAGAAATTAATGCAGCAGGCGGAATCAATGGTTATCAAGTAGAACTTAATTACCAAGATGATGAAGCAGATGCTGAAAAAGCAGTAAACGCATACAACACATTAAAAGACTGGGGCATGCAAGCATTCTTAGGAACAACAACTTCAGGTGCATGTATCGCAGTAGAAGGGGAAGCAGTAAATGATAACATGTTCTTACTTACTCCTTCAGGAACAGCAATTGAATGTATCAGTGGAGACAACGCTTTCCGTGTTTGTTTCTCAGATCCAATGCAAGGTGTTAAATCAGCAGAATATATCGGACAAAATAATTTAGCGAAAAAAGTAGCAGTTATTTATAACAGCTCAGATACATATTCAGATGGTATCTACAAATCATTTAAAGAAGAAGCAAAAAACCAAAACTTTGAAATCGTTGCAGCTGAAGCGTTTACAAATGATACAAACACAGACTTCTCTGTAGCACTCCAAAAAGCAAAAGATGCAGGAGCAGATTTAGTATTCTTACCATTCTACTATCAAGAAGCATCTCTTGTATTAAAACAAGCAGCAGATATCAACTATGCACCAGTATTCTTCGGATGTGATGGTATGGATGGTATCTTAGCAGTAGAAGGATTTGATGTAGACTTAGCAAACAACTTAATGTTCTTAAGCCCATTTACACCAACTTCTACAGAAGATAAAGTTGTAAAATTCGTAACAGCATTTGAAGAAAAATTTGGACACACACCAAACCAATTCGCAGCAGATGCATATGACGGAATCTACACTATTAAAGCAGCTATGGAACACGGAAATGTAACTCCAGAAATGGACGCTTCAGAAGTATGTGATATCTTAAAAGCAGCTATGACAGAAATCTCTGTGAAAGATGTTGTAACAGCAAAATCAGATTTAAAATGGGATGCTTCAGGCGAACCTAATAAAGAAGCTATGGTAGTTAAAATTGAAAATGGTGACTACGCAGTAGCAGAATAAGAAAATGGTAAGGGGGCAAATAATTATAGCCCCCTTTTTTTACAGTTATTAAGAGAAGGGAAAGAGGAAGATGAGCTTTTTATCTTATTTGATTAATGGAATCAGTCTTGGCAGCGTATACGCAATCATCGCACTTGGTTACACGATGGTATATGGAATCGCTAAGATGTTGAATTTTGCACATGGTGATGTTATCATGATTGGTGCATATGTAGCATTAACTGCAATCACAAGCGCAGGTTTATCTCCAGCATTGGCAGTAGGCGTTGCAATCCTATTTTGTATTATTCTTGGGATTACAATTGAAAAAGTGGCATACAAACCACTTCGAAATGCAGGTTCACCATTAGCTGTTTTAATTACAGCAATTGGTGTAAGTTATTTATTACAAAATATTGCACTTTTAGTATTTGGTGCAAATACAAAATCATTTACTTCTGTAGTACCAGTAGAAGCTGTATCTTTAGCAGGTGGAGAACTTACTATTACAGGAGAAACAATCGTGACAATTATCTGCTGTATCGTGATCATGATTTGCTTAACACTCTTTATTAAGAAAACAAAAGCAGGTCAAGCGATGTTAGCAGTTTCAGAAGATAAAGGCGCTGCACAACTTATGGGAATTAATGTAAATGGAACAATCGCACTTACATTTGCAATTGGTTCAGGGCTTGCAGCAATTGCTGGTGTGTTATTATGTTCTGCATATCCAGCATTAACACCATATACAGGTTCTATGCCAGGTATTAAAGCATTCGTTGCTGCAGTATTTGGTGGAATTGGATCAATTCCAGGAGCAATGATCGGTGGTATTTTACTAGGTGTGATTCAAATCTTAAGTACAGCATATATTTCATCACAATTAGCAGATGCAATCGTATTTAGTGTTTTGATCATCATCTTACTTGTAAAACCTACTGGTATTCTTGGTAAGAACAGACAAGAGAAAGTGTAGGTGGCGACATGAAGAAGATGAGTAAAGTTACAAAAAATAATTTCATTACATACGCAATGGTTATTGCAGTTTATGTAATTGCACAAGTTATGCTTTCAACAGGAAGTATGACAAGTCTTATGAAGGGACTTTTAGTTCCACTTTGTGCATATGCAATTTTGGCAATCTCTCTTAACTTAACAGTAGGGATTTTAGGAGAACTCAGCCTTGGGCATGCTGGATTTATGTGTGTAGGTGCATTCTCCAGTGCATTTTTCTCAAAATTAACAGCAACATCCATTTCAAATGATTTAGTAAGATTTATCATTGCAATTATCATCGGTGCTGTAGTAGCAGGACTTTTCGGGTTTGTGATTGGGATTCCAGTACTTCGTTTAAAAGGGGATTATCTTGCAATCGTAACACTCGCATTTGGTGAAATCATCAAAAACGTTATGAACGTTTTATTTGTAGGAAAAGATGCAAGCGGATTACATTTCTCGACAACAGATGCAACTGCATTGAATTTAGCAGAAGACGGAGAAGTAATCATCAATGGGCCACTTGGAATTACAGGAACACCAAGAACAGCTACTTTCACAGTAGGGATTATTCTTGTATTGATCACATTAGTAGTTGTATTGAACATCATTACTTCTAGAACAGGTCGTGCAATCATGGCAGTTCGTGATAACCGTATTGCAGCAGAATCAGTAGGGATCAATATTACAAAATATAAATTGATGGCATTTGCTATTTCAGCAGCATTTGCAGGCGTTGCAGGTGTTTTATATGCACATAATTTATCATCGCTTACAGCAACACCTAAGAACTTTGGATACAATATGTCTATCATGATTCTTGTATTTGTTGTTCTTGGTGGAATTGGAAATATCAGAGGTTCTGTTATTGCAGCAGTTGCTTTAACATTGATTCCTGAATTGCTTCGTGGACTAGAAGATTATCGTATGCTCATTTATGCAATCGTATTAATCGTAGTTATGTTATTCAACTGGGCACCAAAGGTATTAGAATGGAGAGAAAGACATTCTCTTAAAGCAATGTTTCAAAAGAAAAATTCGAAGGAGGTAGCATAGGTATGGCATTATTAGAAGTAAAAAATCTTGGAATCTCTTTCGGAGGATTAAAAGCCGTAAACGAATTTCATTTGGAAATTGAAAAAGGTTGTTTATATGGTTTGATTGGACCAAATGGAGCTGGAAAAACAACTGTATTTAACTTATTAACAGGTGTTTACAAACCAAATGAAGGAATCATCAAATTAGATGGGGAAAATATGGTTGGAAAGAAGACCATTGATATTAATAAATCAGGTATTGCAAGAACATTCCAAAACATCCGTCTTTTCAAAGAATTAAGTGTATTGGATAATGTTAAAGTAGGTCTTCACAATCATTACAAATATTCTACACTTGCAGGAATTTTCAGATTGCCTCAATATTTTAAAGTAGAAAAAGAAATGAATGAGAAAGCCTTAGAGCTTTTGAAAGTGTTTGATTTAGATAAGGATGCAGATACACTTGCATCAAATCTTCCTTATGGGAAACAAAGAAAATTAGAGATTGCAAGAGCGCTTGCAACAGAACCAAAATTATTATTATTGGATGAACCAGCAGCTGGTATGAACCCAAATGAAACAAAAGAGCTTATGGATACCATCCAATTTGTAAGAAAACATTTTGACATGACAATACTGTTGATCGAACATGATATGAAATTAGTATCAGGTATCTGCGAAAAATTAACAGTACTTAACTTCGGAGAAGTATTAGCAGAAGGGAACACAAGTGAGGTTCTAAACAATCCAGAAGTAATTAAGGCATATATTGGTGAGTAGGAGGAATGGCAAGATGGCAATGCTTGAAGTAAAAGATATTGAAGTATATTACGGGATGATTCAAGCCATTAAAGGAATTTCATTTTCCGTAAATGAAGGAGAGGTCATTGCTCTAATCGGTGCAAATGGTGCTGGAAAAACAACGATCTTACATACAATTACAGGACTTCTTTCACCAAAGAAAGGGTCTGTAAATTTTGAAGGACAGGATATTACAAAAATTCCAGCTCACAAGATTGTTTCCTTAGGAATGGCACATGTTCCAGAAGGACGTCGTGTGTTTGCAGAACTTTCTGTGTATGAAAACTTAAAAATGGGTGCATACACAAGAAAAGATAAGAAAGAAATTGAAGAAACATTGGAAATGGTATATGAACGTTTTCCACGTTTACGAGAAAGAAAGAACCAGTTAGCAGGTACATTAAGTGGTGGAGAACAACAGATGTTAGCAATGGGTAGAGCATTGATGTCTCATCCAAAGATCATTTTAATGGATGAACCTTCTATGGGACTTTCTCCAATCATGGTAAATGAAATCTTTAAAATCATTCAAGATGTAAGTAAGAGTGGAACAACGGTACTTCTTGTAGAACAAAATGCGAAGAAGGCGCTTTCCATTGCAGACCGTGCATACGTTCTTGAAACAGGAAACATTGTATTAGAAGGAAATGCACAAGAATTAATGAATGACGATTCAATCAAGAAAGCATATTTAGGAGAATAGGAGGAAAACATGATGAAACATGTTGTAATCACAATCGCAAGACAATATGGTAGTGGTGGAAAAACAATCGGAGAAATGCTTGCAAAAGAACTTGGTGTTCCATGCTATGGAGAAAATCTTTTAAAGATGGCATCCGAAGAAAGTGGAATTAACGAGCAACTATTTATGCAATTAGATGAAAAACTAAAAAACACTTCTTTCCTTCGAAGAAGTACAGAAATTTATCAAGACGGTGAGCTGATTCCACCAGAAAGTAAAGATTTCGTATCTGCTAAAAACTTGTTTAACTATCAAGCGAAAATTATTAAACGTTTGGCGGAAACAGAAAGCTGTGTCATTATCGGAAGAGCAGCAGACTTTGTTTTGAAAGACTATGACAATGTAATGAGTGTATTCGTACATGCAAATGAAGAATTCAATTTAGCAAGAGCAATGGAACGAAACAGCATGACAGAAGCAGAAATGAAGAAGTTTATTGAAAAAACAGATAAATATCGTGCAGAATTCTACAAACACTACACAGGAAGAGAGTGGACAGATGCAAGAAATTACGATTTATGCTTAGACAGTGGTAAGCTCGGATTTGAAAAGTGTGTAGAAGAAATGAAGGCGTATATGCAAGTTCGTTTTGGTGAATAACAATGAGTGTATAGGATGCAGATCCTATACACTTTTTTGTTGCTGAAATTATAGTAAGAATGATATACTAAAATGGACTATGGAGGTAAATGAATGCTAAATAAAAAAGAGTTTTTAAATGAATACAATATATCAGAAGAAGAATTTGCAGAAGCAGAGATTTCGTGGGAAGAATTGGAAGCGATTTATGATGATTATGCTGCAAAAGTAGAGAAACTTCGTGGAATTGGGAAAGAGTTCGTAAATGACTATCTTTATGATATCGAACGAGCAGGGATTCACTCTTATAGATATCGTACAAAAGAGCCAAAGCATTTGGTTGAGAAAGTGATCCGTAAGAGAAGAACAGCAAAAGAGCGATTTACTCATTTGAGCGTGGAGAATTATGAGAAATACATGACAGACTTGATTGGAATTCGTGTCTTTTTCTTATATCGAGAAGACTGGATTCATTTCCATAATTATCTGACAAGTGTATTTGAAAATGATCCGAGCCAATATGTAGTGGATCGTCTACAAGATTTTGACGAGAATCCAGACCACTATTATATTGCAGAACATCCAAAAGTATATAAGCGTTCTGGAGACAATAAGATTTACGATGCAAAGCTTTTGGAAATACGAGCAGGTGGAATTTATCGTTCTCTACATTACATTATCAAATACAAAGGATATTATGTGGAAATTCAGGGACGTACTTTATTTGAGGAAGGATGGAGTGAGATTGACCATGACATCGTTTACCCATATTATCGAGATGATGATATGTTAAATGATTTCTCACACATTTTAAATCGTCTTTCTGGTGCTGCAGATGAGATGAGCAGTTATTTCAGACGAATCAAACAAGAAAGGGATGCGAAACAAAATGGCAGCGACAAAGACTAGAAATATGACAGAAGGAAGTCCATTGAAGTTAATCTTGGCCTTTATGTTTCCTGTGTTATGTGGCAACATTTTTCAGAACTTTTACAATATTGTAGATTCCATGATTGTAGGGCAGGTGCTAGGCGTTGACGCATTGGCAGCAGTAGGAAGTACAAGTTCCATTAACTTTTTGGTAAATGGTCTTGTAATTGGAATGACAAGCGGTTTTGGAATTATGATTGCACAGGCATTTGGAGCAAATGATACGAAACGGTTGAAGCATTTTGTGGCAATGTCTACTTATCTATGCATTGCACTTGCGGTGCTGATGACGACTACATTGTTGCTTGCGAATCATCAGATTTTAGTTTGGATGAATACGCCAGATAAAATTTTCATAGATACCAAAAGCTACATCGGAGTTATCTATGCGGGTCTTCCAGTGGCAATTCTTTATAATATGCTGGCATCCACTGCCAGAGCATTGGGAGACAGTAAGACACCACTTTATTTCTTGGTGTTATCTTCCGTTTTAAATATTATTTTGGACTACGTGTTTGTTGCTATATTACCATTTGGGGTAGCTGGTGCAGCGTATGCAACCGTATTATCGCAAATGGTGTCTGCGATTACTTGCTTTTTCTATGTATATCGCAAGTATGAAATCATTCATTTTTCAAAAGCAGATGCAAAAATCGTACCAAAATCATTGGGCATACTTCTAACGATGGGGGTACCAATGGCACTTCAATTTTCAATTACAGCCATTGGAACCATGATCGTACAATCTTCGTTGAACTTATTAGGTTCTACCTATATTGCATCTTATTCGGCAACGATGAAGATTCAAAATATTGTAACACAGCTATATGTTGCACTTGGTTCGGCTATGGCAACTTATGTGGGACAAAATTACGGAGCGAGAAAAATCAAGCGCATTAGCCAAGGGGTAAAATGGAGCCTATTGGTAGTGGTGTTATACAGCTTTGTAATCATGCTGTTATCTTATTTTGTATTACCTGGCGTGGTAAAGATTTTCGTAGAGGATCCAACAGGAGAACTACAGAGAATTGCAAAGCAAATGTTTCATATCAGTCTATGGTTTTACATTCCACTGGGTATGATTTTTATTTATCGAAATGCGCTGCAAGGTCTAGGAAATGGATTTGTACCAATGATGGGTGGCGTGTTTGAATTGTTTGCACGAGGAGCAATTATTTTCTTACTGTTCGATGCATTTCAATTTGATGCTATCTGTTGGAGTGATCCAGGAGCATGGATCAGTGCATTGATTCCACTTATACCATATTATTATTGGTATGTGAATAAACTAAAGAAGAAGGAGGAAACAGCAAATGCCAGCACTATACGCCCATAATCGTTTTGGGAAGGAAGTCTTTGAACGATTGGATGGTGAGTTGAAGGAAGTTATCAAGAATCATTACACCCAGTTTCGTGTAGGATTACAAGGACCAGATATTTTCTTCTTTTACAGACCGTGGAAGAAAAATAAGGTGTCGGAGTTAGGGTATCGGATGCATGAGGAATCTGCATACACATTTTTTGAAAGAGGTGCGGAACTTGTAAAGAAACAGGGAAAGCATAGCAGAGAATATGCGTATCTGCTCGGCTTCCTTTGTCACTTTATTTTAGACAGTGAGTGTCATCCTTATGTGAACAGCAAGGAGAAACAGATTGAGGTTTCTCATTTGAAGATTGAAAGTGAGTATGAAAAAATGTTGTTGCGAAAGGACAAAAGAAATCCATTTTCTTATCCAATTGCAAAATATATTGCAACAGATGCAGCAACGGTATATGCTATTCATAAGGTATTTGAACAAGTGCAAGAGAAAGAAATAAAAGAAGCTCTGCAAACCTATCGATACATAAAAAAATTGCTGACAACTCCAAGAAAAGCACAGCAAAAGAGTGTAAAAGCAATCTTGAAAACAGCAGGTCTCTATAAAACTTATGCGGGATTACTTCATGATTTTCAAGATGAAGAACGATGCGAGGAGACAAATCAAGAGTTGGCTCAGCGTTTTGAAAATGCAATCATGGTAGCCGTGCAGATGATGAAAAATTTTGAAAGCACGGTAGATGGAAATACAGAATTGGATCAGCGCTTTGATAGAATATTTGACTAAGAGGATATCAATATGGATAAGATGAAATTAACAAAATTAGAAAAAGCTTGGATACTTTATGATGTGGGAAATTCAGCATTTATTATGCTGGTATCGACAATCATTCCAATTTATTTTAATCATTTGGCAAGTACAGCGGGAATTTCAGAGGTAGATTACTTGGCTTATTGGGGATATGCGGCATCTGTTGCAACCGTCATTGTTGCAATCATTGGACCAGTACTTGGAACGTTAGCAGATACAGAGCATTTTAAGAAACCGATTTTCATACTGAGTATGATGGTTGGCGTTATTGGCTGTGCGGCACTATCTTTCCCAACATCATGGATCGTGTTCTTAGCAATCTTTGTAATTGCAAAAGTAGGATTTAACGCAAGTTTGATCTTCTATGATGCAATGCTAGTAGATATTACAACAGAAGAGAAAATGGACACTGTGTCTTCTCATGGATATGCCTGGGGATACATTGGAAGTTGTATTCCATTTATTGCATCGCTTGTTGTGGTATTGATGAATGAGCAATTAGGTCTTTCTATGAAGATGGCAATGGGAATTGCGTTTTTCTTGACTGCAGCATGGTGGTTTGTAGTGACCATTCCATTGCTTAAAACATATAAGCAAACAAACTTTGTGAAAATGCCAGAAAGACCGGTGAGAGATAGTTTTGCAAGACTGTGGAAAACTTTGAAGGACATCACAAAACAAAAAAATATCTTCTTGTATTTAATCGCATTCTTCTTCTTTATTGATGGAGTATCCACAATTATTTCTATGGCGACAGCGTATGGAAGTTCGCTAGGATTAGATACAACAGGATTATTACTGGCATTGTTAGTGACACAAATTGTTGCATTTCCATGTGCATTGATTTTTGCCAGATTTTCTAAAAAATATGAGACGGGATTACTAATCAAGATATGTATCATTGCATATACTTGTATTGCAGTATTTGCAATTCAATTAGATAAGCAATGGGAATTTTGGTTGTTGGCGGTATGTGTAGGAATGTTCCAAGGTGCAATTCAAGCATTGGCACGTTCTTATTACGCGAAGATTATTCCAGCAGAAAAAGCAGGAGAGTACTTTGGTATTTATGACATTTTCGGAAAAGGTGCTTCCTTCGTAGGAACAACACTTGTTGCAGTGGTAGCACAGATAACGAATCGCCAAAATCTTGGTGTGGCAGTAATCGCAGTAATGTTTGGGATCGGATATATTTTATTTGCAAAGGCAGCTAAGTTGAATCGTACAAAATAAGTAAATGGCATATCAGATCACTCTGGTATGCCATTTATCTTTTTATTTTTCGTTCGCCCTACGAGATAATCAATACTCACATCATAGTAATCAGCTAGTTTGATACAAACATCGATGGGAACATTGATTTTTCCAAGTTCATATTTGGAATATGTAGTCTGTTTTACATTTAAGTATGCAGCCAACTCACGTTGCACTTTGTCATTATCTTCACGAAGATTACGTATATTTTCAAATAACATAGGGAACATCTCCTTGATTTTTTTATTATTATAAAAAAGTCTTTCTGGGACTATTGAGAATTAGTCTTAATAGGAATATAATAAATGTTGAGAATCGGAACATAGGAGGCGATATTGTGAAAGAGGATAAGGATCGAGCAATATTAGATGAGTTAATGGAATCAGATTTGGAATTTTTGGACAAATGTATGGAGCACATGACAATGGAAGAACTGCAGCGCTTCCTAGATGACAATCCAGATTTTCTAAAAGACTAAAAAAACACCTCACTTTTGTTTGAAGATGGAAGAAATTGGTTATACTTCAAAAAAATAAAAGTGAGGTATTTTTATGTGTACAGCGATCAGTTATAAAACAAAAACATTTTATTTTGGAAGAAATTTAGATTTGGATTATTCTTATGAAGAAGCAGTTACGATTACACCGCGAAAATATTGCATGAAGTTTAGAAAGGAACCAGATATGGAATGTCATCATGCGATGATCGGAATGGCGTATGTGCGAGAAGAGTATCCCCTTTATTATGATGGGATGAATGAAAAAGGACTTTGCATGGCAGGGTTACTATTTCCGGGAAATGCATATTATCAATCGGAGAAGAGCGGCTGTTATAATATTGCACCTTTCGAGATGATTCCTTGGGTATTAGGACAGTGTAATAATACAGAAGAAGCAGTCAACTTACTTAAATCTACTAATGTAGTGAAAGCACATTATAGTAAAGAATTGCGCTCAACACCAATGCATTGGATGATCGCAGATCGAGACAGGGCAATTGTAGTGGAACCAAGAAAGAAAGGGCTTCGTATTTACGAGAACCCTGTAGGAGTGCTTACCAATAATCCGCCATTTCCAATTCAACTATGGAATTTGAGCAATTATATGAATTTAAGTACTTCTCAACCCATGAACACATTTGCTAAAGAGTTAACGTTACAAGTGTACAGTCGAGGAATGGGTGGAATCGGTTTGCCAGGAGATGCATCGTCGGTGTCACGTTTTGTAAAAGCGGCTTTTGTGAAATGCAATTCCAAATGTGATGGAACGGAAAATGAGAGTGTGAGTCAATGTTTTCATATATTGGGAAGTGTAGAGCAGGTGAGAGGATGTGTGAAACTTTCTGATGGAAATTATGAATACACGGTTTACAGTTCCTGCTGTAATGCAGAAAAAGGAATTTATTACTATAAGACATACGATAGTTCAGGCGTAAAGGGAATTAATATGCATGAGATTGATTTAGAAGCACAGCAATTACAATCTTATCCTATCTGGACAGAAAAAAATTGAGCAGTTAGAGGTTATTCCTCTAGCTGCTCAATTTGCTTTCGAATCTTATAAAATTTTTTATCAATATTTGCAATTTCAATTGCGTATCCACGCAGTTCTTCTTTCAATGCCTGCACTTGCTTGTTTTCATTTTTGTAATACAATTGGTGATCTAAAATAGCCCAATAATTCATGGCAACAGAGCGAAGCTGAATCTCTAGATCGATGTCTCCAAGCACAGGATGATGAACAGTAGTAATAATATGAATGCTTCGGTATCCGCTTGATTTAGGGTGTGCGATAAAATCTTTTACATTCTTAATATCCAGTCCTAACTGTGTATCGTTTGTAATCGCTTTACAAACAGCATAGACATCATCTTGAAATGGACAAACAATACGAATCGCAAGAATATCATGCAAGGTTTTGATTGAATTTTTGAGAGAAACTTCTTTTTTCTTACGAAGCATTTTGTTTGTGATGCTTTCGCTTGATTTCACACGCCAATAAACATGTTCCGCAATTGGGCGTTGTCTTTTCTTCGAAAGACGTTCTAAAATCTTTTGAATCTCAGGAAGTAACTCTTGAATGGACGCTTCTCCAAGTTCTTTTAATTGAACTTCATCCATTTCTTTCTGCAATTTTTTTATAATATTTCTTTTTGTGTAATTTTCCATAAACAAATTCCTTTTATAATAATTACTCCCCATTATAACATAATGAGGAGTAAGAAACAAAGAAATTAGTGTCTTTCTTTTATGATTTTATATAATTGAACAAATACGGTTGGAACAAATGCTAATCCAAAGATTGCAAGTGTTTGGTTCATTGCAAGAGGTGCAATTTCAAATAATCCGTGGAATACAGGAATAAATAATACCATAGCTAATAATAAGATACCAACCATAAATGCACCTAGACTGTACCAGTTGCGTTTGAATCCAATGTGGAAGATCGAATGTTCACTTCTACAGTTGAATCCGTGGAATAGTCTGGCAGCTGTTAAAGTAGCGAATGCCATAGTACTAGCAGCGGAAGCACCACCAGCTTGTAAGCCCATGTAGAAGGCTATCATTGTTACTACAGCAATCAAAGCACCTTGTACAAGGACACGAGTTGCAAATGTTTTTGTAAGAATTCCTTCTTTTGGATTACGAGGTTTCTTTGCTAATAAGTCATCTTCAGCAGGTTCCATTCCGATAGCAAGTGCTGGAAGAGAGTCTGTTAATAAGTTGATAAATAATAAATGAACAGGAGCAAATGGTACAGGAAGTGCTAATAAGGATGTATATACTACCGCAATGATAGCAGCCATATTTCCTGAAAGAAGGAATTGAATCGCATTTTTAATATTACGATATACATTACGTCCATTTGCCACCGCTTTAATAATAGTAGCAAAGTTATCATCTGCTAAGATCATAGAAGCAGCATCTTTGGATACTTCTGTACCTGTAATTCCCATAGCAACACCGATATCTGCTTTCTTGAGAGCAGGAGCATCGTTGACACCATCACCTGTCATAGAAACAACATGTCCTTTTTTCTGCCATGCATCTACGATACGAATTTTATTTTCTGGTGTTACACGAGCGTATACAGAAATACGTTCAATCTTGTCGAATAATTCTGCATCAGACATAGCATCTAATTCTGCACCTGTTACAGAAAGGTCACCTTCTTCAAAAATACCAATTTGTTTTGCGATGGCAGTAGCAGTAATTTTATGATCGCCTGTGATCATGATTGGTTTGATACCAGCACGTTTCGCATCTGTTACCGCATCTTTGGATTCTTCACGAGGTGGGTCCATCATAGAAATCAGACCGATAAATGTATATTCCGCTTCATCATCTAATTCTAAAACATCATCATAGCTTGTTTCTTTATAGCCAAATGCAAGAACACGAAGGCCGTTTTCTGAGAAATATTGGTTCGCAGCTAAGATTTCACGGCGGTCTTCTTCTGTGATTGGATGAATTCCATCAACAGTACGTACGAATTTTGTACGATCAAGCATAACGTCAAGTGCACCTTTTGTAAGGATTGTATGCACGCCATGTAAAGCATATTTTGTACTCATTAATTTACGATCAGAGTCAAATGGAAGTTCTTCTAAACGTTCCATTGCATCACGAAGAAATTCTTCTGGAATGTTGATGTTACGGGCCATTTCGATTAATGCGTATTCTGTTGGGTCTCCGATTCCTTTTCCATCAACGATAGTAGAATCGTTTGTAAGAATCGCATTATATAGAAGATAGCGATGTAATTGTTCGTGAATATCTAATTCTTCTGGACGTAAATATTTATGGTCAATATAAATATCTTGTACCGTCATTTTATTTTGTGTTAAAGTTCCTGTCTTGTCAGAGCAGATAACAGAAACACAGCCAAGACTTTCTACCGCTTTCAAGTCTTTGATGATTGCATTTTCTTTTGCCATCTTTTGTGTTCCCATAGCTTGTACAATTGTAACAATAGAGCCTAACGCTTCTGGAATAGCTGCAACTGCAAGTGCAACAGCAAACATCAAGGAATCTAAGAGAGGCATTTCACGATATAAACTAAGAAGGAATACAAGACCACTGATGATCATAATAATCATAGCAAGGCGACTGCTGAATTGATCTAAACTGATCTGAAGTGGTGTTTTCTTTTCTTTTGTAGCATTCATAAGATCAGCGATTTTACCGATTTCTGTATTCATACCTGTACCAGTAACGACAACAAGGGCACGTCCGTAAGTTACAAGGCTTCCGGAATATACCATATTACGTCTGTCAGCAAGTCCAGTTTCTTCTGGGATGACTGCCATTGTTTTTTCTACATTTGTAGATTCCCCTGTCAAAGCACTTTCATTTACTTGAAGGGAGTAGTTTTCTAAAATTCTTCCATCTGCAACGATAAGGTCACCAGCTTCTAAAAGCACAATGTCACCAGGTACAACATCTTGAGAAGGAATTTCCATTTTCTGTCCATCGCGAATGATTTTAGCGGATGGAGAAGAAAGAGATTTTAAACTTTCTAAAGATTTTTCTGCATTTTTGTGTTGTACAGTTCCTAATACGGCATTTAAAATGATTACCGCAAAAATTACGATAGTACTTTCAAGATTTCCTGAAAACATAGAAATGATAGCAGCAATGATTAAAATTACAACTAACAAATCAGCAAATTGTGAAAGGAAAATCTGCAAAGTCGTTTGTTTCTTTTCTTCCTTTAAAATATTAGGTCCTTTTTCTGCAAGGATTTCTTTTGCAGCGGAAGAGGATAAACCGTTTTTTGAAGTGTGAAGTTGTTCTAACACTTCTTCTTGTGATAATTGATACCAATGTTTCATACACATCTCTCCTTTGTATTCTGACTGAAATACGAGTGATTTAGGAGTGTTTTTAATAATAAGATGGATAAAAATGTTCTTATTATACAAAAAAAGACTCCTAATGTAATTACTAAACGCTGTTAGCAATTACATTAAAAGTCTTGTAACCTGAATAGGCATATAGTACCAGGCATGGTTGCCGCGATTGTTGATACTATATTAAAACTACTCCCTTTTAATTTCGCTTCTAAAGAATACTGAAAAGTATTAGAAATGTCAAGAGAAAAATATAAAATTGGCAAAAATTTACAAATAGTTCTTGACAACTGACGGTGGTTAGCATATGCTAACAGAAGATAGAACAACGAAACGTAAACAGATAAAACTGTTTTTCTTTTTTACCTAGAGGTTAGATTGACCTAACGATAGTAAGTGGTTCTTGACAGAAATATTTCCCAGTGATAGAATTTATGAGGTTAGATAATTCTAATTTAAGTTACATTAGGAGGAAATATTATGAGTTTAAAAGAAGCTATTGAAGGTCAAGAATATATTATCAAAGAAATTGTGACAGAGGATGAAGAATTAGATGCATTTTTATTTTCGTTAGGATGCTATAGCGGAGAACCAATCACAGTGATTTCTCATTTAAAAGGTGGATGCGTTGTTTCAATCAAAGATGGCAGATACAATATCGACAATGAATTGGCATCGGCTATATTGATTTAGTTTTAGAGGAGGAATATCCATGAGAGTTGCTTTAACAGGTAATCCAAACAGTGGAAAGACAACAATGTACAATGCCCTCACAGGAAGAACAGAACGTGTAGGGAACTGGGCGGGTGTAACAGTAGATAAGAAAGAAAGCCCAATTAAGAAGAATTTTTGCAATGGAGTAGACAATGTAATTGCGGTAGACTTACCAGGTGCGTATTCGATGTCACCATTTACATCAGAAGAAAGTATTACTAGCAGTTATGTAAAGAATGAAAATCCAGATGTAATCATCAACATCGTGGATGGAACTAACCTAAGCCGAAGCTTATTCTTTACAACACAATTATTAGAATTAGGAATTCCAATGGTTGTAGCGTTAAATAAGAGTGACATCAATGCAAAGAAAGAGACAAAGATTGATGTTGCAGCATTAGAAGCTACATTAGGATGTCCTGTTATTGAGACTGTTTCAACAACAGCAAGTGATAAAGGGTTAGCTCAAGTGGTGGAAAAAGCAATTGCAGTTGCTGGGACACATCAAAAAGCTCCATATACACAAGAAGATATCGATTTATCAGATAAAGCTCAAGTAGAAGCAGCAGATAGAAAACGTTTTGCATTTGTAAACAAAATTGTTAAGAATGTTGAAAAACGTAAAGTATTGACAAAAGATAAAAACGTACAAGATAAAATTGATGCGGTGCTTACAAATAAGTTTGCAGGAATTCCAATCTTTGCAGTTGTAATGTTCTTAGTATTTGATATTTCACAATCATCATTTGGACCATTCATTGCAGATATTTTAACTGGTTGGATTGAAATGTTCCAAGAATTTGTAGCAGGTTTAGTTGAAGGTGCATCACCATTTGTGCAAGCATTACTTGTTGAAGGTATCATCGGTGGTGTTGGTGCGGTAGTAGGTTTCCTTCCACTTGTAATGGTAATGTATTTCTTAATCGCTTTATTAGAAGATTGTGGTTACATGGCTCGTGTAAGTGTAGTATTAGATCCAATCTTCAAAAAAGTAGGATTATCAGGAAAATCAGTAATCCCATTTGTAATCGGAACAGGATGTGCAATTCCTGGTGTTATGGCTTGCCGTACAATTCGTAATGAAAGAGAACGTAGAGCAACAGCGATGTTAACACCATTTATGCCATGTGGTGCAAAACTTCCAGTAATCGCATTATTTGCAGGTGTGTTCTTCAAAGACGCATCATGGGTTGGAACATTAATGTACTTTGTAGGTATTTTACTTATTTTCTTCGGTGCATTATTGATCAACAAGATTGCGGGACATAAAAACAGAAAATCATTCTTTATCATGGAACTTCCAGAATATAAAGTGCCAAGTTTAAAAAGAGCATTCCTTTCAATGTGTTCTCGTGGTAAAGCATACATCATCAAAGCAGGTACAATTATTTTAGTATGTAATACATTAGTACAAATCATGCAATCATTTACATGGAGCTTACAATTAGTAGAAGAAGGTATGGAAAACACATCAATCCTTGCTTCAATCGCTTCTCCAGTAGGAGTTCTTTTAATTCCACTTGGATTTGGTGCATGGCAATTAGCTGCAGCAGCAGTAACAGGATTTATCGCAAAAGAAAATGTTGTTGGTACTTTAGCTGTATGTTATGGTGTTACAAACTTTATTGATCCAGATGCATTAGAATTAGTTGGCGGTGCAAACGAAGTAGCAGCTATGATGGGATTAACATCTGTAGCAGCATTAGCATACTTAATGTTTAACTTATTTACTCCACCATGCTTCGCAGCAATCGGTGCGATGAACTCAGAAATCAAAGATAGAAAATGGTTCTGGGGTGGTGTAGCATTACAATTTGCAACAGGTTATACAGTAGCATTCTTTGTATACCAAATTGGTACATTGATTACTACAGGAAGTTTAGGAAACGCATTCCTTCCAGGATTAGTAGTAGTAGTGGCAATCGTTGCTTACATTGTATACTTAATCAAAAAGGCTGATAAGCAAGTAAAAGCAGAATATGCATTAAAAGCAAAAGCATAGGAGTGATTTTATGACAGACTTTATCGTGATTGCAGTTATAGCAGTGATCGTGATTGCAGCAATTACATATATTATAAAAGCAAAAAAAAGCGGTGTGAAATGTGTAGGATGTTCTGCAGGATGCAATTGTTCAAGTGGAAAGACAGAAGAACATACATGCAGCTGTGGATGTCAAAATAAATAGCGTTAAAATTAAAAAACCAATTGACTTTCTGAAACAGGAAGCCAATTGGTTTTTTGTTATGTAGATTTAGAATTTTCCCATGATCCACACGCAAATCATTATAATACCGATAGCGATAAAGATGCCGAGCATGCCAAGCCCCATGATTTCGAGGGCAGCCATAATATTTGTCATATCCATTCTCCTTTACAACTATAAAAAACTACTTACAAGATTGATTACTAATCCACCAGCTACAACAGATGCAATTTGTCCGGAAACATTAGCACCAGCTGCATGCATGATAATAATATTTGTTGGATCTTCTTCTTGTGCCATTTTTTGTACTACACGACATGACATTGGGAATGCAGAAATACCAGCACCGCCAATCATAGGGTTTACTTTGTTTTTGCAGAAGAGATTCATAAATTTCGCTAATAACACGCCGGCGATGGTATCCATTACAAATGCGAATAAACCAATGAGCATAATAAGTAATGTTTCTACCGTAACAAATTGTTCTGCACGCATACTGAAGGAAATCGTGATTCCAAGAAGAAGTGTGATCAAGTTTGCTAAAGTATTTTGTGCTGTGTCAGACATCGTACCCAATACACCACATTCACGAACTAAATTTCCAAACATGAGGAATCCGACCAAAGCAACTGATTGAGGAGAAACAAGACCAACAACCATGGTTACTACGATTGGAAACATAATACGTGTACGTTTTGAAACAGTACCTGGTGTGTAATTCATATGGATGCAACGTTCTTTCTTTGTTGTAACAAGTCGGATTGCAAATGGTTGGACGATTGGTACCAAAGCCATATAAGAATAAGCTGCAACGGCAATCGGTCCGATATAATTTGAATTCAGCACTTGTGATACTAAGATAGAAGTAGGTCCGTCTGCTGCTCCGATGATACCAATAGAAGCTGCATCGTTTAGATCAAATCCTAGAACAACTGCAAGTAAGATTGCAGCGAAGATACCGAATTGTGCACCAGCACCAAATAGGAACATTTTTGGATTTGAAAGCAATGGACCGAAATCAATCATTGCACCAATTCCGATAAATAAAAGAATTGGCATTGCTTCCGAAGCTTCAATTCCCACATCAAACAGCCATTGAATGATTCCGTTTGTCTCAATTCCACCTTGCAACGTCTGATCGAGAACTCCTGAGAAGGGAAGATTGACAAGCAATGCACCAAATCCCATTGGTAATAGTAAAGATGGTTCATATTCCTTCTTGATCGCTAACCAAATCAACACAATTCCGATCACATACATGACAATCTGCTGCCAGGTCAGGGAAAGCACTCCTTCTAATAATAATTCCATATAAAATCCTCCTTAATAGTAGATTTGGGAATAAAAAAAGACTTTTACTGCGCATACAATAAAAGTCTTGCTATTTCAATTTTCTGCGGATTAATCATAATGAAAATGATTAAACGTAATGACGCATGAAAATCCATAGGATATCGACCTATGGCAGCTACTCCCTTTTAACAGAGTATAATGCAAATTGTACATAAATGTCAAGAAAATAAGACTAATTATAATCAATTTGCACGAGACATAGACCACAACCAGGTGCCATAAATCCTGCACTAGCACGATTACAGTTTGCGAGAACCTCTTGCATGCTTTCTGGTGTGCGTAGCCCGTATCCAACTTCCAACAGAGTACCTGTTAAAATACGAATCATATTTTGTAAAAATCCGTCTCCATGATAGGTGAAAGTGATATACGAACCATGTTGCTCAATACGAATGGCATCCACAGTGCGTATTGTGGATTTTTTAAATTTGGGATTGCCACAGAAACTTTTGAAATCGTGTGTGCCAATCAAATATTCACTAGCTCGTTTCATAAGAGAAAGATTCGGTTTTTTATCTAGACAATAGACAAAATTTCGATCAAAAACAGGTTTTAATGGACCTTCAAAACAAGTATACTGATAAGTCTTACCTGTCGCATTATAGCGGGCGTGGAAACGTTCTGCGGCTTCCTTTACATCGGTAACACAAATATCTTGTGGTAAGTAGTGATTCATATAGTCGCGAATTTCTGTGCAAGAACGTGTAGTATCAAAATGTGCATTTGCAGTCATTTCTTTTGCATGTACGCCTGCATCTGTACGACCCGCACCAATCAAATCGACAGGAGTACCTACCATTTTTGCAAGAACTGCTTCTAATTTTCCTTGAATGGTCGCATCCGTATTCCCTTGATTTTGCCAGCCACTGTAGCGAGTACCATCATATGAAATATGAAATTTATAGTTTTGTGTCATAAGAACTCCTTGTACATAATTTTTCTCTATTATAAACAAGAATGAAGTGAAATTCAATGAATCAAAAATAATAAAAATTTTTACTTACATCAACGAAAAAAATGTGATAGAATACATCCGGTAAAAAGAATCCGTGTAATCGGTAGATGTAAATCCAGCAAATATTGCGTGTAATCTAAAGTAGTTTTTCTACAACAGATTACACGCTTTTTCTGTTTACAAATATAACGTTTACAAGGAGGAAAACAAAATGGTAAAAATTATCACAATTAGCCGTGAATTCGGAAGCGGCGGAAGGACAATTGGAAAAGAAGTTGCAAGTCAGCTAGGAATTCCATGTTATGACAAAGAATTAATTGAAAAGATTGCAGAAGAAACAGGGTATGCAAAAGAGTTTATTGAAACAGAAGGAGAGCATGCTCCAAATACGAGTAAATTGTCTTATATGTTTCTGGGAAGAGGAATCGATGGCTTAGCGAATGCGGACCATATTTGGATGGCGCAGGAAAAAGTAATAAAAGAACTTGCGGAAAAAGGACCTTGTGTGATTGTAGGTCGTTGTGCAGACTATATTTTGAAAGACCGAAAAGACTGCATGCATGTATTTATTTATGCAGATCAAGAATTTAAAGCAGATCGTATCGTACAGAAGTACGGAGAACGTACACTGAATCCAGAAAAGCGTTTGGCAGAGAAGGACAAAAAACGTAAATTGAACTACAAGTATTTCACAGAACGTGAGTGGGGAAAACGCCAAAACTATCAAATGTGTTTGGATAGTGGATATTTAGGAATCGAAAAAACAGCAGCATTGATTGTGGAAGCAGCAGGAGGTACAAAATAGATGAGTAGTGCAGCAGGAAAAGGAAATAAGATGGCGATAATGCCAGTAAATAAATTGATGATTTCCATGGGGATTCCAATGATCATTTCTATGATGCTTCAAGCGGTTTACAATATCGTAGATAGTGCATTTGTTGCCAATATAAAAGGAACAGGTGAACTTGCGTTAAATGCGCTAACATTAGCATTTCCGGTACAGATGCTGATGGTTGCAGTAGGGATTGGTACAGGTGTTGGTGTCAATGCATTACTTGCAAAGAGCATGGGTATGGGAGACAAAGAGAAAGCCTGCAAGGTAGCCGGAAATGGTGTATTTTTGATGGCAGTGATTTATGTGGTGTTCCTGTTATTTGGACTATTTGGAACAGAGGCATATATTGCAACACAAACAAAAAATCCAGTGATCATGGATATGGCTACCAGCTATTTAAAAATTTGCTGTGTTGGATCGGTAGGGATTTTATTCTTTTCTTTATATGAAAAAGTGTTACAGGCAACTGGAAAGAGTATGTATTCTACGATTGCACAGATTACAGGTGCAGTGGTAAATATCGTGTTAGATCCAATCCTTATTTTTGGCTGGTTTGGACTTCCAGAAATGGGAGTAGAAGGGGCAGCTTATGCAACCGTCATTGGTCAAATTGCATCTGCCTTATGTGGTCTTTTCTTACATGTAAAAGCGAATCAAGAAATTGACAATGGATTCCATTATATGCGCCCATCAAAAGATATCATCAGAGGGATTTACGCTATTGGTCTTCCAGCAATCATTGCACAAGCTTTGATGTCGATTATGACTTATTTGTTAAATGTGATTTTTGTACGTATAGGAGAAAATGTTGTAACAGCATATGGTCTATACTATAAAATCCAACAATTCATTTTATTTGCAGCATTTGGTCTGAGAGATGCAATTACACCGATTGTGTCATTTAACCATGGCTTGAATAGTATGAAACGTGTAAAAGATGGAATCAAATATGGCATGATGTATACTGTGGTAATTATGTTTGTTGGATTTGCAGCACTTGAACTTTTTGCAGCTCCATTTGCAGGAATCTTTGGATTATCAGGAGAAACAAAAGCACTTTGCGTTAGTGCAATTCGTGTGATTTCAATCAGCTACATGTTTGCAGGTGCGAACATTGCATTTCAAGGAATCTTCCAAGCACTGGATAGTGGTTTGGAATCTTTGATCGTGTCAGTGTGCAGACAGTTCTTGTTTGTTGTTCCAGTAGCATTTGGATTTAGTCAGCTTGTGATTGCAGGTGTTGGAAGTACATGGTTAGTATGGCTTACCTTCCCAATTGCAGAAATTTTATCCGTAGTTGTTTCTATGGTATTCATGAAAAAAGTAAATCGTACAAAAGTAAATACGATGAATTAGAAAAAGTCACACTTCTGTTACATTTACTATGGAGAAAGCGTTACCGTAAAGTTTATTGCATATTATGAGGACAGTTCTTATGCAGTTAGCGAATATGATGAATATGGCAATATTACGAAAACTGTTTTGTATGATGCAGATGGAAAGGTGCAACATGAAAGTTTTTCAGAGTATGTGCAAAATAGTGAGGGAGAATGGTATGAAGCCAAACTAACTGAGAAATATGAAAATGAAACGATTGTTGCAGAATACAATGAAATGAATGAAATTGTAAAGAGAACAATTTACGATGCAGATGGAAATATCGTATCAGAAGAAACAGAATTTGAAAACTAAAATGTGCTTAGCAAGAAAAACGATGCTTTACGATGGGTTTTTCAAGGAAATATTTAATCCTGACGTGGTG
>CAZINB010000028.1:0-24015 GCA_964540565.1 uncultured Faecalimonas sp.
CGCGACCCTCGCCTTGGCAAGGCGATACTCCACCACTGAGCCACTCGTGCATATTTAAGTTTGTCAACCGAACAAATGTTATTATACTAGCACATCATCATAATGTCAATCACTTTTTTCAAAAAATTTTTATGTTATAATTTCTTTAATAAATTTATTTTCAGGAGGGATTCTTATGACACCAAAACAACAAGCATTTCAAACTTTATCACAAACAATGATTAAGAATTTTGCTAGACACAATATGGAAGCTTTTTACTGCGAAACCTCTGCAGATGCTGTCACACTTGCAATGGAACTTATGAAAGATGGTGGCTCTGTTGGTATGGGTGGAACAGAAACCGTAAAAGAAATAGGCCTATTAGATTGTGTAAAAAACAGTGATTCGCTCTCTTTCATTGACCGTAGTCTTGCCCAAACTCCAGAAGAACGAAAAGCTGTTTTCCTAGAAACTATGGGATGCGATTACTTCTTAACAAGTTCAAATGCGGTGACAATCGATGGTGAACTGATCAATATCGATGGCAATTCTAACCGTGTTGCCTGCCTTGCGCATGGTCCAGAAAATGTTCTTGTATTTGTGGGCATGAACAAAATCGTATCTGATATTACAGAAGGGATTTCTCGTGTGCAAAATATCGCTGCTCCTGCCAACGCTGCACGACTTCACACCAAAACACCTTGTGCAGCCCTCGGACATTGTGGAGATTGTCATAGCGAAGACTGTATGTGTTGTCAAATTCTTATTACTAGACATTCGAGACACAAAGGACGTATTAAAGTCATTTTAATCGGTGAAACACTTGGATTTTAGTGTATACAAAAAGAAAGAATCTCAAAAAGTCGAGATTCTTTCTTTTTTATTTCATATTTTTTAGAAGTCAACTTCTGTTCCGTAGTAAATACATGTGAATAATTTTTCCATTGTTGCTGGATCAATTGCTCTTGGGTTAGAACCTGTACATGCATCGCCTACTGCATTTTCAGAAATGGCTGCGATTTTTTCTTTGAATTCTTCTTCTACAATACCGAAGTCTTTTAATGTAGCTGGAATTTCTAACATTACATTCATTTCATCAATCTTCTTGCATAAGCTGTTGATAAGTGCTCTTTCTGAAGCTCCTTCTAATCCAACTCTTCTTGCGATTTCAGCATAACGTTTTGCTGCTACTGGATCTTTTGCATTGTATTTGATTACGTATGGTAAGTACATTGCATTTGCTAAACCATGTGTAATATGGCCTGTTGAGAATGCAGCTCCTGTTTTATGTGCCATAGAGTGAACAATACCTAATAATGCATTTGAGAATGCCATACCTGCTAAGCATTGTGCATCATGCATTTGTGCTCTTGCTTCTTGATTTCCTTTGAATGAAGCTGGAAGATAATCAAATACCATTTCAATTGCTTGAATTGCTAATGGATCTGTATATACACAATTTAAAGTAGAAACATAAGCTTCAATTGCATGTGTTAAAGCATCCATACCTGTATATGCTACTTGATGTGCTGGAAGTTTTTCTACTAATTCAGAATCAACAATTGCAACATCTGGTGTGATATTGAAGTCAGCTAATGGATATTTAATTCCTTTTGCATAGTCTGTGATTACAGAGAATGCTGTTACTTCTGTAGCAGTACCTGATGTAGATGGAATTGCTGCGAATTTTGCTTTTTGTCTTAATTCTGGGAAGTTAAATGGAATAATTAAATCTTCAAAAGTAACTTCTGGGTATTCATAAAATGCCCACATCGCTTTTGCAGCATCGATTGGTGATCCACCACCCATAGCTACGATCCAGTCTGGTTCGAAAGCTCTCATTGCTTCTGCACCTTTCATAACTGTTTCTACAGATGGATCTGGTTCTACACCTTCAAATAATTCTACTTCCATTCCTGCTTCTTTCAAATAGTTTACAGCTTTATCAAGAAATCCTTGACGTTTCATTGATCCGCCACCAACTACAAGAATAGCTTTTTTCCCTTTTAAATTTTTAAGTTCTTCCAAACATCCTTTTCCGTGATAGATGTCTCTTGGTAATGTAAATCTTGCCATAATACTCGCTCTCCTTTTCGATTGCCTTATTGTTACTTTTTTATCAATCGCTTTTGTACAATTATACTACTTTGTAACATGCAATTCAAGTATTCATTAGCTATTTAGCACATATTGATTATTGTTTTTTTCAATAAATGACAGCTACTTATTTTTCTTTTTTAACAAACTTTATAAATTTTCATTTTTCAATGCATCCATAGGATTCTCTTTCTTAATCTTGCTCATGGAATACATCATAGTAACAAATACAACCAAGAATACACTCAACACAGAAATACCAATTGCAGTCCAAGGAATTCGGAATCCAGCATCATATCCGGTCGCCATTGCTAAATAAATCAAATAAGTCACTCCGACAGATGCCGGCAATCCATATATCAATGCTCGCGAACCATACAAGATACATTCAAAATTCATCATATGATTAAATCCTTTCGACGTCATGCCCACCGATTTCAACATTGCAAACTCTCGTCGGCGCAAACTGATATTGGTCGATATTGTATTAAAGACATTTGCTGCTGCAATCAAAGAAATCAAAATCGTAAATCCGTATGCAAACACTCGAATCAATGTAACAATATTTCTATTTTCCTCTTCGCGCTCCGCATAATCATTAAAATAGTTCATATCGATTCCAGCATCCGTCACTAATGTCTTAATTTCATTTCTGCTTTCACTTGGAGCATCCGATTTTATATAATAGGTATAC
This sequence comes from uncultured Faecalimonas sp., assembly GCA_964540565.1. GTDB lineage: Bacteria > Bacillota > Clostridia > Lachnospirales > Lachnospiraceae > Faecalimonas. Next base: position 2,772 of record CAZINB010000028.1, read on the forward strand.
GTAGAATCCTCCATATCTTTTTCCGGAAGAACTATAGCCTTCATAGATTGTGGGTATAGGAGCTTTAATTGACAACTCCACACATCTTTCTCATAAAACGGTTCCTCTCGAATCACTTTTCCTGCCTTCAAAATATATTCCTTCTGTGTATCTTCTTCTGGAAGTTCCATCGTTTCCCCTGTTTTCAGATTGCTAAATTCATAAATTAACCCGCTCTCATCCTCATAACTTCCGACTACCTCATATCCTTCAAAGTCTCTCATAAGATTGACGGAAACTTCAAAATCATCCTCTTTTATCATATCAACTTGCAGATACTGTCCTTTTACGTAATCTACATATTGATTATCATCAATCGCAATCGCCATTGGTGCATTTGGATTCATATAAACATTCTCGTCTAATCCGTACTGTTTCAGCAGCCTATTAAATTCAGTATCATCCACGAAGGAAACACAAGTAAACCCACCTGTCTGTGTACCATCTTTTGTAACTGGACCATCCACCTGTTCATCTGCTATCTCTGCATATTCCTTTGTCACCTTTTTATTCGGTACATACCCTGTACTGATTAACGTTTGCTGGTATACAACATCTGTTACTGCATTACAACCTTTCAGTTTTGCAAGCATTTCCTCCTGTGTAGTCTTGGCAAAATTCTCTTTTTCTCCATAAAACACAAAATCATACTCATATGGTGAAATTCCTCCTACTGCTGCATCCATCAAATAATCTGTAAATGCTGATGCTGACACAAAAAGAAGAATACTCATAAACAGACTCATGATTGTTGTACGATATTTCTTCTTATTACGCTTATAATACTTATTTGCAAGTACACCAGACAATCCAAATACTTTAAGAACCCATTTCGGCGTCCTTACATCCTTATTTTTTGCAAAAATATCATTGTTCTGTCGAATTGCTTCTACTGCGGATACACGCATTGCACGCTTCGAAGGAATCCATGCCGAAAGCACTACTGTGACAAAAGCGACAATTACAGCAATCGCAACAGATATTGCCGATACATTTAATTTCATATCCATAGGAAAACCAAGTGATTGAAACTTATCGCCAATTACTTTTAATGTCACTCCAATGCCTGCTATTCCAGATAGTACACCCAGCGGAATACCGATACCACTTACCACAAAAGCCTCATAAAATACCATTTTACGAAGTTGCTTTTTCGTTGCTCCTACAGACGACAATAGACCAAATTGTTTCGTTCTTTCTGATACTGAAATGGAAAATGCATTATATATCAAGGAAATCGAACCAAACATAATCAAAGCAATTACAATTGCCGAAAGACTTCCAAGCACAGCACCAATGCTATTATATATAAACACACCTTGGATCATCAGTACATCCTTGTTTGTTTGCCCTTCTATCTGATATGTTTGGATAAAATCATAAATGTTTTTTACTTTTTCCATTTTAAAATACACATCATATCGATACTCGTCTGTCCGTTCTTTATCCGCAACAGTAATTGCTGTATATCCCGGTGCGCTATATCCTTCCAAATTATAATGCAAACGTTCGTAGAACCCTACAACTGTATATGTTCGCGTTTCCTTTATCTGCAGCGCTTCACCATTTACAGTTTCATTTCCATCGTCATCGTATATATAACATGGGTTGCTTTGATTCAACGAATATCCATCTAGCATACGTTCCCCAATATCTAACGTAATCGTATCCCCTATATCATAAGTAACATTTCCATTTGTTTTCAAATGTTCTGGCAAAAGAATCTCTGTGTTCTCTTGAGGATATCTTCCTGAAAGCAGATGAACTGGCATCTGTTCTGTAAATTTTTCCAACTCTCCGCCAATGATATAAAGATATGGCTTATATTCATTTTCTGATTGAATGTTTGCATACCCGAGTATCTGATTGTAAGTGGCTTCTTCCAACTCGCCAGTTTCCCACAGTTCTGTGTACTTTTCCCAAGTAATTTCTTCCGCACTTCCATGCCAATCACCACACACATACTTATAATATTCACCGATATAATTGTAAAAACTAGAAGCAAACGTCGTCACAGCGCATATCATCGCTGCCGAAAGAATAATTCCTACAATGGTCACAATGGTGCGCACTTTATTTTTCTTCAAAGATTCAAGCGTTACTTTATAGAATACATTCATCGACGAATCACCTCATCTCTTGTGATTTTCCCATCCTCAATCGTCAAAACTCGATTTGCTTGAAGTGCAATATTTTCATCATGTGTAATGATAATAAGTGTCTGATTATACTTTTCATTTGACTTTTTTAACAGTTCTACGATTTCCTGACTATTCTTTGAGTCAAGATTTCCGGTTGGTTCATCTGCTAGTACAACTGCCGGAGCATTCATCAACGCTCTCCCAATCGACACTCTCTGTTGCTGTCCTCCCGAAAGTTGATTTGGTAAATGTTTTTCTCGCCCATCCAATTTTAATATGTGAAGTAACTCCTGTAAGCGTTCTTTATTCACCTTTTGTCCATCCATAAGAACCGGCAACGTAATGTTTTCTGTGACATTTAATACCGGAATCAAATTATAGAACTGATAGATAAGCCCCACTTGACGACGGCGAAAAATAGCAAGCTGCTCTTCATTTTGTGCATACACATCACTTCCATCCATATATACTTTTCCACTCGTCGGTTTATCAACTCCGCCTAAAATATGAAGTAATGTAGATTTTCCCGAACCTGATGGCCCTATGATTGCAACAAATTCCCCTTTCTTTATTGAAAAAGAAACATGATCCAACGCTTTTACTTCATTCTCACCTTTTCCATATGTTTTGCAAAGATTTTCCACCCTTAATATTTCCATACTGATTTTCTCCCTTCTTTCACTTACAAACCATAGTATACTCTGTCAAGATGACAATTACGTGACTTGAAAATTACAAAAATGTCACTTTTAAGGAATTCAAAAAGGAACCATCGCTAGACAGTTCCTTTGTAAAACCTTATTGTAAATGCAGCGCCTCTCTCTGCTCTGTTTTCTGCTTTTATTGTTCCGTTTTGTTTTGAGATAATGATTCTCGCAAGAGCAAGACCTATCCCAAAACTTTGTCCACGCGAATTTTTTCCTTTGTAAAAACGTTCAAAAATATGTGGTAAATCCTCTGCTTCGATTCCATCTCCGTCATCTGTAATCACAATTTCCGTATACAGCACATTTTCAATCGCATTTATTGTCAAATGACCACCATCTTGCGTATGTTCCATACAGTTTTTAATAATATTTCCAATTGCTTCAGAGGTCCACGAAACATCGCCCATAAAAGTCCCTTTTGCACAAATATCGAGGGTCTGTCCCCGTAACTCAATAGGTACTAGCAACGGTTCCGCAGCAATGCGAAGCAGTTCCAAAGTAGAAATGTTTTCTTTTTTCAACTGGACCGTTCCTGCATCTAACTTTGATATTTTGAGCAGCGTCGTAATAAGCCAATCGATTCGTGATAAAAGTCCCAACAATTCATGAGTCAGTTTAATTTTCCGTTCTTCTGATATATTGGGTTCCGCCAAAAGTGATACAACCAGATTAATCGATGTAAGTGGTGTTCGGATTTGATGTGATATATCTGCTAAAGAATCTGCCAAGTAAATTTTGTCATCTATAAGTTGTCTTTTTTGTTCTCGCAAACGATTCGCCATTTTATGAATTTCACTCTGCAGTACGCCAAATTCTCCTTCCGAATACCGTTCTAAGGAAATACCAATATCCTCTCCATGCAAAATACGGTTCATATCAGAAGCAAGCTCCGCCAATTTTTTATAACGTTGATACGTACTCATGAGATAGATACCATATAAAATAACACAGAGTACAAACGTGAATATTGCAAATTTCACATCCCACATGAATGCAAAAATCGTGAACGCAACCACTGTCACCACATACAGCAACGATATTTTTCGCACTTCTTTATTTCTAAATAATTTCATCACACCTCTACCTTATATCCTAATCCGCGTATCGTTTTAATGATCTCCGGATTCTGAGGATCTTCTTCTATTTTTTCTCGAAGTCGTTTGATATAGACAGTCAAAATGTTGTCATTCACAAATTTTCCTGCAATGTCCCATATGGATTCCAAGAGCTTTGTACGTGTTAACACAACACCTCGATTATTAATAAACACAAGCAAAAGTCTATATTCCAGCGCCGATAAATACAAATCTTTTCCGTCTTTACTCGCAATTCCTTTCACAGTATCGACAGTCACATTACCAAGTCTCACAACGGACCCCGTTCCTCCTGTTAATCGAAGAATATTCTTGATTCGGGTTACCAGTTCTCTCGGGCGAAATGGTTTTGCTATATAATCATCTGCACCCAACTCAAATCCAGTAACCGTACTATATTCGTCACTGGAAGCAGTCAGAAAAATAATCGGAATACGATACTCTAATTTCATCGCTTTACAGACTGCAAAACCATTTCCATCAGAAAGCGAAACATCTAATAAGACCAAATCAAAATTCTCAGATGCCATCAATTGCAATGCTTCTCGCTGCCCCGATGCACTTTTTACCTCATAACCTTCCGTTTTCAAAAATTCTGTCAAATTGGATACAATATCTTTATCATCTTCCACCAATAATATTTTTGCCATTTCCATTTTCTCCACTTACTTTTCTATCCTAACGGAGCACTTCCATACAATAGGAATCTTACACAATAATTTCTTATTACAAAAAGCGCCGAAACATTCTTGTTTCGACGCTTTAAAATCACTTTATCACAGAGATTATTGAGCCATTTGTTTTGCAACTTCAGCTGCGAAATCTTCTTCTTTCTTTTCGATACCTTCACCTGTTTCGAAACGAACGAATTTAGCTAATTTAAGTTCTGTACCGTTAGCTTTTCCAACTGCTTCTAAGTATTGAGCAACTGTTTGTTTTCCGTCTTCTGCTCTAACATATGTTTGATCTAATAAGCAGATTTCTTTCATTTGTTTGTTGATACGTCCCATGATCATACCATTGATAACTTTTTCTGGTTTTTGTGATTCTTTAGGATCGTTCATGATTTGAGCTAAGATGATTTCTTTTTCGTGTGCAATGTAATCTGCATCAACATCAGCTTGGCTTACGTATTTTGCATTTAAAGCTGCTACTTGCATAGCTACGTTTTTAAGAGCTGCTTTGATTTCATCGTTAACTACTGCTGTTTCAGCTGCAACTAAAACACCAATTCTTCCGCCACCGTGAATGTATGGTACAACTGTACCGTTTTCAATAGTAACTTTTTCGAATCTTCTGATGCTAAGTTTTTCACCGATTCTAGCGATTTTTTCTGTTAATGCTTCAGAAACTGTTTTGCTTGCATCTTCGTTCCAAGCTTCTGCCATGAATGCATCCATATCAGCTGCATCTGTAGCTAATGCTTGATTTGTAACTGCTGCTACGAATCCTTGGAATTCAGCGTTTTTAGCAACGAAGTCTGTTTCAGAGTTAACTTCAACGATTGCTGCTGTGTTATCACCTTTTACATCAGCCATAACAAGACCTTCTGCTGCGATACGTCCAGCTTTTTTAACAGCTTTAGCTTCCCCATTTTTTCTTAAGAATTCTACTGCTGCGTCCATATCTCCGTTTGTTTCGTTAAGAGCTTTTTTACAGTCCATCATACCAGCGCCTGTCATTTCTCTTAATTCTTTTACCATACTTGCTGTAATTGCCATGATAAATTCCTCCATTATTATATGTGTTTTGTTTTTAAACAAAGAGTCTGTTTTACAGACTCTCGCGCCTTCAACGGTCGCTTGCGACAGCTTCAACTGCGTCGAAGTGCGCCTCCTCGCGGAGCGTTTTTGTATAATAGGAAATCAAAATTTCCTATTATATCAAAAAATGCTCCAACCTATATTAGGCTGAAGCATTCATGTTCGAAATATTAAGCTTCTTCTGTTGCTTCTACTTCTTCTACAACTTCTTCAGCTACACCTTGGTTAGCTTCGATAACTGCGTCTGCCATTTTAGCAACGATTAATTTTACTGCTCTGATAGCGTCATCGTTACCTGGGATTACGAAGTCTAATTCTTCTGGATCACAGTTAGTATCAGCGATACCGATAAGTGGAATTCCTAATGTGTGAGCTTCTTGTACACAGATTCTTTCTTTTTTAGGATCTACTACGAAGATAGCATCTGGAATTTTCTTCATATCTTTGATTCCGCCTAAGTTCTTTTCAAGTTTTTCCCATTCTTTTTTAAGTTCGATAACTTCTTTTTTAGGTAAAACTTCGAATGTTCCGTCTTCTGACATTCTTTCGATATCTTTTAAGCGAGCGATTCTACCTTGGATAGTTTTGAAGTTTGTAAGCATACCACCTAACCATCTTTCGTTTACGAAGTACATTCCGCAACGTTCAGCTTCAGTTTTGATAGCATCTTGAGCTTGTTTCTTTGTACCAACGAAAAGAATTGTACCACCTTCGTTAGCGATATCAGAGATTGCTTTGTAAGCTTCGTCTACTTTACCTACAGATTTTTGTAAGTCGATGATGTGGATACCGTTTCTTTCTGTGTAAATGTACTCAGACATTTTTGGGTTCCATCTTCTTGTTTGATGTCCAAAGTGAACACCAGCTTCTAATAATTGTTTCATTGAAATAACGTTCATGTTCTTTCCTCCATAAAATTGGTTTTTTTCATCCATATACTTCTCGCCTTGCAACCGTTCTTACAAAAATAAGAGTTAGGCACCTGCAAGGATAACCATATATGTGTTTTTTTGCAACGCTAGTAGTATACCATATACTCTATATTCTTGGCAAGTATTTTTTCTACCAATATCTTCGAACAGATAAAATTGGTTTCGAACGATATACACTTGCAACCTTTACAACATCCCCTGTCTGAGGTGCATGAATCATTTGACCTCCGCCAATATAAATCCCTACATGGCCTTGGTAGCAAACGATATCTCCTGGAAGTGCATTTTGAATACCTCCTACATCTTTTCCACCAGCTCTTTGTAAAGAAGAATGACGTTCAATTGAAATGCCAACTGCCAAATGGGCTGCTCGTGTCAATCCAGAACAGTCAATTCCATCATAACCATTTCCACCCCATGCATATGGTACTCCCAAATATGTTCTAGCAGCCGCAACAATTGCTTGCCCTACACTCGCATCGCCGCTACCTGTATATCCACCATTGCTTGTGTTGTTATTTGTATTACTATTCTGGTTATTGTTCGTATTATTATTAGAATTATTGTTATTATTCGGTTTTGTTTGAATAACTTGATTTGCAAGTGCTTCCTGTCTTGCTTGTTCTTGGCGACGAGCTTCCTCTGCTGCTTTTCTGGCTGCTTCTTGAAGTTGCTCTTCAAAATCTGCTACTTCCAACTTTTTCTCTTCAATCTTAGCATTGAGCGATTTTTCCTTTGCTTCATAACTTTCTTGAAGACATTCTAAGTTAGCCATCTCTTTTTCCAAAGATTCTTTCAGCGTTTTTACTTCTTCTTTCGTCTTCACAAATTCCTGCAATGCTTTTCGATCATACTCATGTACAGCCTGCACATTTTCTGCACTCTTTAGCATTTCCGCAATACTCCCTGACTCCAGAAGGATGTGAAGCAAACTTGTATTTCCATTTTCATACATTGCAACGATTCTCTTTTTCATCTGAATCTCTTGCTGTTTTTCCTTTGTTTCCGCTTCTTCTAATTTTTCTGTAGCTGAAATGATTTCTTCCCCTGTTGCAACCATTTCTTGCTCTGCCTCATCAAGCGAAACCAAAATATCTTTCAATTCCTTCTGTAACAAACTTACTTCCGCTTCTGCTTGTTCCTTTTTGTCTTCTAGCTGTCCTACACTCGGTTCTGCAGAAACAGAAATGGTAAACATACTTACCGCAAGTAAGAGCACTAGGATTCTACTTTTTACTTTTCTCATGGTGCCTCCTTATTAATATCTTCCCCTTAGTCTCAAAATCAATATACATGATATTTCTTCGATTTTCAATCTTTCTAGAAATCTTAAGAAAACTTTATTAAAGTACGATTTGGAACCAATCTTTTTCTTCAAATTCAACCACTGTGCAATCATTTGCGTATGTACATTCTGGCAAAATAATCATCGCATGTAATACTTCTTGATTCACAGGAAGTGGGCATAAATGCCAAATAGCTGCATTCAATTTCACCATACTTCCTTTTGGTACAATAAATGCTTCTGCCAATTCTGGTACAGGTGTTCCACCAGAAGCCGGTGCTACATGAATGATCATATCACCATCGAGTGCAACAATTCCTTCCCACGTTGTTGTATGATATTCTGCCATCTTAACTACTCGATCATCTTTCTTTACTGCAATTGGAGAAAATCCTAAACTTCCCATGCAAGTACCTGAAATGCGGTCTGGATAAAAACGATGAATTTCTCCTTGTAATGCATAGCCTTCTGGCTCTGTCATCTGACAAACTGTACCATATGGCGCAAAATTCGCTGCACTGATTTTTGTTGCTTTTACTTGTCTCATAAAAACCTTCCTTTCCTGCTTAACTCAAAGCAGTTTTCCCTATATTCCTAACTTAAATTATAGCGATTTTACTACCGCGGTACAAGTCTTTTTGACTTATGAAAATGAGTTTCACATAGCAAAAAAAGATGCACCTCTTGTGAAGTGCATCTTCCTTAATTACCAATATCTTCTAAACCATGGAGATCCGTATACGCTTGCTACTTTTACAACATCTCCTGTGTGTGGTGCATGAATCATTTTTCCACCACCTATGTAGATTCCTACATGTCCTGAGTAACATACAATATCACCAGGAAGTGCTTCTGAACGAGAAACTGATTTTCCTCCTGAACCTTGTGGTCCTGATGTACGAGGAATAGAAATTCCCGCTGCGCGATGTGCTGCCTGTGTAAGTCCTGAACAATCGATACCGCTCATGCTTGTTCCACCCCATTTATATGGAACTCCCAAATAAGCATATGCTGCATTTACAATTGCTTGTCCAACACTTGCATTTCCGCTGCCAGCATAACTATTATTGCTGCTTGAACTGCCAGAACTATTCGAGCTTCCTGAATTGCTTGAATTTCCTGAGTTATTACTGCTTGGACGTTGTTGTTGCTGTTGTTGCTGTTGCTGTTGTTGTGCAGCAGCCGCTGCTGCCGCTGCTGCTTCTTGAATCTTTGTATCAAAATCTGAGATCTCATCTTTCACTTCAGCAATCATATTATTTAAATCTTGCTTTTCTTGTTCATAAGATTCTTGTTTTGCTTCCAAAGATTCCATATCTTCTTCCAAAGAAGTTTTTAATTTTTCAATCTTTTCTTTTGTGTCAACATATTCTTGTAATTGTTTTCTATCATATTCATGTACAGATTGTACATTTTCTGCTTGTTTTAACATTTCTGCAATGCTTCCGGATTCCAACACAAGTGCAATCATGGATGTATTTCCATTTTCATACATTGCAACAATACGATGTTTCATTGCTTCATATTGTTCTTTTTCTAATTCTTCTGCTTCTGCCAAATCACTTTCAGCTTGTTCAATTTTTGATCCAATGGAAACTAATTCTTCTTCCGCTTTGTTGATTTTGGTCATAATGCTTGTCATTTTATTTTCTAAAGAAGCTAATTCATTCTTCGCTTCTTGTTTTTCTTCTTTTAATTGATTTACGCTTGGTGCTGCAAATACTGATGTTGCAACTGTCGCACTTACCAATGCTGTTACGATAAGTCCTCGTAAGAATTTTTTCATAATCCACCTATCCTTTTTCTAAAAGATTCTATCCGTTAAAATTATATAACATTAACTATTTATTTGCAACATACTTTTAACATTTTTGTAATATTTGACACATCACAATTTCTTGCAATTCTTTTGCATCCACACACCGCTTACACATACTAGAATTACTGATGTAATTGTAACAATAACTGTTCGTACCACACTTTCATAAACCCAGCTAAACAAATCATATTGGGTAAACAACACCGAAGTCAGATTCATACAGATATGAGCAGCAATTGATGCTTTCAAAGTTCCATATGTTTCATACAAATACACAAGCATACATCCCATAATTGTTGCATAGATAAATTGCACTAAATTCCCATGGTATAACCCAAATAGAATTGCCGATAATATCCAAGCTATTTTTCTTGTCATTTTTTCCTGCAAACGATAGTATAACAATCCTCGAAACAAACATTCTTCCAAAATCGGATAAATAATTCCAACCGAAATAATCTGCATAACCAAAGAAGGACTATACAAAATAGCTGCTGTTTCTTGATAACTTTCACTATATTCCGCAATAGGAGTTAACAGCAAAATCGTATTCACTGCCACAGTTGCCGATACTGACATTACCAAAAGGCCCCAATATTTCCACATCGGACCTTGCCGTTTCCACATAGATTCTTTCTGCTCTTTATGGAACATCCCATACAAGACAGGAATTGTAACAACTGCCCCAATCACACCTATCGCTGTGGCATACGATGTAAGATCTGTCACCTGCAGCAAGTTAAGTACCACAATTGCCACTAGTTCTACAAATACTGCAATTCCCACTCGGATTACAAACGGACTAATTAGTCTTCCAATGTAACGCATCCCTGCAATACCTCCCGAATCGCCATCTGTGTTCCACATACTTGTCCTTGTACCATTTCTGGCTTACCGCCTCCCCTTCCTTGGAAAGCTTGATTTAGATGTTTTACAATCTCTCTGGTATCTTTCACACGACTGCCAATTACATAACGATATCCTTCTTCGTCATTTCCTGCAAATATTGCTGCCACTTTCACTTCATCTTTTTGCAAAATCAAATTCATCATTTCACGTGGTGCATTACCACTCAATTCTGTTTCAAAGACAATTACGATTTCTTCTCTTGGAAGTTCTTCTACTTTATATTGAAGCAATTTTCGCTCCAACTCAAACACTTTATTCTTTTGTACTGCAATTTCAGATTTTAACTTTTCCACTTCCTCAAAGACTTCATTTTCTTTTGCAGATAACAACACAGAAATTTTCTTCACTTGCTCTGCTTTTTCATTGTAGTCTGCAAGTGCTCGGAACCCACAAAGCATCGATACTCTTACGCCACCTTTATAGTTTTGTAGTCCAACCAACTTGATCATTCCTATCTCGCCTGTCTTTTTCACATGAGGCGCACAGCATGCACATACATCATATCCTGGAATTGTGACAATTCTTACTTGCCCTTCAATTTCAATCTTGCTTCGATATTCCATCTGCTGCAATGCTTCTTTTGATGGATATGTTACCTGAATCTCCAAATCACGCGCAACCGCTTCATTTGCTTTGTATTCGATTTCTTTTAACTGCTCTTTCGTAAGGATACCATTAAAATCCATGGTAATCGCATCCGTACCCATATGAAACCCTACATTATCATATCCAAATGCTGCATGTATAAGCCCTGATACGATATGTTCGCCAGAATGCTGCTGCATCTTAGAAAAACGTTCTTCCCAATCAATTTTGCCGATCACTTCTTGTCCTACAGAAAGTGGACGATCTATTTTATGATAAATAATATCTTTTTTCTCTTGTACATCTGATACAATAGCCTCTCCTAGCATCCCTGTATCTGCATATTGTCCGCCGCCTTCTGGAAAAAAGGCAGTTCTGTTAAGAACTGCCTCATAATAGTCTCCTACTTTTTCACAAGCTGTTACAATCGCAGAAAAGGTCATCATATGGCTGTCTTCATAAAATAACTTTTCTGTCATTTGATTACATCCTTTCTGGAGCTTCAAATCCAAGTACATCGATACATGCTTCTAACACACGTTTTGTAAGAGCAAGTAACGCAATATATCCTGCTTGTTTTTCTTCATTTTCTTCTGCAAGAATCTTTGTTTCATGATAGAAACGGTTAAATGCATTCGATAAATCATAAATATATGCACAAATCTTATGTGGTGCAAGTTCTTCATATGCATTTTCCATCACTTGATTGAATTTCGCAACTTCAAGCATCAATGCTTTTTCACTTGCTGATTCTGCTGAACGAATCACGCAATCAGAAACTGCTTTTCCACTTTCTTCATAGCGATTTAAAATTGATTTGATACGAACGATTGTATATAAAATGTATGGTCCTGTGTTTCCTTCAAATGAAATGAAACGATCTAAATCAAACACATAATCTTTTGCTGCTTGATTTGATAAATCACCATATTTCAATGCTGCAAGTCCTACTTTTTCAGCAGTTGCTCTTGCTTCTGCTTCATCCACTACTCTATTTTCAGCAATCTTATCATACATTTTTTCGTTGATATCGCTGATGAGTGTTTCAAGACGCATAACGCCACCATCTCTTGTTTTAAATGGCTTTCCATCTTTTCCATTCATTGTTCCAAAGCCAATATGGGCAAGTTGTGTTTCTTCGCGCACGATCTTTGCTTTTTTCGCGCAACGGAACACTTGCATAAAATGTAATTCCTGACGTTTGTCTGTAATGTAGATTACTGCATCTGGTGAATATAATTTTTCACGTTCTACTAATGTTGCAAGATCTGTTGTTCCGTAAAGAGATGCTCCATCTGATTTTAAAATAATACATGGAGGAATTTCTTTTGTATCTGTTTCTTCTTTTACATCAACAACAAGAGCACCTTGGTCAAAACGTGCATATCCTTCATTTTTAAGGTATTCTACCATTTCTGGGATGTAAGGTTGTGCATCTGCTTCCCCTTTCCACAAATCAAATTCTACGTTTAAGTTTCCATAATTTTTCTTCAAATCTGTTACAGAAACATTCATGATATGGTTCCAGATTGCTGTATATCCTCTATGTCCGTTTTGTAATAAATAAGTTGCTTGAAGTGCTTCTTCTTTGTAGTCTTCGTGTTCTTTTGCATAAGCACTTGCTGTTGGATAAATTTCTTCTAATTCACTAATTGTAAATGGTGATTCTTCTGGATATTCTCCTTCGAAGCTTTCATCAAAATATGGAAGTTCTGGTTTTCTTTTCTTTAATTCTGTAATAACAAGACCCATTTGGTATCCCCAGTCACCAAGATGCACATCACCAATCACTTGATGTCCCATGAATTTTCCAATACGTTTGATACTTTCACCAATCACCGCAGAACGTAAATGACCTACGTGAAGTGGTTTTGCAACATTTGCTCCGCCGTAATCTACGATAATAGTCTTCACTTGTTCTGGTTCTTCTACACCTAATTTTTCTTTTACTGACATCCCTTGTAAGAATTCTTTTACAAATTCTGCTGATAAGATTACATTGATAAATCCTGGATTTACCGCTTCAATCTTTTCGATGCAAGCGTTCTCTTGTAAATGAGCAACCACATCATTTGCAATCATAATTGGTGCTTTTTTATATGCTTTTGCAGCTGCCATAGCACCATTACATTGGTACTCACATAAATCTGGTCTGTTAGAGAGCGATACTCTTGCATATTGTTTATCGTATCCTGCTGCTTCAAAAGCTGCCTCGAACTCTGCTGTCAATAAATCTATTAACTTCTTCATAGTTTCCTCCTCTATTCTCATAGTCGTCCTAATTTACATATGTATCTATTTTAACATAAGCATTTCTTAACAACAACCTTAAAATAAACGCACCTAAGCGGATTCGAACCGCTGCACCCGCCTCCGGAGGGCGGTGCTCTATCCCCTGAGCTATAGGTGCAATTTATCCTATCACATTTATTTTTAAAAGTAAAGGGATTGCTTTTTCTGCAAAACTTAGCTATAATCAGAAAACCATAATATTTCAAACAAATTTTCTCAGACAGATTCCTGTCACATTTCCAATGAATTACAATTGCAGATTACTCCACATTTTGAAAGGAGATTTTATGACTTATCAACAATTTACTTTAGAAGCACAAAAACTTGTAGCACATGCATTGGATTTTCCTATTTCTGTACAACTTCGTACAACACTCAAAAATAACGGAAAAGAGCGTGTCGGTTTGATGTTTTCCGATCACCATTCCAGCCTATCCCCTACGATTTATTTAGAAGAACATTATAATCAATTTCTGGCTGGACACTCTTTACTTTCTATTTGCGATAACATTGTCGCACTTTACCAAGAGTTGCAATTAGAGCAGCACTGGGAAACCGAAGCCATTCGTAATTTCTCACAGATTCAATCTAAAATTGTCTACAAACTTATCTCACAATCGAAAAACCAATCTTATCTTTCCACTGTTCCCTATATTCCTTATCATGACCTTGCCATTGTATTTTATGTTTTGTTTGACATAAACGCTACTGGCACCGCAACTATTCCTGTCACGCATATGCTGCAATCTCTTTGGGACACGTCCTCTGAAGAACTCTTTGAAATTGCCAAAAGCAATACACCTAAACTTCTCCCTGCCGATTTTCGTCCAATGAATCTTGTTATGGAGGAACTAATAAGTAATGCCGGAATTTCCTGTGAAATAGAAGAAGAAAATCCCATGTACGTTCTAACGAACTCACTTCGCTGTTTTGGTGCCTCCTGCATTTTATACCCAAATGTATTACAGCGTATTGGCAAACAATTACACGAAAATTATTACTTACTTCCTAGTAGCATCCACGAAATCATTATCTTACCAGAAAGCGTTGGCCCTTCTGAAGATACTATCAATGACATGATTTTGGAAATCAATCAAACAGAAATCGATCGTGAGGAAGTGTTATCTGATCATGCTTATTATTATGATTGCGAAGCAGGCGTTCTTTCTATTCGATAGGATACTGTTAACATATGCACAAAAAAATCCTAGAATGTATCAACATTCTAGGATTTTATCTTCGTAGTTATCCACAATTTTTCAATTATGCTCTTGATAAATATTCACCTGTACGTGTATCGATTTTGATTACTTCGCCTTCTTCGATGAATAATGGAACACGAACTACTGCACCTGTTTCAACTGTAGCTGGTTTTGTAGCACCTGTTGCTGTATCACCTTTGAATCCAGGTTCTGTTTCTGTGATTTGAAGTTCTACTGTAAGTGGAGCTTCGATTGCGTATGCACTTCCATCGTAGAAGCATACTGTTACGCTTTCGTTTTCTTTTACGAATTTTAAGTCTTCGTCAACTACATCTTCGTTTACTGGAATTTGTTCATATGTTTCCATATCCATGAAGTAGTATAATCCACCATCACAGTAAAGATATTGCATTGTTTTTCTTTCGATGATAGCATCTTCAAATTTTTCTGTTGGACGGAATGCTTCTTCACGTGTTCCACCTGTGATAATATTTTTGTATTTAATACGAACGAAAGCCGCTCCTTTACCAGGTTTTACGTGTTGGAAGTCCAAACATTTGTATACGTTTCCTTCAAATGTAAAAGTTTTCCCTTTTTTAATTTCTCCTGCTGTAAATGCCATTGTTTTCCTCCTTATATAAATCCTACTGCATCATGGTAGGATATGCTCATGTTTATCCTTTCTAATTCTATACTACATTGCACATTTTTTCAACCCTTTTTTTGTTTAGCTGTATTTATGTATCATTTCTAGCATATTTCTTAGACTTTTTGCATCCACCTGACCAGGTGCTGACACCTCTCCTATTGCCCCAAATGTAATGGCAGAACCAAATACCTCTCCTAGCAAGCGACTGGCTACCCCCACCTTTGACATGGACATTGTCACTACGGGACGTTTTGCATGCACTCGATTTATCTCTTCTGTAGCCGCAAGCAATTCCAGTAGATCTTTCGTGTCGTGTGGCATCACTGCTATTTTTAAAACATCTGCTCCTGCTTCCTGCATTTGACAAAGGCGTTCTACAATACAGTTTTTCTTTGGTGTTTTTTCGAAATCATGGTTAGAAGCAACCACCATCACTCCGTATTCATGAATTTGATAAATCAGCTGTTTACTTACTTCCTGCATCGAAAACAGTTCCACATCCACCAAGTCCACGTCACCGCTTCCTGCTGCCATCTTGTTTAGTGCCACATACGCTTCTGAGGAAATTTTCGCTTCTCCCCCTTCTGCTTTCGTTCGAAATGTAAATAAAAGCGGAATTTCTTCTAGTACATTTCTTAATTCTTTCAAAATTTCTCGCACCTGTTCCAAGTCTTGTACAGCTTCAAACCAATCTACACGCCATTCTGCCATATCAACTTTTTGTTTTTTTATTTCATAAGCAGATGCTAAAATTTCTTGTTTCTTCTTTCCAATGATGGAAACACAAATCTTCGGCATCCCTTCTCCGATTTTTACATTTCTTACTGTTACTGGATTCACGTTCTGTTTCCTCCTCACTTTTTTTACATCATAAAGCAATTTGTTTTCCATTTCAACATTTCCTTGCTTTTTTCTTCCATTGGATTTAGAGTAAACATAATAAATTTGTTATGAGGTGATTACATGAAACCAATTACAGGACACACAAAATTGACCGCACTTCTTGGCAGTCCCGTATCTCATAGTTTTTCTCCTATGATGCACAACACTGCTTTTGCACATTTAGATCTTGATTACGCCTATCTTGCTTTTGACGTAAATGAAGATACCCTCAAAACAGTTGTTGACGGATTACGTTCCATGGACATTGCAGGTTTTAACTTAACGATGCCTGTGAAAACAAAAATGTGCCAATATTGTGACGAACTTTCGCCTGCTGCTAAAATTATGGAAGCGGTAAATACAGTTGTTCATAAAAGCGGAAAATTTATTGGATATTCTACAGACGGGATTGGTTATCTTCGTGCATTACAAGATATTGATTTTTATATAAAAGGAAAAAAATTAACCTTACTCGGTGCTGGTGGTGCAGCTACATCCATTCTTGTACAGTCTGCGTTGGAAGGAGCCCGAGAAATTTCCATTTTTTCCAGACCAGGTGTACGTTTTGAACGAACACGCGCTATTATAGAGCAATTAAAATCTTATAGTGATTGCAAAATCAATCTATTTGATTATAATGACGATACCATTCTCAAATCTGAGATTGCATCAAGTGACCTTCTGACAAATGCGACTTCCGTTGGAATGGCACCAAATACAGAATCTTCCATGATTACAGACCCTTCTGTATTTCGTTCAGATTTAGTTGTATCTGATATCATTTACAATCCACAGGAAACCATGTTTTTACGTTTAGCACGAGAAGCCGGTTGCAAGACACAAAATGGACTTCCAATGCTTCTATACCAAGGAGCTGAAAGTTTCCGCCTTTGGACTGGTCATGATATGCCAATTGATCTCATCAAAGAAACTGTATTTTCCGCAAAATAAGGAGAACCGCTCTGGTTCTCCTTATCTTTTGCTCTTTTGATAAAAATGCAATACAATCTTTTCTAATTTT
Organism: uncultured Faecalimonas sp.; assembly: GCA_964540565.1. GTDB lineage: Bacteria > Bacillota > Clostridia > Lachnospirales > Lachnospiraceae > Faecalimonas. The sequence goes on from CAZINB010000028.1 coordinate 20,092, forward strand.
CTTTTAAAGACAATCTGAATTTCTTCTTTTGGATGAATTGGTTTCACCAAAATGTTACGGATTCCCGTACGTTTTGCTCCCCAAACATCAGTAAATAATTGATCTCCTATAAACAACGTATTTTCTTTCGTCGTCATCATAAGTTCCATGGCTTTCTCATAATTCTTTACCGATGGTTTATGCGCATCATAAATGTAATGCACTTGCACATCCTGATTAAACATCTTCACACGCGCTTCTTGATTGTTTGATAGCAAGCAGCATGTAAACCCAATCTCTTTTAATCGTGCAAATAGTTTCTTTGCACGCTCATCTGCTGGTGCCCCATGTGTCACAAGTGTATTATCAATATCAAAGATCAACCCTCGATATCCTTCTTCATATAACTTTTCAAACGGTATCACATATGTCGATGCTACATACTCGTCTGGAAAAAATGTCTCAAACATTTCTATTCTCCTATCTCTTTTATTCTTTCTATGATTTCTTTTGCAACATCTCTGGATTCTTTTCCATCAATGGTAACAACCAGCTGTGCTGCATTTTCATATATTGGTCTACGTGCTTCCATCATTGCTGTAATGTCTTCTATGGTTTTGCGATTACGCAATAGCGGTCTTTTGTCATTACGCTTCACACGTTCCAAAATAATCTGTGGTGATGCATTCAACCAAACAATGATACCACATTTTTGCATAATCTCCACATTTTCCTTGCGAAGTGCCACGCCACCGCCACACGAAACGACGCACGCTTCTTCCTGCTCTATTTTTTTCAAATATGAAGTTTCTAAGTCTCGAAAGTACTCTTCACCATACTTTTGAAAAATGTCAGAAATACGCATTCCTTGTTCTTTTTCAATGGCTTCATCCATCTCAATCAATTGAAATCCGTATCCATTTTTCATTCTTCTCGCAACTGTACTTTTTCCAGAACCCATAAAACCAATCAAAAAGATATGTTTCACGATTCTACCTCCTCTAGCATCTTTCCTACATCCTGTCGAAATTCGTCCCAAGCATCTTCATGATCCACAAAATACTTTGGACATATTTTACCAGTAACATCGTAATGACGCAATAAGTCTTCTTCTGTTAAATCAAATTTTTGGCAAAGCCATGCAGTAAGATGTACTAAAGAGTCATAGGTTTCTTCTGTATAATTTCCTTCCTCTGTCCAATGGCAAGTTTCGATTGAAACAGTATCTGCGTTTCGATCATTGGACGCATATGCAATTTCCCAAGTTGGTACGCATTGTACAATCTCGCCCTTCAATCCAACTACAAAATGACTGCTTGCCTTTCGTTCTTTTGTATCTTTTAGATTTTCAAAATAACTTCGATTTTGTTTTGCAGTCGTTCCTGGATTCCCTGTATAATGAATGACAATTCCTTTAATCTTTTCCGATTTTGTTCCTGGTCTGGAATATGGATTTTCTGTCAATAACTGTACATCTATATCTGGTTGTGCAATTCCAATCTTAGAAGCATCCACTTCCGTATATTTATCCTTGTCCCATATCTTTTCTTTTAACTTCAACCCTGTAAAACAGATTAATAGCAATATGACAAAAAATGTAAATAACCTCACCAAAATCTGAATCCGTCTTTTTATTCTTCTTCGACGTCGTCTTATTTCACTCTTTTTCATGTGATCCCCTCTTTTGTTATTAACGACATTCTATCACATTTTCCTCCAAAAGTTACAAAAGACTTCCTTAGTTCTTTCTTAAGAACTAGGGAAGTCTCTTTCCTTTTATGCTTGATCTACACTATAGTTAGGAGCTTCTTTTGTAATATGAATGTCATGAGGATGACTTTCTTTTAATGAAGCTGCTGAAATTTTTACAAATCTGCCATTTTCTTTTAATTCTTCAATCGTAGGTGTTCCGCAGTAACCCATACCTGAACGAAGACCTCCAATTAATTGGAATACGGTATCTTCTACTGTTCCTTTGTATGCTACACGACCTTCTACACCTTCTGGAACTAATTTTTTCGCATCTGCTTGGAAATAACGGTCTTTACTTCCATTTTCCATTGCTGCAATAGAACCCATACCACGGTATACTTTGTACTTTCTTCCTTGGTACAATTCAAATGTTCCTGGGCTTTCATCACATCCTGCAAAGATGCTTCCCATCATACATACGTTAGCACCAGCTGCAATGGCTTTTGTCATATCTCCAGAATATTTGATACCACCATCTGCGATTACTGGAATTCCATATTCTTTCGCTACTTCATAACAGTCCATAACTGCTGAAACTTGTGGAACACCAATTCCTGCAACAACACGTGTTGTACAAATAGATCCAGGTCCAATACCAACTTTTACTGCATCTACGCCTGCGTCGATCAATGCTTTTGTTGCTTCGCCTGTCGCAACATTTCCTGCGATTACTTGTAAATCTGGATAATTTGCTTTTACCATCTTCACTGTTTCTAAAATATTTTTTGAATGTCCATGCGCTGAATCAATTACGATTACGTCTACTTTGGCTTTCACTAACGCTTCTACACGTTCCAAAATATTATTTGTAATTCCTACTGCAGCACCACAAAGAAGGCGACCTTGTGCATCCTTTGCTGACATAGGATATTTAATTTGCTTTTCAATATCTTTGATTGTGATTAACCCTTTTAAGTTAAAGTCTTTATCTACGATTGGTAATTTTTCTTTTCTAGCTTTTGCAAGAATCTTTTTCGCATCTTCCAATGTAGTTCCTTCCAATGCTGTGATAAGGCCTTCGGATGTCATAGATTCTTTGATTTTCTTTGAAAAGTCTTCTTCAAATTTCAAATCACGGTTTGTAATGATTCCAACTAACTTTTTACCTTCTGTAATTGGAACTCCTGAAATGCGGAATTTAGCCATTAAATTATTCGCATCTTCTAATGTATGTTCTGGTGATAAAGAGAATGGATCTGTGATAACACCATTTTCTGAACGTTTCACTTTGTCAACTTCTTCTGCTTGTGCTTCAATTGACATATTCTTATGGATAATACCGATACCACCTTGTCTTGCCATTGCAATCGCCATACGATGTTCTGTAACAGTATCCATACCTGCACTCATCATTGGAATGTTCAAACGAATTTTCTTAGTTAAGTTTGTTGATACGTCCACTTGATTTGGAATCACTTCTGAATAAGCTGGTACTAAAAGCACATCATCAAATGTAATTCCTTCTCCAATAATTCTTCCCATGAAATTATCCTCTCTTTCTTCACTTTTGTTTTAATATGAATATTAATAAGTTGTACTTATTAATATTTTATATCTTTTGCATTTTAATAAATAAATTTAATGTTACTAGAAACTTATCATTCTGTCAAGCCTAAATAAATACTTTTCGTGGAGCTTTCATTCTCATACCGTCTAATAGCTCTTGACTTGGTTCTAAAAGAACTTTTACTTTTCTTCCATTATAATTTGTAACAAGTTCATACACCTTTCCATTTCCTGTATTGCTACTATAGTCAATCGCTTTTAATTGTTTATATGGTTGTAATTCAATGGAACCTGCTGGTGCCACAACAATCATGCTTTCCATATCTGTCGAGAAAACTTTTTTTCTTGATTGTTTTGCCATAATCTTGTCAATATCTAAATCTCCATTAAAATAACTGTACTCGAATTCCAAATCCATTCTTTTCATTAAAAAAACATCCAGTACAATCAAAAGCACTGGTAATGGTAATAAAACTGGCATAAGAAGTACAAGGAACACGGATAATACCGTAAGCACTATCAAGCCACATTTTTTTAATAAATTTGATGTCGTCTGTCTTTGCTTTACAAGTTGTTCAATAAATGTATCGCCCATACACTGCCTCCCTAATTTTCGTATTTATGACATTGTATCACAAAGCTTCCTTTTTCTACAACAATAATTGAAAAAAAGGAACCGTTTACACG
>CAZINB010000029.1:0-22952 GCA_964540565.1 uncultured Faecalimonas sp.
GCGACCTCCTGGTCCCAAACCAGGCGCTCTAGCCAAGCTGAGCCACACCCCGTTAAGTTGTCTTGTCATCGCTGCTGACAAATGTTAGTATATCTCAAGGTTTCTTTTTTGTCAACACCTTTTTTGATATTTTCTTAACTTTTTTATTTTTTCAAACAATTTCATCTATTGTTTACAATTTAGAGTAGAAATCCATACTGGACTTCTACTCTTATAAGCATAATTATGCTAAGTTTGCTTTTGCTAATTCAGCTAATGTTGCAAAACCTTGAGCATCGTTAACTGCCATGTCAGCTAAGATTTTTCTGTTGATTTCTACACCAGCTACTTTTAAGCCGTGCATCATTTTGCTGTATGATAAACCGTTCATTCTAGCTGCTGCGTTGATACGAGCGATCCATAATTGTCTCATTTGACGTTTACGTTGTTTTCTACCAGCGTATGAAGATGTTAAAGCTCTCATAACTGATTGTTTTGCTACTCTGTATTGTTTAGATCTAGCTCCTCTGTAACCTTTAGCTAGTTTTAATGTTCTGTTGTGTTTTTTTCTAGCGTTCATTCCGCCTTTAATTCTTGCCATGTCCTTCTAATCCTCCTTCTTCGATCTTATAAGTATGGTAATACTTTTTTCATGTTCTTAACATTAGTTGCATCTGTGATAGTTGCATGTCTAAGATTTCTTTTTCTCTTAGTAGATTTCTTAGTTAAGATATGGCTTTTGTAAGCTTTATTTCTTTTAAGTTGACCTGTAGCTGTTTTTTTGAAGCGCTTTGCAGCTGCTCTATTTGTTTTCAATTTTGGCATGATATGTTCCTCCTTAATATGCTTCTTTATTGTTTAACGTTTTTCAGTTAAAACCATGCTGATGCTTCTACCTTCGAGTTTCGCTGGTTTCTCAACAGATGCTACATCTTTCATCATATCTGCGAAATCATCTAAGATATGTTTACTTGTAGCCATGTGAGCCATTTCTCTACCTCGAAAACGTAAAGTAACTTTTACTTTATCACCTTTTTGAATAAACTTCTTAGCACTGTTTACTTTTGTGTTTAAGTCGTTTGTGTCAATATTTGGTGAGAGACGTACTTCTTTTACGTCAACTGTTTTTTGTTTTTTCTTTGCTTCTTTTTCTTTTCTTGTCATCTCATATTTGTATTTACCGTAATCGATAATCTTACAAACAGGTGGCTTTGCTGTTGGAGCAATCTTCACTAAATCTAATTCAGCCTCTTGTGCAAGCTTCATAGCTTCTCTAGCTGACATAATACCTAATTGGTCACCATTTTCACCAATCACTCTGACTTCTTTGTCTCTGATTTGCTCATTAATCATTAAATCGCTAATGGTCGTACACCTCCAAAAAATAATACTTACTTTACTCTCTTCATGCGCAAAAAAAATGAATAGTTATAAACTATCCACCCGTTCTCTCTGCATACCAGGGTCACTTACGAACCTTTTCTTATGCGTCAATATCAACCGCTAGTCATCTACTTATGCTAGGGTGAGAGTGGAACTCTACTTTCTTTTGCCTCACGTGTGTTATAATAGCACATACATTTTTCAGTGTCAACACATTTTTTCAACTTTTTTTATTTTCCTTGCCTTTCCTACATTTCTATGGCATAATACTTCTTAACGTTGTAAAGCAACATCGTGTCGAACAGACATTATTCTAAAGGAGGAAAATTTCATATGAGTCAACGTAGCAATTTTACAAATAAGATTGGCTTCGTTCTCGCTGCCGCTGGTTCTGCGGTTGGGCTTGGTAATATCTGGCGCTTCCCATATCTTGCAGCACAATATGGCGGCGGAACTTTCTTATTTGTATACTTAATTCTTGTAGTGACTTTTGGTTTCACTTTAATGATTGCCGAAATCGCTATTGGTAGAAAAACAGGACTAAGTGCAATCGAAGCTTACACAAAACTTGATAAACGTTTCGGATTCTTAGGTGTTTTAACTGCCATCGTTCCATCTATTATCTTACCATATTATAGTGTAATTGGTGGATGGGTAACAAAATATTTATTTACGTTTGCCACAGGCGGTGTTACTGCTGCTGCAAGCGATGATTATTTCACATCATTTATCGGTACAGTAGGCGAACCAATTGGCTGGTTCTTCTTATATATCGGTCTTACAGCAATCATCGTTTTACTTGGTGTTGAAAAAGGAATTGAAACTGTAAGTAAATTTATGATGCCAATCTTAGTTGTTTTAACAGTTGTTATTGCATGTTATGGATTAACAGTTGATGGGGCAATCGAAGGATTGATCTATTACATCAAACCTAACTTTGCAAACTTCTCTGCCAAAACTGTATTAGCAGCCATGGGACAAATGTTCTATTCGATGTCTCTTGCAATGGGTATCATGATTACATATGGTTCTTATATGAAGAAAGAAAACAAACTCGAATCTTCTGTACGTCAAATTGAAATCTTTGATACAGGAATCGCATTCATGGCAGGACTTATGGTTGTTCCTGGTGTATTCGCATTTTCTGGTGGTACAGCTGAAAACTTACAAGCAGGTCCTAGCCTAATGTTCATTACATTACCAAAAGTATTTAACAGCATGGCATTTGGTGGTGCAATCGGAACACTCTTCTTCGTATTAGTATTCTTTGCAGCACTTACTTCTTCTATTTCATTGATGGAAACAATCGTTTCAATTCTTTGCGATAAATTCCACTGGAATAGAACTTTCACATGTATCGTAGTAACAGTCTTCTGTTTAGCAATGGGAATCCCATCTGCATTAGGTTTCAGTGCATGGAGCGACATTACATTCTTAGGAGGCATGTCTATCCTTGATACTTTCGACTTTATCAGTAATAGTGTGATTATGCCAATCGTTGCATTACTTACATGTATCCTTATCGGATTTGTAATTGGACCAAAAGTAATTTCAGATGAAGTCAAATCATCTGACGGACAATTTAAGAGCGAAAAATTATTTACAGTTATGATCAAATGGATTGCTCCTATTATTTTAGTCATCATCCTTGTAAGTTCTATCGCAACAGGATTAGGTCTTTTCATTTTGTAATTCTAAAAGAGAATCTCAAAAAACGAGATTCTCTTTTTTAATTCAACTTTATATTTAGATAATTTCTTCCTGACAAGGTCTTATTAAATACCAAAGAACCAATCACAATCACCACACCCACTGCAAAACCAATCCAATTAAAGAGCGCTGTCAACACCAAGATTAACAAACGCATAAATTTCAGCGCATATCCCAATTCAAAATTCGGCTGCGTATAATTCGCGATTGCCACAAATGCCATATAGACCATCACCTGAGAATTAAACCATCCAGATTCTACTGCAAACTCTCCCATCACAATCCCTGCAATCACACTTAGCGGAGTACTTAACATACTCGGCGTATTCAACGCCGCAAGCCGCAAGCCATCAATGGCGATTTCCAGAATAAAGAGTTGCCAAAACACGGGTATATTTACCATATCTTGTATCACAACAAAGGAAAAGCGTTCTGGTATCCATGCTTGATTTTGCATAAACAAAAGAAAAATCGGTGTTAAGAACACTGTTCCAATTGCAATGATCGACCGCGAAATTTTCAAATAGATATTGGTAAGTGTTGGAAAATAGTAATCATTCGCTTCCTCCACCACATCTAAAATGGAAGTAGGTAAAATCATTGCAGATGGCGAATTATCAACTAACAATACCACTTTTCCTTCTAGCAAACAGACTGCTGCCGTATCTGGTCTTTCTGTAAATTTAAACTTCGGAAATGGATTGTACCATTTTCGTTTGTACAAACACTCTGCAAGACTTTGCTGATTCATGCGAAGTGCATCAATTTTGATGCTTTCCAATCGTTGCAAAAGGTTTTGTAAAAGCGCTTCATCCACTCGATCTGACATGTAACAAAGTGCCACGTCTGTTCTGGAACAATCCCCAATATCTAACATTTTCATAACCAAATGAGGATCTCGTATTCTACGGCGAATCAAGGCAGTATTAAACACTATGGTTTCTACAAATCCATCTCTCGATCCGCGAAGGGATTTATCCTTTTCTGGTTCATCCACACTTCTGGCAGGATAGGTTCTGCAATCAATTGCAAAACAAGCTTCATATCCTTCTATAAATAAGCATGTCACACCCGACAACACATTTCGGATAATCAGATCAAAATTGTCAATCACATCTACTTCTACATAAGGAATACACAATTTCGAAAATCCCGTCGCTGTTGTTGGCATATCTTCTTTTTTAAGCGCAAAAAATCCCGTAATCATCTTTTGCATTGCCTCATCCTTCGTAAAACCATCTATAAAATAGAAAATACTTTTTCGCTCCCCGATGATAATCTCCCTTTGAATCAAATCAAAACTTTCCCCTATCGGAAGTATTTGATTCATATAAGAGATATTTTCCTTCAGTGTACGGAATACTTCCTGTTTCTCTTCCACAATAAAAAACCTCCACACGTATACTTTCTATCAGTATCTCCATGTGAAGGCTTTTCTATACTCTTTTACTTTCCAGTAGAACCAAATCCACCAATACCACGTACGGTGTCGCTAAGTTCTTCTGTTTCTTCAAATTCTACACTTAAAAATGGAACAACCACTAATTGTGCAATCTTTTGTTGTGGAGTAATTGTTCTTGTTACATCACTATCATTATGAAGTGATACACAAACTTGTCCGCGATAATCTGCATCTACAACACCACAACAGTTTGCTGGACGAAGTCCCTCTTTCATTGATAATCCGCTTCTTGCAAAAATCCCTCCGAAATATCCTTCTGGAATTTCCATTGCAAGTCCTGTTGGAACTAAAAATGTTTCATGTGGTTTGATTTCAATTGCTGCTTCAATATCAGCAAATAAATCATACCCTGCTGCATATGCACTTCCTCTTTCTGGAAGCACAGCAGTTTCTGTTAATCGTTTGATATTAATCTTCATATAAAACTACTTCCCCTTTTTCTAATGTACGTTTCACATCAATCACTCTTTGGTTTGCGCTTCCTACCCAATGTAAATTCGCATCGAATTTATCCACTTCGAATTCGCCATCTGCAACAATATCCACGTATTGCATTACTTTCATATTTGCAACATCTTCCCATGTTGCACCAGTATATAACCAAATTGTTTTGTTTGGGTATTTTTCTCGAATTTCCCTTGCTAGTTCTGTTACATCATATACGTTATTGATGTGTAGGGGATCTCCTCCGCTGAATGTGATACCACTTACATAATCTTTCTCTAATTCTGCAAAAATTTCTTGTTTTGCGTCTTCATCGAATTCTAACCCACCGTTTGGATCCCATGTGATTGGATTGTGGCATTCCTTACAACAATGAGAGCATCCTGCCACCCATAGGACTACACGAAGCCCTGCTCCATTCAACATGTCATCTTTTGTTATATTATGATATCTCATTACATACTTTTCCTTTCTGCAATTTCTGCCATTTTGGCATCATTCAGACGTGTATCGCCTTTCACGCGGGAATATGATAAATATCCGTTCATACGTTCAATCTTTGTCAAGTTTTCACTTCCACAAACTGGACAAACATCCATTGCTAATTCTTGATGTCCACAATCATCGCAATAAGACAATGAAAGATTTACCCCTTCATAATATCCCAAATCCATTGCACGACGTACCAATGTCTTGATTGCTTCCACATTATAGTTGATTGGATATTTTACATATTGAATCTTTCCACCATTTGAAAGTTCCCAGAAACGACCTTCCAAATCTTGTTTTTGAATTGGTGTAATATCTTCTGTAACATGACAGTGGAAACTATTGCTTACATATTCTCTATCTGAAACATTTTCAATAATTCCATATTTCTTACGGAATTGTTGTACTTGAACACCGCATAAGTTTTCTGCTGGAGTTCCATAAATCGCATATAAATGTCCGTCTTCTTCTTTGAATTCATTTACTTTCTTGTTAATGTATTCCAATACTTCTAATGCGAATTGACCATCTTCCGCTAAAGATTTCTTGTTATGAAGTTGTTGTAATTCATTTAACGCTGTAATTCCGAAAGATGCTGTTGCCGATTTCAATAATGGTTTGATCTTGTCATAGATTCCAAGATTTCCACCATAGAATCCACCTTCGCAGTAAGCCAATGGATTTGTAGAAGCTTTCAATTCTCCCAAGTAATCATATGTGCGAATGTGTAATCGACGAATCAATTCCAAATAGTAATCTAATACTTCATAGAAATCTTTGCTTTCTTGTCTTGCTTTTGCATAGATCATAGGCAAATGTAAACTTACTGCACCAATGTTAAAACGACCAACGAATACTGGTGTATCATTTTCATCTGCAGGATTCATTCCACCTCTTTCATACCAAGGCGAAAGGAATGCACGGCATCCCATTGGGCTGATGATCTTTCCATATTGCTTGTACATGCTTGCAATATACCCTTTTCCAGTTAAACTTAACCAGTCTGGATACATTGTTCTTCTTGAACATTCAATTCCTGCTTCAAATACATCTTCTAATTCTTTACCAGGACCATGTAAATTTTCATCATATAAGAACACAATCTTAGGGAATAATACTGGTTTCTTGTGTCCTGCTTTTCCTTGTCCGTTTTGACGTACTTTCAACATTGTGATTGTTGCCAACTTACCATATTTTGTAGTATTTGTACCTGCTGTCACAGTAATAAATGGATAATCTCCACGACTTGACGATACAGAGTTGAATTTGTATTCCCAACCTTGGAATCCTTGTTCCATTTCTTTTTCCAAATCTTGCCATGCAACTTTCTGCACAACTTCTTCATCTAATCCTAAAGAACGATATTTTTCCACATGTTTATTAAATGATTTTTCTGCATATGGAGCAATAATATCATCTACGCTAGGTACTGTAAATCCACCATATTGCTGGCTTGCTGCACTCAACACAATATCTCCGATAACATCAAATGCTGTATCAAGTGTCTTTGGTTCGTTATACCAAAGATTTCCCATTTCAAAGCCGCCGCTCAATACATTCTTCACATCAAATAAACAGCAGTTCATTGTGTCACGTCTTGCAGACATATCATGAATATAGATATATCCTTCACGGATTGCTTGAATCTCTTCCACTGTAAGGAAAAACTTTTTATACAATTCTTTGTTCAACTCATTGAAGATCAAACTTCTCTTTGTTGATACAAGCGCACTATCTGTATTACTATTTTCTTTATCTCCGATATACATGATAGATTGGCTCTTTTTATACACTTCGTCTAACATATGAACGAAGTCTTGTTTGTAGTTACGGTAATCTCTATAACTTTTCGCAACCATTGGATTTACTCTTTCAAGCGCCCCTTCAACCACATTATGCATCTGTGCTATTTGAATCGAATTCAATCCCATCTTCTTTACTTCTTCTTCTACGTAATTACAAATGAAATCCAATTCCTCATCTGTGAATTTAATTAACGCACGATATGCCGATTTATTAACCGCTATAATGATTTTCTGGACATTAAATTCTTCCAAAGACCCGTCTTTTTTCACTACTTTAATCATATCTCGTTTCTCCTTTCATATTTTTATTTTATCTATATCTAGTGTTTTATTCTCTTATTAATCACTATATACAGTATTTATTCTGCATTACCTATCTTACCACTCCACACATATCGAGTCAACACATTTCACAATGTCATATTATACAAAAAACGACGTTTTGAAATCGCAAAATTTTGGTTAAAAAAATAGATTGTCACGCTTGACAATCTATTCATCATCCTCTAGTACATATGGTGTTGTTTGGTATACATAATAATTGATCCAATTGGTATAGAGGTTATTCGCATGAGATCTCCAAGTTAATCTTGGTCGATTCTCACAATTGTCATTCGGATAATAGTTCTTTGGAACTGCAATCTCTAACCCCTTATTTTTATCACGCATATACTCATTATGTAATGTAATACGGTCATACTCTGGATGTCCCATTACAAAAATACGTCTTCCGTCCTTTGACATGCATAAGAACACGCCCGCTTCTTCCGACTCTGCTAAGATTACCAAATCTTCAATCTCTTTCAAAGCTTCTGTCGGAACAGTTGTGTGGCGGGAATGTGGTGCATAGAAAACATCATCAAATCCTCTTACAAGTGGTGTTTTTCTATTTTCCACAAAATGTTCAAACACGCCAAACACTTTTGCATCTAGCTGCTTTTTATTTACTCCATAGTGATAATAGATTCCTGCTTGTGCTCCCCAACACAAATGCATGGTCGATGTCACATGGGTGTTCGTCCACTCCATAATCTCCTTCAACTCTTCCCAGTAGTCCACATCCTCAAATGGCATCTGCTCCACTGGTGCTCCAGTAATAATAAATCCATCAAATTTCTGTTTTTTGATTTCTGAAAATGGAACATAAAACTTATTCAAATGGCTAGTAGATGTGTTCTTCGACTCATGACTGGAAACATTTACAAAAACGACATCTACCTGCAATGGTGTATTTGATAAAGAACGCAAAATCTGAAGTTCCGTATCTTCCTTAAGGGGCATCAAATTCAGTAACCCCACCTTCAATGGACGGATATCTTGATGCGTTGCTCGAAATTCATCCATCACAAATATATTTTCATGCTCTAAGATTTCTTTTACAGGCAAATCATTCTGTACACGTATTGGCATCTCTTTTTCCTCCCAATAACCGATAGTATTTTCATTATACAACTCTTATATAATCACCGTCAAGAATAAAAGGCCCTTAACGGACCTTTTAAAATTGCTATGCATCAAATGTTGCACATTCTGTCTGTTCCACCTTAGAAGCATCTGTTCCCATAACACTGATTTTTCCAGCGCAGCATTTGCATCCTTCATTGTATTTGCATTGTTGTGCCTGACAGTTAATATGGCTTGTCGCAGAAACTTGTTTTGATGCATTGCCATAGCTTTCTGATTTTCTTTCCTCGAAGCTTCCACAGCTTGTATCTCTTGCTTGCTTCGCCGTATTCCCTATTACTTCGATTTTGTCTAACTCGCAATAGTTTTCATAGTTATGTGTACATGTAACAACTCCACATTTTAATTCTGGCATTGTCATACCTCCTTTTACTCGTTTCAAAGTTAGTATGAACAAAAAAGAGTCCGGATATACCAGACTCTAAAAAACAATTATCTGCCGCAGCATTTTTTATATTTTTTACCACTTCCGCATGGACAAGCATCGTTTCTTCCGACTTTCTTTTCTTTACGGATTGTTCCTGAATTTTTTTGTTCTTTGTATAATTCTTTACGTTTTTCTTCTGTAAAGATATTTTCCCATTGTGGAAGTTCATATAACCAGTCAGCTTTTGCATCTACCATGTTTTTGTATAATTTTTCTTTATCAAATACAAGGTTTACAACTGTATCTTCTTCCATTGTTTCAATTGGGTTTTCTTCTTTTAAGCTGTCATTGATACCATCTAAGAATCCTGTCATTGTAAATGTATCAATTTCATATTTTTCTGCTAATTCTTTTACAGTTCCTCTTACTTCTTCTTCTGGATTTGTTAATAATTTTTCGTAAATCGCTTTTTCGATTTGGAAGTATGTTCCCCAGAATTTTTGTAACATATTCTTATCCATTTCTTGAGAATATGCTGTATCTCTCCATTCTTGTAATAAAGCCATGATTCTATCTCCTTTGTATTATCATTTCATTTAATCCATTTTGTATCATAACATTGAGTGCAATTTTGGTCAATACTTTCTCTTTTTCTTTCTTTGAATTTTCTTCAAATATTCTTCTACCGTAATCACTTGTGGTTTCATTTCGCCCCTCCTGTTTCTTTTTTTGCCCCGACTATGTCATTCTATTCAGAAAAGAGTGAAAATATGACTCATTTTACTTGACACACCGCATAAACTGCTACTAAACTAAAACTATTGTAAAAGGAGTGATAGAAAATGGAACATTTAATTATACCGCAAAATTATGAGGCACCTCTGACAATCAGAGAAACCGAAGTAGCCATCAAAGAAATCAAAGACCATTTCGAAAGAGCGCTCGCAAAATCATTACATCTTACACGTGTATCTGCACCGCTTTTCGTAAAACCAGAATCTGGTTTGAATGATAATCTAAATGGTGTAGAACGTCCTGTTTCTTTTGGAATCAAAGAGCAAGAGGATCATCCTGTTGAAATCGTACATTCTCTTGCCAAATGGAAACGATACGCATTAAAACGTTATGGATTTCATTCTGGCGAAGGTCTTTACACAGATATGAATGCGATTCGCCGTGATGAAGATACCGATAATATCCATTCTCTTTATGTTGACCAATGGGACTGGGAAAAAGTAATTTCAAAAGAAGAACGTAACATGGAAACATTGCAATATACTGTTCGCAAAGTATATGCTGCTTTGAAAGAAACAGAAAGCTATATTTCCAGAAGATATAATTACATAGAGCCATTACTTCCTGATGATATTTTCTTCATTACATCGCAGGAATTAGAAAATATGTATCCAGGACTTACAGCGAAAGAACGAGAATACACAATCGCCAAAGATAAAGGGGCTGTATTCATTTCTCAGATTGGTAAAATTTTAAGTTCTGGTGAAAAGCACGACGGACGTGCTCCAGATTATGATGATTGGGAATTAAATGGTGATATCATTGTATATTATCCAGTCCTTGACATCGCACTAGAACTTTCTTCTATGGGAATTCGTGTTGATGAAGAAGCTTTACAACGTCAATTAGAATTGGCAGGCTGCCCAGAACGTGCAGAATTAGATTTCCAAAAAGCTTTATTGAATCATGAACTTCCTTACACAATCGGAGGAGGTCTTGGACAATCTCGTATCTGTATGTATTGCCTGAGAAAAGCTCATATCGGTGAAGTACAATCTTCTACCTGGCCAGAAGATATTTTCCAACATGCAATTGCAAACGGAATTCAATTATTGTAGTCATTAAAAAAGACGCTCTCGATGAGCGTCTTTTTTGTATCTAGATTAGTTTGTGTAGTTATCAAAGTATCCTTGCACTAATACAACTGGAGTTCCTTTGTCACCTGAACCACTTGTAAGGTCACATAATGAACCAATTAAGTCTGTTAATTGTCTAGGTGTTGTTCCTTGAGAAGCCATATCTCCTACAAGGTTATCACTCTTTTCTTTGATTCTCTTAGAAATCGCTTCTTTTAAAGCTTCTCCGCTTAAATCAGAGAAATCGTTGTCTGCAAGATATTTTAATTTTAATTCGTTTGGAGTTCCAATTAAACCATCTGTGTAAGCTGGTGAAACTACTGGGTCAGCAAGTTCCCAAATTTTTCCTTGAGGATCTTTGAAAGCACCATCTCCGTAAACCATTACTTCTACGTGTTTTCCAGTTTTATCAAGGATTTGTTTTTGAATGTCTTCTACTAAATCGAAGCATTCATTTGGGAATAATTTGATGCTGTCTTCTCTTGATTTGTTTGAACCAAGAAGACCGTATTTTGAGTTGTATCCGCTTCCGTTTACAGGTGCTGTTAAGATGTCATCTAAACCACATACTTTTTCTGCACCATTTGCTTTTAAAATACGTTTTGTTCTTGCACGTGTATGAATATCACAGTTAAGAACATTTTTTGTGTAATTTAAGATTACACGTGGATTGTTAGCGAAAATGATTTCCACTTCTGCACCAGCTTCTCTGATTAAGTTTCCATAATATTCTACATAATCAACACCTGTGAATTCATGTTTGTTTTCACCAAATAATTCTCTATATTTTTCTAATGTAAGGACGTCACTGTAAGGGTTTACTCCAGCTTCATCTAGTTTGTCTAAAGATACTAATTCGTTACCTACTTCATCACTTGGGTAGTTAAGCATTAAAACAATTTTCTTTACTCCCATAGCAATCCCTTTTAAGCAGATTGCGAATCTGTTTCTTGATAAAATTGGTGAAATAACCCCAATTGTTTCTCCACCTAATTTTGCTTTTACGTCTTCAGCGATTGCTTCTACTGGAGCATAATTTCCTTGTGCTCTAGCTACGATAGATTCTGTAAGAGCAATAACATCTCTATCTCTTAATTCAAATCCTTCGCTTTCTGCTGCTGCTAAAACGCTTTCTACTACGATATCGGCTAAGTTGTCGCTTTCTCTAATAATTGGACATCTAATGCCTCTTGAAACAGTACCCACTCTTCTTTCCATGTGATCGTCTCCTATCTGTTGTTTATTTTGTTTAGTTTTTATTGCATTCTTTCTCTTAAGAATTACAGATGAATTATACTACGATTTTTTTTACAGTACAATATTATTTTTCATTTATTAGTAAATTTTATTAATTTACATAAGCGGAGCTACTAAACGAAGAATTTTTCCAGCAATCTTCACAGAAATTTTTTCGTTTTGGAGTGTCTCCAATGTAACTTCTTGGCATTTCATAAGTGTGTCTTGGAAATCTTTCTCAATATCCCACACAACTGGATTGCTATAAATAAACGCTCCACATTCAAAGTGATGATAGAGGCTGCGATAATCTAAATTAATGGTACCTACCGTTGCTGTGTCATTGTCAGATATAAATACCTTGGCATGAACAAACCCTGGTGTATATTCGTAGATTTTCACACCAGCCTTTAATAAATCTGCATAATAGGTTTTTGCCAATGCAAACGCATACCATTTATCTGGAATATGAGGCATAATAATAATAACTTCAATTCCACATTCTGCCACATATTGGAGCGTTGCTGACATTTCATTATCCAAAATCAAATACGGGGTCATAATATGCACATACTTTTTTGCATGATTTAAAATGTGCATATAAACCTGTTCTCCAATATTTTCATCATCGAAAGGACTGTCTCCATATGGTAAAACATATCCTAATTCTCTTCGCACTTCTGATGATTTTGGTGTTAAGAATTTCTCATAATTCTCAGGTCGTCTTTCTGCTACATTCCACATTTGGAGGAACATCATCGTAAAGCTCTGCACCGCTTCGCCTTCAAACATGGCTGCAGTATCTTTCCAATGCCCAAATCGTTCTTTTTCATTGATATATTCATCTGCAAGATTTACACCACCGGTAAATGCAACTCTTCCATCCACCACACAAATCTTTCGATGATCACGATTATTTTGGTAACTCGATAAAACCGGACGGATTGGACTAAACAATTTACACTTGATACCTGCTCGTCTCATTTCTTTTTCATAGCCATATGGCAGCTGAATCATGCTGCACATGCCATCATACATAAAACGAACATCGACCCCTTCCCATACCTTTTCTTTTAAGATATCAAGGATCTCATTCCACATGATTCCTTTTTCAACAATAAAATATTCTAAGAAAATGTAGTCCTTTGCCATGCGAAGCTGCTTCTTCATTTCTTCGAACTTTTCTTCTCCAGATGCAAAATACGTCACAGAAGTATTACGATGCACCGGAAAGGAAACACGATTGGTCAAATAGGTTGCAAGATTCGCATTTGCCGGTTTTGAAAGTCGCAGTGCTTCTAACGTTTCTGTATCCTGCTGCATATTACATTTTGTTGTTCTGTTTAATGTTTCCAAACGATTTCGCAGATATGCAGTTCCTGGCTGTAGTTTTACAAAAACATAAAATGCTGTTCCTAAGATTGGCAGCACTAGAATCAGCATAATCCAAGTAATTTTAAATGCTGGGTTGCTTTTACTGTTCATAATGTAGATTACGGATATTACTTCCATAATCATAAAGCACATGTAAATGTAAGTTGCATAATCTCTTAAATAAGTAACTGCTGCCCCAAAAATATATAGCTGAATCAGTAATAGTACTCCTAGAACAGACACTCTACTAAAAAGCAATCCTAACAATTTCTTTTTTGCACTTTTTACTGTTTTTGTTTTTATCGCTCTTACTTCTATGTTAATCACATCCTTTATTTCCATACTTCACACAATTCACGTACTGCTGCTTCTATTTGCTCCTCTTTCAAATTTGCAAATCCTAATATCAGTGTTGTGTTACTCTTTTCTTGTTTTTCAATATAGTATTTCGATAATCCGTATACCTTTATTTGCCGTTCTGCAGCTGCCTGTATCATGTCTTCTTCTTTTCCTGCTTCCGAAAAAGTCAAAAGCAGATGCATTCCTGCGTATTCTCCTGTAATACTACATTTCTTGGTGAGAGGTTTTAACCCCATCATAAGTGCATCATGTCTGCCTTTATAAATTGCTCTCATTTTATTCAAATGACGTTCAAAATATCCTCGTTCCATAAAAAGCTGCACAATATATTGATCTACCCTCGGAACGGTACAACTCATAAATGCACATTTTGCTTTATAAATCTCCAACAAGGGCTCTGGCAAAACCATATAACTGATACGGATTGCTGGCGCAATTGCTCTTGAAAATGTCCCAATATAAATCACTTTCTGATGACGGTCATATCCTTGCAGTGAAGGAATTGGTTTTCCTTTGTAACGAAACTCACTATCATAATCATCTTCTATAATATAGCGTCCGTCCTTTTCTGATGCCCAACGCAACAATTCCATTCTTCGTTTCATAGGCATTACAATTCCCAGTGGATATTGATGAGACGGCATCACATAAGCCAAATCTGCTTCCGAATCTTGTAATTGATCAACACACATTCCATTTTTGTCCATGTTCACAGTGGTTACATCATACCCCAAGTTTTCAAATAAACGATAAGCTTGCTTATATGTCGGATTTTCAAACGCAATTTTCTGGTTGGTTCCAATCATCATAGAAAGCAGCATAAGCAAATAATCATTACCTGCTCCTATTACAATTTGTTCTGCATCACAATGAACCCCGCGCGCCTGATACAAATAATTTTTGATAGCGGTTCGAAAATGTTCCTCCCCTTGCGAGCATCCACTTTTAAACAATGCGGTTCTATCATCAATCAAAATTTCTTTTGATAATTTTCTCCAGGTATTATACGGAAAACTCTTCAAATCAATTCCATACGGACTAAAATCGTATCGATATTTTTTTTCTTTGCTCTGAACCGTCTTTTTCGTCATATCCTTCCAGGTATCTTGATGATAAAGCCCTTCCAGCTCTGCCACATAAAATCCTTTGCATGGTACCGATTCAATATATCCTTCTGACAGAAGCTGCTCATAAGCCAGATCAATCGTGCTTCTGCTCACTCCGAGATGCTTCGCAAGTGCACGAGTGGAAGGCAGTTTCTCCCCACAGATCATTTTTTCATCCCGAATCTCTCTCTTAATAAATTCGTAAATCTGCTCATACAGTGGTACGGATGACTTTGTCTGCAAATTCATGGTTAACTCGTTCACTTTTTGACACCTCCTTATATAAAATCAAACAGGCGGAAGGTTCTCCTTCCGCCCAGCATTTTTATTTAGGTAATTTAAATGAACTCTTTAACGATACGATACGGTTAAATACTAACGCATCTGGTTTAGAGTCTTTTGCATCCACACAGAAATATCCATGTCTTACGAATTGATAACTATCGTATGCAGCTGCACCATCGAAACTTGGTTCTAAATAACATTCTTTTAAGACTGTTAATGAATTTGGATTCACATTCAACGAACCATCTTCTTTGTTGTATACACCCTTTTCTTCGTCTACGATATTTTCGTATAAACGAACTTCTGCTCTTGTTGCATATGGAGCTGGTACCCAGTGAATTGTTCCTTTTACTTTACGTCCTGTAAATCCTGTTCCACACTTTGTTTCTGGATCGTATGTACAGTGAATTTCTGTAACTTTTCCAGTTTCATCTTTTACAAAGCTTTCACATTTTACAAAGTACGCATGCATTAAACGAACTTCATTTCCTGGGAATAAACGGAAATATTTCTTAGGTGGTTCTTCCATAAAGTCTTCTCTGTCGATGTATAATTCTCTACAGAAAGGTACTTTTCTTGATCCTAATGCTTCGTTTTCTGTATTATTCACAACATCTAAGTATTCCACTTGTCCTTCTGGATAGTTGTCAATAATTAATTTGATTGGATCTAATACTGCCATCATACGTGGTTTCTTCATCTTTAAGTCTTCACGAATACAGTATTCTAACATTGCATAGTCAACAGAACTGTTGCTCTTAGAAACTCCGCATAATTCAACGAACATTTTTAATGATTCTGGTGTAAATCCACGTCTTCTAAGTGCTGCAATCGAAACAAGTCTTGGATCATCCCATCCATCTACAATTCCATCTTCTACTAATTTTTTAATATATCTCTTACCTGTTACTACGTTTGTAAGATATAATTTTGCGAATTCAATCTGTCTTGGTGCTGGATCAAATTCACATTCTCTTACTACCCAATCATATAATGGTCTATGATCTTCAAATTCTAATGTACAAATAGAATGTGTAATCTTTTCAATCGCATCTTCGATTGGATGTGCAAAATCGTACATTGGATAAATGCACCATTTATCACCTGTGTTGTGGTGAGTCATATGAGCCACACGATAAATGATAGGGTCACGCATGTTGATATTAGGTGATGCCATATCAATTTTCGCACGTAGTACCCTTTCTCCATCTTCAAACTTTCCATCACGCATTGCTTCGAAAAGTTCTAAGTTTTCTTCTACTGTACGATCACGGTATGGGCTGTTCTTTCCAGGTTCTGTTAAAGTTCCTCTATATTCACGAATTTCTTCTGCTGAAAGATCGCAAACATATGCCTTTCCCTTTTTGATCAATTTCACAGCACATTCGTACATTGCTTCAAAATAATCTGATGCAAAGAATAAGTTATCTTTCCAGTCAGCTCCAAGCCATTGAATGTCTTCTTTAATTGATTCTACGAATTCAATCTTTTCTTTTGTTGGGTTCGTATCATCAAAACGCATATGGAACTTTCCATTATATTTTTGTGCCAAGCCATAGTTTAAAAGAATGGATTTTGCATGTCCAATATGAAGATATCCGTTTGGTTCTGGTGGGAATCTTGTACAGACTGTGTCATACACACCTTCTTTTAAATCTTTATCTATTTCTTGTTCTATAAAATTTCTTGAAACTACTTCATTTTCCATAGTAGCCCTCCTAAATTAATTTACATATAATCATATATTATCACAAATCCAAAACCTCGACAAGTATAGATGTATTGGATTTAAAAATTTGATTGACACTCTATTTTTCCTGTTGTATTATAATACAGTAAGTTTGCTGCTGTGGCGCAGTCGGTAGCGCGTCGCCTTGGTAAGGCGGAGGTCACGGGTTCAAGTCCCGCCAGCAGCTGATTTTTTCAAAGAAAAGAGGAATTGGCACACTAACCAATTCCTCTTTTTTTTAACTTTCCTTTGATTCTCTGCAAGGCATTATCCACAGACTTGCTACTTTTTTTCAAAAGCTGGGCAATACGGTTATAGTCTTCCCCTTGCAAATGCAAGTCTAAAACGCGTCTTTCAAAATCACTCAAGTTTCTTTTCAATTCCTGCTCCACCTGAGCCAGATATTCCTTGTCCAAAAACAACTCTTCGGGATTATTTTCTTTCAAAGGTTGTATCTGCTCAATCAATGGCTGTTCACTTTCTTCATCATAGATGGAAACATAAGAATTTAATGGCATATGCTTTTGTCTTTGCGAATTTTTAATTGCCGTATACATTTGTCTCGACACACATAAATCTGCAAAGGTAGAAAAGGACGCATCTTTTTCCAAGTCATAATCTCGAATTGCTTTAAATAATCCAATCATCCCCTCTTGGATCAAATCATCATTTTCTCCACCGAGTAAAAACATTGCTTTAGCCTTTTTTCGCACCATAAATTTATATTTTTCCATGATATAATCTATGATTGCCATTTCTCCATCTCGTAGACGACGTATGAGTTGTTCGTCCTCTATCTGTTCATACTTACTCATCTTATTTCAAACGTTGTCTTACAATTTCGTAAGCCAATACACCTGCTGCCACAGATGCATTCAAAGAATCAATATCACCCTTCATTGGAATCGAAGCAATAAAATCGCATTTTTCTTTCACAAGACGGCCAACGCCTTCGCCTTCATTTCCAATCACAAGCCCAATTGGTCCTGTTAAATTCAAACGGTACATAGATTCTCCGCCCATATCAGCACATACGAACCAAAGACCTCTTTCTTTTAATTCTTCCATTGTTTTTGCAAGATTTGTTACTTTTGCAACTGGTGTATAGTTCAATGCACCTGCTGATGTCTTTGCTACTGTTGCTGTAAGACCTACTGCACGGTGTTTTGGAATAATCACACCATGTGCACCTGCCAAGTTTGCAGTACGAATAATTGCACCTAAATTATGAGGGTCTTCAATATTATCTAACAAAATGATAAATGGATCTTCTCCTCTTTTTTCTGCAAGCGCAAACATATCTTCTACTTCCGAATATTCATATGCAGCCGCAAATGCAATTACACCTTGGTGTTTCTTTGTTTCTGATAACTGATCTAATCTTTCTTTTGTTACAAATTTTAGAATTGTATCATGTTTTTTTGCTTCTCTTACAATCGTACGAATTGGTCCATCTTGACAACCATCTAGTACAAATAATTTGTCGACTGGTTTTCCTGCACGAAATGCTTCGATTACCGCATTGCGTCCTTCGATTACCAGATTGTGTACTTTGATTTCTTCACTCATTACGCTTCTTCCACTCCTTCTTCCAAGCTATCTAAACCGATTTTTACTAGTTCTAGCATCCTTTTATATTCTTTTTTCAAATACAAATATCCAAGAAGTGCTTCAAATCCTGTTGCTCTTCGATAATCGGTAATCGACTGATTCTTCGCAGGTGAAATCGATTTTGCATTTCTCCCACGTTTGTAAACGGCACATTCTTCTTCTGTTAAACACTCCTGCATCTTACGCATCATCAAAGATTGTGTAGAAGCCTGTACCAGTTTACTTGTCTCTTTGTGCAATTTATTTACTTGCTTATTACCTTGGTTGATTACTAAATTCTTAATAATCAAGTCATAAATGCAGTCACCTATATACGCCAATGTAAGAGGCGAATAAGTTCTTGCATCCACCTCTTGCATTTGGAATAGTTCATGCATATAGGAATCAAATTCAAATCCTACGCTCTTTTCCATTTTACTCCTTCACGAGTATCTTCTAAAATGATACCCTTTTCTAACAACTCATTACGAATCTCATCTGCTCTTTGGAAGTTTCTTTCTTTTCTTGCTGCTTGACGTTCTTCGATTAATTTTTCAATATCTTCTGCAAGAAGTTCTTCTTCTTTTTCTACAATGAGACCTAATACATCTGCTAATTTTACAATTAGATCATGTACATTTTGTAAGTATTCTTTTGAGCTTTCCCCTGTTGCTGTTGTATTTGCAAATTTAACCAATTCAAATACAGAGGAAACTGCATCTGCTGTGTTAAAGTCATCTTCCATTGCTGCTTCAAAATCAGATACAAAAGCAGCTGTTTTTTCCCATGCAGCTTGTTCTTCTGCTGTCATTGCTTCTACTGTAGTTGCTCCCATTAAATGTTTTAAGTTTGCAACTGCTGTAATAATACGTTCTAATCCATTTTTAGAAGCTTCCATCAAATCAGCACTGAAGTTCAATGGACTTCTATAATGTGCACTTAACATAAAGAAACGAAGCACTTGTAAATCATATTGTTCACTGATTTCACGTACTGTTCTAAAGTTGCCAAGTGATTTTGACATTTTTCTATTGTCAATATTTAAGAACGCATTGTGCATCCAGTATTTTGAGAATTCTTTTCCATTTGCAGCTTCACTTTGTGCGATTTCATTTTCATGGTGAGGGAATACTAAGTCTTCTCCACCTGCATGGATATCGATTTGTTCCCCTAAATATTTTTTAGACATCACCGAACATTCGATATGCCATCCTGGACGTCCTTCGCACCATGGAGATTCCCAAGCTGGTTCTCCTTCTTTTTTTGGTTTCCACAAAACGAAATCAAGTGGATCTTCTTTTTCGTCTTCTCCTGTTACAAGAAGGGAACGTCCGCCTGATTGAAGATCATCTAAATTCTTATGTGATAATTTTCCATATTGATCAAATTTTCTTGTACGGAAATATACGGTTCCATTTACCACGTAAGCAAAACCTTTTTCAATCAATTGGCTGATCATATCGATCATTCCATCAATTTCTTCTGTTGCTAATGGATGTTTTGTAGCTGGTTTTACATTCATGCCAGCCATATCTTTTTTACATTCTTCGATAAATCTCTTTGAGATTTCATCTGCTGTTACGCCTTCTTCAATTGCTTTTTTGATAATCTTATCATCTACATCTGTAAAGTTTGAAACAAAGTTTACATCATATCCTTTATATTCAAAATAACGTCTTACTGTGTCAAATACGATCATTGGTCTTGCATTTCCAATATGAATGTAGTTGTAAACAGTAGGTCCACATACATACATCTTTACTTTTCCTTCCTCAATTGGAACGAAATCTTCTTTTTGTCTTGATAATGTGTTAAATACTTTCATGTTCTGTCTCCTCCTATATTTAAAAGAAAAGGTCTTTCCTATGAAACAAAAAAACTTCGACTCTAATCAAAAATTAGAGACGAAGTTCATCCGCGGTTCCACTCTATTAAAGAAATCTCTTTCTTCACTCGATACACGTAACGTGTGTAACCCGTACTCAGCTACTTCTCGGTTCACCAAGTCGACTCCCGAATGCACTTCATATCTCTTCCTCTTAAGATTGCTTTCAGCCGCTGACAATCTCTCTCTGTTAGTTTCCAACATACTACTCTTTCGTTCTACGTCTTTACCCTATATGCACTTAGTTTATGCAAAATCTTGTGTTTTGTCAACCTTTAGACTACTTCATTCAAAAAAACTTTTTGAAGTGTCCCTTCAAACACTTTTTCTAGCAGTTCCCCAATTTTCAACACAACATCCGGCTGTGCCTGCGTTCTTTCCACCGTATGCATGCCTCGTTTCGGCTCTGCCACAATGTGATATCTTCCTGTATTTTCCTTTAATATGGAATCCTGAATTTCCAGACACATATCCACATCTTGTTTCACAGGCAAAGACTTTAAGAACATCTCCAAATGAACCACACGCGCCATAAAGGTCATTCCTGCACAATTTACTTTTTGCATTCCAAATAACACATACAATGCATGCAAAAATTCAGCTTCTTTCCGATAGATTGTTTCTCGGATCTCAACTTGTTCTCCCATTGCATAGCAAAATGTACACACGATTTTCCCTGCTTTTCGAACAATCACCACATGACCATCTTCGCTTTGTTGTTCCTTCTCAAGTCGCGTATAATAAGCTGCATCTCGCAAAACTGCCATATCATACTCCTGCAAAAAAGCATTCGCAAAGTCTGCAGCTTCTTCTGCTTCTATTTCTTCACAATAAGAAATCGTTAATTCTCCTTGTTCCATTTCTTTCCCTACGAAAGTTTTCCCTTCCGTCTTATGAAACACTCTGAAATCAAAAGGATAATAAATTGCTTCCGCTGCTGGCATTAGAAATGTAATCGGCTCTTTTCTCTCATACATTTCTCCCAAACTTTTCTTCAAAAGTTCTGCCATAATGCCTCGCTTTCGATATTGTGCATCTGTTGCTACCGCTACAATGTAATTGGTATGATATTGCTTTTTGTTGATACACATTTCATATGGATTCAAATGAAGCATTCCAATAATCTGCTTCTCTTCTTCCATAACAAACATCTTATTATCTTTTGTCTTTTCTTCATAATAATAATCCAAAAATGCTTTGGTATCTTCCTGAAAAATCTCTTCCCATAGCTTTCTTGTATTACCATGCTCTGCTACGCATAATTTTCTACTTTCCATGTTTACATCCTGTGCAGCCTGCACAACCACCTTCGCCTGGTCCTACTGCCACACTATTAAAATTGGTAATCTTTTCAATTGCACAAATTGCTTGCGAAGAAATTCCTTCTCCCGCTCCTGTAAATCCAAGACCCTCTTCTGTTGTCGCTTTGATATTCACTTGATCCAGCTCAATATGAAGTACCTTAGCAATATTTTCACGCATGGTTGGAATATGTGGAAGCATCTTTGGTCTTTGTGCAATGATGGTTGCATCGATATTTTCAATCACATATAAATGCTCATCTAACAGTGCTCCAACGTGTTCCAATAATTTCATACTGGAAATTCCTTTATATCTTTCATCTGTATCTGGAAAATGTTTTCCAATATCTCCTAATGCTGCTGCTCCTATTAATGCATCCATAATGGCATGCACAAGTACATCTGCATCTGAATGTCCTAACAATCCTTTTTCATATGGAATTGTTACTCCGCCAAGAATCAAATCTCTTCCTTCTACTAATTTATGAACATCATATCCTAATCCTACTCGCATACCTTACTCCTCATCATCCTTTGATTCATCCATTTCTTTTTTCATAAAACGAATATAATCAACAATCAACCACGCGCCAAACAAAGCGAATGCAATCCCACCTACAAGTGAAACAATTGCATTTCCTTCTCCTTGTCTTATTCCCATTAACAATTTCGCTCCGAGGTAAACCAAATAGCCTCCTGCTACAACATAAATTGCCCTTCTTGTTCTATCATTCATAGATATTATTCTCCTTCATC
This sequence comes from uncultured Faecalimonas sp., assembly GCA_964540565.1. Lineage (GTDB taxonomy): Bacteria > Bacillota > Clostridia > Lachnospirales > Lachnospiraceae > Faecalimonas. The sequence goes on from CAZINB010000029.1 coordinate 22,597, forward strand.
TATCATTTCATCTCTATCTTAAAATTATACATGAAGGAGTTAGAAATGGCTACCAGAACTTTTGGATTTTCAATTATATCAAAAAAGGATAAGCAATCGCTTATCCTTTCAAAGTAGCGGGAATCGGATTCGAACCAACGACACCACGGGTATGAACCGTGTGCTCTAGCCAACTGAGCTATCCCGCCATATTTAATTTTTTCAATACACTTTCATGTATCAATGGGACCAACAGGGCTCGAACCTGTGACCCCCTGCTTGTAAGGCAGGTGCTCTCCCAGCTGAGCTATGATCCCATGTTAGTAGCGGGAATCGGATTCGAACCAACGACACCACGGGTATGAACCGTGTGCTCT
>CAZINB010000030.1:0-22874 GCA_964540565.1 uncultured Faecalimonas sp.
ACTTTTCTCCGAGAGCAAAGCCTAGGCTTCGCCTTAGGAGGCTATTGTTATATCCATTTAACTATAAGAACTAAATAGATTTTAGGTCAAAGACGATGCTTTAACCTAAAATCGTTTATGATTCATTATCTGATTGCGTCTTTTCCACCCATGTATGGTCTTAAAGCTTCTGGAATTCTAATAGAACCATCTGCTTGTAAGTTGTTTTCTAAGAATGCGATTAACATTCTAGGTGGAGCAACTACTGTGTTGTTAAGTGTGTGTGCAAAGTATTTTCCATCTTTTCCTTTTACACGAATACCAAGTCTTCTAGCTTGTGCATCACCTAAGTTAGAGCAGCTACCAACTTCGAAGTATTTTTGTTGTCTTGGAGACCAAGCTTCAACGTCTACTGATTTCACTTTTAAGTCAGCTAAATCACCTGAACAGCATTCTAATGTACGAACTGGAATATCAAGAGATCTGAATAAATCCACTGTGTTTTTCCACATTTTTTCATACCAATCCATGCTATCTTCTGGTTTACATACAACAATCATTTCTTGTTTTTCAAATTGGTGAATACGGTAAACACCACGTTCTTCAATACCATGAGCACCTTTTTCTTTACGGAAACATGGTGAGTATGATGTTAATGTGCGAGGAAGAGTTTCTTCTTCTAACAATGTATCGATAAATTTACCGATCATTGAGTGTTCACTTGTTCCGATTAAGTATAAATCTTCTCCTTCAATTTTGTACATCATCGAATCCATTTCTGCAAAGCTCATTACACCAGTAACAACGTTACTTCTGATCATAAATGGTGGGATGCAGTATGTGAATCCACGGTCAATCATGAAATCTCTTGCATAAGAAATTACAGCTGAGTGTAATCTTGCAATATCACCCATTAAATAGTAGAAACCGTTACCTGCAACTTTACCAGCAGCTTCTAAATCAATCCCATTGAATTTTTCCATAATTTCTGTGTGGTATGGAACTTCGAATTCTGGAACCACTGGTTCACCAAATCTTTCTAATTCAACATTTTCACTGTCATCTTTTCCGATTGGTACAGATGGATCAATGATATTTGGAATTGTCATCATGATTGTTTTGATTTTTTCTTCTACTTCTTTTTCTTCTGCAGATAATGCTTCAATTCTATCTGCATTTGCAGCAACTGCTTTCTTGTGTTCTTCTGCTTCTTCTTTTTTTCCTTGTGCCATGCAAGCACCAATTAATTTGGAAATTTTATTTTTTTCTGCTCTTAAACCTTCAACTTCTTGTTTGATTTCTCTGTTTCTAAGGTCTAATGCAATTACTTCATCTACTAATGGTAATTTGTTGTCTTGGAATTTGTTTTTGATGTTTTCTTTTACTACTTCTGGATTTTCTCTTAAAAATCTAATATCTAACATGTAAAAATGCCTCCCTTTTCTCTAATTCCTATTTTTCTAAATCAAGACCATATGTTTCTTGATAAATAGCTCTGTCTAAGCTTTCCGCTTCTTCTTCAGAAAGTTCAATGTAACTTTCCCCTTTTACAATTTCTTTAATATAATTGTAGCATCCTTCTCTACTATGCATAGAGTTGATAATACATCCTGTATCATTTCCATCAAGAATTGTAAGTGCAAAACTTAATTTGCCACCCATTTCTTGGAATGCATCATATCTTACAATCCCGACTTTTTGAACATTCATTTGCATATCTTCATTGATCTTTTTAATTGCATTTCTGTTTTTCAAAGCCATTTCTGTTGCATCTTCAATTTCATCAAGGCGATCCATGATACACTCTTCTAGAGTTTTCCCATCTTTTCCTTTCATAAACGATGCATAACTTGCTTTTAATCTACCGTATTTCATATTTGCGCTAACCCACAAACAAAATAATACAATAATCAGAATAAACATGATAATCAAAATTATGGCAGGATCAATCCCTAATGCTGCTAATATTTTGCTTTCCATTTATACATTTCCCCTTTATTCATGTGAAATTGTCATCATCAAATCAAAAATACGTGATAACTCTTCTTCTGAGTAATATTCAATTTCAATTTTCCCCTTGCCTTTTGCTTTATGGGCTACATGGACTTTTGTCCCCATTATTGTTTTCATGCGTTCTTCAATATCTTTGTAAATAAACGCATTTTCTACAACTGCTTTTTCTTTCTTTACAACTGGATTTTTCAAACGACGAATCAAATCTTCCGTTTCGCGCACGCTGAGTTTTTCATCAAAAATCTTCATTGCAATTGTATATTGTTCTTCCCCATTTTCAATTGCAAGAAGTGCTCTCGCATGGCCAGTACTGATCATTTCGTCAATCACCATTTGTTGCACTTTATCATTTAATTTTAATAAACGCATAGAGTTTGTAACGGCAGTTCTACTTTTAGAAACTCTTTCTGCTACTTCATCTTGTTTCAGATTAAATTCTGTCAAAAGTCTCTTGTATGCCATTGCTTCTTCAATCGGATTCAAATTTTCTCTTTGAATATTTTCAATCAAAGCAATCTCTACTGTTTCTTGCTTTGTATATTCTCTAATGATAACTGGAATTTCTTTCAAACCAGCTATCTTAGCTGCTCTCCATCTACGTTCCCCTGCAATGATTTCATAATAATCATTCTTTTTTTGAACAAGTAATGGTTGTAACACACCATACTGTTTAATCGAGTCAGCTAATTCTAAAAGGGAATCATCTTCAAAAATCTTTCTAGGTTGGCTCTTGTTTGGCTCAATTTTAGAAATTTTAATCAGTTGTTCTCCTGTTTTTTCTTCTTTTTCCTCCACTTTAACTGGTTTTTCGACCTTAGTGGTTGGTTTTACATTCTTATTATTAGGAATTAAGCTATCCAAGCCTTTTCCCAATCCGCCACGTTTTGCTGCCATTATTCTTCTTCCCCTTTATTTATTACTTCTTCTGCTAATAACATGTAACTTTCTGCACCTGCAGATCTTGGATCATACAAATTAATTGGCAAGCCATGGCTTGGTGCCTCTGCAAGACGAATATTTCTTGGAATAATTGTCTTGTAAATTGTTTGATTTAAATTATCTTTTACATTTTCTACTACTTGTAATGATAAATTAGTTCTTGCATCATACATTGTAAATACAACGCCTTCAATTTCCAAATCTGGATTTAAACGTTCTTTTACAAGATCTATCGTATGAATCAGTTGGCTTAGTCCTTCCAACGCATAGTATTCACATTGAATTGGAACTAAAACTGTATCTGCAGTTGTCATTGCATTAATGGTAAGTGTATTAAGTGATGGTGGACAGTCAATAATAACAAAGTCATAGTTATCACGCACTTTTTCCACTTGTTTTCGGATAATATACTCTTTATCTTCCACACCAATTAACTCAATTTCAGCCGCCGATAAATCAACATTTGCTGGTAAAACGTCTAGATTTTCTAAAGCATCTTTACATAATACTTCTTCTATCTCCACTTCTCCGAGAATTAATTCATAAACGGTATACTCCACTCCATTTTTATCAACTCCGAGACCACTTGTCATGTTCCCTTGTGGATCCATATCGATAGCTAAAACTCTTTTACCTAGCGCAGCTAAACAAGAAGCTAAATTAATAGATGTAGTTGTCTTTCCTACGCCGCCTTTTTGATTGGCAACAGCTATAATTCTACTCATCTAGTATTACCCCTTTCCGTTCTTTGTTATTATAGCACTTTTTATTTTTATAATCTACAATGTTTCACGTGAAACATTTATTTTTTTCAAATTTAAAAGGAATGTTTCACGTGAAACATTCCTTTTCGTTTATCCTAACGGTTCTTTTGTTGGTAATCCTGCTTTTCTAGGATACTTTTTCGCTGTATTTTGTACTTTTTTAATTTTTACAAATGATCTTCCAATTTCACTTCCTGGTAATTGGAATTTTACAACCTCTTCTAGCTTCCCACCTAAAATATGAACAGCTTTCTTTGCTTGTTGTAATTCATCGTCAATCTCACCTGATTTATATGGTACAAACATTCCATCTTTTGCAACGTATGGAATGCAGTATTCCGATAATGATGAAAGATTTGCTACAGCACGTGAGACACACAGATCAAATTGTTCTCTGTATTCTGGTTTCTTTGCAAAATCTTCTGCTCTTCCATGAATTGTGCTGATTCCTTCAAGTCCTAATTCTGAGATAACTGTATTTAAGAAATTAATTCTTTTATTTAAAGAATCAAGAAGAACAATCTCTAAATGTGGAAATGCAATCTTTAGTGGAATCCCAGGAAAACCTGCACCTGTTCCAACATCAATCACTTTCTTTACAGAATGAATATCTAACGCTTTTACAATAGAAACGCTATCAACAAAATGTTTTTCATTGACTTCTTCATATTCTGTAATCCCTGTAAGATTCATAACCTTATTCCACTCAACAAGCAATTCATAAAATTTATCAAATTGCTCTTTTTGCTTTTCTGTGAGAGTAATTCCTAATTCACTTAATTTTGTATCAAATAATTGACTCATTCCTTACCCTTTCCTACTTCATGTATTGTTCCATATATACTAATAATACAGAAATATCTGCAGGTGATACACCTGAAATACGAGAAGCTTGTCCGATGGAAATTGGTCTATATAAATTCAATTTCTGTACTGCTTCTATGCGCAAACTCTTAATTTCATCGTAATTAATATCGTCTGGAATTCTTTTTGTTTCTAGCTTCTTAAATTGTTCTACTTGTTTTTGCTGACGTCTGATATATCCGTCGTATTTAATGTTGATATTAATTTGTTCCATTACTTCTTCACATAATTTTTCAACATTTTCTACACCTTTTTCTGCACATTTATTTACAATGTCACGTTTTAAATCGATTGGTGCTAATGCTTCATAAGATAATTCAGGTCTGCGAATCAATTCTGCCAAAGTAGTACCAGAATTTAGTGCTGTACTTTCATATTTAGCAAGCAACTCTTGCACTGCTGGATTTGCGCCAACGTTTGTGTGTTCTAGTCGTTCTATCTCAGATAGAATAATTTCTTGTTTATCTAATAAGTATTGATATCTTTCATCAGATACAAGACCTACATCATGTCCGATTTTTGTTAATCTTTGATCTGCATTATCTTGACGAAGTAACAAACGATACTCTGCTCTGGATGTCATCATACGATAAGGTTCATGACTTTCTTTTGTAACAAGGTCATCAATCAATACCCCTACATATCCTTCGGAACGGTCAATAACAATTTGTTCTCTTCCTAATACTTTTAATGCAGCATTGATACCTGCAACAAGCCCTTGTGCTGCAGCTTCTTCATATCCAGAACTTCCGTTAAATTGGCCACCACTAAATAATCCATCCACTTTTTTGAACTCTAATGTTGGATATAACTGTCTTGCATCAATACAATCGTATTCAATTGCGTATGCATTTCGAACAATTTTAGCATTTTCAAGCCCTGCAACACTGCGATACATCTCATATTGCACATCTTCTGGAAGAGAACTTGACATCCCACCAATGTACATTTCATTTGTATCTAATCCTTCTGGCTCGATAAATACTTGATGTTTATTTTTATCTGCAAATTTTACTACCTTATCTTCAATGGATGGGCAATAACGAGGACCTGTTCCTTCAATCATACCTGAATACAACGGAGAACGGTCTAAATTATTACGAATAATTTCATGTGTTCTTTCATTTGTATAGGTTAACCAACAAGATGCTTGCTCGATTTGTACCTCTTCTGGATTTGTTGTAAATGAAAATGGTACAACTCTTTCATCACCAAATTGCTCTTCCATCTTAGAAAAATCAATAGAACGTTTATCAATTCGAGCTGGTGTACCTGTTTTGAAACGGTACATTTCAATCCCTAAACTCTTTAAGGAATCTGTTAAATAATTTGCAGCTTGAAGTCCATCTGGACCTGTTTCATTGCTGATTTCTCCGTAGATACATCTCGCCTTCAAATACGTTCCAGTACATAATACAACTGCTTTACATTTATAAATCGCACCTGAGTATGTTTGTACCCCTGTAATTCTTCCATCTTCTGTAAGAATATCTGTGATTTCTGCTTGTTTTACTTCCAGATTTTCTTGATTTTCCAATACTTTACGCATTGTTTTTGAATAATTTGCTTTATCTGCCTGCGCTCTTAAAGAATGCACCGCAGGACCTTTTGATTTATTAAGCATCTTTGATTGAATAAATGTCTGATCGATGACTTTTCCCATCTCACCGCCAAGTGCATCCACTTCTCGTACCAAATGTCCTTTCGAACTTCCTCCGATATTTGGATTACATGGCATAAGTGCAATACTATTTACACTTACTGTAAATACGATTGTTTTCACGCCAAGTCGTGCGCAGGCAAGGGCTGCTTCACAACCAGCATGACCAGCACCAATTACAACTACATCATATTCATCTTTATTTTCCCATACAGAATTTGCTGAATATTTCATTTACTAAATCTTCTCCTATCGTTTCTCCAGTAATACTTCCTAGCGATTCATATGCATCGAGCAGATCAATCGAATAGAAATCTTCTGGCATATCATTGTCTATACTCATAATTACTTTTTGTAAACTGTCATACGCATCTTTAATTGCTGTTTTATGACGAATATTTGTGATATAAACCTCATCATTAAATGAAATTTCACCGTGGAAGAACATGTTTTTTAAGGTTTCTTCCAACTCATGAATTCCACTTTCTTCTTTTGCTGAAATTGTGAGTATTGGTTTCTCAATATATGATTGTACCATATCTTTTGTCACAACAGTAGTAAGATCTGATTTATTTAATAAAATTACTGCTTTTTTATCACGAATCATATCCATGATTTCATAGTCATTTTCATCTAATTTTCTAGAAGAATCGACTACATAAATAATCAAATCTGCTTCCTCTGCATGTGCTTTTGCTTTATCTACACCAATTTTTTCTACCACATCTTCTGTATCTCGAATTCCTGCTGTATCCATGATATTTAAGCTGATTCCTTGCAATTGGATAGACTCTTCTAAGACATCTCTTGTAGTACCTTCAATATCTGTTACAATCGCACGATCTTCCCCAACTAATACATTTAAAAGAGAAGATTTTCCTGCATTCGGTTTTCCTACAATAACTGTCTTAATTCCTTCTTTGATAATGCGTCCATTATCAGAACTTTTCAACAGTTTATCTAACTCTTCAAGTAAATTATCCACAGTCACTCTTAGTTTTCCACCGTATCCATCCACACTAATATGTTCAGGATCATCTAATGCTGTTTCAATAAATGCTGTGTGATAAATGATTTCTTCACGAATTTCCTTGATTTTCTTTTGTACATTTCCCTTCAACTGACTTACAGAGCTTTTAAGCGCATATTCATTTTTCGAATGAATTACATCAATCACGGCTTCTGCCTGAGACAAATCCATCTTTCCATTTAAAAATGCACGCTTTGTAAATTCACCTGGTTCTGCTGGTCTTGCCCCATATTTAATCACAGTTTCCAATACTTTTTTTACAACATAGACACCACCATGACAGTTGATTTCCACAGTATCTTCTCCTGTAAAACTGCGTGGACCTTTCATTACCATTACAAGAACTTCATCAATTGTTTCATCACCATCCACAACATATCCGTAATGAATTCTATGATCTTCTAATTTTCTTCCTTTGAAAACTTTTTCTGCAATTTCTAAAGCTTCTGAACCACTCATTCTCACAATCCCAATCCCGGAATTGCTCATAGCTGTAGCAATTGCAGCAATTGTATCTTTTCTCATATTTCAAATCCTTTCACTAACTAAAAAGACGGCACATTCATATCTGAAGGTGCCGTCCCTGTTTTTACTTTCTTGTCAATGTTACTACAACTCGTCTGTAAGGTTCTTCGCCTTCGCTATGTGTAGATACGTATTTATCACCCTGAAGTGCTGAGTGAATAATTCTTCTTTCATATGGATTCATTGGTTCCAAAGAAACTGCTTTCTTTGTTCTTTTTACTTTGTGTGCAATATTTCTTGCTAAGTTTTCCAATGTATCTTTTCTTCTTTGACGATAGTTTTCAGTATCTAATTTTACTCTTACATACCCATCTTGCATTTTGTTTGCAACACGATTTGTTAAATATTGAAGAGAATCTAATGTTTGTCCTCTCTTACCGATGAGGATTCCCATATTTTCACCTTCCATATTGATACTTAAAGCTCCATCTTCATCAATAGTTGTTGTTAATGTTACTTCCATTCCCATTGTTTTTAATACATCTTTTAAGAATGTTTCACAAGCTGCTTTTGTTTCTTCTTTTACTTCAGCTAGCTTTTCTTCTGTTTTCACAACTTTTTCTTTCTTTTCTGTCTTTGGAGCAACTTCTTTTTTTACTTCTTTAACCACTACTGGTTTTTCAATCTTTTCTTCGATTTTTTCTTCCACTTTTTCTTCTGTTTTCACAACTTTTTTCCAAGCTCTGATAACAGCTTGTTTGCTTCCGATTCCTAAGAATCCTGCACTTCCTTTTTCAATGACTTCGTATTCTAATTCTGAGCTTGTTACAGCTAATTGAATACTTGCTTCTGTAATCGCATCATTTACTGTTTTTGCTGACACTCTGATATCGTTCATGTCAAACCCTCCTTTTTGTCTTATCTGTCCTCAGATAAGAACCTTGGTTATTTGTTATTTTTATTATAATCACTAACCATGTTTGCTTTCGAAGCTAAACTTCCTGGTTTTGCATTCTTCTTATATGACTCTACATTATTACTTGTTGTTACTGTTTTCGTAGATTTGTGAGCCATTGTATTCACTGTTTTAGCTTCTACTTCGTTTTTGCTAGCACGTTTCTTTGCAGCTTTTTCCATGTTTTCTTTTACAAGTTCATCAATTGGTTTCTTATCAAGTTGATGATTGATAATTACAGATTGGATTGTTCTTACAACAGCTGAAGTAATCCAGTAAATACCAAGACCTGATGGCATTGTAAAACACATTACAACTGACATAAGTGGCATTACTTTCATCATAGTGTTCATTTGTTGTACCATTGCATTATCATTTTGTTGATTTTGTTTTTGTAATTTACTTTGTGATAATCTTACACTTAAATATTGTGTTGCACCAGCTAATACTGGAATTGCAATCGCAACGATCATCATACCAATTGAAAATGTTCCAACAGCGGAAGCAAATAAAGATGATGGTGATTCTGCAATGTTAATTCCGAGGAATTTATTCATATGAGAAAGATTTGCTTCTGTACTACGAACTAAATCAGATAATTCTGGTAACTTATCTGCTAACGCATCCCATGTAGATTCTTGGAATTTGTAAAGGATATCTACCATTGTATTTGCTTTACTATAATCATATCTTTCAGGACTGATATTAATTGTTTTAAGAGTTCCGAAAGTTTCCATGATCTTTTGGTATCCATCTGTTGCCATGATTTGCTCAACAAGTGGCATGTATGTTTCTTTTACACCAGTTACATATGCTGGAATATTTTGAACTACTGGCCATAATGCAAATAAGAATGGAAGTTGAATCAAAGATCCCAAACATCCACCAGTTGGTGAAGAACCATATTTTTCATATACTAACTTTGTTTCTTCTTGCATCTTAACCATAGATGCTTGATCATTTTTACCTTGATATTTCTTTTGAATCTTTTGAATCTCTGGATTCATAACTGCTGAGATTCTTGAAAACTTTTGTTGGTTAATTTGTAATGGAAGCATCAATGTGTAAATGATAATAGTAAATAAAATAATACACAAACCGATATTATCAATTCCAATACTACTTAACGCTTCGAAAATTGCATTCATTAAGAACCCTAATAATTTAGCAATGTTCCCAATGATCATGCCTGATCTCTGTGTCAATAAAATTCCCATATTTTTTCCTCCAATATGTTTATAACTTAGGGTACGGGATCATACCCTCCTTTTGAAAAAGGATTGCAACGTAAAATTCTCCACACTGCAAGTAGACCACCTTTTAAAGCTCCATATTTTTCAATCGCTTCTAGTGCATACTCAGAACAGGTCGGTATGTACTTACAGGTAGGTGCCGCTTTCAGCCCGGATACATATTTTCTATAAAACTTAATCAGTCCTATAAATATCTTTTTCAATTTTACATCTCCAATGAATGATCTATAATATGATGAAGTCTTCCCAAATGGGTCAGTGCACTCTCAATCTCCTGGTAGCTTCTACCGTTCGCACTGTTTCTTGCAATTACAACGATATCGTATCCCTTTTGGAAGTTACTTTCTTGCAGTCTATAGCTTTCTCTAATCAATCTTGTAACACGATGTCTTACAACACTATTTCCTACTTTTTTACTAACAGATATTCCTAATCGATTTTCCTCTGTATGATTTTCCAATACATACATGACTAAATACTTATTTGCGTAAGACTTTCCTTTTCTATAAACAACTTGAAAATCCTGATTTTTCATTCTCTAATCTCCATTTTTATATAGAAGAAAAGGCCACATATATGCGGCCTACGCTGATAATTGTTTTCTTCCTTTTGCTCTTCTAGCTGCTAAAACTTTTCTTCCTGCAGCTGTGCTCATTCTTGCTCTAAATCCGTGAACTTTTGATCTAGATCTCTTTTTTGGTTGGAATGTCATTTTCATTGATATCCACCTCCTTGATTCATTATCATACCTTTATATTAATATAATATAAGTAGTTGTTTTTTCTATACCACGCCTAATTATAGTCAATTCAGAGTCCTGAGTCAAGGAAAAAATGCTGATTTTTAAAGAAAGTTTTCCACATTTTTTCCACACTTTGTTGATAAGTTGTGCGTTTAATGTGGAAAACCTGTGGATGAAGTTTTTTTATTTCAACTTTTCCCAGTGTTTATACCCACTCAAACTGTGTAAAAAGTTTTCCACAGTGATTAATCATTGCGATTTTGACTCTTTTGATGTAAAATACTATCGAGATATTGTCTTAATATAGGGATCGTATATCTTAATTGTAGAATTAGGAGTTATTATAATGAACATCGTAACGGAAAAATGGGATGAAATTATCCACAAACTTAAAATTGAGCATGGACTTTCTGATGTTTCTTTCAAAACATGGATTGTTCCTTTGAGAGTGTATGAAGTAACTGATTCAATCGTTTATATTCTCGTTCCTTTAAAAGAGAGCGTTGACTATATCGAAAAAAAATATTCTTTACCTTTTAAAGTATGTATTGCAGAAATTATCGGTCAAGAATATGATTTAAAATTTATTACTGCAGATGAAACAGAGAAAATCGCAGTAAAACCAGTCGAAGAAACTATTAATAAGGTAAAAAGCCGTGTTGATATCTTCGAACAGGCTAATTTAAATCCAAAATATACTTTCGACACATTTGTAGTTGGTGGAAACAATAATTTCGCACATGCTGCTTCATTAGCAGTTGCGGAATCTCCAGGTGAAATTTACAATCCGCTCTTCTTATACGGGGGCGTTGGATTAGGAAAAACTCACTTGATGCATTCTGTTGCCCATTTCATTCTACAAAAAGATCCAACAAAGAAAGTTTTATATGTTACAAGTGAAACTTTTACAAATGAATTGATTGAAGCTTTGAAAAGTGGGAAGACCAGCGGTGGTAATGAGCTTGCCATGACAGCTTTTCGTGATAAATATCGTAATATCGACGTTCTCTTAATTGACGACGTTCAATTTATTATAGGAAAAGAAAGTACTCAAGAAGAATTTTTCCATACATTTAACCACCTTCATGTATCTGGAAAACAAATCATTATCTCAAGTGATAAACCACCAAAAGATATTGAAACACTAGAAGCCAGACTCCGTACACGTTTCGAGTGGGGCTTAATTGCTGATATTTCTTCTCCTGATTATGAAACAAGAATGGCGATTTTACGCAAAAAAGAAGAATTAGATGGTTTAGAAAGATACCATATTCCTAATGAAGTTATGCAATACATCGCAACGAATGTAAAATCAAATATCCGTGAACTAGAAGGATCTTTGAACAAATTGATTGCATTGCATAAGTTAAAAAATGAAGAAATTAATATTATGTTAGCTGCAGAAGCACTAAAAGATATTATTTCACCACATGAAAACAAACAGGTAACACCAGAATTGATTTTAGATGTTGTTTCCGAACATTTTTCGATCACAACACAAGATCTTAAGAGTAGTAAGCGTAATTCAAACATTGCAATTCCTAGACAGATTGCGATGTATTTGTGTCGTTCTATGACAGATACGCCTTTAAAATCTATTGGAATCCTCCTTGGAGGCCGTGATCACTCTACAGTCAGCCATGGGGTAGACAAAGTTGCTGAAGAAATTAAGGTAAATGAAGCACTTCATAATACTGTAGAGATTATTAAAAAGAAAATTAATCCTGTTTAAAACTATGTGGATAAACTGTTGAAAATATGTGAATCCCTTGTGGATAAAAAATATGCGAAATTTTTGCCTAAAGTTTTCCATATTTTGTCCACATGTTTTTCGATTGACTTTCAACAGACTTTTCCATACCTAAAATCCGTTAAGAATCAAGGGTTGAGGGACTTATCCACTTATCCACAGCCCCTAAGACTAAGACGGCGGATAACTTTTATAAATTTATTTAAGCAATCCACTCGAAAGGAGTTATACACACAATGAAGATCATATGTACAAAATCCAATCTAGTAAAAGGTGTTAGTATTGTTTCAAAAGCTGTACCTTCTAAAACAACAATGCCTATTCTAGAATGTATCTTAATTGATGCCACAACAGATATCATCAAGTTCACTGCTAATGATATGGAACTTGGTATCGAAACAGTAGTTGAGGGTGAAATTCTTCAAAAAGGGTTAGTAGCAATTGATGCTAAGATTTTTTCAGAAATCGTTCGTAAACTACCTGATAATGAAGTGATTATTGAAACAGATTCTAATTTACAAACAACAATTACTTGCGAAAAAGCAAAATTCAGTATTTCTTCAAAATCAGGAGAAGATTTTTCATATCTTCCTTACGTTGAAAAATCTGAAACAATTACGTTATCGCAATATACATTAAAAGAAATTATCAGACAAACAATTTTCTCAATCGCTGATAATGATAGCAATAAATTAATGACTGGGGAGCTTTTCCAGATCGAAGATAATATGTTAAAAGTGGTTTCTCTTGATGGACATCGAATTTCTATCAGAAAAACAGAATTGTCAAATAATTATCAATCAAGAAAAGTTGTCGTTCCAGGAAAGACACTTGTGGAAGTAAGCAAGATTTTATCGGGTGAAATTGATAGCATGGTTTGTCTTTCGTTCACGAACAATCATATCGTTTTTGAATTTGACAATACCGTTGTGGTATCTCGTCTTATTGAGGGAGAATACTTCAAGATTGAACAAATGCTTTCAAACGACTATGAAACAAAAGTAAAAATTAATAAAAAAGAATTTTTAAGCTGTATTGACAGAGCAACACTTCTTGTAAAAGAAGGAGATAAGAAACCAATCATTATCAATATTTTGGAAGAAATGATGGAACTTAAGATCAAATCACAAATCGGTTCTATGAACGAAGAGATTATGATTGCAAAAGAAGGAAAAGATCTGTTAATCGGATTCAATCCGAAATTCTTAATCGATGCATTACGTGTTATCGAAGATGAAGAAGTAACACTTTATCTTATGAATCCAAAAGCGCCTTGCTTTATCAAGGACGAAAAAGAAACTTATATTTATTTAATTTTACCTGTAAACTTTAATGCTGGGGTGTAAGAGATGGAAGTAATCAAATTAAGAGAAGAATTTATTAAATTAGGACAAGCTTTAAAAGCAGCTGGACTTGTAGAGTCTGGTGTAGAAGCAAAAGAAGTAATTCAAGCAGGTCTTGTTGTTGTAGATGGTGAAATCGACACAAGAAGAGGCCGTAAATTATTTGGCGGAGAAGTTATTTCTTTTGACGGTGAAGAAATTAAGATTGAAAATTAGAAGAATATGATAGTAAAATCTTTAAAGTTAAAGAATTTTAGAAATTATGATTTGCTCCATCTTGAGTTTGATGGAGCAACCAATATTTTTTATGGTGACAATGCGCAAGGAAAAACAAATATATTGGAATCCATATATTTAGCAGGCACAACTAAATCACATCGTGGAACAAAAGATCGCGATATGATTAAATTTGATGCAGAGGAAGCACATTTAGAAGTGGTTGTTGAAAAGAAAGGTGTTCCATTTATGATTGATTTTCATTTAAAGAAAAACAGTCCGAAAGGAATCGCAATCAACAAAATTCCAATTCGCAAAGCAAGTGAATTATATGGCATTATTAATATTGTGTTCTTCTCGCCAGAAGATTTAGATATTATCAAAAATGGACCTTCAGAGAGAAGAAGATTTATTGATTTGGAACTTGCTCAATTAGACAAAGTTTATTTGAATGATTTGGCAAACTATAATCGTGTTTTAAACCATAGAAACAAATTATTAAAAGATATTTACGATAGATCTGATTTGTTGGAAACACTTGATATTTGGGATTTGCAGCTAGTAGAGTATGGAAATCGAGTGATTTCACGTCGAATTCAGTTTATTGAGCAGATGAATGAAATTATTGGACATGTGCATGAACATCTCACTGGCGGCAAGGAACGTCTTACTATTTCGTATGAACCAGGAACAGGACAGTATGATTTTGCAGCGGCACTTGCTAGAAACAGAGAACGAGATATTCGAATGAAGAGCACATCAGTAGGGCCACATCGAGATGATATTTGCTTTTTGGCAAATGATCTTGATATTCGTAAGTTTGGCTCTCAGGGACAACAACGAACAGTGGCATTATCGTTAAAATTATCAGAGATAGAATTGGTAAAACAGGTCATTCATGACACGCCGATTCTTTTACTAGACGATGTATTGTCTGAATTAGACAAATACCGTCAAAACTATTTATTAGATAGCATTCGCGATGTACAGACTCTAATCACATGTACAGGATTAGATGACTTTGTCAATCATCGTTTTTCTATAAATAAAGTTTTTCATGTAGAACAAGGACATGTGCTGAAAGAGAACTAGGAGGATTTATATGAGTGCAGAATATGGTGCAGATCAGATTCAGATACTAGAAGGGTTGGAAGCAGTAAGAAAAAGACCAGGGATGTACATTGGGAGTACGTCTATTCGAGGACTTCATCATTTAGTATACGAAATCGTAGATAACTCTGTAGATGAAGCATTAGCTGGATTTTGCGATGAGATTCAAGTGGTAATCAATCCAGATAATTCTGTAACTGTTATTGATAATGGTCGTGGTATTCCGGTTGGAATTAATCAAAAAGCAGGATTACCAGCAGTAGAAGTTGTATTTACAGTGTTACATGCTGGTGGTAAATTTGGCGGCGGAGGATACAAAGTATCCGGAGGCCTTCATGGTGTAGGAGCATCTGTAGTAAATGCTCTTTCTGAATGGTTAGAAGTTGAAATTTGTAAAGATGGAAATATTCATAAGCAACGTTACGAAAGAGGTAAAGTTGTTGAAAAATTACATGTAATTGGACAATGTCCAGAAGAAAAAACTGGAACAAAAGTAACATTTTTACCAGATAAAGAAATTTTTGAAGAAACAGTATTTGAGTATGATACATTAAAACAACGTTTTAGAGAAATGGCATTCTTAACAAAAGGGCTTTGCATCGTTCTAAGAGATGAAAGAGAAGAAGAACCTGTGGAAAAGAAATTTCATTATGAAGGCGGTATCAAAGAATTTGTACAATACTTAAATAAAAGCAAAACAGGATTGTACGAACAGATCATTTACTGCGAAGGTGAAAAAGATGGTGTTGTTGTAGAAGTTGCTATGCAGCACAATGATTCTTATACAGATAACACATATGGGTTTGTAAATAACATTACAACACCAGAAGGTGGTACACACGTAGTCGGATTTAGAAATGCCTTAACTAAGACATTTAATGACTATGCAAGAAAAAATAAATTATTAAAAGATAGTGAGCCAAATCTTTCAGGAGAAGATATTCGTGAAGGTTTGACTGCAATCATTAGTGTAAAAATTTCAGAACCTCAATTTGAAGGTCAAACAAAACAAAAACTTGGAAACAGCGAAGCTCGTTGGGCAGTTGACAGTATTGTAAGTACACAGTTGGAAGTATTTTTAGAACAAAATCCAACCGTTGGTAAGACAATCGTTGAAAAGTCAGTGATGGCACAAAGAGCACGTGAAGCAGCTCGTAAAGCTCGTGATTTGACAAGAAGAAAAAACGCGTTAGATGGTATGTCACTTCCAGGTAAATTAGCAGACTGTTCTGATAAGAATCCAGAAAACTGCGAAATTTACATCGTAGAAGGGGACTCTGCGGGAGGATCTGCAAAGACTGCCAGAGATAGAGCAACACAGGCAATCTTACCTCTTCGTGGAAAAATCTTAAACGTAGAAAAAGCAAGATTAGATAGAATTTATGCAAATGCAGAAATCAAAGCAATGATCACTGCATTTGGAACAGGTATTCATGATGATTTTGATATCTCGAAACTTCGTTATCACAAGATCATTATCATGACCGATGCCGACGTAGATGGTGCTCATATTAGTACCTTATTATTGACATTCTTATATCGTTTTATGCCAGAATTGATCAAACAAGGATATGTATATTTGGCACAACCACCATTATACAAACTAGAAAAAAATAAAAAGGTTTGGTATGCATACAGCGATGAAGAATTAAACAACATTCTTACAGAAGTTGGAAGAGATGGTAATAACAAAATTCAACGTTATAAAGGTCTTGGAGAAATGGATGCAGAACAACTTTGGGACACAACTATGGATCCAGAAAATCGAGTTTTACTTCGTGTAACAATGGATGAAGAAACATCTTCAGAATTAGACCTTACATTTACTACATTAATGGGAGATAAAGTAGAACCTAGACGTGAATTTATCGAAGAAAATGCAAAATACGTACAGAACCTAGATGTGTAGAGATAGGAGAGTAAACAATGGAAGATAATATTTTTGATAAAGTGCACGAAGTCGATTTGAAGAAGACGATGGAAACATCGTACATCGACTATGCCATGAGCGTTATCGCTTCTCGTGCCTTGCCAGATGTTAGAGATGGTTTAAAACCCGTACAACGAAGAATTTTATATTCGATGATCGAGTTAAACAATGGTCCAGATAAGCCACATCGTAAATGTGCCCGTATCGTCGGGGACACTATGGGGAAATACCATCCTCATGGTGATAGCTCTATCTATGGAGCACTTGTTAATATGGCACAAGAATGGTCAACAAGATACCCACTCGTTGATGGTCATGGAAACTTTGGATCTGTAGATGGTGATGGTGCCGCAGCTATGCGTTACACAGAAGCACGACTCAGTAAAATTTCGATGGAATTAACAGCTGATATTAATAAAAATACAGTAGATTTCACACCAAACTTTGATGAGACAGAAAAAGAACCAACGGTATTACCAGCTAGATTTCCAAATCTTTTAGTCAATGGTACATCTGGTATTGCGGTAGGGATGGCAACAAATATTCCACCTCACAACTTAAAAGAAGTAATCGATGCAGTTGTAAAAATCATTGACGATCAAATTGATGAAAATGGCGAAACAACCATTGAAGATATTTTAGAAATCATCAAAGGACCAGATTTTCCAACAGGAGCAACAATTCTTGGAACAAGAGGAATTGAAGAAGCGTACCGTACAGGGCGTGGGAAAATCAGAGTTCGTGCAGTAACAGATATTGAACCAATGGCAAATGGAAAGAGCCGCATTATTGTGACGGAACTTCCATACATGGTAAATAAAGCTCGTTTGATTGAAAAAATTGCAGAACTTGTAAGAGATAAAAAAATCGACGGAATTACAGGATTGGAAGATCAATCCAGCCGTGAAGGTATGAGAATCTGTATTGAACTTCGTCGAGATGTAAATGCAAATGTATTATTAAATCAATTATACAAACATACACAACTTCAAGATACATTTGGTGTAATCATGCTTGCATTAGTTGATAATCAACCAAAAGTGTTGAATATTCTTGATATGTTAAAACATTACTTGAGACATCAAGAAGAAGTTGTAACAAGAAGAACAAAATACGAATTAAACAAAGCAGAAGAAAGAGCTCATATTTTAAAAGGCTTATTGATTGCTTTGGATAATATTGACCGCGTGATTGCAATTATTCGTGGTTCCAAAACAACAGCGATTGCAAAAGAAGGCTTGATTGCAGAATTCCAATTAACAGATGTACAAGCACAAGCAATTGTTGATATGCGTTTAAAAGCGCTTACTGGTTTAGAAAGAGAAAAATTAGAAGCAGAATATGCGGAATTAATGAAACAAATCGAAGGATTAAAAGCAATTCTTGCAGACCGTAAATTATTATTAGGTGTTATTAAAGAAGAAATTTTAGTAATCGGCAATAAATATGGTGATCCAAGAAGAACTGCAATCGGATTTGATGAGTTTGATCTATCAACAGAAGATTTAATTCCAGAACAAGATGTTGTAATTGCTATGACAAAATTAGGTTATATCAAACGTATGACAACAGACACTTTCAAGAGCCAAAATCGTGGTGGAAAAGGTATTAAGGGAATGCAGACATTACAAGAAGATTATGTAGAAGATTTATTCATGACATCGTCACATCACTACATTATGTTCTTCACAAACAAAGGTCGTGTTTACCGTTTGAAAGCATACGAGATTCCAGAAGCTAGCAGAACATCAAGAGGGGTTGCAATTGTAAATCTATTGCAATTGATGCCAGATGAAAAGATTACTGCGATGATTCCAATCAAGGAATACGAAGAAGGTAAATATTTATTCATGGCTACAAAGAAAGGTCTTGTAAAGAAAACAACGATTACAGATTATGCACATGTAAGAAAGACAGGACTTGCAGCAATCACACTTCGTGAAGATGATGAATTGATCGAAGTGAAATTTACAGATAAGGAACGAGACATCTTCCTTGTAACAAAATACGGACAATGTATCCGATTTAATGAAAATGATGTACGTCCAACAGGAAGAACATCTATGGGAGTTAGAGGTATTAACCTTACAGATGATGACGAAGTTGTAGCAATGCAGCTTGATATTCAAGGAGAACAAATTTTATTCGTATCAGAAAAAGGTATGGGTAAACGTACAGATATCAACGAATTTACCGTTCAAAATCGTGGTGGTAAAGGTGTAAAATGCTATAAGATTACAGAAAAGACGGGAGAAGTTGTTGGAGCAAAATCTGTAAATGAAGATAATGAACTGATGATCATTAATACAGACGGTATTATCATTCGTATGGAATGCAGTAGTATTTCTGTATTAGGACGTGTAACTTCTGGTGTGAAATTGATCAATCTAAAAGAAAATGAAAAAGTAGCAAGCATTGCTAAGGTAAGAGAAACACACGAAGAAGATTCAGAAGAAACAACGGAAGAAGTATAAAATAAAAATGGCATCGCATTGATGCCATTTTTGTTGTTTATGCATTTAATTCTCGCATTAAAATTTCGGCAACCATAGCTACCGTTCCTGTTACCATTTCGATACAGTGTGCTTTTCTTTCAGCAGAATTACGGTCAGGATAATCTTTGATTAAGATACGGCAACAAGAAGCGCCATATGCCTTTTTAAATTTATCATGTAATTCATTTGTTAGTTCAAAACATTTTGTGATTTTAGGATCCCCTGGTGTACGTCTTCCAAAAAAGTAACCAATACACATAGTACCACCGGCAAGTGCGCCGCAGATACATCCTCCGCCACCAAGTCCCCATGGAAAACCAGAGCTCATTGCAATTGCATCATCGGACAAATCCATTTCAAAATGTTTTCGGATTGCATAAATAACTGATTCTGAACATGCAAATCCACTTGTAAAAATTTCAACTGCATCTTTTTGAAGAGCTTCCACATCTACTTTTGTTACCATATCAATGCCTTCTTTCCGTTAATTATTAAAAACATTATAATCCCTCTGAAAATAAAAAACAACCAAACAAAGGACGATTGAATCTTGATACCATATCATCTATAATGGTTAAATCAAAGGAAATGGTGATGAAAATGATTCGAACAATTCAAGTAGATGAAATAACAAAGAATATAAAAGAAATGTGCATAGAGGCAAATCACTTTTTATCAGCGGATATGCGACAAGCACTTTGTGAAGCAGAGCAAAAAGAAATTTCATCAGTTGGAAAACATATCTTTAATCAGTTGCAGGAAAATTTAAAGATTGCATCAGATGAGATGATTCCAATTTGTCAAGATACAGGTATGGCAGTTATTTTTCTGGAAATAGGACAAGAGGTTCATTTTGAAGGCGGCTTGTTAGAAAATGCAATTCATGAAGGGGTAAGACAAGGTTATATAGAAGGCTATCTTAGAAAATCGGTTGTAAAAGATCCTCTTCAGCGAGAAAATACGAAGGATAACACACCAGCAATTATTCATACAAAAATTGTATCAGGAAATCAAGTGAAAATGAAAGTAGCACCAAAAGGATTTGGCAGCGAAAATATGAGTCGTATTTTTATGTTGAAACCGTCAGATGGAATAGAAGGTGTAAAAGCAGCTATTTTAGAAACGGTTCAGAATGCAGGGCCAAATGCCTGTCCACCTATGGTAGTTGGTGTTGGAATTGGTGGTACATTTGAAAAATGTGCGCTGATGGCAAAAGAAGCTTTAACACGAGAAACAGGAACACATTCGCCAATTCCATATATCGCAGAAATGGAAACAGAATTACTAGAAAAGATCAATCAATCTGGAATTGGACCAGGAGGACTCGGAGGACGAATGACTGCGTTGGCTGTACATATTGATACATATCCAACACACATAGCAGGATTACCAGTTGCAATTAATATTTGCTGCCACGTAAATCGTCATGTAGTCCGTACAATATAGGAGAAACTATGGAAAGATATATTACGATGCCTCTTACAAAACAAATAATCACAGAACTAGAGGCAGGAGATTTTGTATACATAAGCGGGATTATTTATTCTGCAAGAGATGCGGCACATGCCAGAATGGATAAAGAGTTGCCAATTGATATTAAAGATCAAGTGATTTATTATATGGGACCATCTCCAACAAGAGAAGGAAATGCAATTGGTTCAGCAGGTCCAACAACAGCTAGTCGTATGGATAAATACACACCCAAATTATTAGATGCTGGTCTAGGTGGAATGATTGGAAAAGGAAAACGTTCAAAAGAAGTCATTGATGCAATCATAAGAAATCAAAGCGTTTATTTTGCTGCAATAGGAGGAGCAGGTGCATTGCTTTCCAAATGCATTACAAAATCAGAAGTTGTTGCATACGATGATTTAGGGACAGAAGCCATTCACAAATTAACTGTAGAAAATTTTCCAGTTATAGTTGTGATTGATAGAAATGGAAATAATCTTTACGAGACAGCTATAGAAAATTATAAAAAAGGATAATACATTTATGAAAAGAATACTTTATATGTTAATCAAAAATCTGATTTATTTGCCACGATTTATTACTCGTTTGTATCGTTACGCAAAAAATACAGAAAAATATACAGAAGAACAAAGATATGAACTATTAAAAGAAATTGTAGAAAAAGCAAACCGTGGTGGAAATGTAAAATTAGAAGTAACAGGTCAGGAACACATTCCAGAAAAAGGATTTATGCTATTTCCGAACCATCAAGGAATGTACGATATGCTTGCAGTGATTGCTACCTGTCCGCATCCAGTTTTTATTGTTGCAAAAAAGGAAGTAGAAAAAGTTCCAGTTTTAAAGCAGGCATTAGCATGTATGAATGTTTTCTATATGGATAGAGAAGATGTAAGACAGTCTATGAAAGTCATTATGAATGTGGCAAAAGAAGTAAAACAAGGAAAAAATTATGCAATTTTCCCAGAAGGAACAAGATCAAAAAGAGGAAATGTATTGGGTGAATTTAAAGCTGGAAGTTTTAAAGCAGCTACAATGGCAAAGTGTCCAATTGTTCCAGTAGCGTTTATCAATGCATTTAAACCATTTGATACAAATTCCATTGAACCAGTTACAGTTCAGATTCATTATTTAGAACCGATTTCTTATGAAGAATATAAAGATATGAAAACAACAGAAATCGCACAAGAAGTAAAGAAAAGAATTGAACAGAAAATAGAAGAACAGCTAGGGAGAAAGTAAGATGGCAATTTATACAGCAGGGGGAGATCAAGGAATGACCTCCCTTACGAATGAAGAACGTGTATATAAAACAGACGAACGCATTCAACTGTTAGGTGAGATTGATGAGCTATGTAGTTATTTAGGATTTGCAAAAGTTATCATGAATCAAGAAGAAAAAGAACAAATTTCAAAGATTCAAAAAGAACTTATGATTATTATGGCAGGAATTACAGAACCACAAAATACTGTTTATCAATGTAAAGAGGAGCAAATTCAATCTTTGGAAGCAGAAATAGATCGTATAGAAACAGAATTTCCTCGGGAAAAGAAATTTGTGTTATATGGTGGATGTGAATGTTCTGCGCGCTTGGATATTGCACGTGCAGTTGCGAGAAGAGCAGAGAGACAATTCCATAAAGTAAATCAAATTTATGGTGAAGATGCGAATGCATTAATCTATATGAATCGTTTGTCAGATTACTTGTATATTTTGGCTCGTTTCATGGATTACAAAAAAATATAAAAAAAGTAAAAAAAGTTGTTGACAATTTTGAGTTTCATGAATATAATAAAAAAGCGCTGTGAAAAACAGCAACAATTTCATAGGTAAAACCTAGTTCGGAGAAATACTCAAGAGGCCGAAGAGGCGCCCCTGCTAAGGGTGTAGGTCGG
>CAZINB010000031.1:0-21603 GCA_964540565.1 uncultured Faecalimonas sp.
CAATGGCTGCAACCCCATACCATTCTCTTTTTTTCATTATCATCACATCCCTTTTAAGTAAGTTTTAGCTGGTAACCTTAACTACTTTACTATAAGGCAGTCTCGCATTCCACACACTAGTAAATTCTTTCTACTCAAACACAAGATATCCGTCAAAATCTGTTCCTATTGGTTTGTAAGAGATATACAATAAATCTTTTGATTTATGAAAAATAACTTCTCTTCCACTTTCAATTTCAAAAGATTCCATATTCTCTTTTAGTGGCCACTCATATGATTGTTCTGTAAGACCTATATTTTCCCATTCTGTCTCAGGAATCTTATCAAATTCCTCTTGTGTCATCATTCCAGACTCACGATATAGTCGATTGTTTACAAAAATATAAGTTTCTTTAGGAGTTATAATTCTTTGTTTGTATTCTCTTTTCGACAGCATTCCATCTATCAAGAATAATACTATCACTGCTAAAAGTATTGCTAAGCAAATCTTTGTTAACTGTTTATTCACTTTTTCTCGAAAGGCTTTCTCATCATTATACGCTCCGCAAGAAGTACAATACTGATCTTGATCTACTCTTTCACCACAATATTTGCATCTCATTGTATATAGCATTATTATCCCTCCTAACAGTAATATAATTTTTTATATATTCAATAATATCACCTGAGTGATTGTTCAAATATCTATCACGCTATAATATTCATTGGAAACACCCCTTTTTTTCATACTTTGTTTGAATGTTATTCTGTAGTTCTATAATTTCATTATCCATGCTTTTACCAGATTTTCAATTCCTTGGCCATGAACAAGCATAATCGTGACCATCAATTTTCATTTTATGTATCGAAAAAAGTCACCTCTACTGTAAACGTTCTATCATCCGCTTCATATGAAATAATACCTTCATGGTTATCTACAATCCTTTCCACACTTTTCAAACCATATCCATGCAATTCCTTATCATGTTTTGTAGAAAGAAATCGATTACCATCTTTCACTGGTTTCACTCCAATTGTATTTGAGATATGAATAAATAATAATTCTTGTTGCGCTCCAATCTTCACCTGAATCTGTCTATCCTTATCAGATACTTTTTCACATGCTTCTATTGCATTATCGAATAAATTTCCAAATAAAGAACAGAGTTCCACATCACTCAGTTTTATTTGGGGCAAAAGCATTGCCTCAATCTGACATACCATTCCTTTTTGCTCTGCCAAATTTTTCTTTTGAGCTAAAATCAGATCAATCATTCGATTTCCTGTCCATACTTTATGTTCCAAATGATTGTATTCCGTTCCTATTTTCTGTATATATTTTTTTAATTCTTCCCAGTTGGCATTTTCACCCAGTTCACTTATAACAAGAAAATGATTTTTCATATCATGTCTCATCTGACGATTCATCTCAAGTGCATGTTCCATTTCCATAAGATTTTCTTGATATGCCTTATCTCGTAACAAATAGTTTCTGTTTTCCTCACGTATCACACTATATTTCATAAATATCATTCCTATAAATCCTATAATAGATACAATTGTTAATAAAGAAACTGCAACTCCAACGCCCTCTGCTTCCTGCTCTCCCATTGCAATTCGATCCATCATAAGTTGATATTGCCTCCAAACAAAATAAAAGAAGCAATCCAAAATAACAAGAATCTTTGTATATCGTGAAATGTCAATGGGTTCTTTTTGTTTTCTTTTCATAACAATGAAGGTGATTCCAACTATAACTAGAGATACAAAGTAGATTCCATTCTTCCACAAGGACGATGCGTAATAATAAATCCAGTCTGCAAATTGCTGTTCTAAAAACAGCATGCTAAGAAATGCAAGAAACATCTGTATCATAGAAGTTGTCAAATAATACGCCGACACAACTGCAACTATGGAGTCTATCTTTTCTCTAACAAGGAACCATGTAGCAATACAGGTTATCAGCACACACAACACCAGCATATGATAGGACACAAATAACACTTCTCTGTTCTTTTTTAGCACTGTTCCAAGCAAAAGAATTGTGCCTGCGATTGCTATCTTATCTTTACTTTCTAAACGCTTATTTCCCATAAATATTTCTAGGAGCACAGCAAAACATAAGGCAATCTCACCAAATGCAAGTATCATTTCCACCATAATTACCACCTCCATTGACTATGAATTTGTTTTTTCACCTCTAAAATCTTTGCTTTACTTACGGTCATTTCCGCACCATTGTCCAAAAAAATAACATTTCCGTTCATACGAACAATATGTTTTATATTTACAATATAGCTACGTTCAATCCAAAGAAAACTAGGATCATCTATTTCCTGCATCAGCTTATCCAATGCAATTCTCTCACGATATTCACCGTCCACAGTACAATATTGTACATATTTTGCTCCCTTTATTTTCTTGATAGATACAATATCTTTATAATACATCTTTGTCATCTCGTTATTATTTTTTAGAATTCTATATTGCAGTCTTTCTGTTTGTATTCTTTGAATCAGTTCCTGCATAACTTCAGGCAAACGACTATCTATTTCCTTTTTTAAAATGTATTGATACGCATTTATTTGATAACTTTGCATTGCATATCCTTCGTAAAAAGTCAAAAAGAGTAAAAAAATTTTAGGATACTTTTTTCGAATCATTTCACCAAATTCAATTCCATGCATCTCTTTCATTGCAATGTCAGATAAGATAATATCGTACTCCGTACCATGCGCTAACTGTTCCAATACCGTTTCCGCCTTATCATATGTATCTATACTTACTTCCATTGACTGTAACTTCTTTTCCACAATTTCTAAAATCTTAGGTTCATCATCAACAATTGCTATTCTGATCACTTCGTATGTTACCTTTCTATAAATCAAAATTTCCTATTTATATCAAAAAACCGCCGCTAAAAAGCGACGGTGTTCCTCTTTTGTTAGCCCCCGAGATGCCGTTTTCCGTATTTTGACTCCTAGCATCCGCTAGGTGGGTAACCGCATCTGCTTTTCTGTCTTCCTCTACGCATTGAAGGCTTGACATATTACAGAGATATAAGAATCCCGTTTAAAGTATTGTAGGTTCAAAATACAAGAAGCATCGCGCATCTCAGGTTTCTAAGGAAATTATAATGCAAATTTTTTTACATTTCAACTATTGACATGATATTTTTCTTTCTATCTAGTATACGAAAAAAGATGCCACTTTATGTGACATCTTTTTCAAAAAGTATCTTATACTTCTTCTACTAATTTTTTAAGAGCTTCTAATGCTTCTTCTGGAAGTTTGTCATATCCACCTTTGTTTGTAGCGAATCCTTCCACTGCATCTACACGATTTTGCATAGCGTTTCTTAATTGCGCTTTATAATCTTCATCATTTAAGTCTGGAGTAAATCCTTCCCAATCCATGATTTCGATATCTTCGAAAGCTCCCCATTGTTCGAATTTCGCTGTACCTTCAACAATAGATTCTAAGATTCCTAATGTATCTTTAGGTTGAACTTTTTTGCCCATGAAATCACCTGTGTTGATTACATAGCAATCTACGTTCTTTTCTTCTACTAATTTTTTGAATTTTTCGTAATCATTTACTAATGGGTATGTTCTAAATGGGTTAGCATATGGAACGATACGAAGAGCATTTAAGTCTGTACCAGCTGCAACACGTTCTGCTGTAGAAGTTTTTGTTGCAAGTGTAGCTCCCATTACAGATGCTAATGCAGCACCTTTTAATTTGATTACTGGTGGGATTACAGGGTCTTTCATAATCCAGAAGATTGCGTTTACTGGAGCATCAATCTTATCTACACGGTTTGGTGACCATAATTTAGATTTGATAGCACGTCCATTACCATTTCTGATATCTTCTGTTACTAATTGGATCTTTCCATCTTCATCTAATGTAGCTGAACAGTTTTGAGCAGATAATAAGTATTGGTTATCTGGGCATCCTGTTGGATAGTCAGCTGTTTTATCAAAGTATGTTGGTTCTAAAGCTACTGAAGAACATGTATCTGTGTTAATGATGAAAGCATCATCATGTAAAACAGTGATTGGATATTTTCCACCATGTTTTGCATGTGTTAATGTTGATTTTCCTGAGCCTGATAAACCGAATACAGATGCAACATATTTCTTTCCATCTGGTAATGAATATTCTTTTTGTCCACCGTGGCATGATGCATAACCATTTCTGTTAGCAATTGCCCAAGCCATTGTAAGTGTACCTTTTTTGTGTTCTCCGAAGTATCTCATACCAAGGATACAAGCACAGTTTGCTTCTGTATCGAAGTAGCATAATGTAAGTGGGTCACTTAAGCAGCTGTAATCAACGTCTGGTCTTTCTTGTGGAATCCATTGTGGATCTGAGAAAATGTAGATATCTGCTTCTTTTCCATCACCAACTGCTTTTGAGTTTTTGTACATTTTTACATATTCATCTGACATGTATTGGAAGTTTAACATCCAGTTGTACATGATGTTTTCTTCTCCTTCTGGAATAAGAAGGTGAGCTTTTACCATAAATTCTGGATCAAGACCTACAAATACTTCTGCATGGTACATTGTTTTCCAACGTGATTCATAAACAGCATCCATAGTTACTTTATCTAATTTTGCTGCATCTACACCTGGTTCGCCTTTGATACGACGAGCTGCTGCGTAACGTCCTGTTACTGCACCATCGTTGAATAAAAGAACTTTTGCATCTTTTTCAAGACCAAATTCTTCTCCTCTGTATACTGGCATATCTGTTACGATAGTTCCTGGTGAATTTTTTGCTAATTCATATGCTTCTTTTAATGTATTTACTTTTACTACATTATTTCCGTAGAAAGCTGCTTCGATAATAGAACGAGTTCTAGAAAATCCTGTTTTTCCAGCTCCGATTTCGTTCAATGGATAATAAGCCTTTGTTGACATACTTGTTCCTCCTAATAATCATATTTACTGTAATTATCGCATTTCATATAGAAATTGTCAATAAAATATGTGTTAATTTTTTCACCATTTCTTTACTGACTCTTAATAGTATTTTTCTTTTAAGCGTTTTGTTGTAGCTGCAAACCATAAGAAAACTGCTACAAATACTACGAGTACGATGTAATATAAAATTTCCACATCCATCACATAAGAGTTGATGATATCAACTGCACCGCTAAGTGTAGTAACTACTGCAAAAATAGTAAGTACTGGGAACATTTCTTTTATATATCCCTCTTTATCTTTGCATGTTTTATACATCGTATCTTTTGACAGCAACATTGTTGTGTTGATGATTCCTTTGCATTTCATCTGGTACGCTGCATAAATTGCATACAATCCACATGCAAATACCAGGAATCCAACCCAATTTGTTGCATCCATCATCTCATTCATCCTCTGCACCTCTTATACATTTAAAATTGTTTTTACTGTTTCTTTCATTTGATCCACATCACATTCTCTTGTATGTAAGATATTTGCATGTTTGATTTCGTGGATCGCATTTGGAATCGAAACTTGAGAAAGCACTTCTAATTGATCGATTAAGTCAAATTCTTCAAGTGCGTCGTATTTTTCATCAATTGCTGTCATTACACTTCTTGCAAATTTGTATGGGCTTGCTGTAGATGCAATCACTGTCTTGCGATAATCGCCCATATCTTTCTTATAGCAATCATATACATGTGACGCAACAGCAGTATGTGTGTCCATTACATAGCCTGTCTTTTGATAAGTATCTGCGATTGCCTGTTTTACTTCTGCTTCTGTAGCAAAACCTGCTGCAAACTCTTCCAATTCTTTCATCATGGCTTCTGTCAGCTCATATCTGCCTGTTTCTTTTAAGGCTTTCATGAAAGCTGCATTCTTTTGTGTATCACAGCCTGTTATGAAATAGATCAAACGTTCCAAGTTACTAGAAATTAAAATATCCATCGAAGGAGAATTTGTTAAAATAAATTCTCGATTCTTGTCA
Organism: uncultured Faecalimonas sp.; assembly: GCA_964540565.1. Taxonomy (GTDB): domain Bacteria; phylum Bacillota; class Clostridia; order Lachnospirales; family Lachnospiraceae; genus Faecalimonas. The sequence goes on from CAZINB010000031.1 coordinate 5,944, forward strand.
TATACACCTGTTTGGAAGAAATCAAACAAGACTTTGTTTTCATTGGAAGCACAAATCAATTTTCCAATTGGAGTTCCCATTTTCTTTGCAAAATAAGCTGCTAAGATATTTCCAAAATTTCCAGTTGGAACTACCACATTCACTTCTTGTCCTTCTGTAATTTCTTCATTTTGTAATAATTTTGCATAAGCATATACATAATAAACAATCTGTGGCACTAAACGCCCAATGTTAATTGAATTTGCAGAAGAAAATTGATATCCTGCATCTTCCAATTCTTTTGCTAATTCTTTATCTTCGAATAAGGCCTTTACTCCACTTTGTGCTGCATCAAAATTTCCATGAATGGCAACAACTGATGTGTTTTCCCCTTTTTGTGTTACCATTTGTAATTCCTGTACTTTACTTACTCCATTTTTAGGATAGAACACAATGATTCTTGTTCCTGGTACATCTGCAAATCCGGCAAGTGCTGCTTTCCCAGTATCTCCTGATGTTGCTGTTAAAATAACAATCTCATTCTTTACTTGGTTCTTTTTTGCAGAAGTTGTAAGTAAATGAGGGAGAATCGACAATGCCATATCTTTAAAAGCAATCGTTGATCCATGGAATAATTCCAAATAATAAGTATCATCTACCTTTGCTAAAGGTGCAATTTCCTCTGTGTCAAATTTTGTGTCATATGCCTTTTCGATACAAGCTCTCAATTCTTCTTCTGTAAAGTCTGTAAAGAATTGTTTCATAACTGTATACGCTGTTTCTTGATAAGACATTTCTTTTAATGCTTCCCAAGTAACGTCTAGCTCTGGGATACTTTCCGGAACAAATAATCCACCGTCATCTGCAAGCCCTTTTAAAATCGCTTCTGATGCTGTTACTGTTTCGTTCGCATTTCGTGTGCTTTTATATAATAGATCCATCTGCTCACCCTCCATGTAAAATAGTTATCTTTCTTTTCTAAATAAAATTATGCCTACTACTGTAGCTGCCATTAACACCGGATAATATAAATATGGCATAATTTCGAATGGTGTTAACCCTGTCAAAGTTGCTGCAGATAGCAATTGTGCTCCATATGGAATAATTCCTTGTCCAACAGAGGCAAAAATATCAAGTAGTGATGCTGTACGCTTTGGTTCAATTCCAAATTCATCACTGATTTCTTTTGCAATTGGTCCTGCCATTACAATTGCAACCGTATTATTGGCTGTACAACAATCTACTAATAATGCAAGACCTGCAACCCCAAGTTCTGCTCCTTTGCGACTATTGATTTTTTTACGAATCAAATCCAATACAAATTGAATTCCACCATATTCCTTTACCAAAGATACGATACAAGCTACCACAATTGAGATTACTGTGATATCGTACATTCCTTGAATTCCATTTCCAACAACAGTAAACATGTCGCTTGCTGCTAATGCACCTGTTCCAAGACCTACCACTAAGGAAAGGATTGTTCCACTGATCAATACGATAAATACATTCACTCCGATCAATGCACCTGCAAGTACCAAAATATATGGCACGATTTGTAATAAATTATATGTATACTCTTGTTGTAATGCACCTTGTGCTTTTCCATGAGCCAACACTAAAAATAGAATGACTGTAATGATCGCTGCTGGTAATACGATGAAAAAGTTTGCTTTGAATTTGTCTTTCATTTCACAGCCTTGTGTCTTTACTGCTGCGATAGTCGTATCTGAAATCATAGATAAGTTATCACCAAACATTGCACCACATACAACCGCTGCAATACAGATTGCAATTGAGAATTCTGTCTTTTCACTAATCCCAACTGCGATTGGTGCTAACGCTGCAATTGTTCCCATCGATGTTCCCATCGAAACTGAAATAAAGCAACCAATAGCAAATAATCCTGCTACCATAAAACTAGATGGAATAAATGAAAGTCCAAAATTAACTGTACTTTCTACTCCGCCTGCTGCAGTTACTGCACCTGAAAATGCACCTGCTGCTAAAAAGATAAGGCACATGGTAATAATATTTTCATTTCCAACACCTTTTGAAATCACTTGAATCTTTTCTTCAAAGGAAAGACTTTTATTTTGCATAAATGCAACTACCAACGCAATCAAAAATGCTAAGATTGCTGGCATTGCATAAAAATCCCCCATCACAATTCCTGCTCCCAGGAAAATGACTAAAAATACTCCGATTGGTAATAACGCAATCGCTCTTCCTTTATTTTCCAACTTCTTTTTTCTCCTATAGTTTATTATTTGTATAATTTACCAAACCACCTGCTGCAATTAGTTTTTGCATAAATTCTGGGAATGGTTGTCCTTGGAACTCTGTTCCTTTGCTTCTGTTGTAAATCTTGCCACTATCAAAATCCACTTCCACTTCGTCTCCTGCTTCAATACCTCTGGCTGCTTCTGGGCATTCAATGATTGGAAGTCCGATATTGATTGCATTTCGGTAAAAGATACGCGCAAATGTTTCCGCAATAACACAGCTTACACCAGCCTCTTTCAAACATAAAGGTGCATGTTCTCTTGAGGAACCACAGCCAAAGTTTTTATTTGCTACAATCATATCTCCTGGCTTTACCTTTTTTGCAAATTCCGGATCAATATCCACCATTGCATGGCTTGCTAATTCTTTTCCATCAAAAGAGTTTAGATATCTTGCTGGGATAATTACATCAGTATCTACGTTATCCCCATATTTAAATACTTGACCAAATGCTTTCATTATCTTTCACCTACTTTCTCTGGATTTGCGATACATCCTGCAATCGCACTTGCAGCCGCTACTTCTGGAGATGCAAGATAAATTAGAGAATCCACATGTCCCATTCTTCCTACGAAATTACGGTTTGTAGTTGACACACATTTTTCTCCTGCTGCCATAACACCCATGTGACCTCCCATACATGGACCACAGCTTGGTGTATTAAATGCACAACCTGCTTCAATAAATGTTGTTACAAGTCCTTCTTCAATACATTGTAAATAAATCTTTTGTGTTGCTGGAATCACCATAACACGTACATCTGGATGTACTTTATGGCCTTTCAATACAGCTGCTGCTCTTCTCATATCTTCCATACGGCCATTTGTACAAGAACCGATTACGACTTGATCGATCTTAATTGGTTCCATTGCTTCCACTTCATCAATTGTTTTTGCATTTCCTGGAAGATGTGGGAATGCAACGGTTGGTCTGATTTTAGATAAATCGACTTCCACTACTTCATCATACTCAGCATCTTCATCTGCAGTATAAATTGTATATGGCTTTTCTGAATGTTCCTTCATGTAATTTTCCGCTTTTTCATCCACTGGGAAAATGCCATTTTTAGCACCTGCTTCAATTGCCATATTTGCCATTGTAAATCGGTCATCCATAGAAAGATGTGCAATTCCATCTCCCACGAATTCCATAGATTTGTAAAGGGCTCCGTCTACACCAATGCGTCCGATAATATGTAAGATAATATCTTTTCCACTTACGTATTTGTCAGGCTTTCCTGTTAAAACAAATTTGATTGCGCTTGGCACTTTGAACCAAAGCTCACCAGTTGCCATACCTGTAGCAATATCCGTTGTTCCTACACCTGTAGAAAAGGCTCCAAGTGCTCCATATGTACAAGTATGTGAATCTGCTCCAATAATACATTCTCCTGCGACTACAATTCCTTTTTCTGGTAAAATTGCATGTTCAATTCCCATCTGTCCAATTTCAAAATAATGTTTCAAACATTGGCATTTTGAAAATTCTCGAATAGATTTTGCATTTTCAGCAGACTTAATATCTTTGTTTGGTGTGAAATGGTCTGGCACTAAAACAACTTTCTCGTTGTCAAATACCTTCTCTGCCATTTGATGAAATACAGGAACCGCCATCGGTCCTGTAATATCATTTGCCATTACTACATCAAGTTTCGCTTCAATCAATTGTCCTGCAACTACGCTGTCTAATCCAGCATGAGCAGCGAGGATTTTCTGTGTCATTGTCATTCCCATTGCTGTATCCTCCTTTACGATCTATAAATTTTCTAAATCTTGTAACCAGATTGCCTGACAAGCATCACTTGGCATCTTTAGTCCTCCTCTTGGAGACACATCCACTGTTCCTACTTTTGGTCCATCTGGCAAACAAGAACGTTTGAATTGTTGCATGAAGAAACGTCTATAAAATGTCTTCAGCCATTTTAAGATGGTCTCATCTTCATACGCTCCTGCAAATGCATATTTTGCGAGGCGATAAATCTTGCTTGGTTCATAACCAAAACGCAAAATGTAATATAAGAAGAAATCATGTAACTCATATGGTCCCACCAAATCTTCTGTCTTCTGTGCAATTTCACCGTCTTCTGGCGGTAAAAGTTCCGGACTGACTGGTGTATCAAGCACATCATAAAGAACTGCTTGCAGTTCTGTATCTGTACAGGTGTCCGCATAGTAACGTACAAGATGTCTTACTAACGTTTTTGGTATCGAACCGTTTACCCCGTACATAGACATATGGTCTCCATTGTATGTGGCCCATCCAAGTGCAAGTTCTGACATATCTCCTGTACCAATTACCATACCACCTGTCATATTGGCAATATCCATCAATACTTGAGTACGTTCTCTTGCCTGTGCATTTTCAAATGTCACATCATGATTTTTTTCATCATGTCCAATATCTTCAAAATGAATGCGTACTGCGTTTTTAATGTTGACCTCTTTCAGTGTCGCACCCAATTTGCGTGTCATAGTACATGCATTTTGATATGTGCGGTCTGTTGTTCCAAAACATGGCATTGTAACGGAAGTAATCTGACTTCTGTCTAATCCAAGAAGATCAAATGCTTTTGCTGTTACAAGAAGTGCCAATGTAGAATCCAGTCCTCCTGAAATTCCTACCACCGCACTCTTACAATGTGCATGTTCCAAACGTTTCTTTAATCCCATTGCTTGGATTGTCAAAATCTTTTCGCATCTTTGTACACGTTCTTTTTCATTTGCTGGAACAAATGGCATCACTTCGATTTCTCTGGTAAGTGTCGTTTCTGCTTCCTCCATCAAAAATGGAATTTCAATGTAGTCATCGCTTACCACGCTTGTAAATGCTGGATTTTTATAACGTTCTGACACAAGACGTTCTACATCGATTTCGCTGTAGATCACACCCTCTGTAAAACATTGAGATGTTTTCAACAACGCACCGTTTTCTGCAATGTAGTTTTCCCCACCGAATACGAGATCGGTTGTGGATTCTCCTGCACCTGCATTTGCATATACATATCCTGCATGTACACTTGCCGATTGAATCTTTACAAGTTCTCTTGCATAGTCATCAGAGCCAATCATTTCATGATTTGCACCGCAATTTACCAAAATCGTTGCCCCTGCAAGAGCCGCTTCTCTGCTCTTTGGAATTGGTGCCCATAAATCTGCTCCAACTTCTGCTGCTACTACAAAATTTGGCATATTATCACAATAGAATAGTAATTTAGGACCAAATGGAATATCTCCATCAATCGTATCTTTTCCTGCTTCAAATGGTGTTGTTTTACCGACTGCTACTTTTGGTACCATTCCTAGTAATTCACCATCCTGAATCACTGCTGCCACATTGTATAACTTGTTACGCAATACATATGGAAGGCCAACAAACACAAGTGCATCCATGCCTGTTGTATATTCTATAATATCATCCAACGCTTCTTCTGCTTTTTGGAGCAATCTTCCTTGTGTGAATAAATCCCCACAAGTAGCTCCTGTAATAGCAAGTTCTGGAAAAGCGATTACTTTGGCGCCTTGTTCTACTGTCTCACCAATCCATTTGCAAATTTCCTGTGTATTATGCTCTACATCTGCAACTCTGATATTTGGAGTTACTGCTGCTACTTTTACAAATCCGTGTCTCATAGAAAGCCTCCTTAAATTTATCTGCTTTTCTTTATGATTTCCTTTAATTCTTCTACTGTAAAGTGATAGTTTGTATTACAGAAATGACAGTTCATTTCAATTGTTTCTCCATCATCGATCATTTCTTGGATATCTTTTCTTCCAATACTGATCAATGCTTTTTCTACTCTTTCTTTTGAACAGTTGCAATCAAATTTTGCTGGTAATGTATCTGTAAATTCAACTTCCATGCCTTCTAATACTGTTTCCAAGATTTTTTCTGGTGTGTATCCTTTTTCCAACATTTCTGTTACAGAATCGATTTTTGCAATATTTGCTTCTAACTTACTTACTACTTCATCTTCAACAAATGGCATTACCTGAATGATAAATCCACCTGCTTGTTTTACTGTATTGTCTTTTTCCATCAACACACCAAGACCTACTGATGAAGGTACTTGTTCTGATGTTGCAAAATAATATGTTAAGTCTTCTGCAATTTCACTTGTCACTAAAATGGTTTGTCCTAAATATGGTTCTTTTAATCCCATATCCTTGATTACATTCATAACGCCAAGTCCCAATGCATTTGCTACGTCTAATTTTCCTTTTGCACTTGGTGGTAACATTACATTTGGATTATTTACATATCCTTTTACATTTCCATTTACATCAGCTGTTACTGTCAATCCTTCGATTGGTCCGTCACATTGAATTTGAATTGTAAGCATGTCTTTTTCATTTTTCATCATGCTTCCCATCATAGCGCCACCTGTCAAAAGTCTTCCTAGTGCAGCTGTTGCTACCGGGCTGGTGTTATGTGCCTGTCTTGCATGTTCTACCAAATCTCTTGTTGTTGCCGCAAATGCACGTACTTGGTTATTCGCAGCAGTTGCTCTTACAATATAATCTCTCACTTTTTATTTTCCTCTTTCTCTCGCTATTACGTAGATACGCTCGCTCTCATTTGTTGGAGCATTTTTTGTAAACGCATCATACGCTGTTATATATTCTAATCCAGACGCTTCAATTAATTTTTTCATAGTTTCTAAATCATACGCTCTCTGGAAATGCGTCTCTTGATACTTACGATACAGATCAGATGCTTCTTCCTGAATAAAAAGACTTAACTGATATTCATTGATCTGTTCTTCCTCGTAATAAGTATTTTCCCAGATAAAGCTGCACTCTTCGCGATCTTCTGCAATCGTCTGATCACCAAGGATTTCTTGATATTTGTATACCGTATTGAAGTCGAAGATAAAGATTCCTTTTGGATCCAAATAATTATTTACCAAACGAAATACTTCTACTAATTCTTCGTCTTCCGTAATATAGTTTACCGAATCACAAATGCTGACAATTGCACGAACCGTTCCATAAAGTTCAAATTCTCTCATATCTTGTAAAAGGTATAAGATATCATGTCCCGATGTCACTTTCTTTTCCATTGCAATTTCTAACATTTCTTCGGCATTATCAATCCCAATCATATCATATCCTGCTGCTGCCAGAAGTTCTGTCATACTTCCCGTTCCACAGCCAAGGTCTGCCACAAGGCCGTCCTTGATATCATATTCCTGCAATAAGCCTTTTAAATATTCTGCCCATTCTTCATATGGAATATTATCCATAAATGTATCATAAACTGACGCAAAACTTGTATATGCCTCCACGTTTATCCTCCTATTGAATCACATGAATCCAGCCTTCTGGCGCTTCAATGCGTCCCATCTGGATACCTGTTAATGTATCGTATAATTTCTTAGTATATGGTCCCATTTCTTCCATACCACTTGGGAAACAGATTTCTGTTCCATGGTCAACAATCTTTCCTACTGGAGAAATAACCGCTGCAGTTCCACAAAGTCCACATTCTGCAAACTCTTTCACTTCTTCAAAGAATACTTCTCTTTCTTCCACTTCCATACCAAGATATTCTTTTGCTACATATACCAAAGAACGTCTTGTGATAGAAGGTAAAATAGTATCTGATTTTGGTGTTACTAATTTTCCATCTTTTGTAATGAAAATAAAGTTTGCCCCACCTGTTTCTTCTACTTTTGTTCTTGTTGCAGAATCTAAATACATATTTTCATCATATCCTTGTTGATGTGCATCCACGATTGCATGTAAACTCATTGCATAGTTTAATCCTGCTTTAATATGACCTGTTCCGTGTGGTGCTGCTCTGTCAAAATCACATACTCGAATCGTAATTGGTTTTGCTCCACCTTTGAAGTATGGACCAACTGGTGTTGCAAAAATACGGAATTGATATTCATCCGCTGGTTTTACACCGATAACAGGATTTGTTCCAAACATATATGGACGAAGGTACATGGTTGCACCAGAACCATATGGTGGTACAAAATCTGCATTTGCTGCTACTACTTGTTCCACTGCCTTTATAAATTCTTCTTCTGGGAATGCTGGCATTTCAAGTCTTTTTGCACTATCTACCATTCTCTTTGCGTTTAGATCAGGACGGAATGTAACAATCTTGCCATCTTCCGTACGATATGCTTTTAACCCTTCAAAAACAGTTTGTGCATATTGAAGTACACCTGCACACTCATTCAAAACAACTGTCGCGTCTTTGGTAAGTTGTCCTTCTTCCCACGCACCATTTTTAAAATTTGAAACGTATCTATAATCTGTTTCTACATACCCAAATCCAATATTTGCCCAATCAAGTTGTTTATTACTCATAGTGTTTCCTCCATTCCTATCTCTGTGTCATATTAATTGCTTCAATTCCAACGCTTCCGCCACGCACTACTTCAATTGACTTAAATTCCTCTTTCATCAATTTGATCAGTGCATCGTTCTTCGTTGCTGAATGTACAAATTCTAAAAGCAAGCTATCTTTTCCATAGTCCACAATGCGTGCCTGAAAAGACTGTGCAATCTGGAATAATTCTTCCTTATCTTCTCGTGTACAGTTCTTCACCTTAATATAGAGAAGTTCTTTCATGCATACAGAACTGTTCGTAAAATCAATCACTTTAATTACTTCTACAAATTTATTTAGCTGCTTTTTAATCTGTTCAAATGTCTCGTCATCACTATATGTCTGAATTGTCATTCTGGAAATCGTAGGATCTTCTGTTGTCCCTACCGTCAAACTTTCTAAATTATACAGTTTTCCCGCAAACAATCCTGAAATCTTAGGAAGAACACCGACTTGATTTTCTACAAAAAGTGAAATAAATCTTTTTTTCATCGTTGAATTTTGCATCTTTATCCGTCTCCCTTCCTAACAATCCATCAAAAGATCACTTAATGTTCCGCCTGGTTTTACCATTGGATACACAAGATCTTCTGGATCTATAATAAACTCAATGAGTGTAGGTACTGTTCGATTCTTTCTTGCTTCCTCAAAAGCTGGCGCGATCTCTTCTGGTGTAAACACACGAATTCCTTTTGCACCATAGCTTTCTGCCAATTTCACAAAATCTGGTGTATATGGAGGACATTCACAATCTCCACATTTGCCTTCACATTGCTTCCTTGCACGAAGGCAGGTCATGGAATATCGTTTCCCATAGAACAGTTTTTGCCATTGACGTACCATTCCTAAATAGTTATTGTTAAACACACATAAAATCAATGGAAGCTCCTGTCCTACAGCTGTTGCAAATTCCTGAATGTTCATTTGCATACCGCCATCTCCTGAAATTGCAATAACGGTGCTGTCTGGATTTCCAATCTGAGCACCAATTGCACCTGGAAAACCATATCCCATTGTTCCTAATCCGCCAGATGTCAATAATTTCTTATTGGCATTCATTTTCAAATATTGTGTTGTAAACATCTGATGTTGTCCAACATCTGTTACCACAATTGCTTCCTCAAATGTCTCATTGATTGTTTCAATGATCTTCTGAGGAGTAAGTGTGCCTTTTTCTTTCATCGTGATTGGATGTTCTGCTTTCCATCCTTCAATGCGTTCTAACCATGCCGCAGTATCTTGTTCTTCCACATACTCCAACATTTTTTCCGCTGCTTCTAGTGCATCTGCTACAATCGGTACATCTACATGCACATTTCTCGAAATGGAACCAGTATCAATATCAATATGTACAATCTGTGCCTTCGGCGCAAATTCATGAATCTTTCCTGTAATACGATCATTGAATCTTGTTCCGATGGAAAATAGTAAATCACATTTTCCAACTGCCATGTTTGCTGCATAAGCACCATGCATTCCTAAATTTCCAATGTACAACGGATGATCCGTTGGAATTCCGCCACGTCCCATGATCGTTGTTACCACTGGAATTTTTGTAATATCTACAATCTTTGTAAACGCCTCATTTGCATGAGCTATATTTACACCACCACCTACAAGGAACAGTGGTTTTCTCGCTTTCTTTAGCATCTTCATTGCACGCTTCAATTGTCCCACATGCAATCCTGGATTTGGTTTATATCCACGAATATTTACTTCTGTTGGGTAATCTGGTGACCCTAATTCCGCCATCACGTCTTTTGGCAAGTCAATGACAACCGGACCCGGTCTTCCGCTGCGAGCGATATAGAACGCCTCTTTGATAATTCGTCCTAAATCTTCTCTTCGTTGTACTGTTACCCCATATTTGCAAATGCTTCTTGTAATTCCTACAATATCCACCTCTTGAAATGCGTCATTACCAATCAAATTTCTTGCCACTTGCCCTGTAAAACATACAAGTGGTACACTGTCATAATTTGCTGTTGCAATCCCTGTCACAAGATTTGTTGCTCCAGGTCCGCTTGTCACAAGGCAGACGCCTACTTTCCCAGTAGAGCGGGCATACGCATCTGCTGCATGAACTAATGCTTGCTCATGTCTCGGTAAAATTACCTTTGTATAATCTTGTTTATATAATTCGTCGCTGATATCAATGGTACAAGCTCCAGGATATCCAAAGAGTACATCAACGCCCTCTTCTTTCAATGCCTTTACGAATAATTTATTCCCTGTGATTTTTCTCATACCATACCGCCTCCAATCCTACTATGATGCTGATTCTATTTTTTTCTTTCGTATCTTACGAATTCATATTCTAAATTAAAATATGTCTGTTCATCGCTTACACCTGTAATTTCCCAATCATCCATTTCATCTAAGTTAGGGAAATGTGTATCTGCCAAATATTCATGATGGATCTTTGTCACATGTGCAAGTGAACAATATGGAAGCATTTGACGGTAAATGCTGTCCCCACCGATAACATAAATGTCTTCTGAATCGTATTTTTTCAATTCTTCCAACGCTTCCTCAATAGAATGTACCACGATCGCATCTTTCACTTTGTAATCTTTGTCTTTTGTAATTACAATATTGGTACGATTTTTCAGTGGTTGTCCCCCTGGAAATGTTTCTAATGTTTTTCTTCCTAATACCACAACTTTTCCTGTAGTTGTCTCACGGAAAAATTTCATATCTTGTGGAATACTTACTAATAATTTATTTTGATAACCGATTGCCCAGTTTTCATCTACTGCAACAATTAAATTCATGTTTTGTCCTCCTAAACTGCAATTGGAATATTTTTAATCTGTGGACCTGTCACATAATCATCCAAACGTACATCATCTGGTGTAAAATCATAGAAATCTTTGATCTCAGGATTCAACCAGAACTTTGGTGCTGGAAGAGGTTCTCTTGAAATCAATTCTTCCACCAATGGAATATGTCTGTCATAAATATGTGCATCTGCAATGACATGCACAAATTCTCCAACTTGCATATCACATACTTGTGCAAGCATATGTACAAGTACAGCATATTGACATACATTCCAGTTATTTGCAGCAAGTACATCTTGTGAACGTTGATTTAAGATTGCATTTAAAACCAACTTTTCATCATCTGGTTTCTTTGTCACATTAAATGTCATGCTATATGCACATGGATAAAGATTCATCTCATGTAAATCTTGATGTACATAAATATTTGTCATAATACGACGGCTATATGGATTATTTTTCAAATCATAGATTACACGATCAATTTGATCCATCATTCCTTCTTTATATTGATGTTTTACACCCATTTGATAGCCGTAAGCTTTTCCAATAGAGCCATCTTCATCTGCCCAGCTGTCCCAAATATGTGGTTTTAAATCATGAATGTTGTTTGATTTTCTCTGCCAGATCCAAAGAAGTTCATCTACACAACTTTTGATTCCTGTACGGCGAAGTGTCAATGCTGGAAATTCTTTGGAAAGATCATATCGATTTACCACACAGAACTTCTTAATTGTATATGCTGATGTTCCGTCTTCCCATTTTGGACGTACCTTTTCGCCTTCTGTACTAACGCCGTTATCAATAATATCACGGCACATATCTATAAACACTTTATCAGCGTAACTCATTATCATATCCTCCATAAAAATAATACATTATTATAGCACAAAAGTTTCCCGCGCACTAGGAATTTCCTAACACGCGAAAAACTTTTGCTTTGTATAGTGTCTGTACCACTAAATAGAACAAAATCGATTGCAATGGTACTTGAATCACTTGTTGTAACGCTTTTGCTGGAAGCATTGCCCAAAATGCCTTTCCCATGTACAAGTAATTCCAAAAACTTCCAAGTAATACATTGATCAAAATTGCTACCACTGTCTTTGCTGCTAAAATTCTCCATAATCTTATCGGCTTCTTATAAAGCATCACACCGTAAATCATAGAACTTAAAATCGGACTGATTGTATACCCAATCATAAAAGCACCTGTCGGCTTAATGATAAATTTCAAAACATCAGCAACTCCACCCATGATTCCACCTACAACTGGTCCATATAGCATAGCTGTTAACTGCGTTGCAATAAATGAGATCCCTATTTTTGTCGTCTCTGTAACCTGAATACTAAATTGCCCCAATATGATTCCTACAGCAATCAGCATTGCAGTCATTACAAGTGTGCGTAGTTCTTTCAATTCCATGTAAGAATCATGAAATTGTTTCTTGATTTGTAACATAAAAAATACCTCCTTTGCAGTAGTCCTGAAGCTACGCATAGCAGATATCTTTTACCTGTTATGTGCAGCAGCGGGATGCAGGATATATACCGCAAGTTTTCACTTTTCGTCCGATTGGCAACTCCCCGTCCAATTGGCACTTAACGCATATATCCTTACTCTGCTCTTCTTTCGTTTCTCTGTCAGTTTAGCACAGAAAAGTCTTAACGTAAATAGGGTTCTATGCAAAGTACTGTATGAATCGGTCTGACCTGTCCTGCCACGCTTGTTGTTGAACTTGCAGGATAACTCAATTCCATAAATGTACCATCCACTTCCATTCCAAGCATGGAAGAGCCTCCACCATCTACATTCATCATATAAGAAACATTTGGAATCAACTCTTTTGCAATCTGACACATTTCCTGATAATCTGCGCCAGTAGAAATATTTGTTCTTCCTGAGTAAACAAGTACAAATAATTCTCCCTTCTCCGTTATTCCAATCCCTGTTCTCGGATGTTTTACTAAGGTATGAATCTCACTCTCCTGTGTTTGTTTTGAGAGCGGGCTCATCCATCCTGCCTTTGCAAGTGCATCCATTCCGCTATCTTCAAACAGATTTTTCCCATTCGAAAATAGTGCTAAACCGCCACCATACACCCAGTTCACTTGTTCCCATTCTGTCGCATCTATTGTACTTGGTGGTTCAAGTTCCAGTTCCATGTACAACTTACTGCAATCATAATAGCCATCTTCTAATTTATCCAACATCGTCGTTTCTAAAAATGTTTTTCCTTGTTTATCCGAAAGGGAGACAACCACTCCTATACTTGGAAGCAATACATCCCCTTCTCGCACGCAAACTACTTGATTTTGAATAATCACCAGATTGATTCTTCCTTTTCCGACTGGAAGCACATAATCTCTTACATTTTCCTCTTCTTTTGATCGATAAGGCGTGTAAATTACTATCTCTTTTTCAAAAGGATCTGCATTTACATCCTCTTTCTTCCATGTGATTTCATAATCCTCGATAGTCAAACGACCACCACCTAACATATGATCAAAAAACAAAAAGCTTCCATCCTTTTTCATAGCAATACAAGATTTTTGATATAACGGAAATGTTTCTACACGTTTTCCATTCTGTTTTTCTAACTTATAATCCACATGTCCATCGTGTAAATGTATTTGTTCTTTCGGACGTTCCTTGCGTAATGCATTGTAATAGTAGGCAAGTTTTGGCGTAAAGAAGAATAAGAAATTGGAAAACAGTCTGATTCCTTCCTTTTTTTCATTTCTTGTCCATTGACGAAGTGTTCCCTTACCGCTGCAGTCTAATACCTTTGCTTCTTTGGCATTCTGCAATTTGATGCCATGTACTAAGATTCCCTTTTGATTCGCTTTTCCCCAAGGAATCTCTTTTTGTTTTACTCCATCTTCAAAATACGCCGACAAATAAGTGACCTGATCCAGCTTTTCAAAATACGCTGCAATAGATTCCTCTCTTTTTTTATAAAAGGATGCATAAATATCTTCCGCTTCCTCTTCTTCCATCTGAAAACAAATCGGACACACAGCCTCTCCGGCATTTTCATAAATATTCACAAATACCTCTGGCCACTTTCGATAATAGTCCTCCACAGACATCTGGTAAACGCAATCCCCGTAATTTCTCCACAATTTCGCCACATGGTAATAGTTACACAGCGTTTTTGTAGTAGATGGCACCGATTGCAGCATATTCCAATGTGGTGGAACATATACCATACATGTTCTATCAACATCCATTTGATTTGTTAGCAAACGAGCAAAAAAACCTCTCGGCATAGCATGTACCATAGATGGAACGTGCAGCGCCTTACAATGAAGTAACCCTTCTTCCCCATACACACAGAGCATCGTTTTCGCTAAATCAATTTCTTTCCACGCTACCTTTGAAAGACAAAGTCCTCTATCCTCATCTTCCATCTCCAGATAACCTACTTTTTCCGAACCCATTCCAAGTACTTGTTCCAAACTATCTTTTGTTGGAAGGCTGCCCCCTTCTTTTGAATATAGTAGATATACCTTCTTTCCCTTTTCCAAAAGGGTCGTAATGTCTTCTCTCATATCCGAAAACCATTCTGGTTCGCAAAGTGCCATGATCACTGTCTGCGATGTTTGAAACAATTCTTCTTTCTTCTTTTTTTGACAAAGGACTGGATTCCACTCCGTTCTTACAGATTTCTCCATCTCCGCCACTTTATATCGTTCTAAAACAGAAAGACCCAACACTTCTTGTCGTAACTTCTGAATTGCTCCGTAAATCGATTCAATCGGTAACTCATCCATCTCCATGATTCGATTTGCAAATGCTGTTGCTCTGTTTTGATAATCCTGCCATTTCTCCTCAGAAATAAATCCTGCGTTTCTCATTGCATCGACAAGTCTATCTTCCACATAAAACAAACCTCTTACATAAGTTGCTGCAAACTCTTTATAGCAAAAAGTAATATAAATCGTGTCTGTCTTATACTGTTTTCGATGATAAGAACCATACTGCCATGTTTCGTCTGTAAGGGATAAATACTTTTTCATAGCACCACACCTCCTGAAAAATCAAACAAATCATTTCCACTAAGAAAAAAAGCTACCATGTTTCAATTTCATGGTAGCAAAAAAGCACGAGACGGGATTCGAACCCGCGACCCTCGCCTTGGCAAGGCGATACTCCACCACTGAGCCACTCGTGCATGTTATATTCCGTTATCGGAACTTCTATTTTATTTTTAAAAGCACGAGACGGGATTCGAACCCGCGACCCTCGCCTTGGCAAGGCGATACTC
>CAZINB010000032.1:0-13965 GCA_964540565.1 uncultured Faecalimonas sp.
CGATCGCTGCAGCGATATCTCCTGAATATACTTTATCAAGTTCTTCTCTCTTATTAGCATGCATTTGAAGAATACGTCCAACACGTTCTTTCTTTCCTTTTGTTGCATTTAATACATAAGAACCTGAGTTAACTGTACCTGAGTATACACGGAAGTAAGCTAACTTACCTACGAATGGGTCAGTCATAATTTTGAATACTAATGCTGAGAATGGTTCTTCATCTGAAGAATGTCTCACCATTTCGTTTCCATCTTCATCTGTACCTGTGATAGCAGGAATGTCAAGTGGAGATGGCATGAATTCAACAACAGCATCAAGAAGTTTTTGAACACCTTTGTTTTTGTATGAAGTACCACAGCATACTGGAACAGCTGTACATTCGCATGTAGCTTTTCTTAAAGCTGCTTTTAATTCATCAACAGATGGTTCTTCTCCTTCAAGATACATCATCATTAAATCATCATCTAATTCGCAGATTTTTTCAACTAATTCAGTTCTGTATAATTCTGCGTCATCAGCCATATCTGCTGGGATGTCTGTGATAGAGATATCATCACCTTTATCATCGTTGTAGATATAAGCTTTCATTTCGAATAAGTCGATGATTCCTTTGAATTCATCTTCTTTACCGATTGGTAATTGAATGCAGATAGCATTTTTACCTAATCTTGTTTTAATTTGTTCTACTGCACCGTAGAAGTTTGCACCTAAAATGTCCATCTTGTTGATGTAAGCCATTCTTGGTACACCGTATGTGTCAGCTTGACGCCATACGTTTTCTGATTGAGGTTCTACCCCACCTTTAGCACAGAATACACCTACAGCACCGTCAAGTACACGAAGTGAACGTTCTACTTCAACTGTGAAGTCAACGTGACCTGGAGTATCGATGATGTTGATACGGTGTTCTAAAGCACCTGGTTTAGGTTGGCAATTTTCTTGTAATGTCCAGTGGCATGTTGTAGCAGCAGAAGTAATTGTGATACCTCTTTCTTGCTCTTGTTCCATCCAGTCCATTGTTGCTGTACCTTCATGAGTATCACCAATCTTATGGTTAACACCAGTATAGTAAAGAATACGTTCTGTTGTTGTAGTCTTACCGGCATCGATATGAGCCATAATACCAATGTTTCTTGTTCTATCTAATGGATATTGTCTTCCAGCCAAGATATTTTCCTCCTATTATTTGAATCAATTTCAACAGGTTGAAATTAGAAACGGTAGTGAGCAAATGCTTTGTTTGCTTCTGCCATTTTGTGCATATCTTCTTTCTTCTTAACTGATGCACCTGTGTTGTTCATTGCATCAAGAAGTTCGTTTGCTAATCTTTCTTCCATTGTTTTTTCTCCTCTTTTACGAGAATACAATGTAATCCAACGAAGAGCTAATGCTTGTCTTCTATCTGCTCTAACTTCGATTGGTACTTGGTATGTTGCACCACCAATACGGCGAGCTTTAACTTCAAGTACTGGCATGATATTGTTCATTGCTTCTTCGAATACTTCCATAGCTGGTTTTTCAGCTTTTTCAGCCATTCTTTCAAACGCTCCGTATACGATTTTTTGAGCTACACCTTTCTTACCATCTAACATAATGCTGTTGATAAGTTTAGTAACCACTTTGCTATTGTATACTGGATCCGCTAATACGTCTCTTTTTTGAGTATGTCCTTTACGTGGCACGGTTCTTCCCTCCTTAATTATGTTTTTGAAATCATTTGATTTCGTTTTCGTTAATTAATTCATCGGTACTCACATGTGTCTCTCTATGAAATTACGCATTCAATGCATGTGTTCGCGCGGGACAGCTATCTATCTCGATATAACCCGCAACCTACAGAAATCATAGTTCTGTTTGTGATTTTCGATATATTGTTACAATTTCGTTGTTTTAACGCCTATTTTTTAGCGTCTTTTGGTCTCTTAGCACCGTATTTAGAACGTGCTTGTCTTCTCTTAGCAACACCTGCTGTATCAAGTGTACCACGAACGATGTGGTATCTTGTACCTGGTAAGTCTTTTACTCTACCACCACGGATAAGAACAACACTATGTTCTTGAAGGTTGTGTCCTTCACCTGGGATGTAGCTTGTTACTTCAATACCGTTTGAAAGACGAACTCTGGCGATTTTTCTAAGCGCTGAGTTAGGTTTCTTAGGTGTAGCTGTTTTAACTGCTGTACAAACACCTCTTTTTTGTGGTGCAGAAGCATCAGTAACTTTCTTTCTTAAAGAGTTGTACCCTTTTTGAAGAGCTGGTGCTGTAGATTTTTTTGCAGCTGTTGAACGTCCTTTTCTTACTAACTGGTTAAATGTTGGCATTCTTTTCACCTCCTATGAATACTGTTGGTTGCTTGTTTTAACTCTCTGAGTTTTTTGGCGCACGAAAAAATGTATCCTCATGCACACCTTTGTTAGTGTAGTATGTTTTCCTTGAAAAGTCAAGTGGTTTTTCTATATTTTTCTTCATTTTATAATCCAAGTGTATCCGCAATCGCACCCATCTCTTCCAGAGCTACATCTATCAAATCATCTAGACTCAATTTTGTAAATTCAATCATTTCCATATAATCTCTATTAGCTCCTGCGGCAAATCTGCTTTCATTAAATCGTTTCATAACAGATTTGTGTTTCACACTTGCAATTTTCTTATCTGGATATATTTGTGCAACCGCCTTTACAAACCCACTCATTGGATCCGCGGCGATAATTGCATATTGAAGTGTTGTTTTTGCCTTTACACCACATTTCGGATTATGAGCACAGATTGCGTCATGTAACACCTTGTCGTCAATTCCTTCTTTTTTCAAGATTTCAACAGAAGTAGGTCCATGTACCTCTGGATGATTTCTCCAGTCACAATGTTCTTCATCTAGATCATGCAACAATCCTACAACTCCCCAAAACTCTTCTTCTCCCGGCGCAAGTCTTTTTGCAAGTCCTCGCATAATCGCTTCTACCGCATAGGAATGTTGGATATATGCAGTTCCTTTCATATATTTCATCAAAATATCATGTGCTTGTTCTCTTGTAATGCTCATATGACGTCCTCCCTTGACTTTCTATTTTGCTAGCTCTATAATACCTACGAACTATTTTATAAGGAGCATATCACTATGGAAATTACATTGCAAACTTTTTTGATCGTTTGTCCCTTTTTATTTTTGGCAGGACTTATTGATGCTATAGGAGGCGGCGGCGGTCTGATTTCACTACCCGCTTACTTAATTGCAGGTTTACCACCTCACGCAGCGGTTGCAACGAACAAGATGTCCTCTTCCTGCGGCACATCTCTTGCTACATATCGTTTTATCCGAAACGGATTAGTCAATTTTCGCTTAGCTGTTCCATCCGTTATTGCTGCAATCATTGGTTCCTCAATCGGAGCACATCTTTCTTTATTAATAAGTGAAGAAATCATGCTTTTAGTGATGGTTGCAATCTTACCGATATGTGCTTTTCTTGTTTTAAATAAAAAATTATTTCACGACACTGGAAACGAAACAGTCACATTAGACACCCGCACTTATATCACTGCAACTGTAGCAGCTTTGGTCATTGGTCTATACGATGGATTTTACGGACCAGGTACTGGAACCTTTCTGATCATTGCATTTACAATCTTTGCAAAACTCGGAATCAAAACAGCAAATGCACAGGCAAAAGTTATCAACTTAACCAGCAATCTCACTTCACTTGTCATCTTCATTTTAAATGGACAAGTCATTTTCACTATCGGAATTGCAGCTGCAATTTGTAATATGATTGGTGGATATATCGGTGCTGGTCTTGTAATGAAAAACGGAGCAAAAATCGTAAAACCTAGTATCATCTTTGTTTTGATCTTGTTAGCACTTAAAGTGCTCGGCGTTTACTAAGATTATAGACGCAAAAAAGGAAACTCAATCGCGAGTTTCCTTTTTTATTTCTTATTCTTCTTCAGAAATTACTTCTTCTTCTTGAACTTCTTCTACTTGTTCTGGAATTTCTTCATAGAATTCAACTTCTACTTCATCATCCATAACTTCTTCCACTTGTTCATCTGTGTCTAATTTTACGTCATGGTATTTTCTCATACCTGTACCTGCAGGAATTAATTTACCGATGATTACGTTTTCTTTTAGACCGATAAGTGGGTCAACTTTTCCTTTGATAGCTGCTTCTGTAAGAACTTTTGTTGTTTCTTGGAAGGAAGCCGCTGAAAGGAATGAGTTTGTAGCAAGAGAAGCTTTTGTAATACCAAGCATTACTGGTTCTCCAGTTGCAACTTCTTTTCCTTCTGCTGCCAATGCTTCGTTTGCATCTTCGAATTCGAGGATATCTACCATTGTTCCTGGTAAGAATTCTGAATCACCGTTTTCTTCAACGCGAACTTTCTTAAGCATTTGACGAACGATAACTTCGATATGTTTATCGTTGATTTCTACCCCTTGTAAACGGTATACACGTTGTACTTCAGCGATCATGTAATCTTGTACTGCACGTAAACCTTTAATCTTAAGGATATCATGTGGGTTTACAGAACCTTCTGTTAACTCATCACCAGCTTCTAATTTCACACCATCTTGAATCTTAATTCTTGATCCGTATGGAATTAAGTAAGCTTTTGATTCGCCTGTTTCTTCATTTGTTACAATGATTTCACGTTTTTTCTTTGTATCGTTAATTGTAGCTACGCCGCCGAACTCTGTAATGATTGCAAGTCCTTTTGGTTTTCTTGCTTCGAAAAGTTCTTCGACACGAGGAAGCCCTTGAGTGATATCTCCACCGGCTACCCCACCAGTATGGAATGTTCTCATTGTAAGCTGTGTACCCGGTTCACCGATTGATTGAGCAGCGATGATACCAACTGCTTCACCAACTTGTACTGGTTCACCAGTAGCCATGTTTGCACCGTAACATTTTGCACAAACACCAATGTGTGATTTACATGAAAGGATTGTACGAATCTTCACTTCTTTGATAGGTTCGCCATCTTTACCAACACCATTTTTCATTACTAATTCAGCACGTTTAGGTGTTACCATATGGTTTGCTTTCACGATGATGTTTCCATCTTTATCACAAATATCTTCACATACAAAACGTCCTGTGATACGTTCTTGTAAGCTTTCAATTACTTCATTTCCTTGCATGATTGCTGTTACATACATACCTGGAATTTCGTGTCCTGCTGGAACACAATCAATTTCACGAATGATCAAGTCTTGTGAAACATCTACAAGACGTCTTGTCAAGTAACCTGAATCGGCTGTACGAAGAGCTGTATCTGAAAGACCTTTACGAGCACCATGGGCTGACATGAAGTATTCAAGTACGTCAAGACCTTCACGGAAGTTCGATTTGATTGGTAACTCGATTGTACGACCTGTTGTATCAGCCATAAGACCACGCATACCAGCAAGCTGTTTGATTTGCTTGTCAGAACCACGGGCACCAGAGTCAGCCATCATGAAGATGTTGTTGTATTTATCAAGTCCGTCTAATAAGGCTCTTGTTAAAGCATCATCAGTCTTCTTCCATGTTTCAACAACTTCTTTGTAACGTTCTTCTTCTGTGATCAAACCACGTTTGAAGTTCTTTGTGATCTTGTCTACTGTGTTTTGAGCTTCTTCGATCATTTGTGGTTTTTGTGGTGGTACAGTCATTTCTGAAATAGATACTGTCATCGCAGCTCTTGTTGAATACTTGTATCCAGTTGCTTTGATCTTATCTAATACTTCAGCAGTCACTGTTGCACCATGTGTATTAATAACTTTTTCAAGAATTTGTTTGTTTTGTTTTTTACCTACAAGGAAATCAACTTCAAGTTTTAATTCATTTCCTGGAATGCTTCTATCTACGAAACCTAAATCTTGAGGAATGATTTCATTGAATAAGAAACGTCCTAATGTAGATTCAACAATACCTGTCATTTCTTCACCGTTTACTACTTTTGTAACACGGATCTTAATGCGTGAGTGTAATTTGATTACACCATTTTCGTAAGCTAAGATTGCTTCGTTTAAGTTCTTGAAGAACTTACCTTCTCCAATTGCACCAGGTCTTTCTTGTGTTAAGTAGTAAATACCAAGAACCATATCCTGTGAAGGAACGGCTACAGGACCACCATCAGATGGTTTCAACAAGTTGTTTGGTGAAAGAAGTAAGAAACGACATTCTGCTTGTGCTTCTACAGAAAGTGGTAAATGCACCGCCATCTGGTCACCATCGAAGTCGGCGTTGAACGCTGTACATACAAGTGGATGAAGCTTAATTGCTTTCCCTTCTACAAGGATTGGTTCGAACGCTTGGATAGAAAGTCTGTGAAGTGACGGAGCACGGTTCAACATAACTGGATGTTCTTTGATTACTTCTTCTAATACATCCCATACTTCTGGTTGAAGTCTTTCTACCATTTTCTTCGCATTTTTAATGTTATGAGCAGTACCATTTGCTACTAACTCTTTCATTACGAATGGTTTGAATAATTCAATTGCCATTTCTTTAGGAAGACCACATTGATAAATCTTAAGTTCTGGTCCTACTACGATTACGGAACGTCCTGAGTAGTCAACACGTTTACCAAGTAAGTTTTGACGGAAACGTCCTGATTTCCCTTTTAACATGTCTGATAAAGATTTTAATGCTCTGTTACCAGGACCTGTTACTGGACGGCCACGGCGACCATTGTCGATCAATGCGTCAACAGCCTCTTGAAGCATTCTCTTTTCATTACGTACGATAATGTCTGGAGCGCCTAATTCCAATAATCTTCTTAAACGGTTATTTCTATTGATAATTCTTCTGTATAAGTCATTTAAGTCAGATGTTGCAAAACGACCACCATCTAATTGTACCATTGGACGTAAATCTGGTGGGATTACAGGGATTACATTCATGATCATCCATTCTGGTTTGTTTCCAGATGCGCGGAATGCTTCTACTACTTCAAGACGTTTAACGATTCTTGCACGTTTTTGTCCTGTAGCACCTTTTAATCCTGCTTGTAATTCTTCATATTCTTTATCAAGATCAATTGTAGCTAAAAGTTCTTGCACTGCTTCAGCACCCATGCCTACACGGAAAGTGCTTCCCCAAGCTTCTCTAGCTTCTTGATATTCTTGTTCTGACAAAACTTGTTTGTATGTTAAGTTTGTTTCACCTTTGTCTAATACGATATAAGATGCAAAGTATAATACTTTTTCTAAAATTCTTGGTGAAATGTCAAGGATTAATCCCATACGGCTAGGGATTCCTTTGAAGTACCAAATGTGTGAAACAGGAGCCGCAAGGGAAATATGTCCCATGCGCTCACGTCTAACACTTGCTTTTGTTACTTCAACACCACATCTGTCACAAACTACACCTTTGTAACGGATTTTTTTGTATTTACCACAGTGACATTCCCAGTCTTTGCTAGGTCCAAAAATCTTTTCGCAGAAAAGACCATCGCGTTCTGGTTTCAACGTTCTATAGTTGATTGTCTCTGGTTTTGTTACTTCGCCTCTTGACCATTCTAAGATCTTTTCAGGTGACGCCAAACCAATTTTAATTTTATCAAATGTCATTGGTTCGTATGCTGTTTCATTATTTGTTACTGGCATTTATGGCAATCCTCCTATTCTTCTTCTGACATATCGTCAAAATCTACATCTACTGAATCTTCGTAAGTTTCTTCTTCAACATCTACAAGTTCTTCTCCTGCGAATTCTTGTTGACTAAATCCGTGAGCTCCGTAAGATTCATCATTGTTGTATTTTCTGTCTCCTTCAATAATAGAACGTAAATCTGTTTCACCGTAGTCTACTGTTTCAGTGATTTCAACTTCTGTGTCGTCCTCTTTTAATACTTTTACATCAAGACCAAGTGATTGTAATTCTTTAAGAAGTACTTTGAATGATTCTGGAATACCTGGTTCAGGAATATTTTCACCTTTGATGATTGCTTCGTATGTTTTCACACGACCAACAACATCATCAGATTTTACTGTTAAGATTTCTTGTAATGTGTATGATGCACCGTAAGCTTCAAGTGCCCAAACTTCCATTTCCCCAAATCTTTGTCCACCGAATTGTGCCTTACCACCTAATGGTTGTTGTGTAACTAATGAGTAAGGACCAGTAGAACGAGCATGGATCTTATCGTCTACTAAGTGGTGAAGTTTCAAGTAATGCATGTGTCCGATTGTTACTGGACTATCGAAATATTCTCCAGTTCTACCATCACGAAGACGAACTTTACCGTCACGTGAAAGTGGAACACCTTTCCATAATTTTCTGTGTTCTCTATTTTCAGATAAATATTCTAACACTTCTGGAAGTAATGAAGCACCATGTTTTGCTTCGAATTCTTCCCACTCAAGATTTACATAGTCATTTGCTAAATCAAGAGTATCCATGATATCAATTTCGTTTGCACCATCAAATACTGGTGTTGCAATGTTAAATCCTAATGCTTTCGCAGCAAGACTTAAGTGGATTTCAAGTACCTGTCCGATATTCATACGTGATGGTACCCCTAATGGGTTAAGTACGATATCAAGTGGACGTCCGTTTGGTAAGAATGGCATATCTTCTACTGGAAGTACACGAGATACAACCCCTTTGTTACCATGACGACCAGCCATCTTATCCCCTACAGAGATTTTTCTCTTTTGAGCGATGTAGATAACAACTGATTCGTTTACACCTGGAGATAATTCATCTCCGTTTTCTCTTGTAAATACTTTCGCATCTACAACGATACCATATTCACCGTGAGGTACTTTTAATGAAGTATCTCTAACTTCTCTAGCTTTTTCACCGAAGATTGCACGAAGTAATCTTTCTTCAGCTGTTAATTCTGTTTCTCCCTTAGGAGTTACTTTACCAACTAAGATATCTCCTGCACGAACTTCAGCACCGATACGGATGATACCTCTGTCATCAAGATCTTTCAGAGCTTCATCACCAACACCAGGAATATCACGTGTGATTTCTTCTGGTCCGAGTTTTGTATCACGAGCTTCTACTTCGTATTCTTCAATGTGGATTGATGTATAAACATCATCTTGTACTAATCTTTCACTAAGAAGTACAGCATCTTCGTAGTTGTAACCTTCCCATGTCATGAAACCGATCAATGGGTTTTTACCAAGAGCCATTTCACCGTTTGATGTTGAAGGACCGTCAGCGATAACTTGACCAGCTTCTACTTTTTCACCTTTTACAACGATTGGTCTTTGGTTGTAGCAGTTACTTTGGTTACTACGTAAGAATTTAGTTAATTTATAATTTCTAAGATTTCCATCTTCTTCACGAATTGTGATTTCTTTTGATGTAGAACGTTCTACTACACCAGCGTTTTCTGCAACTACACATACCCCAGAGTCAACTGCAGCTTTTGTTTCCATACCTGTACCAATTGCTGGAGCTTCTGTAATCATAAGAGGTACTGCCTGACGTTGCATGTTGGATCCCATAAGCGCACGAGTAGGGTCATCGTTTTCCAAGAATGGGATAAGAGCTGTCGCTACAGAGAATACCATCTTAGGTGATACGTCCATGTAGTCGAATGTTGTTCTTTCGTATTCTTGAGTTTCTTCGCGGTAACGACCAGAAACGTTCTTATTTACGAAATGACCTTCTGCATCTAATGCTTCGTTGGCTTGTGCTACGTGGTAGTTATCTTCTTCATCCGCTGTCATATAAACAACTTCATCTGTTACCACTGGGTTCTTAGGATCTGTTTTATCAATTCTACGATATGGTGCTTCGATAAAACCATATTCGTTGATTCTTGCATATGTTGCTAATGAGTTGATAAGACCGATGTTAGGCCCTTCAGGAGTTTCTACTGGACACATTCTACCGTAGTGAGAATAGTGAACGTCACGAACCTCGAATCCGGCTCTATCTCTTGATAACCCACCAGGACCAAGTGCTGACAAACGTCTCTTATGTGTTAATTCACCAAGAGGGTTATTTTGATCCATGAACTGTGACAATTGTGAAGAACCAAAGAATTCTTTCACAGCTGCTGTTACTGGTTTAATGTTGATCAATGTTTGTGGTGATACTCCATCTAAATCTTGTGTTGTCATTCTTTCACGAACAACTCTTTCTAATCTAGATAAACCAATTCTGTATTGGTTTTGTAATAATTCACCAACCGCACGGATACGTCTGTTTCCTAAGTGGTCGATATCATCATCTGTTCCCATTCCATATTCTAAGTGAATATTGTAGTTGATTGATGCGAAAATGTCTTCCTTAGTAATATGTTTTGGAATTAATTCATTTATATTTTTACGGATTTCTTCTTTTAATTCGTCAATGTCCCCTGCTGCATTTTCTAAAATTTGTGCAAGTACTGGGTAGTAAACTGATTCTGTAACGCCTAATTCTTCTGAATCAACGTCAACTACAGTTCCTAAATCTACTGCAAGGTTTGAAAGTACTTTGATGTTTCTTTCTTCGCCTTCTACTTGGATCCATACATATGGAACAGCTGCATTTTGAATTGCAGTAGCTTTTTCTCTTGTTAATCTTTCACCTTGTTCAGCAATTACTTCGCCTGTAATAACACTTACAACGTCTTCTGCTAACACTTGACCTGTGATACGGTTTTGAAGTGCTAACTTCTTGTTGAATTTGTAACGGCCTACTTTAGCAAGGTCATATCTTCTTGCATCGAAGAACATAGCGTTGATTAAACTTTCAGCACTATCTACTGCAAGAGGTTCACCTGGACGAATCTTCTTATATAATTCTAAAAGACCTTCATGATAGTTTTCAGCAACGTCTTTACCAAAACTTGCTAAAATCTTAGGTTCTTCCCCAAATAATTCGATGATCTCAGGGTTAGTTCCAACTCCAAGAGCACGGATTAATACTGTGATAGGAACCTTTCTTGTTCTATCTACACGAACCCAGAATACGTCGTTGGAATCTGTTTCATATTCTAACCATGCACCACGGTTTGGAATTACTGTTGATGAGTATAATTCTTTACCGATCTTATCGTGACCGATTACATAATAGATACCTGGCGAACGAACTAACTGGCTTACGATAACTCTTTCTGCACCATTGATTACAAATGTGCCAGTAGCTGTCATAAGTGGAAGATCTCCCATGAAAATCTCATGTTCGTTAATCTCGTCTGTTTCCTTATTATAAAGTCTTACTTTGACTTTTAATGGTGCTGCATATGTTGCATCACGTTCTTTGCACTCTTCGATTGTGTACTTCACTTCATCTTCGCATAATGTGAAATCCACAAACTCCAAGCTCAACTGGCCGCTGTAATCAGCGATTGGTGAAATATCAGCAAATACTTCTTTTAATCCTGCTTCAAGAAACCATTTGTAAGAATCTTTTTGCACTTCGATTAAGTTAGGCATCTGTAATACTTCTTTTTGCCTAGAATAGCTCATACGCGAACTTTTTCCGCTTTTAATTGGGCGAATTCTGTTTTTCTCCATTGACGTTTCACTCCTCGTATTTATATTTTTTGGTCGAAATCCTTATGTTTTAACCGAAATCAAACTATTGTGTAAACACACTTTTCCACAATAGTGCAATCTTAAATTTACCATAAAGTCAATAGGGTGTCAATAGATTTTTCTTTTAATTTGAAGTTTTTCTTTTGGAGATTGTTTGTGGCTGGCTTGTACCAGCTTGGGGATTGGGCAAGTTCGTGGCGGGACGTGGGGACAAAACTTGTATCAAATCACTCCAAGAAATACTCTTCTATAATTCTTTTGAATTTCATGGAATCACTTGGATACTTTTCTGTTTCATATGTTGTGATCAACTTCACTGTTGGAATAATGTCATGTCTTGCATACTGTTCTAATTTTCGATAGACGTTTGAACGATACTGTGCTTCGTCCATTTTGCCAAAATGTCCCCAGTAAAAAATTTGACCTGTTTTTGGATGACAAATTGTGAAATCCGGGTAATACGTTTTCGTATCTAGCACTACTGCACTTTCATAACGATATGGGATCTGATTTTCAAATAGAAGATTTGCTATCATAACTTCGCTTTTAGAACGAACCTTATGTCCCGCGAAAGTTTGATGAATAAGATTTTCTGGATGATGTGGATTGGTTTGATAAGTTTCTTGGAGCCATTTTTGAACATTTTCATTTTGCAATGGCATATACGATTGAAGCAACTCGCTATATGGTGACGAAATCTCTAACAACTCTTCTGCTTGCGGTTTCGCCAAAAGCAACTGCTGCGCTTCCGAAAGCTTCTTATATATAATTCGCAACTCTCGCAAATGCATTTCAATAAATTTCTTATAAGCAAGTTGTTTTGCAAGATTTTGTTTCGCTTTCGGTATGTAAATCGGATGCGAACCATTTTTCATATACCATTTGGTATATTTGCCATTTCGCGTGCAAAACAATGCACCATCCGGCAAGGTTTTCACCTTTCGCTCGCAAAATGAAATCTGTTTTTTCAACGCTGCAATTTGATTTGAAATTTGATATGACACTAGACATGCCTCCTTAGAATTTATAGATTTTTAGAAATGTTTTTCAAAGTCTAACACATTCCTCTACAAAAAGAAAGTCAATGTTTATTAGAATTCATACAATCAGAAATGTAAAAGATCTATAATTCCGTTAAATATCGGCACCAACACAAAAAGGCATTACTTCATAGATGTTTTCCATCCATGCGTAACGCCCTTTTCCTAATTAAAAATCTATTCTTTACTATACTACTTACTCTCTTTTAACTCTATCTCTACTACTTCATAGACAGATGCTATATTTTCTTGATATTCCATCAATAAAACTAATTGATAAGTCTTCTCGAACGACTTGCCGTCCCTCTTACCAGCTATTATTACATCACACTCGACATAACCAATTGTTTTTTCGCTATATATAGCTTCATTTGCATTTTCAATTTCAACTTGAATTGATTCCGTTTGCACATCACTAGCTTGATAAAATTTATCTCTTTCCTTCTTCAAGCTTTCCCTTTGCTCTTCTGAAATTACGATATCATAAAGTTTTTTATTCATGATTTGTGCACTTTCTTCAGAATAACTGCTGTCTATTCCCAAAGTAGCACGTGCCCAATTTTTTATTCCTTCTTCTACTTTTTTCGTTTCTTTTTCAGATATGCTTTTATCTGTCTTTTTTATTTTACCAAAAATTGCTTCTCTTCGCTCATTATTAACCGTAATATACAATCTATCAGCACTATCCGTTTTTTCCTTTTTGCATCCGCATAACATAAAAACACAAGTAGCTATAATTAAGTATCCAAATATTTTTCTTTTCATTGATATTCTTCCTCAAAAAAAGATTGTCAAAAGTATTCCATCTTTAGAAACACCTCTGACAACCTTTCACACTGCATTAAATTACATCATTGCTTTTGACATTCGTCTCTTATCTACGAACTAATCTTTTCTTTGAAACTAATGCAATTACAGATGCACAAACAAGTAAAGCTGCTGCATATACAACTACATTTGCTGAATCCCCTGTTTTTGGAGCTTCTGCATTAACAACTTTATCTGTTACATCAGCTTTTACATCATCTTTAGAATCAACAGATGTACTTGGAACTTCTGGTTCTGCTGGAACTTCTGGTTCTGCTGGATTTTCTGGTTCCACTGGAACTTCTGGTTCTGCCACTTCAATCTTTTCTACGATCATAGTATGTCCACCTACTGCTCCAAATGGTACTTGAATATTTTCAACTTGATCTACACCTGTTGCAAGTTGGTAACCTTCTGGTAAGTTGAAGTCTTCTCCTAACATGAATGTCCATGCTTCGCCTTCTCCACCTACTGCTGTTGTTGTTGCTGTTGTTTCTCCAACTTTTTCGCCATCAACTGTTTCAAATGTTACATTTAATACTGTTTCTACTACTTCTGCTTCAATTGCTTCTACTACTACAGTATGACCAGCTGTTGCTCCAAATGGTACTTGAATGTTTTTAACTTGGTCTACACCTGTTGCAAGTTGGTA
>CAZINB010000032.1:14065-20654 GCA_964540565.1 uncultured Faecalimonas sp.
CTCCAAATGGTACTTGAATGTTTTTAACTTGGTCTACACCTGTTGCAAGTTGGTAGCCTTCTGGTAAGTTGAAGTCTTCTCCTAGCATAAATGTCCAAGATTCGCCTTCTCCACCTGTTGCTGTTGTTGTTGCTGTTGTTTCTCCAACTTTTTCGCCATCAACTGTTTCAAATGTTACATTTAATACTGTTTCTACTACTTCTGCTTCAATTGCTTCTACTACTACAGTATGACCAGCTGTTGCTCCAAATGGTACTTGAATGTTTTTAACTTGGTCTACACCTGTTGCAAGTTGGTAGCCTTCTGGTAAGTTGAAGTCTTCTCCTAGCATAAATGTCCAAGATTCGCCTTCTCCACCTGTTGCTGTTGTTGATGCTTCTGCTGTTGCAACTTCTTTACCATCAACTGTTTCAAATGTTACATATAATACAGTTTTCACTTCTCCAGCTGGAATTGATTCTACGATCATTGTATGTCCAGCTGTCGCTCCAAATGCTACTTGAATATTTTTAATTTGGTCAACTCCTGTTGCAAGTTGGTAACCTTCTGGTAAGTTGAAGTCTGTTCCTAACATAAATGTCCATGACCCAGTACCTGTTGATGTTGTTGTTGCTGTTGTTTTTCCAACTTCTTTGCCATCAACTGTTTCAAATGTTACATTCAATACTGTTTCTACCACTTTTGCTGCAACTGGCTCTACGATCACTGTATGTCCACCTGTTGCTCCAAATGGCACTTGAACATTTGTATTTTGTTCTACACCTGTTGCAAGTTGGTAACCTTCTGGCAAGTTGAAGTCTGTTCCCAACATAAATGTCCATGCCCCAGTACCCATTGATGTTGTTGTTGCTGTTGTTTCTCCAACTTTTTCACCGTAAACTGTTTCAAATGTTACATATAAAGTTGTTTTTGTTTGAGGAATCTTCTTAACATAAACGTCAACAGTAGACCCTTCTTGATCAAGCCATACTGTTACTTCAGTAGATGTTGTCCATTTTCCATCGATTTGATATCCTTCTGGAAGATAAGGACTGATGTCTACTTTTTTGCTGCCTTCTTCTCCATTGACAACAATTTTAACTGGTTTTCCACCGACAGTCTCTTCTCCGTTGTCTACATCTTTGAAATTAACATTTACATTAAAATCCCCAGATATAGCTGCAAAAACATTCACAACATTTCCCATTAACATTGCGAGTGTTAAGCATAAGACAAGTACTTTTTTCATACTCTTTCTCATTGTTCTTCTCCATCCTTTCTTAATTTGAGTATCAGTATAGATGATATATTACTCCCCCTCTACATATTGTCTTTACAGATCGGAGTTCACCTTTCATAATGTTTCCTTTTTTGATTCCCTAAAAAAGAAGAAAATCCCTTATAATAATGAACTTCCGCACTTAAATTAACAATGATGGAGGACATACCGTTCGCTGTGTTCTGCCAGCATTATACAGACACTATCTCACGGTACCCTTATATCGTCCCCATTATATCCCCCCGGTATAAAAATGTCAATACTTTCCACTTTTTATTAATACCTCTCCCGATTTATAAACAAAATAAATATGTCGTTATATATCTAATATCTATTATTGACTTTCCAATATATACTATTTTATAACGAATTGTTGATATTCCGTATATCATACAAGTTATATCAAAGAAACGGAGGAAATAATAACGAAGAAAAGGTTATTATCAACTTTTCTTGCTACAACAATGGTGTTAACTACATTCTGTAGTTCTGCCTTGACAACGAATGCTGAAAACACGAAAGAATTAAACTCTATTTACAAATACACCAATGAAGGATTTACTTTCGAAAAAGTTTCACACGTTAACACACCTGTTGAAAACCCTGATGGTATCGTTGACTATCTCGGTCAAGGTGTGGTTGGCTCTTATGTAGACGGAGAAAGCGAATTAGGAAATGGTGACAGAGGACAATCTTATAGCTATGCATCTGCTACATACGGTGATTGGGGTTTACATCAACACTATGTACGGTGGTTTAGGTATCACCTCCATCCTCAATCATGGTTTCAGCGGCATGGATGCAGATGTTGTAAAATCAATGATGGATGTAATGTACAACGGTAACCTTTATTACGGAGAACCAGATAGCTATCAAGCCGGTGGGGTGTTACTCAAATTCAACGTTAAAACCGGAGAAACAAAGATTTTGATGTCTCGCGAATTAAACGGACTTGTTCCAACATTCCGTAACGCATGCACTATGAATGACAAAATGTATTTTGTTGGTATGATGGTTAATACAAGTCTTCTTTCTGAAAAGGAAGTAAACACTGCTATCGCTAAGCAAGATGGACAACCTTGTCTTTACGAAATTGACCCTACAACAGACACATTTAAATGTATTTATCAATGTGTAGACATGAACGGATACAAAGAATTAGTACAAAATAATATTTTCCCTTCTACTCGCGCTGTTGGAGTTTACAATGATTGTTTAGTAACTGGTGGCATTGAAGCCGACGGATCATTTATTGCAATTTCTGCTGATCCTTCCGCTGAACAAGACTCTTTTGTACGTATTGCAGAAATGGATGACCTCTTTAATTATCCTGCTTATCATCGTACAGATGTTAACGCAGGCGGTGGTATCTATCAGGTAATCGAATATAACAACAGTCTCTATGTGGTTGTATGTTCAGGTTCTGCAGATACAATTAACGAAAGCGGAACACTACACTCTTACGCAATCGTTCGCGGTGATTGTAACAGGGAACCAACTAATCCAGATAGTTGGACTTGGACAGCTGTTGTGGGTGACACTGAAAAAGATGGTGCTAAATATACATTCGGTATCGATAGCTCTCGAATCAGCGCTGGTGCATGTTCTTTAGAAGTCTATGGTGATTATTTATATATTGGTGAATATAACGATGTTTCAAACGCTCTTCAGAACTTTGTTCTTAAAAAGAGTTTTCTAATACAAGCAACAAATTTACAACAATCAATCAACCTTTATCGTATGGATAAAAACGAAAACATCGAAATGGTTGTTGGTGATGCAAACGAATCATTCCCTGACGGAAGTCTTACAGGTTTAGGTTCTGGTTACGGAAACAATATGAACCAATACACTTGGCAAACAACTGTTTACGAAGGAAAATTATATGTAAGTACAATGGATACCACCACACTCCTTAGACCAATCGCTCAATTCACTAACGGTGATCTTTTAAACATGAGCAAAGAAGAGTGGAAATCTCAAATTAATTATATTCGTGTTCTTCTTGAACTTTTATTCAAAAGCGACAATGTAGAGGCTGCTGCATACAGCTTTGATTCAGCTGATACAGAATTAGCCGAAGAAACAGCATTAGATATGATCGCTATGGCAACAGATACAGCAAATAAACGCATGCACGAAGCTACACCTGCAACATATAGCGAATCTTCTATCATAGATATTGAACTTACAAAAGAACAAATCAATGACTTAGTAGCCGGCATCCTTGATGGTACAATTATCAATGGTAGTATTTCTGAAGAAATGCTTTATGATTTAACTAACATCAATGCACTTTTAGATTCATTAACTGAGTTAATCGACTCTACAGATCATGAACTGTTCCTTGATATCTACGAAGAACTTTTAAATATATACAACGCACTTATTGAATCCATTCCAGATTCTGTAAAAAACATGTATAATTTATTAATTAGCGTTGTTACACAAGAGAACATTAAAGCAATTGCTTCATCAATCAAATATATGCGTTCTTCTGTTGCTGGATTTGACCTTTTTGAAATCGAAGAATTAGAAGATGGCAGTATCTCAGTAAAAACGATTACAAATGATGGTTTTGGAGATCGATACAACCATGGTTTAAGAATTTTTGCTAAAACTACTGACTACCTTTTAATCGGTACTGCAAATCCATTTTACGGAACACAATTATGGCGTACAGCAAATTCTGAAGTATCAACACCTGATGACGATATTGCTGACAATACACCTGGTGACAATACAGATGATAACAACGGTGATAATACTGGTGGTAGCGCTAGTGATAATATCACTGAAAATGGAACTGATAAAGATACAACATACAAAGAGGATATGGTTAATACTGGAGACAGTGCAAATCTGCTTACATGGGTAGCAGCATTGGTTGTAAGTTTATCAACGGTAACAGCAATTTATATAAAAAAGAAAAAACTTTAATTTAAATATGCTTATTCAAGAAGGTTATTATGATTTGGTACATTATAGGGATAATTATTTTCCTTTACTTTCTTATTACATTTGTATTATTTCTGCTATCATTCACTAACATAGATAAATCCCGTACATTACCTGTCAAAAATCCAGTACATAAAACATATTGTAATGACTCTTATCAAGAATTTGACTCTATCGAAAAAGAAGATGTTTATATCGAAAGTTTCGATCATCTTAAATTACACAGATATTTCATAAAAAACAAAAAAGAAAACAAAGTAGTAATTTCTTTTCACGGATACAATACGGAAGCTCGAAAAGAATATCCTCTTCACTATTCTTATTACCAAGACGGATACACTGTTTTAATTGTTGATCAACGCGGTGTCGGGCAAGCAGAAGGTAAATTCATTACTATGGGATTATTAGAACGTCATGATTGTTTAAGATGGATTGATTATGTAGTAGAACGCTACAATGAAAATGTTGATATATTGTTAGACGGACTCTCTATGGGTGCTACAACTATTATGATGGCTGCTCAAGATATTCATCAGCCTCAAGTCAAGGGAATGATTCTCAATAGTGGGTTTGATTCTTGCAAAGAACAACTTGCTCACGTATTGACTTATCATATGAAACTACCCTAATATCCTTTTTTATGGACTATTATGTTCTACGCAAAAATATTGGCTAAATCTAAAATGACTTCTTCCATAACATCATGTAAAATAAAGAGATGGAGGATGAATATCATGTCAAAAGGAAAACAGTATACACAACAATTTAAAGAAGATGCTGTTCGTTACAAATATGAGCATCCAGAGCTTACCTATGAAAAGGCAGCACACAATCTTGGTGTAAGTGATTCAGCCCTTAAGTCATGGGTAAAACTAGCAAAGGGCAATGAAGGAAACGCACCAACTCGCGGTAGTGGAAACTATGCAAGTGATAAAACAAAGGAAATTGCCCGTCTGCAGCGTGAACTTCGTGATACGAAGGATGCACTTGAAATATAAAAAAAGCAATCAGTATCCTGGGAAAATGACAAAAGCAATTTATACTGCTACTTTTGAAGATATTGATGAAGTAGCAACACGGCCTGTGAAACACCATGTTTCTGTCAGCGGGGTACTGCGTATATTAGGTGTTTCACGTTCGGGATATCTGGCTTAGAAAAATCACAAACCTTCCAACTCAGAGCAACATCGAAATCGTATAAAGGACAAAATCAAAAAATTATACGATGATTCTCATCAGAATTATGGAGCACTTAAAATAACGCAACACAAACAGGGCGAAGCAACTGCCGAAAAAACAGTAGGTAACTATATGCGTCAAATGGGGATTAAAGCACAATGGGTAAAGCCATATACAGCAACAACCATAGATTCTGATTTCAGTATTAAACTTAAAAATATCTTAGATGAGAAATTTAATCCTGCGGAACCAGATGCCGTATGGGTATCTGATATTACATATATGGACATTTGAAGACTTTGTATATTTAACTATTTAACAAGCATTATGGATTTATATTCAAGGAAAATCATCGCATGGGTACTTAGTACTACGTTGGAAGCTGCACATGTGGTAGAGTGTGTAGAAAAAGCAAAACAACGTAGAAATATGAGAAAACCTTTGATATTTCATTGTGATCGTGGCTGTCAATATGTATCTGATGCATTCAGGGCAGCAACTGTAGGAATGGTAAATAGTTATTCTAAAAAAGGATATCCATGGGATAACGCATGCATAGAATCATTTCACGCATTATTAAAGAGAGAATGGATAAATCGTTTCAAAATATTTAATTATCATCATGCATATAAACTGGTATTTGAATACATTGAAACTTTTTATAACACAGTCAGAATTCATAGTCACTGTGGATATTTATCATCTGATCAATACGAACAGGAATATCAGCAAAAACTATGTAGAATGACTGAAAAACTTGTGAGTTAGCAGCTCGTAGGTTCTAAGGGAAAAGGCATTTTTAACTTGTACTTTTTCTTGACATAGGACCAATACAGTAATTTACGATTTCTTTCCGTTTTTCAAAAGTTGTTCTCCTTCTTGCACTAGCCATATATTTCCGGGCAACACATCCTTGCCTAGACCACGAGCAATTTCAGATCCTGAATGTCTACCTGTAACATAATCCTCACAAATTTTAAGTTTCTCTCCATAAGAATACTTGTATTTTCTAGACAAAAATACCTCCAAAGTAGATTTGGTTATTTACCTTGTCTACTTTGGAGGTATCATGTCATTCGGTAAAATTCCGCCCCAATCATTGACTTAGAGCCGTATCGCAAAAAAGGCCGTAGTTCTAAAACCACGACCTTCCTTTTCAAGTACTATGCACTTATCAAAATAGAATTATTTTAA
>CAZINB010000033.1:0-20627 GCA_964540565.1 uncultured Faecalimonas sp.
ACCCCTACTATAGCGGATTGTAGGTACAAGGTACCGCTAACACCCCGGCTGCACGTTTTTTGATTATACTATCATTTCTATTGAAATGTCAATGCTATTCACGTTTTTTCTGTCTTAATTCTCGGAAAAAATTTTTCATCAAATTACTACATTCCTCTTGTAGTACATCAATTTCTAGTTCTACTTGATGATTGAACTCCTCCATTTGAAGTAAATTCAAAATAGAACCTGCACACCCTGCTTTTGGATTCATACAGCCTATCACAACTTTTTTAATACGAGACTGTACAATCGCTCCCGAGCACATCTGACACGGTTCCAACGTAACATACATGGTACAATCTTCCAAACGCCAATCGCCCATTTTCTTACATGCTTTTCTTATCGCCATCATCTCTGCATGAGCAATCGTGTTCTGATCAATGGTCCGCCTGTTATAACCTCTAGCGATAATCTTGTCCTGATACACGATAACACACCCAATCGGGACTTCTCCTAATGCATATGCTTTTTTTGCTTGTTTGATTGCTTCTTTCATATATCTTTCGTTTTGATTCATCTTATATCACCAATTCCTTCTTTCGATATTATACTTAAGAAATCCCAACCTGTCGACACCAATATCCAAAGTCTTCGTAAGTATTTTGTTCGTTTTCCGCAAGGGTGATTGGCACATCCTGAATTCTTCGAAATTCCGTAAACCCGAATGCATTAGCTGCCATTTTTTCCTTTTCATGATAAATGCCAGGAACACCAATCCATTTTTTTCCATCTTCTTCTATATAAAGTAAATGATGATAATTGTAAAATCCATGAAGCAAAAAACTGTTATTTGCAATACGCCAATCTTTGCGTGGCAAACGTGATAGCTCTTGTCTTTGAATTTTCTCAAAAACCGAGCTACTATCCACCACATAATCCTCATCTATTTCTTGCGCCTCCACCGGCATTTCGTATACTTCCCAAGATGCCACATACTTTTCTCCTGCTTGATTTTGAAACAAGATTCCTTTCACCTCATCTAGCTCTTTCCCATATACTTCCAACGTTCTTTTATCCATCTGTCCCTGCATTTTCACAAAACCCACATTGCGTATCCGCTCACCATTTTCATATTGATACAAATATTCTGTCTGTTGTCCCATACAATCCCCTCCGATTCTTGTCTTACATCTCACTTTATTCACAAGCAGAGAAAAAAAGAACACACAAAAAAAGATTCTTACATAGAAAATTTCCTGTAAGAATCTTTTATCTACATTTCTTCCACATAGTGGATTCCATCTAATGTTCGAATGATATCCACTAAAGTAGCATGCATTTTACTATCATTCACTTCCAATGTAATAACTGCATTTGGTCCTTCGCCTTTAATTTTACTTTTTCCAAGTTCAAATCCAGCTACTTTTACCTTTTGTTTTCTCATTTCGTCAAAAAACAACGATATCTTCCGATTATTTTCAAATTCTATATACAATTCGATTACTTTTGAATTGTGGTATAAATAAATATCTACTCTGGCAAGCACTTTTAATGTAACAAATACTAAAAATGTAGTTACAAGTGCTCCATCTACAAATCCTATCCCAATCGCTAATCCCAAGCATGCACAAGTCCATAGCCCTGCTGCTGTTGTGAGTCCTTTGATTTGATTTCGTCCCGTTACCATGATGGTTCCAACACCTAAAAATCCCACTCCACTAATTACTTGTGCTCCAAGTCGTGCAATATCATTTTTCGCGTCAAATTCCATATAAATATATTGACCAGTCAACATTACCAAAGCTGCTCCGAGACAAACAAGTGAATATGTTTTAATCCCTGCACCTCTACGCTTTGCACCGCGGTCAATTCCAATCATAATCCCAACAACAAGTGCTGCAACCAGACGAAGAGCAATGGATAGTGTAGACCATTCCGAGAATATCTGTCTAAATTCTGCCATACTTCTCCTTTATTACAGAAACTCCTCACAGCTTACGCCAATAAGGAGTTCCCATTTAACTTATAATTCTCTTAACAATTGTCCCATCTCACCAATAGATTCATAAATTCCATGTGGTTTTACTTCTGATTCAGCAACTGCTTCCAATTTTGTTTCCCCAGTTAATACTAAGATTCCTGTTGCTCCATTTTTTACTCCTGTAGCAACATCTGTGTAAATGCGGTCTCCTACAAAAGCAATCTTTTCTTTTTCTACACCAGTTCTACGAAGCACCATTTCTACAGTTTCGGGGAACGGTTTTCCCAAATATCTTGGTTCAACACCTGTAGAAAGTGTAATTGCTGCACAAAATGCACCGCAGTCAGGAATAAATCCATCTTCTGTTGGACAGTTAATATCTAAGTGTGTTGCTAAGAAAAGGGCACCATTTCGAATATAAGTACATGCTTTTTCTAACTTTTCGTAGGTTAATGTTGTATCAAATCCTACCACTACAATATCAGGCATTTCCTGTGTTAGGTTAATTCCTTCTTTCGAGAAATTTTCTTCCAAAGCAGGTGTTCCTACCAGATAAACTGATTTGTCAGCATAATATTCTTTTAAATATTGAATTGTAACATCACCTGAAGTCATGATTTGACTTCTATCAATGTGGCAATTCATTTTGGCAAGCTTATCGATATAGTTATTAGGTGATTTTGAAGAGTTATTTGTAAAGAACATGTATTTCTTTCCTGTTTCCTTTACTGCTTCTAAAAAATCTAATGCCCCATCTAAGATGACATCTCCCAAATAAAAAGTACCATCCATATCTAATACGAAAAGCTCGATATCTTTTAACAATTCTTTTTTATCTTTCATACTATTTTTTCCGATCGTTTATTTTTTTTATTTCTGCAGGATCAAATTTGAATTGATGGTCTTTTGTCAAAAGTCCATTTGTTTCCTGCTCCACATCTGTTAATTGTGTATAGCAAAATCCATTCACCAAATCAGATGCATACATAGATTCAATTACACGGCGGTATTCTTCTATAAAATCTTCTTGTGAAGTTGAAGTATAACCCCATTCATTATCACTTTTTCCGATTGCATCTTCTCTTGATACCTCTGCATCAGTTGCTGCTTTGACAGCAATCCCACCACATTCTGTGATCACAACTGGTTGTCCTTCATATTTTGTTCCTTTTGCATATGGTTGTTTTTCCATAATATAATGGAATTTATCTACCGACTGTAATCCTTCTATAAAACGTTGGTGTTGCTTCACATCGTCTTTCTCACCATGCATATAACTATGAATCGCACAAATATCACTTTCTCGCATTTCCCAACCATCATTTGAAATGACAAGACGGCTTGTGTCTAGCGCTTTTGCCATATAGTATAAAGAACTTGCAAATGCCTGCTGTTGTTTATTGTCATAAATCTTTGTGACTCCCCAGCTTTCATTTAGCATTCCCCATACTACAATACTTGGATGATTATAGTCTCTTTGAATCACATCTAACCATTCTCTTGTAAATGCAGATGCAGCTTGTGGTGTATATGCCCAGAAACTTGCCATTCCTTCCCAAACAAGAAATCCTAATTTGTCTGCCCAATATAAAAATCTAGGATCTTCTACTTTTTCATGCTTTCTGCATCCGTTAAATCCCATCTCTTTACATTTTAAGATATCATTTTTGTATTCTTCGTCTGTTGGCGCTGTTACTAAACTTTCTTTCCAATAGCCTTGGTCTAAAACCAGTTTGTGCATATATGGTTGATTGTTAAGATATAATCTTCCATTTACCACATTGATCTTTCTCATTCCAAAGTAAGTATCAACTTTGTCCGATCCTATTTCCATATGTACATCGTAAAGCAATGGATTTTCTGGACTCCAATAATTTCCCACAAAATGGAATGCACCTTCCATCGCTTTCTTTCGAAATACATCAATTGTAATTTCGTTTCGAAGCATCTCACATCGCACTGTTCCATCAAATATTACTTTTCCACCGAAGCAAATTGTAATATTAGCTTTCGCTGGAAGCACAGATGTTTCTGCTAATTGGTATTCTACTTTTACCGTTCCTTCATCAATATCTGGTGTGAATTGAATCCATTCAAATCTTGTTTTATCAACAGGCTCTAACCACACTGTCTGCCAGATTCCTGTACTTGGTGTATACCAAATAAATCTCGATTCTTGTTCCCAAAATTGTTTTCCTCTAGCAATTGATTCATCATAAAGTGGATCATATACTTCTACGCGAATTTTTTCTTCGTTCCAGTTCAAATATGGAGTTATGTTAAAAGAGAATGAAGTCTGTCCACCAACATGACTGCCTACACAGCTTTCATTTACAAAAACTTGACATTGGTAATCTACGGCACCAAAATTCAATATAATTTCTCTTTCTTTCCATTCTGAAGGAACACGAAATGTTCGTTCATATGTCACATGATCTTCTGTAATTCTTTCTCCGATGCCACTCTTTTCACACTGACATACAAAAGGAACTTGTATTTGAGTTTTTTTATCACCATAGCTAAATTCCCATGATCCATTTAAATTTAGCCAGTCTTCTCTGACAAAATCAGGACGTGGATATTCTCTTCTCATTCTTTTTCCCCCTACTTAATACCTGATTGTGTAAATCCTTTTACAATATATTTGTTAGCAAACATAAATACGATTAATACAGGAAGTACTGATATCACAGTCGAAGCCATCATCAAACCTGGATTTGTATAGTTTTCTCCTAATACTAAAGCAGCAATCCCTAGTGTTACCGTTCTGTTTTCATTTTTATTTACAACAAGTGATGGCCATAAGTAACTATTATACAATCCTAAGAATGTAATAAAAGCTTGTGTAATTACGATTGGTTTTACTGATGGAAGTACGATATGCCATAATACTTGGAACACATTCGCTCCTTCTACAAAACCTGCTTCTTCTAATTCTTTTGGAAAATCCATCAAGAAATTGTAAATCAAGTAAATGCACATTACCCCTGAACCAGATGGCAAAATCAGTGGTAAGAATCCATTTAACAATTCTAATTCTTTAAAGATATAGAATAATGGGAAAAATGTAACGATTTCCGGAATCGACATTGCCCACACTAAAGATAATACAAAAAATCTTTTTCCTGGTACATTTAATCTAGCCAATGCATATGCTGCCAAAACACTTGTTGTAATTCTAAGAATTGTACCTGCGATTGTTACAATTGCTGTGTTTGCTAACCATTGCAAGATTGGAGATGAAGATGTATTTTGGAATAATTCAATATAGTTTGCGATTGTCCAAGACTTTGGTAATAAGCTTGTTGATGAAGATGCTTCCGCAATCCCTTTAAAACTAGTAAATACCATGAACATAAAAGGAAGGAGGAATAAATACGCAACGATACATGCTACGATTACCAATACTACTTTTGATATTTTATTTGTTCTCATATGCTCCTCCTATTTTTTTAATTCTTGTTTTTCTCTTGTAAGGAAATACTGACCAACTGAAATGATAATCAATACAATACCCATAAGAATTGTCATGGC
The DNA here is from genome assembly GCA_964540565.1 of uncultured Faecalimonas sp. Taxonomy (GTDB): domain Bacteria; phylum Bacillota; class Clostridia; order Lachnospirales; family Lachnospiraceae; genus Faecalimonas. The sequence continues at coordinate 5,498 of CAZINB010000033.1, forward strand.
ACTACCAAGTCCTAATTCATTACGATCCATAATTGTAGATGTGATCATCATGATAATTGGTTTTGTTGAATCCCCAGGTCCACCTTTTGTCATCAAACGTGGTTGTCCATATACGTTGAAAGAAGCAATAATCTGTGTCATTAAAACAAAGAAGAAAATATTTTTAATACTTGGTAAAATAATGTATCTTAATTGTTTCCAATAACTTGCTCCATCAATAGATGATGCTTCATATAATTGTGTATCAATTTCATTTAACGCATTTACAAATAACATCATATTATAACCAACTGTCCACCACAAAGTAGCAATTGTCAATGCAATCCAAACAAATGGCTCTTTTTCAAGCCATGGAATTGCTTGCTTAATAATCCCCAGATTAAGCATCATGTTATTTAAGTAACCGCCATTTCCTTTCATCAACCACACAAAAATTGCTGCTACCGCTGTAACAGAAACCGCATATGACATAAAATAAATTGTTCTAAAAATGCCTTTTAATTTTTCAGGAAGTCTGTCAAGCAATAACGCTAAGAATAAACTACCTAATACAAGTACAGGTGTTGTAAGAGCTACGAAAATAATCGTATTTTTCATCCCTGTCCAGAAGGAACTACAATATGTAGAGTCCGAGTTTAATACTTGTAAATAATTTGCAAATCCTACAAATCCTTCATTACCTTTAATCAAACTATAATCTGTCACACTCATAAAAATACCATATAAAAATGGTATTAGCCAGAATAGTACGAAAAAGATAAGGAATGGAGCCATAAACAAAATGGCTGTACTTCTTTTTTTGTTCATACTTACACCTCTTTAATTTAATAGCCCAGGTGACATACAAATCACCTGGGCACTTTTAACCATTATTATGATTCTGATAACTCTTTAGCAATCTTTGTTGCATTTTGAAGTTCTTCCATAAGAACATCTTCTGATAAATCTTCTGTCTGCAATACTAAAGCCCAAACTGTTTCGTTTACATATTTAACTTGTTCACGAATGTTGTATACTGCAGGAAGGATCATACAGTCATCAAAGATTGTATAGTTCACTGCTGCTACTGGATATTTTTCTGGATCAGCTTTTACTAATTCCATTGTTTCTAAGTGAATTGGAGCTTGTCCTGAATCAGCCCAGTTTAACATTACTTCTGGTTGGTATGCATATTTGAAGAATTCAGCAATACCTGCTAATTTTTCTTCATCATCTACGTTAGCTGAAACTGCGAATGTATGTCCACCAGCTGGTACACATTTTGTATCGCCGTAAATTTGTGGAAGTGTTCCAACTTTAACTTTGTCGCCAAGAACTTCTTTAAATTGTGTTAAGTTCCAAGGACCTGTCATAACCATTGCTGATTGTACGTTTCCTGCTGATGCTTCGTCAGCTACGAATGAACCTGTGTGAGCATTTGCTCCTAAGCCAGCTGCACTTAAATGATCAACATAAATTAAATCGTGAATTTTCATGAATGCATCACAAGCTTCTTGTGTATCGATTTTAACGTATCCGTCTTCTTCCCAATCAACACCAGCTTGTCCTAATGCTGTCATCCATCCCCATTGGTGGTCACCTGTTAATGGAAGTGCAAGTGGATAAACATTAGAATTTGTTGAGTCTAATTTGTCTCTTAATGCAATAAGTTCTTCATAGTTTGATGGTGGTGTTTCTACTAAATCTGAATTGTAGAAATATGTTTCTGCATAAAGATCTAATGGGAATGCAAATACACCATCGTCATATTTTGCATATGTTTTTGTAATATCGTGGAAATCATCTTCAAATGAAATTCCAGCTGCTTCATAAATATCAGAAACTTCTCTTAAAAGTCCTAATTCATGATATGTTGAAATCCAGTCTGCGTGGATGATTAACATATCATATGTATCATCTGATTTGAATTTTGTGTAGTGGTCAGCATCTTGAAGTTGTTCAATTACATATTTGTCTTGAGATGCATTAAATCCATCTACGATTTTTGTCATGTACGCTCCGTCACCACCTGTAAAACCATTGATGAATCGAATCGTTGTTTTTCCGTTCGTGTCTTTTCCACTGTCTGAACCTTTTCCGCCGCATGCTACTAATGATAATGTCATAATAGCTGCTAATAAGATCGCTAATGTCTTTTTCATTTTTTCTCCCTTACCTTTCTTTGACTAATTCATTCCATTTTTTTTGTAACAAATTAGTTCGTTTGAATTAAGAACTTCTTGCTTTTCTTTAAATGTATGGTATCATAATTTGTATAAAACATCAACTTTTGATATTTTTTTAACACTTTTTTGTGTATTTTTCACATTTATTTCACATGGATTTTGTTTATATTTCACTTTTGTTACATTTTCTTTGTAACAAAGAACGTTTTTTGTAAAATCAATCCATACATTTATTGTAAAAAAGGAGGAACTATGGCCAAACAAAAACTTCCAATCAAGATCATCGGCGAGCGTGATATCATTCTTAATATCGGAAATCCGAACCATCACGAACAGATTGTGCTCATCGGAAAAGCACTCTCATCCCCTGTCCGTCTTGAAATTTTAAACTTATTAAAGACGATGACGTTATCTATCCAAGAGATTGCTTCTGCACTTTCACTCCCTGTTTCCTCTACAGCATCTCATATTAAATATCTTGAGGATGCAAAACTTGTTGTAACGGAAACACAGCCTGGAATTCATGGTTCTATGCGCGTCTGCATTTGTAGTATGCAAACATTCCATTTGGATACTGCTGAACTTTGTGTATCTGATAACACAATAACTTCAGAAATGCCTATCGGAAGTTATTTTCAATGTGATGTGCAGCCAACTTGCGGACTTGCCGATGAACATGGAGCAATCGGTGCTTATGACAGTCCTAGCACTTTCTATTCTCCAAACCGAACCAACGCACAACTCATCTGGTTCCAACAAGGTTCCATCGAGTATCGTTTCCAAAACCTTACAAATCCGCAATTGCCATTACAAGAAATTGCATTTAGTATGGAACTATGTTCAGAAGCACCTGGTTTTCACGAAAGCTGGTCATCTGATATCACCATTTCTATTAACGGTATAGAAATTGCCACTTATCGTTCTCCTGGTGATTTCGGAGCAAGACGTGGATTACTTACACCTTCTACATGGCCAATTGGCCGAACACAATATGGTTTATTAAAAACCTTCTCTGTAACAAACCAAGGATGCCTTATCGACAAAACATTCCTTCATAATGATGTTACAATAGAAGATTTGCATTTGCAGGAACAACCATATATTTCACTTACGATTTCTATAAAAGATACTGCCGCTCGTATTGGTGGTGTAAATCTTTTTGGAGAAAAATTCGGTGATCACGCACAAGGAATCATCATGAATTTAGTTTACTAACAAACACTCAAGAGAAAGGATGACTACTATGAGAAAAATTAATATTTCAACAGTTCTAGGAACTTCCGTTTCCGTAGAAGAACAACTTCCACTCATTAAAGCAGCTGGATTTGATGGATTCTTTACACTATATACAGGATCCGAAGAAGAACCAATCGACCGCTGGGCAGCACAAGCGAAAGAACTTGGTTTAGAATTTGAAACCATTCACGCCCCATTCCAATATGCAAACCGACTTTGGGAAGCTGGAGAAGTTGGAAAAGATTATTTAGATTTTTTAAAGCATCGCATCATTGATGCATGCAGCCGCATTCAGGTTTCCAAATGTGTTATGCATGTAACAGTAGGAAATACAGCACCTGAAATCAGTGATGAAGGACTTGCACTCTTTACTGAATTATGCGATTATGCAAAATCAAAAAATGTGCATATTGCTTTCGAAAATTTAGAACCACTTCCTCACATCGATGCAGTAATGGAACATATCACAGATTCGTATCATGGTTTTTGTTGGGACTGTGGACACAACGCATGCTACACTCCACACATTGATATGATGGCAAAATTTGGTTCTCGTTTACTTTGCACACATATTCACGACAATCTTGGTGTTACACAACCTGGAAATATTGACTTCCGCGATGACAGACATTTTCTTCCATTAGACGGAATCCTAGATTGGGATTGGTTTGCTGAAAAATTAAGAGATGCTCATTATGAAGGTCCTCTTACCTTAGAAGTATCCGTTGCCGGAAAACAAATTTATCAAGAAATGTCCATCGAAGAATATCTCGCGCAAGCATATAAACGTGCATGTATTTTGGCTGATAAATTAGATAAGTAAATAGAACGGGGGCTGTATTTACAGCCCCAATTTTAATTCCTGATATAAGCGCTTCGCATAACTATCTGTCATTCCACAGATATAGTCTGTCACAAGCAGCAATCTGAGATACAATTTTTCTATCTCATCTTTTCCATCTGCATGATGATGGTACGCACTTTTATAGTTTTCTGAAATCAATGCAACTACTCTTTTATCAATGGCATTCAGTTCTTCCTCGGTATCATAATTCACAATAGCTCTCACGAACAAGTTCATCAAGAAACGTAAGATATGTGATTCTGTCACTTCCATTTTGTAAATAGCAGCCGTACTAAACACTTTTTGAAATGCCAAATCCCCTAGCAGATCCATAAGCCCTTGTGCGTATGTACCTTCAAAAATATCTTTTTTATAAGTACCTTCCATAATTGCTTGGTAATTCGATGTGAACCCATATGTTGCACAGCTGATCAAGAATCCTTGCACCTGAACAATCCAGTTCTTCACTGCATATTCTTCTGGATGATTCACATTTCTTTTCACACCACTTTGGTACTTGTGTTCCAAGCGTTCCAATGGCTTGAACGGATTCTCAGGTTCCTTCTCCTGCAGTTCTCGAAGTGCTTCTCGCAATTGATGATAAGTCAGAAAACCTTTCACATAAGCATCTTCAATATCCGCTGTTTTATATGCAATATCATCTGCTGCTTCCAAGATAAAAGTCAATGGATGGCGCATCCCTTCCGTTCCTGTTTCTTTTGCAATCGCAAGAAACATTTCTTCATCCGCCAAATAGTACCCCATCTTTTTATCTTTGATATTTCCTGTTGTTTTATCAATCCCCGTAGATGGTACTGGATATTTTACAATGGTATTCAAAAGAGCATAAGTCAAATTCATTCCATATTCATCTACCAGATAATGAAGTTTTGTCACAAGACGAAGCGCTTGGGCATTTCCTTCAAAATGATAGAAATCTTCTTTCATCTGTTCTGTTAACAACTGATCAATCGGTTCCCCCTTAAACTCTAACACCGATAAATTTTCTTTGAACCAATCTCGAATAGCACTTTCTCCAAAATGCCCAAAAGGTGGATTTCCGATATCATGGATTAAACCTGCACATTGAAGCACATGACAAATTTCTTCTTTTCGTTCCCATGTAAAATCTGGATCTTTAATATACTTCAGAATATATTCCCCAATATTTTGTCCCAAAGATTTTCCATAAGAAGACACTTCCAACGAATGAGTCAATCTTGTTCGAATAAAATCACTTTTATCTAAAGGAAATACTTGCGTTTTATCTTGCAAACGTCGAAAAGAAGCACTTCCAATAATACGATGATAGTCCTTCTCAAACTCACTTCGAAGATCATCTACATTTTTCACTTGTCCACTATATTCACGCGGTCTTTTCGCGCAAAGTAATTGCTCCCACTTCATACGTTTTCTCCTCTCACTCGTTACTGAAATGTCTCAGCATGATTTAGCACAGACGCACTGTATAAAAATAGTACATCTGCATTTTCTATCTCTATCATATCACACACACGCTCAAATGGAATATAACGAATATCCACAAGGGTAACTTTCTCATAGCCCTGTGCCAAAAGCGGTGCTAAGCTACTGCCAAAAGAATCTCGAAACAACACTAATTCTCTTCCAGCCATCCCTTTCGGATTTTCGATTGTTACCAAAGATAAGGAACCGCCAAGAAACAATTCATAACCATCCGAGCCATTCATTTTATCCACATCATACACCTTGATTTCTTGGTCATGTTCCCAATCGTAAACACACATTTCTTCTATAACATCATTTGTTACATACTGCATGGTATCTGACAATTGCTTGATTCCATATTGTCCTGCATACACGCCACGAAATGGTTTCTCCATCGTTTTCACTTCATATGTTTTTGGTAAAGTTATCCCCATTTTACCTGCAAATTTATCTGCAATATCCACAATTTCTTCTTGTTTCCAGTGGGTATCTGTGGAATAAAAATCATTTAAAGAAAGTTCGGCTTCCAACGAAATAAATTCCATCCCTTCTATCGCATTTGCCATTTCAAATAAAGTTTCATAATCCATCTCCAGATATCCATTTTCTTCTGCTAGATAATAATTCTTATCAGGGATTACAGACAAATACACCTGATTTTCTGCAAAGTATTCTGTTTGTATCTGTTGAAATTTTTCCAGCAATGTCTCTACGCTTTTTTTATCCAACGGATATTCCATACGACTCAAATGTCCCTCCGCCTCGTAAAGACCATTCTCATCTGTTGTCATAGATGCAGCTTGGTTTCCAGCCAACAACTGGTTGCGAAACGGAAACTGATCCACTACATATTTCTCAAATTCACTCATATAACGTCCTGACAACACGTTTGCGATTGAAAAGTTCGGACATTGTTGCAATTTACGTCGTTCTGATTCGGAAAATGACTGATCTGGCCACAACCAGCAGACTGCCGTTATTGCAACGAGACAAACGATTCCTATTTTCTTCATACAGCCTCCTAAAATCGAAAATATAAAAACGGATTAAACGAACCACCTATCAAACTTGCCGTTGCTAGCAAAAGTAAAACAATTACGACTCCAAAATTCACTGAAACCTTTTTTAATAGCGGTGTTGCCGCAGCTCCACCAATCAGCAAATAAGGAAGATAACTTTTTAAATAATAAAGGGACTCTGCATTTACCAAAGGAATTCCTCCGATTCCAAATAAATTCGCAATCGTGTTAAACGCTTCTTTCACACTCGCCGCATCAAAAAGCACAAAACCAATCAGAACTGCAAACATGGTATAGAGATGACTCCCTTTACGAATTCCAACGCATTTTTCAAACATCAACAGAACTGCATAGAACATACCCCATAACAGAAAATTCCATTCTGCTCCATGCCAGATTCCAGTCAGGCACCATACCAAAAAGATATTTACCAATTGTCTTTTTAAACCTCTTCGATTTCCACCTAAAGGAATGTATACATAATCTCGGAACCATGTCCCTAATGAAATATGCCATCTTCTCCAAAATTCTGTGACTGTTTTCGAAATGTAAGGATAATTGAAATTTTCCATAAAATGAAATCCCATCATTTCCCCAAGTCCAATTGCCATATCACTGTAACCGCTAAAATCGAAATAAATCTGCAGCGTAAAAGCAATGGCATACATCCAGACATATAGCACCGAAATTTCACTACTTCCTTTGTAAATCGCGCAAAGTTCTCCGAAGCAGTTTGCCAACAATACTTTTTTTGCCACCCCCACACTAAAACGCTGCACCCCGTGCCAAATGGACGTTTTTGTTACTTCTCGTTCCCGTAATTGTTTCTCAATATCCGAATAACGTACAATCGGTCCTGCAACAAGCTGCGGAAACATCGTCACATAAGTTCCAAGCGCAACAAAATTCTTCTGCACCGCTACTTCTTGTCGATATACATCAATCACATAACTTAAAATCTGAAAGGTATAGAAACTAATCCCAACAGGAAGTGTAACTTGCAGCTTGAAATACCCTAAAAGCCCTAGATAAAACAAAACTGCTGTCACCATTAGTGTTTTCCGATGTGAAGACGACTTTGTTCGCCCTAACAGGCAGCCAAATAGATAACCCATCCCAATAGACAGCATCATCCAAATCAAGTATTTAGGTTCACCCCATCCATAAAAAATAAGGCTAAAGAAAAACAAGACTAAATTTCGATATTTCTTTGGCGCTAAAAAATAACATGCCAATGTAATTGGCAAGAAATAATATAAAAATGTTATACTCGAAAATAACATGCTCTCTCCTAAAAAAGCCATGCGTCACCGCATGGCTTTTATTTACATAAGACTTTGTTCTACTACTACTTCTGCTTCTGTCACTTCAACCAAATGTGTTTTAAATGTTTCCACTTGATCTGTTCCACCGTAAGCAACAAACACATAATCGCTTCCCACATTTGCAATGACTAATTGTTCTGGGAATCCACACATCCACTGCTTATTTTCAATTGTATCTTGTGTAAGAGCTACAAAATTTTCTGCTTCCTTTGCATCTGTTAAATGATAGAGCCCTGCTGTAAATGTGTTTGCATTCATCATATGCACGATAGTCGCACCATCATCTAAAAGTCCTGCTGCTTCTTCACAAATTCCAAGTGTTCTGTCCATTGTTTCCACATCTGTTACATCAACAACTCCAGGTGCATCACTTACTGCATTTTCTCCTGAACCACCGCAGATTGCAAATTTTTCCTCTTCTGCATGTGCTTCCCAAACTGCTTCCATTGTTTTCACTGCACTTTCTGGTTTGTAACCACTTGTTTTTGAACCACATCCTACCAATAGCATACTCGCCATTAACACTGCTAACACTACTTTTTTCATAAAATATAATCTCTCTTTCTCTTTTAATCCAAATAAATTGGTTCTTTGTAATCTTTTCCAAGTAATTTTTTCTTACGTTCCTGATATCCCAAAAACGCCCATTCTGTCATATCTGACCATTGATGTTTTTCCTGATCATAAACTTGCACATATCCAATCCGTTTTGGATGCATACGTACACTATTGGACAAATATTCTTTTCCTGTATATGGATTGATTTCACCAAGAATCTCAGTTGGTTCCTCTTTCACTTCTTCTTTTCGAAGCTCTTGACTTGCTTTCTTAAAATATCCTCGGATTCCCTTTTTCAGTAATTCTCGTTCTTGTTCCAAACGTTGTTCCTTCCGTTCCTGTTCCGATAATTCTGGTTCTGACTCTGTCTTTTGCACTTCAATGGCATCTAAAATATCTCCCACCGTCAGTACTGGCGCAGATTCTGTTGCCACTTCTTCTGATGCTGACTCAGCTGGTGCTTCTGTAACAGTCTCTACAGCCTCATCTTCTATAAGCTCCAGAGTCAATTTACATCCTAAGATTTCTGCAATCATACGCATATCTTGTTCCTGAAAATTATCTCTGCCCAATCGCTGCGTCATATTCTGTCTGGACATCGGCTTTCCCGTATATGCTTGCATCCGTTCTGCCAATTCCTTAATGGTCATTCCTTTACGTCCTAAAATAATTTTCACTTGCTCGCCAAATGTCAAATTCATCTTCTATCATTCCCTTTCTGGCTGATTGTAGTATTCCCCCAAATACTCCTCTAAAGTGATACCCAATTCCGTAATCTTTGTTGCATCTTCGACTCCCACATAACGATAATGCCATGGTTCATAAATGATTCCTGTAATCGCTGTTTTTTCAGGTGGATATCTTAAAATGAATCCATATTTATAGCAATTTTCTGCTAACCACTTTGCTTCTTTTGTATCTTCTTGTCCTTCATCTAATTCGTCATACTGATTCGATATCAAATCAAGCGCGAGTCCCAAAGCATGTTCACTTGTCCCAGGTACAGCAATACTTTTTGCAGTTTCCTGATACGCTTCCACATAGCTCATCCCATCTTTGATCTTTTCTTTCATAGACTCATTAAAAAGACTTTCCTGACGTTCTACCGAACGGTACGCCGAGCAAAGAATCACATGTAAACCTTCTTTTTGTGCATCCGCAAGCATTTGCTTTGCCGCATCTAAAATACGTTCATCCACGTAATAATTCTTTTGTAATTCTGCAAGTTCTGGTTCATATCCTTCTTGCATTTCATTTTGCCAGTTTACCAAAACCATATTCCATGGAAGCTCTACCTCCGTCTTTTCTTCCTCTTGATTTACAGCCAAGACCAGCTCGTCTTTTTCTTTTTTCAACTGTTCGACTTCTTTCTGTACCGCCGCAAGTTCCTTCTTGCTTTGTTTTCGTTCCGACCAGTGTCCCATTTTATTTCCAACAAAATTTCCTGCTAAAAAGACCGCCAAGCTGATGATTAAAATTCTTCTTACTTCATATGGTGTATGTTTCCATATGCGTTTTATCTTTTTCAGAACATACTGTATTCTTTTCATGTTATCATCTCCGCTCCTATCATAACACAGATTATGTTTTCTATTCTATAGAAACTTATTCATTTCGCAATTTTCCTCTTAATTTTCCCCAAATACAGGATTGAAAATACATATATGCTTGGTCATATACAAAAAATACCACCTGACCAACCACCACAAACCCAATCATAAATGCTTGTGATACTTTTTTTGCGAAAAAGAGTTCTGGTAAAAAACAGAGCATTGGTAAATAAATCATATTAAAAATAACATATTTTCCAATCCACAATGCAACTCTACGATTTTTTAGACGTAGCGCATTTGCGATCTTTTCATACAGCCACTCACTCAAGAACAAATACACGCCCATTGCCGTAAATGTAATACAATACATTTTATTTGGTGCCACCAAAAGATTCAAAAAAATGGTTGCAACTAAAAAAGCTGCCCCCATTTTCAATCCCCATTCGCGAATGACAATTCCGACACAAAAGGATGCACCTGCTATAAAGAAAAGACTGCTGCTTTCAATAACGGAACTGAGTGTCATCAAAACAACAGTAAAACCAGCCAATAATCCTGTTACAGCAATTTCTTTCCCTTTTACATGCATGAAATCAAATCGCCTCCCATACATTCGCAACAGGTATCCATCAGCCATAAATCACAACATAAATTTCCTGTGCCATACGAAGAAGAACGTCCGTAACCTGTTCCCATCGTCTGATAACGTTGTCCTCTGAATTGCATCTGATTTGCAAAATTCACGTATTCCATATTATTTGGTTCCATTGCAGCGGCCTGTTTCGCATGTTCCACTGCAACTAAGTTATTTCCGATTCCCATATTGGCAATCGCACTATAGTAGTACCACATTGCACTTCGATTTCCAATATTCGCAAGTACATTTAGCGCCTCACGAAATCTTCTTGCATTGATATAATTGCGGGCAGCTTGAAGTTCTACCGTTTCTTGATTCCCTGCACTTGCTGTACTGCTTGTATTCGAATAACCATAGTTATAGCTTTGTCCGCCTTCTCTTTCTTTCATAATCTGCTCGTAAGCTGCCTGTATTTCTTTAAATTTTTCTTCCGCAAGATCTGCCAATGGATTATTAACATAAGAATCTGGATGGTACTTTTTGCTCAAGGTACGATACGCTTTCTTAATCTCTTCATTGCTTGCATTTCTTGTTACACCTAATATCTCATATGGATTTCCAATCATACTTTCTTTTCCCTAACTTTCTTCTCAAACTTTTCCCACACACCTGCATATAAAATATTACGCAGGATTTCCACATCTTCCACACAAGGAAGTTTTTCAAACTCACAGGTACATTCTGCCAAAACATAATTCAGCATCTCTCTGCATTTCTCCTCGAAATCTTCTTCAATGCATAACGACATCAACGGATTGTAGGAATCTTTTTCAATATCTTCTTCCAAATCATCAAATGCATCTACGATATAAATGAACTTTCCAAGATAAAATCCCATACGGCGAAGTCCTTGTTCCCAAACATCTTTTTTGTAAACAAAGAGTTCACTCATCAGTTCCCCAAAATAACGAGAGACTGTATCTAAATTTTCTTCTTCGCGTGCTTCACATTTACTAAGTAAACCAATGCATTTGCGAATCACTTTGCATTTCTCAGGATATTTCTCTTCTAATTCCACATAAGTCTTGCGCAGCGCCCGAAGCCCTACAAGACTCTTCTTACTCTTATCATCCTGCCAGTCATCCAACATCTTATAATATGTCAAAATGATATTCATATCAGCCGCATATTCTGTTATCTCATTGAATAACATCTTCTGTTTCTTCACAGGATGTACCACACATCGATTTTCTTCCCGCTTTGACTCACATTCATAAAGTGAGGTCAGCAGAATCACAAGAAATGTCATATCATATGTAAGTGTCATCTGCCCTAAAAATCCGTATTTCTCACGAAGCACTTTGCATAAGCCACAGTAATACGCTTTGTACTTGTAGTATTCTTTCATTTTCATCTCTGGTTTATGCGCTGTTACATATCCAAACATCTTGTGCCATCCTTTCCAAACAGAATTGCAGTTATTATAGCATAAGCTTTATGGATTTTGTGTGAATTTTCAAATTCTTAATAGAAGATTTAGAAAAAGCACTACGTCTTTTCAAAACGTAATGCTTTCCTCTAAAATAAAATATGTGCTGCCAATGCAATCACTGGCAAAGTTACTATCGTTCTTTCTATAAAAATAAAGAATAAATTTTTAAGCGATACAGGAATCTTACTTCCCATAATAATACTTCCAATTTCAGACATGTAGATCAACTGTGTTACACTTGTGGCTGCCACCACAAATTTTGTCATATCATTTTCAAAGCCACTTGCAATTACACTTGGTAAAAACATATCTGCAAATCCAACAATCACCGTTTGGCTTGCTTCCACTGCTTCTGGAATTTGAAGCAATTTATAAAGGGGAATAAATACAACACCTAACACCTTAAAAATCGGAGTATATTCTGCAACGATCAATGCCACTGTTCCCAGCGCTAAAATCACTGGCAATGTTCCAAACCACATTTCACATACCGTTTCCAATCCCGATTTAAAAAAACTCTTAATTCCAGGTGCTTTTTCCGCCTTTTCAAATGCAAGTTCCAAGCCATAACCAAAAGCAGTCTTTCCTTCTGGAACTCCTTCTTCGTAAGGCATCTCTTTACAGTACGTATCTGGAAGCTTAGATAGGGGTGGAAGCTTCGGAACGATAATCGCTGCAACAATCCCTGCAATTCCTACCACCAGATAAAATGGAATAAACATATGCTCCAGACCAACTTCACTAATGACAACTAATCCAAAGGTAATGCTCACCGCAGAAAATGTAGTTGCAATCACTGTCGCTTCTCGTTTGGAATAAAATCCTTCCTCATATTGTTTGCTTGTAAGCAATACTCCCACAGAACCATCTCCCAACCACGAAGCAACACAATCTAAGGCACTTCTTCCAGGAAGATTAAACACAGGACGCATCACTTTGATTAACAATGCTCCAAAGAAATCTAGCAAACCATAATCTAACAACAAACTCAAAAGCAAGGAAGCTAGTAAAAATACACACACTAAAATTGGTAATAAATCGTGAATTACCAAACCTCCTGTATTTTCTCCTGTGATCATCTCTGGACCAAATTCGAAATAGATCATATTTGCAAATAACACACCTAGCATGCGCACCACAAACCAAAGTCCTTTTACATCAAATAAACTATCAAACTTTTCGTGTTCCCTAAAAAATCGAATACCAAATACTTTATGCACGACTGTAAGCAATCCACTTAATGTAATCAACAAATAAATTATAAATATACTATATTTTCCCATCAATCCTAGCAAGCCGTTGGAAATCACTGCAATTGGAATCGTAAAATTTCCTTCGCTTTGAATTGGCGTAATAAAAAGGAATAAGCCTGCCATGGATGGAATAAAAAACTTCAAAAATGTTCCCAAACTTACTTTCTTCATATTCTTCCTCACATACTAATAAAACAATCATTTTCCTTGCATAAATATGCACACCTGTTATAATCTAAACTATTTCACCCCAGAAATCAAGCCTTATTTTCTGAATTTACAAGAAATAGCAAAAGAACCTAGCCCCGCACATCTTTGTACGAAATCTAGGTTCTTTTTGTGTCATTTTATTTTTTGAGGGAGGGATTTGAAAAACAATTCGATATACTATCTTCCTGTAACAGCAGTTGATACCGCCATTAATACATCTCCATGTTTTTCCATATATTTAACGATTTTTTCGATAATTTTCATAACTTTTTCTTCCTTTCACTTCTTTGTGTCTGTCCTTGTTACAAGCATTATTCTATCCCATTCCACCCATTTCGAGTAGTCATAATATTGACTATTTTTAAGTCGATATTGACTTCCTCTTTCTTTTCTCTTATGATAATCTTAGTAAAAAGGAGTGAAATCATGGAAAAAGCATTTTACAAAGCACATCTGGATATGAGCCAACTTGGAATTCGTACTGAATTCTCTACAACGCCTGGTGGATACCATCCCCTTCACTGGCACGAAGAAATTGAAATCCTTTTCCCTCTTAACGGGATTATCGAATTGAAAATCAATAATAAGAAACACATCCTACATCCAATGGAATTTGCCGTAGTTGAATCAAGCCAAGTACATAGTACGTTTCACCCAAACAAGGCAACCATGTTTCTCTGTATTCACATTACCAAAAAGATGCTGGAATCATATTTGCCTAATATCGATTTATATCAAATTGAGTGTTTTCCTGAAAACATTACTGAGAAGCAGCGAAGTGAATACGAACAAATCTGTGATAATCTTGTGCAGCTAACAAGATGTTATATGAAGGACTCCCCAACTTACAGTCTGGAATCCGATGGAATCCTGCTCCAAGTTCTCGCTCTTCTGCTCCGCAGTTTTTCTACGATTACCACAAGACAATTTCAAGATGTAGATCAAATGACTCGTGATCGCATTCAATCCGTTATCACTTATGTAGACGAACACTATATGGAACCTATCACCTTGCAGGATATCTGCGACGAACTCGGTCTTGGAAAAGAATATTTTTGCCGTTTCTTTAAGAAATATATGCACTTGTCTTTCTTAAACTACGTAAATGAAATTCGCCTTTCCCACGTGTATCGCGATCTGCAGACGACGGACCTGTCGATTGCTGAAATTATGGAACAGAATGGATTTACAAATCAAAAACTGTTTAACCGAACTTTCAAAGAACAATATGGATGTACACCATCAGAGGCTAGAAAAGGGTAATTGTCATTAGGGACAACAATTTTGGGCGCAAAATAGCCATGTATCGTAAATTGATACACGGCTATTATGTAGTTCTTATTCATCTCTCGACAAACTGGATTTTTACCTTTCTGGGTACTGTTCACTATCTTTTCTTATAAACAATCAACTCTGGATTCTCACCATTTT
>CAZINB010000034.1:0-19021 GCA_964540565.1 uncultured Faecalimonas sp.
GGATTATATCCAATATCACTTGTCAAAAGTGTGTAAATAGCATGAATTCCCATTACAAGCCCAACGAAAATACATATTTTCAAATGTCCGTATTTTTCATCTTCGTGAGCACCTTTTTTATAGAAGAGTTCAGCAATTCCCCATAACAAAGTGGTTGCTAGTGTAAAAAATAACCACATAATACTTCGTCTCCTTTAGATATTTTCTTTTGTTTTTTACTTTTCTCTAGTATATTCAAATATTTTTTTTAATTTGTCAAGTATTTTTTGTTCAAGAGCATTGCTAGGAGCTTCCTAAGCATTATTATACTATCAAAAATTGGCTCTAAAATAAATGTTGGAGTGGATGATTTTAAATAATCATCTACTTCAGCATTTTTTCGTTTATAATAAAAAGAAAAACCTCCAAGTGCCAGTATCCCAAACAAAAACACTCGGAGGTGCAAACAAATGCATAGTCATTATATCAGTAAACTGTTGAATATTGAAGATGTAACTGCTTTTATTGCTTCTAGTTTACACAGTTCCCAAAGCATCAAGGAAACTGCAAGACAAACCAATTTATCATGGTGTATACACCCTCCGCAAAGTAATTTATTACCGACTTATTTTAGTTACTATAATCGACCGCCCTGGTAACTCCATTTTTAAAGTGCTTCTGTCTATATTCCACACTTTCTTTTGTGGTACAACGTTGAGTTGTACTGCTCCTTCAAAGAAAATCTTATTTTTTTCTTCCAATTCACCATGTAATTGTTCCATAATGACATTTTTTCCACACAACCAGGAATCTGACAGATGAAAAATATGATTTTTCTTTCCTGTATTTACAAGCTTAATATATAGAGCGTTTTTATCTCTTGTAATGCTTACATATACATGTGCTGGAAGTTTTCCTTTATGAGGTACATAAATATCACCTGCATAATTCATAAAGAACTTTTGAACATAATAATTTACACTTGGGCATACCGATTTTGGACTAAAATCAATCATATTAGAAAACCACTGATTACTATCTATCATATTGAACAGTGGTGCAAACGACGCCATTTCAACTACATCACCATTTCGCTCTACACCGGTAAGAAATGCAGCTTCCCCAAGAGCAGAATCAAAACAGTTGCTATTATCCACAGTCATCTTTTTGCCGGCCATCATTCCATTGGCAGAATATTCACCTACATATACTTTCGCACTTTTTCTGCGATAAAAATCATATCTATGCACCTGTTTTTCAAACCATTTTGGTGAATGATAAGAATGCTCATCCACAATTGCATCCGGATGGTTTTTATATGCATAATTCCATGTTGACGCTATAAAAGGTTTATGAGGTAAAAATCCTGCACACATAATACATTTCATTTCCGGATATTTTGTCTTAATTGCATTCTCAATTAAACTAAAGCGCTTCCGGTATTCTTTTCCGAAGTTCTCATTTCCAATACCAATCATTTCCAATCCAAATGGTTCCGGATGCCCCATTTCAACTCTTAGTTTTGCCCATGTTCCATCTTCAGGTCTGCCATTTGCAAATTCGATTAAATCCAAATAATTTTGAATGATTTCATTCTGAAAATAATCGCTATCTACAGGCATTACTTCTTCATTATATTTGTATGCAAATTTTCTGATTTGACAATTGATTCCTGCAGATAATGTTGGAAGTGGTTTCATATGCAAATCTTCACATAAGCAAAAATATTCATAAAAACCAATTTGATAAGACTGCGTATAACCACCATCCGGTACTTTTTCTGCCCACAAACAGTAATCATGTTTTCTTTCCCAAAGATTACCTACTGTATTCTTCCAATTATATTCATTGGTTGCTCGCATACCTTCTACAATACAACCACCCGGAAATCTCATAAATGCAGGATGCAATGCTTCTAGCGTTTCCACCAAATCTTTTCTTAACTTACCATGTGCCCATTTGGGATCATCCTTATGCCACACGTCTGTGTCCATGAAACTGATACAATCCATCTGCAGAGTTCCATTTCCTCGGAATGTAATTTCTAATTGTCCGTATGCTTCTGTTATCCCTATAACGAGTGCTGTCATCTTATACCACTCATTTTTTTCATCTGCAATAACAATTTTCTGCACATCTGTCAGTGCTTGTTTTTTTTCATCTATCACCTGAATCTGTAATTCTCCTCTAAAGGAAACATTACGAATCCAACAAGAAAACTCATATTCTTTTCCACATCCAATAGACATTGCACATTTTTTTGCATGCTTCTGAAGTCCATTAAATCCCTTATTTATCAAGGACCCTTTGTTTTTAATTGTAATCTCAGCATAATTACTATTGGAAGACAGTGCATTTTTATTGGTTACTTCTATTTTTTCGCAATCATAGTCCCAATAACGCAAATAGTCATAGACACGAGTCTGATTCTTATTGTTGAAATAAACACCATCAAAACTATAGTTTGATACCATGTTGGCATTCAAACCTCCATCTACAGAGAAACCGATATCCTCAAGAAAGATTCCATACAAATGGTCGCTAATCCTATGCTCACTCTTTTTATTTAAACTGAGATTTATTTCCATAATTACACCTCTTTCTTAAAAGGTTTTGCTGATAATCCAGCACTGTTATACAAATTCACTTCACAATAGCCTGTCCATGCAAATGATACCTTTACACGAGATGATATTTTAATGCTATCGGACTTTATGATAAGTGTGTCTTTTTCCGCGATAGCATGTTGTGTCCTAATTGGATTATCATCTACTGTTATTTCCAAAGCATTGATTTGATTTCCACGAATCTGTAATCCTTCACCCACATTTGCAAAATGAATCTTTAATTCTCCCTTTTTCTTTTGCATTGAAACAAATTCTGGTGCTTCACAAAGAATATCTTCTCCATATATTTTTCCTCTTGCTAACAAAGCCAAGCGTTCTCCTACCACTCTCTTATTTTTTGGATGAATATCTTTTTCCAAACCTGAATCCATGATAGATGCCATATATGTATTTGGAACATTTTTACTTACCCATTCCTGTTTGTTACGAATAGTTGGATACTTTTCTCCTGAAGTTCCCATTGTTTTACCATAAGGTGCAAGTTGTACAAACAAAAATGGTAATTCATCCTGCCAAGCATCTCTCCAACAACGAATCATACTAGAAAACAATTTGTCATACATCTCTGCCTTATGGTCATCAGATTCTCCCTGATACCAAATCACGCCACGACATGTAAAACCAGCTATTTGTTTTACCATCATACGATATAAACACCCCGGACTATTATAGTTTCTAGGTCCCATAGGCATCGGATGTTTTGCTATCTTCCAAATAATTGGTATTGCCTTAAGATTATCTAAAAGAGTGAGATTTCCCCTTAACACCTTGTCCATAGCTACTTCCATCTTTGGTGTAGCCATAAAAGCCAGAGCATCATCATGTTGTCGATTATATTTTTCAATGTCTTGATCTTCTCTAGTCTTTTCATAATCATCCAGATAAGATTTCAAATCCTTGTCCGCTGCCAAGTAAGATTCTTTTGTCCAGCTAGAAGCTGTTGTTCCACCCCAGTTACATCCTACAATTGCAACTGGAATATCATAGGTCTTACGTAATACACTGGCAAAATACATGCCTGCTGAAGAAAAGTATTCCGCCCATTTCGGCACAAATGGAACCCATTTATGCCAGCAGGCATTTTCTTTTTTTGTATAAGATTCTTCCTCTGGAAAAGAATATTCTCCTACATCATAAAAACGAAGATGTACATCATTGGCATTTTCTATCTGTTTTTTTCCCTCTGCCTCATAACGAAGTAAAAATTCCATATTACTTTGTCCACCGGCAATCCATACTTCACCAATGTCTATATTTACTAATGTAACCACATCCTTGGTTCCGGTAATGCATAATGTAGCATCTATCATAGCCTCCTGAGGCGGTAATTCCAACATAAAGTCATTTTCTATTGTTATATCAGAGAGCAAAATCTTTTCATTTAGAGAAACAGATACCTGTTGAATGCAATCGGTAGTCCCCCAAATACGAATTGATTTTTGTCTCTGTAAAGTCATTCCATTTTGAAAAATTCTAGCTAACTGAATCATACACTTTCTCCTTTATATTCAAACCACTTAAATTTTGCTCCATTTGTACACTTCTGTCCATTTCCACATGCATACATAGCAATATAATTTCCAGTAAAGACACCGCCCACTTCTGTTGTAAGGTATTGAGCTTCACCTTCACCTATTTTTTCAAAAGTTTTTCCATCTACACTATAGCGGAATATATAAGCTGCTTTTGTAGCTTCCATTTCAAATATAATTTCGTCAGCGAAACATGGAACCTTATTTTCAACTTTCCAAAGACTGCCAATTCTTCTGCGGAAAATAATACAATTTACACCGGATTCCTTTGCCAAAGCAATTTCATAATGATGTAAATGATTCATATAAATCGTCAAACCAGCTTCCTCCCCATCACAAGATCGTTCAAATTCTAGTTTTATACGAACTTTACACTCATGATGAGCCTGTCTTCGGCCTACCCATGCACACACATCTGCATCGGAAAGTGTTTTTTCATTACCAAATAACACAAGACCTTTTCCACTTTCTCGTAAATCTGAAATGGACGTATATAAAGTATTCCACGAAAAATCTAACTGTTCTGACTCAAAGTAATCCTTAATACAAACAGTCTTTGGTGACTCTGTTTCTGAAATACCACATGGTAGGCAGTCCACTTCAACTTCCGCATCGATGGTTCCATCCTGTCCCATGACTGGCCATCCATCCTCATTCCACTTCACGGGAATAAGCATAGTTTCTCTTCCGAGATTGTGACGATACGGATAGCTAATTGGTCGGTTTCCCAAACAAACTGCCCACCAGTTTCCTAAGGAATCCTGAGTTAAATCAGCATGCCCGATTGCCGCCAATGTCAATGCCTTACTACGATTGGTAAGGATTGGATTTCCATCATATGCCTCATATGGTCCGTCAATATTTTTACTACGTGCAATAGTAAGCATATGACCATACTCGGTACCACCTTCTGAAATCAACAGATAATACCATCCATTTATTTTATAAATATGAGGTCCTTCTGGAGCAGAACCACCAGTCCCTTCCCAGATTATGGAAATATCTTTTTTTAATTTCCCTGTATCCAGATCAATTTCTCCAAAACCAATTCCATCACAAGAACCTGTATAATATACCTTTCCATCTTCATCAAAATACAAAGATGGGTCAATCCCCGGAGTATCTAACCACACCGGATCTGACCACTCTCCATATGGGTCTTTTGTCCAAACAAAGAAATTTTCCGCTTTAGAGCCGGTAACACCTACACTCATTCTGGTAGATATCACATAAAAAATACCTTCATTGTATCGAATAGTAGGTGCATAGATTCCGGTAAGATTTAATAAGCCTGTTTGTAATGACATTTGATGCTCTCTAGTGATACAATGCCCTATTTGTTTCCAATGTAACAAGTCCTTGCTATGAAAAATTGGAATTCCTGGGAAAAATTCAAAGGAACTCGTCACTAAATAATAATCTTCCCCCACTCTACATATACTTGGATCAGGGTAACATCCTGATAAAATCGGATTTTGATACTTCATTCCGCATTCTCCTTATAACTTTTTTTGTTTCTATAAACATCCATGTACTTTTAGTCACAAGAGATTTTGTAGAAATGACATCCCGGTTTCACTTCATGCATTGTCTTATCAGGTAAGATAAGCACCGTATCTGTCGGAATCTTTACTTCTATATCTACAGTATCTCTTTCATACCTCCATGCAACTTTGATTTCACCTGCACGCGATTTAAGAGTACCTGATACTGCTCCTAAACGCTTATCCACATAAGGACAAATCAAAATCTTCTCATAACCTGCTTTAAGAGGTCTAATTCCCAATATATGCTGATAATAAAACTTGCCAACACTACCAAAGGAATAATGATTGAAGGATACCATATTGTCATCTGCTACCTTTGATTCGTTTATAGTTCCATCTGGTCGTATTGCGTCCCATCTCTCCCATGTTGTAGTTGCACCTAGTTTTACCTGATACATCCAACCCGGACATCCTTCCTGCAATAATAAATCATAGGCCAGTTTCTCCTGTCCATTCTCTGCAAGTAAAGGTAAAATATGCTCGGTTGCAAAAAAGCCTGTCTGCATACCATCCTTATTAATTTTCCTTAAAAGATGTGCATACACTTTATCCCATAGTTCACCTTTTGGAATTACCATCTTTAGAGCCATAATATATGCTCCCTGATAATCATCTTTCATGCGACCATCTCTTTTAATAAATCGTTTCATATATGCAGCTCTTGTTTTTTCCAATTGAGAAGCATATCTGACAGCATCTTCTGTTTTTCCAAGATAATCTGCAGTCCAAGCCATAATACGTAAATCATTTACTACAAATGCATTTGATACCGGGTTACTATGTATTGCCATATAAAGCAGACCTTTTCCCATAGTCAGCCAATCACCAAGACTCGGACCAATCCACAAGTCCTTTTTTGCTCCCTTTCCCATATTTCGAATTTCACATTCCACAAAGGCTTTCATACTGTCATATTGTTCTCTTAAATACTTATCAGTACCGTACTGCCAATAAAGCATTTCCGGAATAATACAAACACAATTTCCCCAGCCTAACATGTTAATGATGCCTCTTTGCTCCTTTGGTTCTGAAGGCACAGTAGGAGTTACATAACCTTCTTCATTATCCATCTGGCTATAACGAATGTCCTTTAAAAACTTCCCCCAGAACTTCTCAGTATCAAAGTTGTAAGCTCCTGTATTCGCAAATACATGACCATCACCCGTATATCCCATTCTCTCATCACGCTGAGGACAGTCTGTTGGAACTTCCACATAATTGGATTTTTGTCCCCACACCTGATTTTCGTACAGCTTCTGCACCAAAGAATTTTCGCAGCTAAAACCTCCGATTCTTTCCATATCACTATAAAGTGCATAGGCCTTGATTAAGTCAGGTACATATTCTACACCTGAGATTTCCACATAGCGAAATCCCATATAGGTAAACTTAGGATAATATGATTTTATAGAATCTCCTTTGTGATAAGTAATCTCTGCTTTTGCTTTTCGAAGATTTGCGGTATAAAGACTTCCATCTGGATTAAGTATTTCACCATGTCGGATATGGATATATTCGCCCTTCATTTTTGTTGGATCTATTGATATCACACCAGCGAAATTCTGTCCAAAATCCAAGATAGTAACATTTCCATGGATAGTTACAGACTGTATCGGCATTTCCTCACGAAGACGAACACACATAGTTCCCTCTTCTAACATCTCCGGAAGTTCGCCTGCATATTTATTTGGCTGAATTACTTCTCGGTTTGTACCATCTGCATAATAAATTTCACCATCATACAGACCTGCGTACTCATAAGGACTTTGCACCGCCACTACTGTATTATCATCTGAATGATAACAGTGTATCTTTCCACCTTCATCTTCCACCTCTAAAAGCCAAGACACCGCTGGATATTTTCCATAAATCTGCGTCTTATTATGAAATGTAAAACGACCACAATACCATCCTTGTCCCAGATAAACTTTCAACATATCTTCTCCTGTTAAAAGGTCTGTGACATCGTAAGTCTGGAAGTGCAAATCCTTTGGATAATAAGTAAAACCTGGAGCAAACATTACATCTCCTACTTTGTTTCCATTAATTTCTGCCTCATAAATACCCAAAGCCGTGATAGTGAGTGTTGCTTTTTTTACTTTCTTAACTGAAATATTCTGTTGAAATACTTCCACAGTACCGTCTATAAAAGGACGCTCCACAGTAATAAAATGTTCTCTTAATTCTTTCATAATACACTCTTTATTTCCCTGTTACACGCTGGAAAAACTCCAGCATTTTTTGATTTGTGATTTTACTTTCTATCCATTCCCAATGGGCTACTTGGAATACATGTCCTAGATGTACGCCATCCTCTTTTCTCCAAATCATAGTCTCAAATTCACAATTATACTTCTTCAGATTTTCGATTAACCACTTTGTCTGTTCATAGAATGGATCTGTTTCAGAGCTAATTACAAAAATTGGTGGAAGTTTCTCTGCTTCAGTCACCACCTGAGAGAAGCTCATGTAATTTTTCCATGGAGCATTTTTACCTCTTTTTCCTAAGTACATCTTATTCATTTCCTTATCGATGCTTTTACTCAAGCCACCGGTAAAGGAATAAATATCATGCAATTCGCATACACCATTACAGATAGCTGCTGCAGAAAAATCAAATTTAAGCGGTGTTACACCATAAATTTGTTGTAATTTTTTACTATTCTGGATGCAAATAGCAAGACTGGTTAAATGTCCACCTGCTGAATCTCCTGTCAAAAGCACTTTTGATAAATCAAAACCTCTAATTTCGCCATAGCGTTCAAGCCAATGCATACTCGCAAATACATCCTGAACCATCCCCTGTAAATCGGTATTTGGTAATAATGTATATGTCATTCCCATAACACAATAGCCTTGAGATGCTAAGTACTCACAGTAGCGCTGATTGAGTTCCTTATCTCCATGCATCCAGCCTCCACCATGAATATCAATTATGGTCGGTAGTTTTCCATCTTTTTCATAGTTATAACTTTCTGGGTAATAGAGATTTAACTGTTGCATAGCAGTTGCTTTCTCCATATACGTAATATCACTTTCATAACGAGCCCCTGGTACAGGCATTTGTCTGCCAATTCGTTCATCATCACCCTTTTTACAGAGTTTCCAAATTTGCTTTAATAATACTTTTATAGCACCCATAAGAATACCTCTTATTCTAATCTGTTTTAATCTGACTGTTTAATATGAGTTTCAGTACATTTCCTGCTGCACGACGTACGTGTCTGCCATCTAATCTACCCTCTTTTACAGCCTTTCCTAATTCCTTCCAAACAGCCTTTCCTCCTGGCATGATAATGTCCACACCACTAGCAATTGATTCCGCATTATTTGCGCGGTCTTCACCAGTCGATAACCAGTCAGTCATAACAACGCCATCAAATCCCCATTCTTTTTTCAAAATCAAATCTACAAGCTCTACATTAGCAGGACAATAAATTCCGTTTAACTTGTTGTAGGCAGTCATCAAAGCCTTTGGTTTGGATTCTTTTACTACAATTTCAAAACCTCTTAAATAAATTTCTCGAAGGGTTCTTTCATCCATATCTGAAGACACATAGTAACGGTTTTCTTCCTGATTATTTGCAGCATAATGTTTAATGGTCACATAATTACCAGGTGTCTGCTGTACCCCTTTTGTTACCATAGCTGCCATCTTTCCTGAAAGATAAGGATCTTCACTATAATACTCATAATTTCTTCCACAAAGTGGATTACGAATAATATTAAGTGCAGGTGCAAGCCAGAATACTACACCATATTCTGTCATTTCCTTGCTCACCGCCTGACCTACTTTTTCCGCCAATGGCAAATTCCATGTCTGAGCCATAGCAGTTGCCACTGGGAAACTTGTAACATACTGGTAAATCATCGTATCTTTGTCTGGGTTACCAAACAAGAATTTCTGCAAGAATACTGGCAAATACTCATAAATAGAAATAGCACCATCTACTGGCTTTACTCCACCTTTTTTATCTACAGTCGAGCGTCGCTGAATACGAATTCCGGCAGGACCATCACAAAGAGTCGCATTCGGAATACCCATCTTCCAATATTTTGAGGTAGTATTTCCTACAGAACCAGGAAGTGTAAATTCTGTTTTTCCGCCTAATAGTCCAATACCTGCACAAAAATTTACCTGATTCTTTACACCCAATTTATTTAGCATAGACTCAGCCTTTGGTTCAAAAGTTTCATCTGCTTTTTTATAATCCATCACCTGAGTCTGGAAGGCATTGATATCCATTTCCACTTTTTTTACATCTAGCATCTCAAAACTTTCCATTACACGATGCAGGCTTTGAACCTTTTTTGCTGATGTACACAAATTACGATGTTTTGAAACTACCACCATTTCAGAAAATGTCACTACTCCTGCTACATCTGTATTTCTAGAAGAATTTCCTACTCTAAGAACATAGTTCCCAGCTTCTAAAATCATAGATGCGGTTTCTTCATCGTAGCTTGCTACATATTCCATTGTGAAAGTAAGTTCTAGGTTTTGGCTTTCTCCTGGTCTTAATATATCTGTTTTTGCAAAGGCAGCAAGACTTTGGTATTCTTTTTCCAATTTTCCTACGGGAGAACTTACGTATAACTGCACCGTTTCTTTTCCTGCATAGGTATCGCCGATATTCTTCACCGATACCCCCACCTTTACCTGTGTCCCCTCTACTTCTATACTCGTTGCTTGCACTTCAAACTCTGTGTAACTAAGACCATAGCCAAACGCATAGCGTGGAGCAACCTGAAAACTATCATAGTAACGGTATCCTACATAGATACCTTCCTTGTATTCTGCATGATTTAAATCATTTCCAATAAAACTATATTCCTTAGCAAATGGAACGTCCTTATAACTTTTCGCCCATGTAGCAGCTAACTTACCACTAGGAGTCACCTTTCCTGCTAAGACATCTACAAGTGCAAGCCCTCCTTCCTGCCCTAATTGACAGACAAATACAACTGCATCGATATTATTAAATTCATCTACAAAGGATACATCAAAGGATGCACCAGTATTAATAACTAGAATTACATGTTTATAATGAGCTGTACAAGCCTCTAAATGGTCTTTCTCAACCTTTGAAATAGTAAAGTCTTTTTTACGCCTATCGGATCCTTCTCCAGATTGACGAGATAATACATAAATACAATAATCTGTATCATCTGACAAATCATCTGCACGGATGGCATCACCATATGGATAACGGTATTCTGCTGCCATCATCTCCGCAAGCATTTCGGTATTAAACTTCGTTAATTTTTTACGCATACCTGCGACAAATATCTCACGTTCTTTTGCCCAAAGTTCATCGTAACGATCTAACCAATCATTGGTAACGATTTCAAATCCTCTTGTTTCTAAACCTTCACGAATTGAAATCGCATGACGTTCAATTACTTCACCACTACCACTACCACCTTTGATTGTCTTGCTTGCACCTGCGCCATACAATGCAACTTTCCCTTCCTTTATTGGAAGTACATTTTTATTTTCTAATAACACGATGCCCTCTGTAGCCGCTTGATAAGATAAAGCCTTATTTTCTAATTCATGCGCAGTGACTGCATCGGTCCATTTTGCCTTTGTTCTAAGTGCCATATTAGCCTCCTATACTAGCTCAAACTTATGGAAGTTCACACTGCCAGTTCCTTTGTATTCAAAGAACAATGCATGTGTTCCATCTGCAATTTTACATTCTGCTTCATTCCAAGTTCTTTTGAAACCTGCCTGTACTGGGATTCTGCCAACAACAGGTCCACCTATACTAGTTCTAATCCACATTTCCCCTTGGCCTTCACCACTTATCAGTACTTTTAGCTTTTCCAAATCTTTAAAATTAAAATATTTAAACCCAGCTACTGCACCATCTTTCATATTTGCAATATACTGATCTTCATCACGTTCTCTGTCATTTCCAGTTTGTGTATAATATGGATGCGCTGCCCAATTCTTTCGACATGTACGTTTATAGGTATACGTACCAGTATTACTCATTAGATTACATGCAATATGTGCAGAATATTCTCCTTTGCCTTCCAAAGGTTTTCCATTTAAACCACAACTCGTTACTTCTACTTGGCGAATTGCACCATCTGCCTCAATTGTAATAGGCTCTGCACAACCTTGACGTGAAAATAAATTACGATTGGTTTGTCGATGATAGAATACATACCACTGTCCCTTTACCTGAACCATGCTGCCATGAGTATTTCCCAAATAGTTCATAGCACAATTATTTCCTTTGTAACCCACATCTCCAATAGATACCAGAGTTCCTCCATAGCGAAAACCTCCATTTGGACGATCACTTACGGCATAGCATAATTCATGAGAAAGAATAGAAGAATATATAAAATAATATTTACCATTGATTTTTCTCATGGAACTGGCTTCATAGAATTCATGTCCCTCAAAGCCGGTTCCGTTGGAGTATCCTGCCTTTGGTATAATAAGTCTTGGTTTTGAAATAACCGTAAGCATGTCTTCTGCTAATTCCATTACAAATGCACCCTTCATGATGTACATTTTACTTAGGATAATTCCTAAGCCTTTTTCTTCCGGTGCAAATCCGGAATATAGATAATATTTTCCATCATCATCCTTAAATACACCTGGATCAAACTGAAAAATTTCTCCTTTTTTGCTTCCTATGACATGGCCATTTTGTAAATGCACCTTACCATAATATTCATAAGGTCCTGTTAAATTATCACTAACTGCCACTCCCATAAATGGCACTAGGCTTAATGTATAATATAAATAAAATCTTCCATCCGGACCCTGAATCACATCTGGTGCCTGCAGAAATGCATTCTTTTTAGCATCAGGGTCCTGAATGGTTTTATAAATCGTCCCTTCCAATCGCCAGTCACTCAAATCATCTACCGGTGCTGACCAACATACATAATCATTTTGACAAAAATCCTTGCCATTAAATTCATCATGAGAACCAAATACATAGAGTCTGTCTCCATATACATATGGTTCACCATCCGGTACATATTCCCAACTTGGGAGATATGGATTAAATACTTGTTTCTTCATACTCTATCCTCTTATATTTCTTAAAATCATATCTAATGGTTGTAAATCTACATCTGCCAAGGTAGGCACACTCGTAGTAATTTCCTGTAAACTAAATGGAAGCATTTCATTAGATGGAGAGTAGCTAGGCACATCACCATCAAAATAACGCAACTAATCCACTCTCATATCACACATAAATTTACGATAGAAATCCTTCAACCTTTACATAGCGAAAACCATAGTATGCAAACCAAGGCTCAATTTCTTTTTCTATTCCATCAGAATGTAAAATAGTAAGTCTAGCACCTAAGAGATAATTTTCTCCCCCAAATGTTCTCTTTTTGAGTTAATCCTAAACGACTCTTATACCAACCATCACCCACAACTACCCGAAGGCAATTGTGAGTACGGAGCATATCTGTAACATCAAAAGACTGAACTCTTAAATAATCATCATAATCATTAAAGCCTGGTGCAAGATATCTATCGCCGATTTTTTCATCATTTAAAAATGCAACATATAAACCAAGACCGGTAATTTCTAAGGTTGCTTTTTACAATCCTCTATTTGAAATTCTTTTACAAAAACTGGACATCTCTCCATAGATGATGCAGTAATAAAATTTAATTTCATAAATAAATGTTAAATTTAAGCCTCTATATTTTTCTGTGCTTCCGCATGACGTTTTTCTAACTCATCTGTCATAGTCTTGCGGAATTCTGGTGTAATTGGATAAGCAAATTTATAAATTGCCCATGATAATGTGGATACAATAAACGGAATCAATGTAATAATTAAAGTGAGTCCATTTACCATATGTGGCAATCTTGTTAAATCACCTGCATATGCGCCCGTACTAGCATCCACACTATATCCTACTACCATCAAAACGATACCTGGAATTAATACTGCAATTGCAGATTGTGTTTTTTGCATTAAGTTGTTTACTGCACTTGTCATAGCTGCCATGTTTTTGCCGGTTGTATATTCTACATAGTCCGCACATTCGTTAGTTAACAATAATGCAGGAATTGTTGCAACGTTTGCAGGAATTCCTGCTACAAATGCTAAACTGATAAAAAGCATAGGACTTGCCTATAAAATACCAAATAAGTACAAGACAAACATAATTCCATAAGGAATACCTGTCCATAAAGTAGCGATACGCATTGCCTTATCTACACTACCTGCTTTTTTTACTACAAATCCTGCAAGAAATGGTGTAATAAATGCTGGAATCAATCCTAACGCACTATTTAAACCATATATAGTAGCATACTGAATCTCATTTACTGCACCTGTTGCCATATCTGCACAATAGAACCATTTTAAAAAGTAAACTAATACTGCAGAAGATGCTGCATAGGCCATGTTTCCAAGGAAGTAGGAAATGTTATGTACCCATAAAGGTTTGTTATGTCTTAACATGTTCCAGATATCTTTCAAACTAAGTTTTTCTTCAACTTCAGCATTCTCAATCTTCACATTTCCATGATATGGTTCTTTTGTTAAAAGTACACCTAACAAAGAAATCGCACACGAGATAGTCATAACCACTACAACTGTAAGCGAGAAGGATTTACCCATATCACCAATTCCAGCATTTACTGCTGTAGCAATCGGAATCAAAAATGTAGCTGGTACTACAGCAATAATAATTGCAAAACGCACACAAGATGTAATTTTTGTACGAATACGAGCATCTGTAGTTGCTTTCTGAATCATAGGAGAAACACCATTAAATGCACATCCCATTTCAAATAAAATATAACCAGCCATTACCCAAATAAACAGTGCAACACCGTTTGATTTAATAAAATCTGGCAATGTAAACATTACAACGGTACCGATACCGATTAAAAATACGCTTACTAAGGTAAAACGACGGTATTTACCAAACTTACATTCTTTCGAACGGTCCATAATCCAAGCCTGTATAGGATCATCCACCGCATCCACAATACGTGTAAGTGTAAGGATTAGTGTACCAAAAGCAGCTGCAAAACCAACTTGCCCGATTGCCTCATCAATGCCAGAATAGTCTGTTACAAACTGCATAAAAATTGCATATACCATAGTTGCAAATCCCTGTGCCCAGGAAATCGTGGAGAACCCAAATATGGTTCTAAAATTTTCAGGATATTGTTTTTTTGTACGTTTCATATCTTTCTTCTCCTTTTCAATATCATTTATTAATTTTTATATGGACGAACCTCTCCGTAGGTCTGTCGTTCTTTTTCAAATGGCGCCTGCTCTGTGTGACATTCCACATTGATGAAATTTACATTTCTTTCCTTACTACAAGCAGACCAAACTGGTTCACCATTTCCATTTGGATTTCCAGTTGCGATAAAGTTACACCAATAGTGATGAACTCTCTCCTGTATCAATGTACCTTTTTTACCAGAAAACCAGCTAAGAAATCCTTTGAATGGATTACCAGATGTTAAAGCACTGTTTGTACAGTGAACTGCTCCATATCCCAACAATTTTAACATTGGAAACATATAGTCAAAATGGAACAGATATGCATTGCCATGCTCTGCAAGATGGTATGCAATCTCTACCGTTGGCAAATGGAAAAATATCTCTTTCCCTATTTCCTGTAATGCCTTTTTGCTAGGATAATCTGGATATAATGCTAATATCGCTGCTCTATCTATCTCAGGATGATCCGCAAAGAATTTTTCCATTTGTGCTTCTGTTCCAGGGAAAATATCCTTATCATTTCCCTGTGCAAAAATAGTTCCCTCATCCATTGTAGTACCTGTTAATAATTCTATTCCATCTGCAGCACCATGCATAATGGCATCATATGGTAACTCTGGGATTAAATCTCCATCTACTACTGGTGCAGTAGGAATTAAGTAAGGATGATGATTTACGAAATTATATTCGCTTTCCTCTACAGCCTTTGTCAATGTTTCTCCATCTATATCCGCTACTTTATATGCTTCATCCTCAGAAAGCCCTAATTTCTTTATAACATCCAATGCTGCAATGTGTCCATTTTCCACCGTATTAATTAAGTGAGGTGCAGGACTATCCATAATTGCTCGTTTGATTTTCCCTTTTAAATAAGGACTGGTAATTAATGTAAGTACTGAACATGCTCCTGCGGATTCTCCCAGCAGAGTGATACACTCTGAATCTCCACCAAAGCTTTCAATATTCTCGATTACCCAATTTATTGCAGCTAACTGATCCCATGTACCACAGTTTGTATCGAACTTGCCTTTTGCACCAGAAAGAGAAGCAAAATTCACACATCCGAATGCACCTAAACGATATTGAATCGTTACCACAACGATATCTGAGTTAATACACATTTTGTCACCAATTTTTGACGCACTCGTATGATTACCAGTCAGATAAGCCCCTCCATGAATCCATATCACAACAGGACGTTTCTTTTTATCACATGCTGGTGTGAAAATATTTAAAGTCAAACAATCTTCTGAACCTTTAATCTTTTCATCAATACGTTCTGGTTCACCTGGCTGAATACAATATGGCGTAAATTCTTTTACCTGCTTTACACCCTCCCATGGGTCCATTGGTACCGGTTTACGAAACCTTAATTCTCCTACTGGTGGTTTTGCAAAAGGAACTCCCAAAAATTGTGAAAATCCCTCCTTTTGTTCACCACAGAGAGCACCTAACTTTGTCTGTACACAAATATCCATTTTCTCTCGGTCTCCTTTTTCTAAAATCTTCCATTTTAAGTACTATTATTTTATAAAATATAAGCATTCTATTCTTGTAAATCATCAGCATTTTTTGTAAAATATAAGCATATTGTAAAAAAAAGGAGTTATAAAGTTCATGAGTAAAAACATTCAAACAGTATTGAAATTTTGTAATATTTTTTCGCAAACACAACCTTATCCATTGCATGTCTTATACAAAGATGAGCTTTTACTAACAGTACCACAGAATGAACTCATGTCAGTTCTTACAGACTACTCCTTTAATCTAAGTCAATCTGATGATGTATTTTTATATCATTCTGCAGACATACTTCTTTTTGGTGGTGTATGGAACCATGATCACACTATATTGCTCTTACTTGGTCCGACACTAAATATGCCTATGCAAGACGAAGCAATTCATACCATTATTAAAAACTTTAATTTACCAATTAATAAAAGAGCAGATATTCGTGATTTCTTTAAAAACAATTCCGGTATTTCTTTGGGACATTTCCGTATGATTTTAGAAGAATTGTGCTTTTTTCTAAGAGGAGATATTCCAGATGTTCTTTCCAATATATATTCCATTAATAATGAACTTCAAAACGAATTGAACCGTAAAACCATCGAAATCAGTACAACTGTAGAAGACCCTCTGGAATTTCATCGTTCCTACGAATTTGAGCAGCAATTATTGGATAATATTCGAAGAGGTAATATTAACGTTATTCAACGAGTTGCAAATAGTCCGCAAACCCATCAGGGTAATTTACAATTTTATTCTACGAGATATATAAAAGACATGTTTATTTGTACTGTTACTCTGGCAGCACGAGCTGCAATTGAAGGGGGATTAGCGTTAGAAACTGCATACCAGCTATCAGATTTCTATATTCAGACGGTAGAAAATGTAGTAACTTCTAAAGAAGTATATGAACTTATGGATACTATGTACTTAGACTATGTACAGCGAACCCATGATGCGAAATTGGGTATAAATGTTCCAAATGATTTGGAATCAATTCTACAATATA
Organism: uncultured Faecalimonas sp.; assembly: GCA_964540565.1. GTDB lineage: Bacteria > Bacillota > Clostridia > Lachnospirales > Lachnospiraceae > Faecalimonas. The sequence goes on from CAZINB010000034.1 coordinate 17,446, forward strand.
TACGACATGGCACACACACATCGCTAAAAGTTGCAGATGTAGCAGAATTTGCCCACTTAAGTATTAGTCAATTAGAACGACGATTTAAATCAACACTAGGTTTTCTCCCAGCAGATTTTATCCTTCGTTGTAAAATGGAAGAAAGCAAGAACCTACTAAAATACACTAATAAATCCATTAGTGAAATCAGTCAAATTCTTGCCTTCTCTAGTCAAGCCTATTTTACCAATGTGTTTAAGAAAAACTATGGATGTACGCCGAAGGAATTTCGCAATGCTAAGAAATAAATGCTAAAAAGAGCATATCTAACATTTTGGTCAATGGGGTATTGGAAGACAGTGTAAGAATGCCACTACAAAGTTTTTTACGCTTCATAGTGGCATTATAAGTTCCTGTATTCAATTGTTTTAATATAATTTTGCTCCTGCTGGAATTGCATCATCTAACATCACAAGATTCAATTTTTCTTCTCCTGCAACATTATGGATTGCTGACATCAGCATTCCGCAAGATTCAATTCCCATCATCTGTCTTGGTGGAAGATTTACAATTGCAAGAAGTGTCTTTCCAACCAACTCTTCCGGTTCATAAAAAGCATGAACGCCTGAAAGAATGATACGGTCTGTTCCAGTTCCATCATCCAAAACAAACTGTAAGAGCTTTTTACTCTTTTTAACAGCAGAACACTCTTTTACTTTTACAACACGGAAATCAGATTTGCTGAATGTTTCAAAATCAACCTGTTCTTCAAAGAGCGGTTCAATTTCAATTGCATTCTCTTCTGTTACTTCTACTACAGTTTCTTCAACTTTTACATTTTCTTCACACATGATAAGTGCCTCCATTATTTCTTTTATTCCCAACTCAGAACATTATAGCATATTGAGAAGAAGGATGGAAAGAAATTGCAGTTCGACAAATCAGAATTTCATACCTCATAACAAGCGCCAGTTCTTTTCACTTATTTTAACTGTAACCCATCTGCAAATGCTTTTCACTTTGCATTCTAAAGCCATCGGAAGCTCGTCAATAAGCGGAGCATTTACCCTTCTGCTTTTTGTTGCATGAAAGCCTGCCTTTTTAAACTTATCCGGAACTTTATTTGCAGATTCCACTCCTACATAATCGCAGGCAATCACAGTATCTTCCGTTGCCATATCCAGTGCAGCAATCTGATTCATCTCTTCCTCAGTCAGTTCAAAATCGAATATGTTGAAATTTTTCACCAATCTCTTCTCTCTATCTTCTTCCTTTTCAAAACTTTGATATTCAGCCAAAATTTCGCTATTCTTAGTTTCTATTTTAACTAAGCGAATTTCCTCCTGCTTCTTATCATAACTAGTCTTTGCAAAATAACCACAAACACCAATAACAACAGCTATTATAATTGCACCCCACATTATTTCTTCCCAATATACAACAAGGAGGATAGAAGTTCCCTTCTATCCTCCTGCTATTTTTCATATCCTATTCGAGCATGTTCTCTTTATTTGGTCGCAAATCGGTCGCAAATTTCCACTCGAACACCTCAAAATCCTTATAAATACTAGATTTATTTATCTAAAGTTTTCATTGT
>CAZINB010000035.1:0-15627 GCA_964540565.1 uncultured Faecalimonas sp.
TCTTCGTTCAGCTGCAGACTACGCAAAAGCACATATCGATGGCACAATTTCATTATCTGTATGCTTATCAGCAGCAGAAGGTTTCGCTGTAACAGACGAACTCAGAACAGCATTCAAAGCATATGCTGCTGAAAACTTACAAGGAAAAGACGTTTATCTCGTATGCTATGTTGGTACATTCTGTGTAAACTACGCTTCTAAGTGGTTACAAGAATCTGGTGTAGCAAAAGACAACATTCACCGTGTATTAGGTGGTGTATGGAACGATTTAGATTTAAAGAAAGCTAACCAAGCAACTGCTGACACAGCATTAAGTGCTGCTGCAAACGGCGCAATTATCCTTGATGTTCGTGCAGAAGAAGTTTATCAAGGTGGACATTTAGACAAATCTCTTCATCAACCAGTATTCACATACAAAGATGGAAAGAATTCAGTGACAAACGGTAAGGATGATGATCTTGCTACTAACTTTATTGCATTTGCAAAAGCAAACAAAACTCTTTTAGAATCTAAAGAGCTTTACATCCTTTGCAACAGTGGTGCATCTGGAGCAAACGCAGCTCACAATTTATTAAAAGCTGCTGGCATTGCTAATAACAATGTTTACACAATCAAAGGCGGTGCTAAAAACGAAGCAATCAAAAACCTTTTTGTAGAAAATCAATCTGTTAGTGCAAAAGATGCCATTGCAAAAATCGGTTCAGACGACACAGTAATCATCGATCTTCGTACAGCTGAAAACTATGCAAAAGGACACTTAAAAGGTGCTCTTTCAATGCCTGTATTCGGAGCAAATGGTGTAACATCTGGTTCTGACGAACTTGCACAAGCTTTCTTAGCTTCTGTACAAGCTAATGCAGATAAATTTGCTGGCAAGAATCTTTATATCCTTTGCAATAGTGGTGCTAAAGGTGCAGCTGCTGCTACTAAATTACTTATGCAAGCAGGATATTCAAATGCAAACATCTTCACAATCGCAGGTGGAGCAAAAGATGAAACTGTAAAAGCTAATCTTTTCTATGTATCTGATGCACAAGCTCTTGCTGTACTAAATGATTCTAATTATGTAATCATTGATGTTCGTACAGCTGAAAACTATGCAAAAGGTCATTTAAAAGGATCTCTTTCAATGCCTTTATTCGATGCAAATGGTGTAACAAATGGTGAAGACGCTCTTGCACAAGCTTTCACAGCTTCTGTACAAGCTAATGCAGATAAACTTACAGGAAAAACTATTTACATTCTTTGCAACAGTGGTGCTAGAGGCGCTCAAAATGCAACTGCATTATTAAAAGCTGCTGGATATACAAACGTGTTCACTATCGAAGGTGGTGCTAAAAACACATCTATTACTAATGCATTTGTAAGTGACTCTACAAACAACGGTTCTGATTCAGGTTCTACAAACACACCTGAAACAAATAAACCAGAAGCAAACAAGCCAGAAACAAACAAACCTGAAACAAACAAACCAGGAACAAATGGTTCAACAGCTTCTAAAAACGACACAACAGCAACAACTCCAAAAACAGGCGATGTATCTACTATGATGGTATACTCTATCGCAATGTTAGCAGCTGTTGCAGTTATCTTCGCTAACAAAAAAAGATTAGCAAAATAGTATAATATCTATGATGTGTACGATTACATAACAAAAAACACCCTAGTTTTTCATAACTAGGGTGTTTTCTATTTAAGAAGATAGCTGTTCAGCTAACTCTGCTAATTCTTTTGCACGAACCTCAAAAGAAAATTCTTTTTGAAGTTTTGGCCAGATAGCCAATACCTTTTCTTTTTGTTCTTCATAATGTTCTTGTAGATATTTCAATTGCTGTAAAAACTCTTCCTCATTACGGCAATACAAAATACTATCACCAAATATACTTTCAATTTCTTGACTATGATCTGATAACAGTGGACAACCACAAGCTAAGACCTCTAAAATGCGGTTTGCAAAAAATCCTGTTCTTAGCATGTCTTCGAAATGGTCATTCACAACCACACCTGCTGAGCGATATAATTCTGGTAATTCCGAATTCGCAATCATGCGTTCCAGCGTAATACTCGAATCCTGTTTTACATAATTTTTCCACCCCTGAGCACCTGTCATAAGTCCCCAAATATGAAGCGGAATCTCATTTTGTTCACACCACATAACCAGCGGTCTCTTTTTACCTCTTGTATTTCCAACAAATACGTAATCATATTTCTTATCACATTCTTGTGGAAAGAAAATAGAGGTGTCTACACAAGAATGCATTGCTCTTGCTGGAACATCCAGTTCTTTCTTCATACGTTCCGCATAAGAGTCTGAAGCAATCAATACCAAATCGTATAATTCATACTCCTCTTTTTTCACATTATCTGGGTGGGAAAGATGCCAAAATATATATTTGCAGTTTGGATTTCGTCTATCCGGATGATATTTATAACATCTTCCTAGTACCAACACAACATCTGCTTCCATCTCACAATACCAATCTGGATGAGTATCAATCACTACATAGTATCCCAACTTTTCAAGTTCAAGTTTTATCGTATTTGCAAAATAGTGTTCTCCCCATGCAAAGCGAGTCTCATTATCTGGTTCTGGTGATTTGATCACCCATATCTTTTTACCTTTTGCCAACCATTTTATCTCTGAAGCTCGAAGCTTCCACAAATCACGTCTTTCCATTTCTTTTGTTACGTAATTTCTAAAATCAGTTGTTTGCTTTTTCTGTTCTTCCAGCTTTTTCTTCAATTCTAGCTCAGATGCTTTTAAACCTTCTACTGTTTTTTTTAGATCATCTACAGATTTTTGCAATTCACGCAATTTTTTGTCTTGTTTTCGCCAGAATTTATCTCGCATCCGAATCAAAAATTTTTTTATCATTTACATCCCTTCACATTCATTCCTGCTACATCTTTTCAATTCGTTTTTCAATCATATCGATAAACGACTGTTCCAAATAAGCATTCAGTTTTTTCCATGTCGATTCATTTCGAATTGCACGACCTGGTTGTTGATATTCAATCCATGCCATTGCACACCAAGTCATTCCTCGCATGCATGTTACCGGAATGAAAACTGCAACTCGCTCTTTCAAGCCTGACAAATCATATCTATTGTCAACACAAGCGATATAGTCATTTAAAAACGCTTCTGTCTCTTCTTCACTCAAGATTACATCTGTCTTCCAAAACGTCGTTGTAGGAGCCAAGAAATGACCCAAATCTTGTCCTGGGTCTCCATAAAGAGGCTTTTCCCAATCAATCAAATAACTCCTTCCCGTTTCATTCACCAAAAAGTTTGTAGAATTTAGTTCTGTATTAATACAGCATTTGTATCCTGTATATGCTCCCATGGAAGCTATTTTTTCTTCACATATGTCTAACATTCTCCGAATTTGCTTCTTTTTTTGCTCATCCGCTAATTCGGATTCTTCATATACACGAAACATTTGATTGCATTCTTCCAGAATCTCTTTACATGGATTTTGAGAATGAATCAAGCTTCCTTCCGCATCTACCGATATAGAATGAATATCCGCTAAAATCTCTGCGCCAACGTTCATATCTGTAAGATAGTCCATCACACGTCCTGGAAGATATTCCATCACCAGCACACCATGTGGTATCACTTCTTTTGAACCATCTACGTAATACACCTTTGGAGTTCTTTCTGAAGTCTCCAACTGTTTCAGCGCTTGATATTCATATTCAATCTGATTTTCTAAATGCATTTGACTTCCCATATTCAAACGCAGCAACAGTTTCTTTTCTGACACTGGATGTACAAAGAGATAATTCTGATTATATTCTCCTTGTGCAAGCAACTCGCAAGAGATTTTTGCTTCTTTTGGAATTCCAAGACCGTTTCGAAACTTGTCTGTTTCTAAATATTTATCAACTAAATTTTTCATATCCCTATTCCACTTCGTTCACTACACACCATCTCCAGAAAGATTGATCGTAGTTCCATGTATTTTCGTATCCACACATTTCTAATACCAATTGTACATATGCAGAACGAATTCCACCTGTACAGTATGTTACGATTTTATCGTCTTTTTCAACACCTAATTCTTCTAACATCTGTACAATTTCTGTTTTTGATTTCAATGTAGCATCTTTTTCAAAAATTTCTGTATATGGGAAAAAGATTGCATTTGGAAGATGTCCGCCTTTTGCTTCTCCATATTTTGTTGCACCATCATATTCTTTTTCTGTACGAACATCAAGAACAACATATTCATCATAATTACGTTCCAATTCTTCTGTTTCCATAACATGTGTCATATCGATTTCATCTACTTTTACAGTAGCAGCTTTTGGTTCACTTGCACCTTTTTGCATAGGAACATCTGCTTCTTTTAACGCTTCGAATCCACCGTCAACCATTTTCACATTTTCATATCCAGCCGCAACTAATTGCCAAACAATACGACCATCATCACCCCATCCATCTGTTGTGTAACCGATTGTAATGATTTCTTTATCTTTTTCAAGTCCGTAGCTGCTAAGTCTCTTTGCATAATCAGCTGCTTCTGGAATTTTTCCCCATTCTTCATCTCCTGCTTCCCCGAAGCTTTCACCGCATCTGCTTAATTCTTTCCATGTTAAGGCAATTGCTCCTTCTACAGTTCCTTTTTTTGCATCCTTTTCACCGCGGCAGTCAACAAAGATAACGTCATCTGCCCCAACACGTTCTTTTGCATATTCAGCTGTTACAAGATATTGACCTTGTACCTCTTCTACTACCTCTGTAGAAATATTAGATTCTGGCTTATCATTTTCTGTTGTTTTCGCCCCACATCCTACTACAAGAAGTGCTGACAGCATCAATACACTCATTAGTTTCATTTTTTTCATTTTCGTTTTCCTCCTTCTTAAATTTCCACGCTTAGCCATGTGCTATATAGATTTTTAACAAATGCTGTTACTTTAGCAATTTGTGGAATTTCTAATGTACAATTTTTATTGCCTTCCATCGACATTCTACCGGTCTTTAAATCTTCTATCGAAATATTAAATGCTATCTTTTCTGTTTCGAAAAATTCTGGATGTAGCATATATACGGCTGCGATTGCATCCCAGTTATAATATCCTGGAATTCCATATTCATCCATGTTATATCCAAACCAGTAATCAGTCTCATCCGTAATAAATTTTGCAATCTTGCTAGATTCTTTTGATAGATATTTATCGTACTCCTCTTTTGTAAAAAGTACCTTCAAGCAATTATTTCCTGTAATTACAGCAACTTCACATCCACTTGTTAAGACTGTGTATGTTGCAAGAGGATCGCACGAAAAGTTCAACTCATCCATTTCCTTTTTCGCAAAAATCAAAGGTTCTGTCGTTCCACCCATCATTACGATTCGTTTTACTTGTTTAAAAAATTCCGGATTTATCTTCCATGCTCCATAAAGATTTGTCACAGAACCAGTCACAAGGATTTCCAATTCCCCTGCATACTGTTCTGCCATCTCTGCAAGATAATGTGCTGCTTCACTATCATAGTCCCCAGCCGCAGCACCGCCTTTATAAACTGGAATCTCTGGATGTTTTATTGCTTGCAAGAATTTCTTAGCATTGGGATATACTTTCTCCAAAGTATTGTTTCCGTAGGTTGTCGTAACCCCTAACACTTCTGCTTCTGGATCTCCCAACAAATACAACAAAGCAAGCCCATCATCCACATCACATCCACTAATTCCAAATGTGCAATCAAAATCATGAATTATCTTTCGCATTCGCTTCTCCCTTCTATCGCAAATACAGTTCCCTGTTTTTCGTCTACCATGACACCAATCTTATCTCCAACTGCAATTTCCAGAGAAGCCCAATCATTATGAAGCATCCATGCCAACAGTTTTTCGTCTCCTTTTACAAGGGTAATCTCTGCAGTCTCTCCTTCGAACAGCACTTCGTCAATGGTATATAACGCTGCTTTTTCCTTTGTCAAACAAATGGCAGAAGGACGCACCATCAATTCATATTCCCCATTTTCATTTTCAGTCTCAAATGTGACAGTCTCACTTACAAAGGTTCCATTTTTCACAATTCCCTTGATGTAGTTTGATTGTCCCATATAGTCCGCAACTGGTCTTGCATTTGGATGATAAAACATCACTTCTGGTCTATCATATTGTAACACTTCGCCTGATTGCATTAAAGCAATTTTATCAGATACCTTCATTGCTTCTGCTTTATCATGTGTAACCATAACGGTAGTCAGTCCCATTTGTTTATGTAATTTTTTTACAAGACGTGCCATCTCATCTCGCAAATTTTCATCCAAACTAGAAAACGGTTCATCTAAAAGTAATACATTTGGTTCTGCCGCCAACGCTCTTGCCAATGCTATACGTTGCTTTTGTCCTCCAGACATTTCACGCATTTTACGTTTTTGAAATCCTGGAAGCTGCACTGCTTCCAATAATTCTGCAATTTTTCTTTTTTGCGCTTCCTTTGGTATTTTCTTTAATTCCATAGGAAATGCGATATTTTGTTCTACTGTCATATGTGGGAACAGACGAAGATCTTGAAATACAACAACTGTTCCACGCTTTTCAGGTGCTTCCTTTACAATGGATTTTCCATCCATCGAAATATCTCCAGACTGCACTTCCAAAAGTCCTGCAATACTTTTCAAAAGTGTTGTCTTTCCACATCCAGACGCACCTAACAATGAAACAAATTCTCCATTTTTTATTTCTAGGTTAATCTTTTTTAAAATCTCTGTCTTTTGTAATGTTACACAAAGATCTGTTATCTTAAGGCTCATGTGTTTCTCCTCTTAATAGTATTCTACTTCTTGGTCTTTTGTTAAGCGGCTTACAATCCACTCAAACACACCAAACACAATTATGGTTATTGCAAGGAATATCAAGCTATACACACTTGCAAAATTACGCTCTCCACTTGTCAAAAATGGTACCATTACGATTGCAAATGTTTTTACACTTCCTCCGCCAATCATCAATGTCAAAAAGTATTGGCTAAAAGACACGATGTACGACATCGAAAATGCCGCCAGCATTACTGGGAACAAATTCGGTAATGTAATCTTCAAAAAGGCTTTCCATGGTCCTGCTCCAAGTACTCTTGCCTGTTCCTCCAGCCCTGTTCCAAGTGCTCTCATACCATCTTGAATCAACATAACAGCATATGGCAGAGAACAGATTAAATGTACGATCATTACTCCAAATACAGTGCCGCTCAATCCCATTTTGATAAACGTAATTTGAATTCCCATCGCAAAAACACTCGCTGGAACCAAAAATGGCAAAATGGATATAAATGAGAACACCTTTTTCCCAAAGAATTCATAACATTCCAATGCCCTTGCTGTCATCAATCCAATAACAACAGACAGAAATGCAACAACCAATGAAATCCATATACTCGACATAAACAATTTTGCAAGTTCTGCACGGTCACGAAAAACAGCATGCAAAGCACGAAGGGAAAATTCCTGTGGAATCAACGAAGGCCATGCCCAGCGTTCTGTAAATACCCATATAACAATTGTTAAAAGCGGCAGCACTATAAGTAAGACAAAGATAGCAATTATAAGATTCTCAAATATGTTCTGTTTCTTCTTCATCATCTTCTCCTATCTTGCTAATTTTTTGCTGCTTCTATGTATCAAAATGTAATATACAACTGCTGCCAGCAACGAAATCACCGTTACAATTCCGTTAATTGCCATCGCATATGGTCTTGCCATCAAATCTGGTTTTGAATATTCAATATATGCAAGAATCGGCAATGTCTTTGGCTTCGTTGCTCCTAAAATAAATGGTAATTCGTATGCGCCCAGTGCAAATACAAACACAATCAAAAATCCACTTAAAATCGTATTCATGCACAAAGGAAGCGTTACTTTTAAAAATGCCTGGAAGCGACTTGCCCCAAGGTTAATCGCTGCCTCGCCCAAACTTCCATTTATATTTGCCATCAATGCAAGTACAAAATACACAATAAATGGAATTTCTTTCCATAAATACGCTAGTATAACACCAATCCCATGTGTATCATAAATCATCATTGGAAACTGTTGCTGTTCTGTAATCAGGCCAAGGTTTGCACATGCTCTGGCAAGTACTCCGTTCTGAGACAAAACATTTACCACAAAAAGCGCAACTACAACGTGCGGTACAATAATCGGAATTTGCACAACACGCATAAGACCACCTTTGGTTTTGCCTTTCCATACAAGTAACATACTAAACAGCGTTCCAATCACGGTAGCAAAAAATGCCGAAACAAATGCAATATACAAGCTATGTTTTAGCGATTGCAATGTATCGGGTCTCATAAGTATCTCTTTATAATAATCAAGTGTTGGTTCCATTAACCCAAAAGCTGGAATTACCCCTAAACTTTGGGTAATTCCAGTTCCTAGACCAATGATAAAGATTGCTCCTAAAATGAGCTGTGGTATCGCCAATAAATAAGGCGTTAATTTTTTCATCATTGTATTTTCCTATTTCATTCTCTCTATTTGCCTACAACTTCTTCTGCCCAAATTTCTTCAATGATTGGTACAAGATTTGATGGCATTTCTGGTAAACGTTTTGCTAAAAGTTCATCTTGTGAGATTACACCTTCACCAATTTCAACAGCATCGAATGCTGCTTTTTGTGTATCATCCAATTTTGTATATTCCACAACTGGGATTGTACGGATTGTTGCAAAGCGGTTTGCTTGTACTTCTGGATCTAACATTTCATTGATTGCTACCATTGCACCAGCTTTGTTTGCTGAATTTCCTGCAATTGCAATATAGTTTGTGTTACCAATTGTACCTTTTTCAAATTGGAATGATTGTGTTGTTGCTGTATATGTTTTATTTTCAATGTTAGTTGCTGTAGAGTAAGCATCGTAAGAAATATCCATTACAAGCTCTCCATCTGCAAACATATTTGCAACAGTTGTTGAATCTGCTGGGAATGTTTTCCCTTCGTTCCATAAATATGGATTTAATTGACGTAAGTATTCAAGTGCTGGTTCAATAGCTGCTTTTACAGTTTCTTTGTCAGCTTCCATTTCCATAAATTGTTCGTATCCGCAGATATCATAGATTACATTACGTACAAATGCGCTTCCTGTAAAATCTGGAAGTGCTGGATATGTTACTTTCCCCTTATTTGCTTTACAGAATTCCATAAATTCTTCTGTACTTGTTGGAAGATCTGGTGTGATAGCTGTATCAGCGATCATAACTAATTGTGCTTTTCCGTATGGAGCTTCATATCCTTCGATTGGGAAACAGAAGTCAGCAAGATTTTCTTCATCTTCACCATCTACATATGTTTGATAGTTTGGAAGTTCTGTAGCAAATGGTCCATAAAGCATGTTGTTTTCTTTACATGTTCTAAAGTTTTCACCATTGATCCAAATCATATCAATATCGCCATCTTGTTTTTCTCCAATGATTTCACCTTGAAGTTGACTTAAAATATCTTCGATATTCATAGGAACTCGTTCCATTGTAATATCATATTTTTCTTTCATACGTGGTGCAAAGTAATCATCTAACCATGCATTTAAATTGTCATCTCCACCATATCCGTAAAATGTTACGGTAGTTCCTTTTGCAGTTTCTACTAATTCTTCAAAAGACATTTCTGAAACATCTACTTCTTCTGTTTTCTTTTTTGAAGTACATGCTACAAGCGACAGCATCATAACGATGCATAAAAACGCTGCTATAATACGTTTTTTCATTTTTATTTCCTCCTCGCAGTTATTCTATTGTATTATATCAAATTCATTCTGAAATACCAATTCCATTTTCGTTGATATCCGTCAATAAATCGTTTACTCCATACGATTTTCAATAAATTTACAAAACTTCTCAACTGCCGGCTCGCTTGTTTTTTCCTTCGGTGTCAAAATTGCCATTTCCCAAACCATATCTTTTTCTGCAAATGGAACCATCACAAGTCCTTCCGTCTTCATATCATTGTGAACAAAATCAACCGTAATCGAAAGTCCTTGTTTCATACGGCACATCTTATAACATAAGTCAAAACCATTTGTTTCAAAGATAATATTCGGTTCAAATCCTTTATTCCAACATTTTCTTTGAATAAATTCGTTCATCTTAAAATTATTATTTTCTAAACAAAGCGGTTCTTCAATAATATCCTCAATACTTACTTCTTTCTGTTTTGCAAGTGGATGTCCTTCATACACCAACAAACCAAGGTTACATTTTTTCAAAGGATATACATGAAAGCATTCTCCAACAAATGGTCCTATCGATAGCGCCACATTTCCTTTCATTTCCATAAGCATCTTCTCAACAATGCGGTCCGGATACTCCTGAAATGCGAAAGACACATTTGGATAAATCTTTTGGAAATCCATAATGCATTCTGGACCCAAATAGCGAAGAATATCATATGCCATCAAAAGATTCACAGTTCCTTCTTCACTTGCTCGTATTCTTTCTACTTCATTCCTCAAGCGGTCATATTCGTCCAAGACAATTTCTGCATACTCGCGTAAACATTCTCCGCTTTCCGTCAACTCGAGTCCGGAAGCCACTCGATTTACCAATGTACAATTCAATTCTGTTTCTAAATTTTTCAGGACTCTGCTTAGCCCTTGTGGCGACATATATAATTCTCTGGAAGCTTTTGCCAGACTTCCTCTTCTGCAGATTACCCTAAATTCTTCTAATTCTTTTATCGTCATATCGCACCTATTTAAATTTACATTTTGCCCTGTTCAAAATTGGTGTTTTGCCTAGTGGTACTTTTTCCTCAATCCCCATCAAAATTGGTAATATATGTTTTGCATCTTCATATCCATGGCGTCTGAAACTGCAAATGCATGAAGCACAGTATGTAAAAAGTTCTTTCTCAGACGATGCTTTTACAAGATCCGTCATTGCCTGCGCCACATCTGGTTCTCTTCCTGCTGCACATCCGCCAAGGCCACAGCACTGCACTTCTGCAAAGGCATCTACCACTTCCCCTTTTAAGAATGGAGTCATATCTTTTGCAATATTTTTCTCTTTTCGATCTGGACAAGGATAATACATCGGAATCCTTTCCATTTCCAAGCAATTTCCAATTCCTAACTCTTCCATCTTCTCGTACACACTAATGATTTCTACGTCCAAACGTCCTTTCAAGAAATAATAGCAATTTGGACAAACCATAATCACTTGTTCGACACCTGCCGTTTTTAATTTTTCATTAATGCGATCAATAATCCCTGCTGCTTCCTCCATCAATCCTAATTCTTCAATCGGTTTTCCACAGCAATCATAGACAACACCAATCCCATATTTTTTAAATGTATTTACAAGAGCATCTGTTGTCTTTGGATAAAATGATGGAAAATTACATCCTGTAAAAAGCACTGCCTTTTTGTTCGCATGTCTGTAATTTGCAAATTTGTAAGGACTTTTTTCCAAAATCAATCCATCGTAACCATTATCAGGAAGCTTTCCGCCACCTTGCTTTACAATTTCTTGTCGCATCTGAAGTACGATTTCTCTGCCATCTATCTGCTTCGGACACACTTCCTTACATGCTCCACATAAAAAGCAATGATATGCAAGTTCTGGTCTGTTCTGTAATTCCTGCAAATCTATTTTATATTTTTCTAAAAACAAACAATTCTTTGTACAACGACCGCAATGAATGCAGTCTTCCACATTAAACGTTTTCATTTTCCTCTTCCAATCTTTCTTTTAACGTCGATTCTATATACGCCATTGTCACTGGGCAATTGCGTACAATTCCCTTCTTTATATCACCATAAAGTTGTTTTAAATCGTCTTTATCATCTACATCATAATACACTTGTCCAACAGAGGTATCTAAATGTTCTGCCTTCATATGCTGTAATGTATCATAAATAACTGTGTTCGTTCCGTAACGTTCGATTTTCCAAATAGAGTCATACTCCTTTTTCATTCCAATCAGATAATATCCACCATCAAGCGTTGGATGAATCACAATATCATGCTCTTCTAATTTTCCGAACGCTTCTGTAATCGTTTCCGGACGAATCTGCGGAATGTCAGTACCGATCAAGACACATTTTTCATACCCCAAACGTAATGTAATTCCGATTGCATGCTTCATACGTTGGCCTAAATCGTCCCCATATTGTGGCAAATAAGTTGCTCGATCATCTAATAAATTTTTTAATAGTTCTTTATCATCTCTCGGAGTATAGAAAACGAAGATATCCGCATCTACTTCTTGTGCTTTTTCATAAATATCTTTCACAAAGCAACTGTGTACTGTCGCACACTCTTCTCCATTCAAGAAAGGCATTAACCTCGTTTTAGTCATTCCAGGAATTGGAACGCGTGTAAATAAAATCAATGCATTAGTCATTTTCTTTCTCTCCTAAATATTTCTTTCGTATCACTACACCTGCTGCTGTAACAAGCACTGCCAGAACAGCTGCTACTGCAAAATAGATTCCTTTTCCAGATTCTGCCGCAAGCCCTGCAGCACCGATTGTGTAGAACGATACCCCTGGAAGCATAAATACAAAAGTCAATACAGAATATCTTACAAATCCAATGTCCGTAATTCCATATGCAAAATTTTGAATATTATATGGAAAAATAGGAACCATTCTGGTAATCATCAAAATAATCACATCATTTTTCTTGTTGTCACTAAACAACAATTTTTTTAATGTTTTATTTTTCTCCAACATCGGTTTTATAGATTCTTTCATAAAAAACCTTCCTACTAGAAAAGCTAACATTGCTCCTAAAGTAGTTGCAATCAAGCAGGCAAAAATTCCTAAAATTGGTCCAAACAAAATCCCTGCAATCAACGCAAATGTAATGCCTGGAAGTGCCAATACTACACATCCAACAATTGTAATAACAACATACAAGCAAAACGCCTGTAGCTTATGTGTTTCAACCATATCCATTAGAAATGTTAAATGGTCGGTATCACTAAGATATTCCGACCATCCAAAATGGTAATTTCCAATGAAAACTGCCAAAACGATCATAGTAAATACTATTATCTTAATATTTTTTCGCTTCATTTTACTTTCCATTCTTTTTCTTTTGTGCTTCTACATATATTTGACGAAGTATGATAACAATTCCGAACAATGCAAATAAGATTAGTAATCCATTTACAAGAAGTTTTGCTCCGCCTGTTAACATTCCACCAACGTATGAATATACAATTGTTGCTGGAAGTTGTCCAATCCCTGTTGCAATGAAAAATCCCCAAAATGACATTGGTGTTAACCCTGCAACATAACTCACGATATCAAATGAAATAAATGGAAGAAGTCTTGCAACTAAAATACTCATTTTACCGTGTTTATCAAAGAATTCTTCAATTTGTTTAATTCCATTTTTCCCGTTTAATTTTTCTACCACATCACGACCAAGGATTCTAGCAATAAAGAAACATACTGCTGCTCCTGCCATCGCACTTGACCATGAAAGAATTGCTCCTTGCCACCATCCAAATAAATTGGCATTTGCTACTGTAAGTAAAAATGCTGGAAGTGGTGCTGCAATTGATTGTAAAATCATCAAGACAAAAGAAACTGCAGCTGCATATGCTCCGTATGATGCTACAAATTCTTTCACGATTGTAAAATCTCCTGAATAAAACATAGCAACAATTGCATCAAATCCATCATGTACCGCTGGGATAAAGCAGTACGCAAGCAATCCAACAATCGCGATTGCGATTACTAAAATTTTCCCAATCCATTTACTATTTTTCTTTTCCATTATGTACTCCTCTTTTTCTTCATTCTAACAGACTTATTATACCATAGTTTTAGATACTATCGATATTATTCTTTTCTATCATTATTGAAAATGCGAATATATGAATTGACATATTGTATCCGTGTATGATGTTTTCTCGTCCATATCTATCATAGAATCCAATAACCGTTCTACAGGTTTTGATTCATATGGTTTTTTCTCTATACTCTGTATTAATTTTTTAGCATCACGTTCTATAATTTCTTTCAAATCTTTTTGAAACTCAATATAGAAGTCTCTTTCTTTGATATAGCGTTCCATGTCAAAAGTATACAAATAAATTGGTTTTCTCATTAATGCTGCTTCCAACATGACAGCAGAATAGTCTGTTATCACGCAATCACACACATTGAACATCTCTTGTGTTGTAAATTCCTGATCAATTACAAGACCATCTCTGCTTTCTATTGCAATATCACAAAGGGGATGCAGTTTCATAACCAGATTGTATCGTTCGAAATCCACCGCATCCAGCAATCGATAAATTGCTTTTTCCAATGTATTCTCACCCTTACGAAATGTCGGTGCATACAATATCACTTTTTTCCCATCTGTACCGAATTGCGGATATTTTTGTTTGATCTTTTCTGCCGAAAATTGTTTCCACTTCTCATCCAATAACAAATCTACACGAGGCAGCGGGTATACTTTTATTTTCTCCATCTCTTGCGAAAATGCCTCTGCATAAAATGACTTGCAATTCTCACTGCTGCAGAACACATACGAATAATTCTTATGCATCCTCATAGTTCTGGCAATTTTTTCTTTATGCCCTTCTTTTTTATCCAATACACTGTATCCAAATTTCTTTAATGCACCTAGCGCATGCCACATCTGAATTACCACTTGCTCTTCTCGTAAATTTAAGATGCTTACCAAAATACAATAAGAGTCTAATACGATGACTTTCGCTGTTGCAATATGAAACATCTGCCTTAACATATGAAACATGTATGTAATTTTTTTCCAAATTCCTTTTTCTAGTGTTTTTGCTAGAATCACATTTTTACACTCTGGATATAATTGCTCCATTTTTTCTTGTATCAGTAGAAAATCCTGAGGTGCTTTATTCTCTTGTCGTGATATATAAACGATTTTATTTTGCATTGGTAACACTTGCAGCATACGAAACAAAACATTTGCCATCTTGATACCAATTTCTAATAGGTATGTCATGTTATTTTTCCTCAAAAAAGTACTCTACAAAACGTTTTGCAGAATTTCCATCACATCCACTGCAAAACATTTCTTTAAATTCATTTAATTTTGTTTCATCCATCTTTCCATGCATTACTGCCTCAATAAGCTCTGTAGTATCTCGCACAACCGGACCATAAGTATATGTTTCATATGGGTAATAGAAATCACGTGTTGTCACATATTCTTCTAGGTCTGGTGCAAAAAAGATGGTTGGTAAATTCAATAAAGACGCTTCAAAAATAACAGATGAATAATCTGTCACCAATACATCCGTTACAAATAAAAAGTCATTGATTTCTCGCTCTGATGTTATGTCTACGAAAAAGGAATCCCATAAATTGCTTTCTGGCTGATTTTGAATGAAAGGATGCATTTTAATCAAGAATACATACTCATCCCCCATTGCTTTTTTTATCTCATCGAAATCAATCCATTCATACTTATAATGTGCTGTTTTCACACCATTTCCACGAAATGTTGGAGCAAAAAGAACTACTTTTTTCTCTCTCATCTGTGGATAGCGCGCGTATAGTTCTTCTCTCTTTTTCGCTTGATATTCTTTGTCAAAAAATACATCCGTTCTTGGTATGCCTAGTGCATGTACTTTCTCCTCTTTTATTCCAAATGCTTCTGCATAGTTCTTTCGA
>CAZINB010000036.1:0-15237 GCA_964540565.1 uncultured Faecalimonas sp.
TTAGACGAAAAAAATTATATTGACGGATATAATCTTGACGTAGACAAATTACTCTATAATGAGATTTTGATAGGATGGCCGATGAAAATTCTATGTAGCGAGGACTGTAATGGGATTTGCAACGTATGTGGTCAAAACCTAAATAAGGGAACTTGTAACTGTGAAGATACAAGTCTTGACCCTAGAATGTCAGTTATCCGCGATGTGTTTAAGAATTTTAAGGAGGTGTAACCTATGTCAATTTGTCCAAAGAATAAATCTTCTAAAGCAAGAAGAGATAAAAGAAGAGCAAACTGGAAAATGAGCGCTCCAAACTTAGTAAAATGCAGCAAATGTGGAGAATTAATGATGCCACATAGAGTATGCAAAGCTTGCGGTTCTTATAACAAAAAAGAAATCGTAGCTGTTGATTAATTTCAAGAAACACTATAAAATCAAGGGTTCCAAGTAATTGGGACCCTTGTTTTTTGCGTTTAACCCAATTGTAACCCAATCGTACCTCAATTTGTAACCCAAATTTTTCAAATAATATTGATTTTTAAACGCAGGTTTAGTACAATTATGAACAGCAGTCAGGAGGTAAGAAAATGACAGAAATGACAAAAGTAGCTTTAGATGCTATGGGAGGCGACAATGCGCCAGTTGAAATTGTAAAAGGTGCCGTTGACGCTGTAAATAAACGCAAAGATATTAAGGTCTTTTTAGTTGGTCAGGAAGAAGTAGTAAATCATGAACTCGCAAAATATACATATGCGAAGGAACAGATTGAAGTTGTAAATGCAACGGAAGTGATTGAAACAGCAGAACCACCAGTGATGGCAATTCGTCGCAAAAAAGATTCATCTATCGTAGTTGCGTTGAATATGGTTAAAAGAGGCGAAGCAGATGCCTTTGTTTCAGCAGGCAGTTCTGGAGCAGTTCTTGCCGGAGGACAACTTTTGGTGAAGCGTATTGAGGGCGTGGAGAGACCACCACTAGCACCTTTGATTCCAACAGCAAAAGGTGTATCGCTACTCATTGATTGCGGTGCAAACGTAGACGCAAGACCATCACATTTAGTACAGTTTGCTAAGATGGGATCAGTGTATATGGAACATGTTATGGGGGTTAAGAATCCGAGAGTTGCAATTGTAAATATTGGAGCAGAGGAAGAAAAAGGAAATGCCCTTGTAAAAGAAACATTTCCATTATTGAAAGCATGCGATGACATTAATTTTATTGGAAGTATCGAAGCGAGAGATATTCCATATGGAATGGCAGATGTAATCGTATGTGAAGCATTTGTAGGAAATGTCATTCTAAAACTTTATGAAGGTGTAGGAGCAGTTCTCATCAAAAAAGTAAAGGCAGGTATGCTTACAACACTTAGAAGTAAGATTGGAGGTTTCCTTGTGAAACCGGCCTTGAAAGAAACATTAAAGAGTTTTGATGCAAGTGAACATGGCGGCGCACCACTGTTAGGGCTCAAAGGCCTTGTAGTAAAGACACATGGAAGCTCAAATGCAAAGGAAGTGTCTAATTCCATTATTCAATGTGTAACGTTCAATGAGCAAAAGATTAATGAAAAAATTCAAGAACGATTCGCTGTAAAAGATGATGTGGAATCATAGAAAGTGTATTAAAGGGAGAGAAAAGATATGGAATTTGAAAAATTACGTGATATTATCGTTGATGTATTAAATGTAGGAGCAGATGACATCAATATGGAAACAACATTTGTGGATGATCTAGGAGCAGATTCTTTAGACGTATTCCAAATTATTATGGGAATTGAAGAAGCATTTGATATTGAAATCGATAACGAAGAAGCAGAAAAAATCGTAACAGTAGGAGATGCTGTAGAACAAATTAAAAACGCTGTAAACTAATAACACTGTGAAAAAGCCCAAATGGGCTTTTTCGCATATTTTAAGAATGTAGGGGAAATTATGCAAGAAAAATTAAACGAATTACAAGAACGTATTGGATATCGTTTTAGAGACACAGATTTATTGAAATCTGCAATGATGCATAGCTCATATACAAACGAAAAACGTTTGCCAAAATATAAATGTAACGAACGTTTGGAATTTTTAGGAGATGCTGTGCTAGAATTGATCTCAAGTGAATTTTTGTTCTTTTCAGATCGTAAGATGCCAGAAGGAGAATTAACAAAGTTACGTGCAAGTATGGTATGTGAACCATCACTCGCTTATTGTGCCCGTGAGATTCAATTAGGAGATTATTTATTGCTTGGCAAAGGAGAAGAAGTGACAGGTGGAAGACATCGTGATTCCGTTACTTCAGATGCATTGGAAGCTTTGATCGGAGCGATTTACCTAGATGGTGGTTTTGCTAATGCAAAAGAGTTTATTCGTGCGCACGTTTTAAATGATTTAGAACATAAAAAGCTCTTTTATGATAGCAAGACTATCCTACAAGAGATTGTGCAAGGACACTTTGCGAATACAGTCTCATATCATCCTGTTAGTGAGAGTGGACCAGATCATAACAAGTCGTTCACAGCAGCTGTTTACATTGGAGAAGAATGTTACGGCGAAGGAACAGGAAGAACAAAGAAGGCAGCAGAACAACAGGCTGCGTATAATGCAATTTTAAAATTACATGAGAAAAACATAAAGTAGGTGTAGGATGTATTTAAAAAGTATAGAAATACAAGGATTTAAGTCATTTGCGAATAAGATTGTATTTGACTTTCATAATGGGATTACAGGGATTGTAGGACCAAATGGAAGTGGAAAGAGTAACGTTGCAGATGCAGTTCGCTGGGTACTTGGAGAACAACGTGTCAAACAGTTGCGTGGCGGGAATATGCAAGACGTTATTTTTTCTGGTACAGAACTTCGTAAACCACTAAGTTATGCCAGCGTTGCCATTACATTGGACAATTCAGATCACCATTTAGCCATCGATTATAATGAAGTAACGATCGCCAGAAAACTATATCGTTCTGGGGAAAGTGAATATTTGATCAATGGAAGCACTTGCCGTTTGAAAGATGTCAATGAACTGTTTTATGATACGGGGATTGGGAAAGAAGGCTATTCTATCATTGGACAAGGTCAAATTGACAAGATCTTAAGTGGAAAGCCGGAAGAACGAAGAGAGCTATTTGATGAAGCGGCTGGGATTGTAAAGTTCAAGAGACGTAAAAATATGTCTGTGAAGAAGTTAGAAGAAGAACGCCAGAATTTAGTGCGTGTGACAGACATTTTATCAGAGCTGGAAAAGCAGATTGGACCATTGGAAAAGCAATCGGAAGTAGCTAAGGAATATTTGAAGAAGAAAGAAAGTTTAAAGACATATGATATTAATATGTTTTTATTAGAAACTTCTAGATTAAAAGAAGAAATTGCAGTTGTGACAGAGAAAATTCAAATTGTACAATCAGAATTGGAAGATGCCAATGTGCAATATGAAAATACAAAGACAGAATATGAAGCAATTGAACTGCAAACAGATGAAATTGATGCATCGCTAGAGTTGGCGAAACATCAATTGAATGAGACAACGCTTTTAAAACAACAGTTAGAAAGTCAGATTCAGGTATTGAAAGAACAAATCAATACAGCGAGAATGAATGACGAGCATTTGGCGCAAAGAGCGAATGCGATTGATACAGAGCTTGCAGAACGTGAAAAACAATTAGAAGAGATTGAAACATCCAAAGAAGAATTGCAGACACAGATTAAGGCCAAAGAGGCGGAAGAAAAAGAAGCGCAAGAAAGATTGATGAAAATTCAAATGCGTATCACAGAGATTTCTGGTGCGGTGGATGAAGGAAATACTCAACTGATTGCATTGCTGAATAGTCGCTCTATGACAAAAGCTAATATTCAAAAATTTGATACGATGTTAGAACAGATTCAAGTGCAGCGTTCACAAATGAACCAACGTTTATTGTTAGCAGAAAGTGAAGCAGTTGAACAAGATGAATTGATCGAAGCACATGAAGAAAAGTTGGCAGAGATTTCCGCTGTGATTATCGGCCACACAGAAGAGACAAAGCGTTATGAAGCTGAAATTGCACGTTTGCAACAGGAATTACGTGTGAAATCAGAACAGTTTCAAGCAGGACAAAGCGCATACCATAGAGAAGCATCTCGAATGGAATCGTTGAAGAACATGACAGAGCGTTACGATGGCTATGGAAATAGTATTCGTCGTGTTATGGAACGTCGTTCTCAAGAAAAAGGAATTCTTGGTGTAGTAGCTGACCTTGTGAAAGTGGACAAACAGTATGAACTTGCTGTAGAAACAGCACTTGGCGGAAGTATTCAGAACATTGTTACAGAGGATGAGCATACAGCAAAACGTATGATTCAGTATTTGAAACAAAATAAATACGGTAGAGCTACATTTTTACCATTAACAAGTGTAAATGGAAATACAGTTACTCAAAAATCAGATGTGTTACGTGAAGCTGGCGTGATAGGTTATGCAAATACTTTAGTACAGGTAGAAGAGACTTACAAAAAGCTTGCAGAACATCTTCTAGGACGTACAGTTGTCGTAAAACATATTGATGATGGAATTACACTTGCGAAAAAATACAAACAGACCCTTCGTATTGTTACCTTAGAAGGAGATTTGATCAATCCTGGTGGGGCAATGACCGGTGGTGCATTTAAAAATACAAGTAATTTATTAAGCCGTCGTCGTGAAATCGAAGAGTTAGAAAAGACTGTTGCTCAATTGCATACAGAAATGCAGCAATTGCAACAAGAAATTGAGGCAATGAAAGAAGAGCGTACATCATACTACGCAAAGATTGAAGAAATAAAAGTAGAGCTGCAAAAGGCATATGTGGTACAAAATACAGCCAAAATGAATTTGAATCAAGTGAAAGCGAAGAAAGAAGAAGCGAAAGCACAGGCGAAAGAGATTCAAAAAGAAGGTACGGAATTAGAAGCACAAGTTGCAGAAATTCGTGAAAATCAAGAATCGATTCAAGTGGAATTGGAAGTTTCAGAAAAGATGGAGGCTGATTTAAAACAGGCAGGTGAAAATTATCAAAAAGAATTGGAAGCTGCCCGTGAAGAAGAAAGCAAACGCTTACAAGAATCGGAATTGGTACATTTGGCATATGCATCTATTGAACAAAAATTACAATTCGTCTTAGAAAACGAAATGCGTATTCAAGAGGAAATGGATAAGTTCAAAGAAGAAATGGCACAATTAAGTGCGAATAAGGGAGATGCCACAGAAGAAATCGCTCAGAAAGAAGCTGAGATTGAAAACATTCGTCTCACAATCGAAAATTCAAAAGATTTATTTGTAGAAATCAAGGCTGAAATTGATAAGTTTGGATTAGAAAAAGAAGAATTATCGAAGAAGCATAAGACTTTCTTGAGTAAACGAGAAGAATTATCGAAACACATGTCTGAGTTGGATAAAGAAGCATTCCGTTTGAATAGCCGTTTGGAATCGTTGGAAGAGTCTTCAGAAAAACAGATTAGCTATATGTGGGATGAATATGAATTGACTTACAATATGGCACTGGAAATTCGAGATGAAAACTTGACAGATTTAGCGTTTATGAAGAAACAGATACAGACATTGAAAAACGAGATTCGTGCACTTGGCTCTGTTAACGTAAATGCGATCGAGGACTACAAAAATGTATCAGAACGTTACGAGTTCTTGAAAAATCAACATCAAGATCTAGTAGAAGCTGAAGCTACTTTAGTACAGATCATTGAAGAACTTGATACTGCCATGCGTGTGCAGTTCAAGGAACGTTTCCAAGAAATTTGTGTTGAATTTGATAAAGTATTTAAACAGCTTTTCGGTGGCGGAAAGGGTACTTTGGAATTGATGGAAGATGAAGATGTATTAGAAGCAGGTATTCGCATTATCGCGCAGCCACCTGGAAAGAAATTGCAAAATATGATGCAGTTATCCGGTGGAGAAAAAGCGTTGACTGCGATTTCACTTTTATTTGCAATCCAGAATCTAAAACCATCTCCATTCTGTTTACTAGACGAAATCGAGGCGGCGTTAGACGATTCAAACGTAGACCGCTTTGCAGGATATTTACATAAATTAACGAAACATACGCAATTTATCGTTATCACACACCGTAGAGGTACGATGACTGCTGCTGACCGCTTGTATGGTATCACCATGCAGGAAAAAGGGGTATCAACACTTGTTTCGGTTGATTTATTAGAAAAAGAGCTTAACTAGTAGGAGGAACTATGGCAGAAGAAAAGAAAGGCTTTTTTAAGCGTTTGGTCTCAGGACTAACAAAGACAAGAAATAATATTATTTCAGGAATTGATAGTATTTTTAATGGATTTTCCAACATTGATGATGACTTCTATGAAGAATTAGAGGAAATTTTAATCATGGGTGATTTGGGTGTTCGTGCAACTATGGACATCATTGAAAATCTCAAAGAAAAAGTAAAAGAAAATCATATCAAAGAACCAGCAGATTGTAAGGAATTTTTGATTCAAAGCATTAAGGAGCAAATGTATGTTTCTGATGTGGCATATGAGTTCGAAAATAGAAAATCAGTGGTACTAGTAATTGGTGTAAATGGTGTTGGGAAAACAACAACGATTGGAAAATTAGCAGGAAAGCTACGTGACCAAAATAAAAAAGTGGTACTTGCAGCAGCAGATACATTCCGTGCGGCAGCAGGAGAACAATTGAAAGAATGGGCACATCGCGCAGATGCAGATTTGATCGGTGGTCAGGAAGGTTCTGACCCAGCTTCTGTGGTATACGATGCAGTTGCAGCAGCAAAAGCACGTAAAGCAGATGTGTTATTAGTAGATACTGCAGG
Organism: uncultured Faecalimonas sp.; assembly: GCA_964540565.1. Taxonomy (GTDB): domain Bacteria; phylum Bacillota; class Clostridia; order Lachnospirales; family Lachnospiraceae; genus Faecalimonas. Next base: position 6,794 of record CAZINB010000036.1, read on the forward strand.
ACGTTTACACAACAAGAAAAACTTGATGGAAGAGCTTCGTAAGATTGACCGCGTATTAGACCGCGAATATCCAGATGCATTCCGCGAAACATTGGTTGTATTAGATGGAACAACAGGACAAAATGCCTTAGCACAAGCAAAGGAATTTAAAGATGTTGCAGACATTACAGGGATTGTTTTAACAAAGATGGATGGAACAGCCAAAGGTGGAATTGCTGTAGCAATCCAAGCAGAACTTGGAATTCCAGTAAAATACATTGGTGTTGGAGAAACCATTGATGATTTACAAAAATTTGATTCTGATGATTTTGTAAATGCATTATTTACAACAGAAGAATAAGAAAAGACCGATAGGAGGAGTGGCTATGTTAACATTAGAAAAATTTGAACAAGCAAGCGAGATTGTAAGAAAAGTAACACATCCTACAAAACTTGTATTTAGCGATTATTTAAGCAATCAAACAGGTGGTAAAATTTATTTAAAACCAGAAAACATGCAGCATACAGGCGCTTACAAATTACGTGGAGCCTATTATAAGATCAGCACTTTGACAGAGGAAGAAAAGGCAAGAGGGATTATTACAGCCTCTGCTGGAAACCACGCGCAAGGTGTTGCATATGCAGCAAAAGAGTTTGGATGCAAAGCGACAATCGTAATGCCGACGGTCACTCCACTCATTAAGGTAAATCGTACTAAAGGATACGGCGCAGAAGTTATTTTACATGGAGATGTCTATGATGATGCTTGTGCGAAAGCATATGAATTGGCAGAAGAACACGGGTATACATTTGTACATCCATTTGATGATGAAGATGTTATCACGGGACAAGGTACCATTACCATGGAAATCATTCAGGAACTTCCAACAGTAGATTATATCTTAGCACCAATCGGTGGCGGCGGATTGATTTCCGGGGTATCTGCATTGGCAAAAATGCTTAATCCAAAGATTAAAGTCATTGGGGTAGAACCAGCGGAAGCTGCAAGTATGCAGGCAGCCTTTGCAGCAGGTGAAGTTGTGTCATTGCCATCTGCAAATACGATTGCCGACGGGACTGCAGTAAAAACAGTTGGAAAACAATCTTTTGCAATCGCAAAAGAATATGTAGATCAAATCGTAACAGTAGAAGATGATGAATTGATCGGTGCGTTCTTAGACATGGTAGAAAATCATAAGATGGTAGTAGAAAATTCCGGTTTATTAACAGTAGCAGCTTTAAAACAGTTAGATTTAAAAGGGAAAAAAGCAGTTGCAATCTTAAGTGGCGGAAATATGGATGTCATTACCATGTCATCTATCGTACAGCATGGATTGATTCAAAGAGATCGTATTTTCTCTGTATCTGTATTACTTCCAGATAAGCCAGGAGAATTAGTACGTGTTGCAGATACCATTGCAAAGGCGCAAGGAAACGTAATCAAGCTAGAACATAACCAGTTTGTAAGCACAAACCGTAATGCGGCTGTAGAACTTCGTATTACAATGGAATCTTTTGGAACAGAACATAAGAAAGAAATCTTGAAAGCATTAGAAAATAATGGATACAAACCAAAAAGTATCAGTGCAAAATTATACTAGGGGAGAGTAGTATGAAGATAGGGGATATTTATCTTAATACGAAAGAGGAATTATGTGAGATCCTTGCAGTTGCAGAACATCGAGATACCCATCAAAACCTTGTGATTTACAAAATGGTAGAGACAGATAGGATTTATGCCATTGAGGAATCTGTATTTGCAAAGGAATTTGAAGAAACTTCGGATCGTTCAATGAGAAATCAAAAGCGATTGGTGGAATTCTTAGATATTGATGGTGCAGAGGGGAAAATTATTTTCTTGCAAAGACATAAAGCAGAACTAAATGAGGAATTTTTAGAGATTGCGGCGCAGTGTCTTGATTTTGTAGACAAAGAGGGAGACTTCGAAGAACATTATCAAGGATTGATAAAATTTCTGCAAACGCAAGCAAAATTTGAATTTCGAAGAAGGTAAAGAAAGCCTAGAATGAGAGGAAATCTTGTTCTAGGCTTTTTTCTCTTGACAGGAATTGTATAATTGTATACAATTATACAAAATTAAGAAATCGAAAAGAGGTTTAATATGGAAAATCGAAAAGTCTATATGAATTACAACAACAATTTGCTATCACTGGAAGAACATATGTATCCCCTTGTAGATGTGGAGACACCTAATATCTTTCGTAATCTTTTTCCATATAATGAGATTCCGAAAGTAGCATTTAATGATAGAATCGTTCCTCACCATATGCCAGATGACATTTGGATTACAGATACAACATTTCGTGACGGACAACAATCAAGAGCACCTTACTCAACAGAACAGATTGTGACCATCTATGATTATTTACATCGACTTGGTGGTCCAAAGGGGAAAATCCGTCAAAGCGAATTTTTCTTATACAGCAAGAAAGACCGTGACGCCGTTTACAAATGTATGGAAAAAGGATATGAATTTCCAGAGATCACAAGCTGGATTCGTGCTAGTAAGAAAGATTTCCAATTGGTAAAAGACATCGGTCTTCGTGAAACAGGGATTTTAGTAAGCTGTTCCGATTACCATATTTTCTATAAATTGAATATGACAAGAAAGGAAGCCATGGAACATTATCTACGAATTGTGCGTGACTGTTTGGAAATTGGCGTAAGTCCTCGTTGTCATTTAGAAGATACAACAAGAGCAGATATTTATGGATTTGTAATTCCATTCTGTTTGGAATTGATGAAATTAAAAGAAGAATACCAGATTCCAATTAAGGTACGTGTATGTGATACAATGGGATATGGAGTAAACTATCCTGGTGCTGTAATTCCACGTTCGATTCCAGGAATCATTTATGGTCTTATGGTCCATGCAGGAGTACCAAGTGAATTGATTGAATTTCACGGTCACAATGACTTCTACAAAGCAGTCAATAACTCAACAGTTGCATGGCTTTACGGAGCATCTGGCGTGAACTGTTCACTATTTGGAATTGGAGAACGTACAGGAAATACACCATTGGAAGCGATGATATTTGAATATGCACAGATTCGTGGTACATTAGATGGCATGGATACAACTATTATCACAGAATTAGCGGAATATTTTGAAAAAGAAATTGGATATAGCATCCCAGAAAGAACACCATTTGTAGGAAAGAATTTCAATATTACCAGAGCTGGAATTCATGCAGACGGATTGCTGAAGAATGAAGAAATCTATAACATTTTTGATACTGAAAAATTCTTAAATCGCCCTGTATTGGTAGCAGTTTCGAATACTTCTGGACTTGCAGGAATTGCACATTGGATCAATACATACTATCGTTTGTCACCAGAACGTCAAGTGAAGAAAAATGATATGCTTGTAATGAGAGTGAAAGAATGGGTGGACAAAGAATATGAATCAGGACGCGTAACGGTATTGACAGATGAGGAACTTGTAAGAGTGATTACAGATATCTGTCGCGAATTACAAATTATTTTATAGGAGTGTAACATGGGAGAACTTAGAGGACGTGTATTTGAAACCATTCGTGAGAATATTTTAAATGGCGTATACAAAGAAAATGATGAGCTAAGAGAAGCGGCACTCGGAGCAGAGCTTGGAGTAAGTCGTACCCCTGTAAGAGAGGCGCTTAGACAATTAGAATTAGAAGGGCTTGTTAAGATTGTTCCAAACAGAGGTGCATTTGTAACAGGAATCACACAGAAAGACGTGCGAGATATCTACATCATTCGTTCGCTGATTGAAGGACTATGCGCAAGATGGGCTACAGAAAATATTACGGATGCACAGATGGAAGAATTAGAAGAAATTATCTTACTATCTGAATTCCATCTCAATCGTGATAAAACGGAGCAGTCAAATCAAGTAGTAGAATTGGATGGAAAGTTTCATCAAGTCTTGTATGAAGCATGTGACAGCCGCATTTTACAGCATGTGTTATCTGATTTTCACAAATATGTAAGATTGGCACGAAAAACATCTGTAGCAGATCGAAATCGAGCAGAAAAATCGATTCAGGAACACAAAGAAATTTTACAGGCAATCAAAGATAAAGATGCAGTTCGTGCAGAACATTGGGCAAATGCACATATGATGAATGTAATGGCGAATTTGAAGATTACGGAATAGACGTGGAGGGCATGAAAGATGGATAGAATTAAGATGACAACACCATTGGTAGAAATGGATGGAGATGAAATGACACGTATCTTATGGAAGATGATCAAGGATGAATTATTACTTCCATTTGTAGATTTGAAAACAGAATATTATGATTTGGGCTTAGAATATCGTAATGAAACAAACGATCAAGTAACCATTGATTCTGCAAATGCTACAAAGAAATATGGGGTTGCAGTAAAATGTGCTACAATCACTCCGAATGCAGCGCGCATGACAGAATATGATCTAAAAGAAATGTGGAAGAGTCCAAATGGTACGATTCGTGCTATGTTAGATGGAACTGTTTTCCGTGCGCCAATCATTGTAAAAGGAATTGAACCATGCGTGAAAAATTGGAAGAAACCAATCACATTAGCAAGACATGCGTATGGTGATGTTTACAAAAATACAGAAATGATCATTCCGGGTCCAGGAAAAGTAGAACTTGTCTATACAGCAGAAGATGGAACAGAAACCCGTGAACTTGTACATAATTACACATCAGCAGGAATTGCACAAGGAATGCATAACTTAGATGATTCCATTGAAAGTTTTGCAAGAAGCTGCTTTAACTATGCATTAGATACAAAACAAGATCTTTGGTTTGCAACAAAGGATACGATTTCTAAGAAATATGACCACACATTTAAGGACATTTTCCAAGAAATTTATGACAAAGAATACGAAGCGAAATTCAAAGAAGCAGGAATCACATATTTCTATACATTGATTGACGATGCAGTAGCACGTGTTATGAAAGCAGAAGGCGGATTTATTTGGGCATGTAAGAACTATGACGGAGACGTTATGAGTGATATGGTATCATCTGCATTTGGTTCTCTTGCTATGATGACATCTGTTTTAGTTTCACCAGCAGGATATTATGAATACGAAGCTGCACATGGAACAGTACAACGTCATTATTACAAACATCTCAAAGGAGAAGAAACTTCTACCAACTCTGTGGCAACAATCTTTGCATGGACAGGGGCATTGCGTAAACGTGGAGAATTAGACGAAAATACAGCACTAATGGAATTTGCGGATAAATTGGAAGCAGCAACAATTGCGACAATTGAAAGTGGTAAGATGACAAAAGATTTAGCATTGATTACATCACTCCAAGATGTGACAGTCTTAAATTCAGAAGGATTTATTAAAGCAATCCGTGAAAAATTAGAAGAAGCATAAGAAAAGGTCGGCAAGAGAAATCTTGCCGATTTTTAAATTTAAACCTAGTAAGCATTTGTAATTTGTGGTAGAATTTTATAGACTATATGAAAAAGTAACTTATAATCTTAATCACATAAGATAGAAAGAGAGAAATATGAGAAAATTAGCTTTAAGTGACGAAATCTTAATGAAGGTTGATAAACCTGCAAGATATATCGGAAATGAAGTGAATTCTGTAATGAAAAACAAAGAGGAAGTAGATATCCGATTTGCTATGTGTTTCCCAGATGTTTATGAAATTGGGATGTCACATTTAGGAATTCAGATTCTATACGATATGTTTAACCGAAGAGATGATATTTGGTGTGAACGTGTATATTCACCATGGACAGATTTAGATAAGATCATGCGTGAAGAAAACATTCCACTCTTTGCATTGGAATCACAAGATCCAATCAAAGATTTTGATTTTATTGGTGTGACAATTCAATACGAAATGTGTTACACAAACATTTTACAAATCTTAGATTTAGCACATGTACCACTCTTTGCAAAAGATAGAACAGAGGAACATCCATTTGTAATCGGTGGAGGTCCATGTACTTATAACCCAGAACCATTGGCAGATTTCTTTGACATCTTCTACATTGGGGAAGGGGAAACGGTTTATTATGAATTGATGGACAAATACAAGGAATGGAAGGCATCTGGAAAGCCTCGAAAAGCATTTTTAGAAATGGCAGCAGAGCTTCCAGGTCTTTATGTGCCTGCATTCTATGATGTAACTTATAACGAAGATGGTACAATTGCATCCTTTGGTCCAAACAATGAGCATGCAAAACCAATGATCGAGAAGCAAATGGTTCTTGATGTGTCAAATACTTATTATCCTGAAAAGCCAGTTGTTCCATTTATCAAAGCAACACAAGACCGTGTGGTATTGGAAATTCAAAGAGGATGTATTCGTGGATGCCGTTTCTGTCAGGCCGGTATGTTATATCGTCCAACAAGAGAACGTGATGTGGAAATGCTAAAAGAATACGCATACAAGATGCTTAAGAATACAGGACATGAAGAAATTTCCCTTTCTTCCTTGAGCTCTAGTGATTATTCTAAATTACAAGAGTTAGTTACATTCTTGATTGAAGAATTTAAAGGAAAAGGAATCAATGTTTCCCTTCCATCTCTTCGTATTGATGCGTTCTCATTAGATGTTATGAGTAAAGTGCAGGACGTTCGTAAGAGCAGTTTGACATTTGCACCAGAAGCAGGTTCACAAAGACTTCGTAACGTTATCAATAAAGGATTGACAGAAGAAATCATTTTAGAAGGTGCAGGACAAGCATTTGAAGGTGGTTGGAACCGCGTAAAATTATACTTTATGTTAGGACTTCCAACAGAAACAGAAGAAGATATGAAAGCAATTGCACATTTGGCAGATAAAGTAGCAAGACGTTACTATGAGATTCCAAAAGATCAAAGAAATGGAAAATGTCAGATTGTAGCAAGTACTTCCTTCTTCATTCCAAAGCCATTTACTCCATTCCAATGGGCTAAGATGTGCAACAAAGAAGACTATATTGGAAAAGCACATGTTGTAAATCATGAAATGAAAGCACAATTGAACCATAAGAGTTTGAAATACAATTGGCATGAAGCAGATATTACTGTATTAGAAGGTGTGTTTGCACGTGGGGACAGACGTGTTTCTAAATTATTATTAGAAGCATATAATCTTGGATGTCTCTATGATTCCTGGGGAGAACATTTTGACAATGACCTTTGGATGCAAGCATTTGAAAATACAGGAATGAGTATTGCGTTCTACAACTTAAGAGAACGTGATTTAGATGAAATTTTACCATGGGATTTCATCAATATTGGTGTATCAAAGAAATTCTTAAAGAGAGAATGGGAAAATGCTCTTGCAGAGAAGGTAACACCAAACTGCCGTATGCAATGTTCAGGATGCGGCGCTGCAATTTACGGAGGAGGTGTATGTTTTGAAGGCAAGAATTAAATTTCGTAAATATGGAGTTATGAAATTCATCGGACATTTGGACGTGATGCGTTTCTTCCAAAAAGTTATGAGACGTGCAGATATTCCGATTGCATTTACAGGGGGATTTAGCCCTCATATGATCATGTCCTTCGCAAATCCACTTGGAGTAGGTGTGACAAGTGATGGAGAATATTTTGATATCGAATTAACAGAAGAAATCGATATGAAGGCAGCAGTAGACCGTATGAATCAAGTTGTGGTAGAGGGAATTGAAATCGTAAATATGGTTCCAATTTCAGATGATAAGAAAAAAACAGGGATGTCTATTGTTGCGGCAGCAGATTACTTATCTTCTGTAAAATTAGGTGCATTTCCAGAAGATTGGAAAGAAAAAGTACCTGGTTTTATGGAACAGCCAGAAATTCTAATTGTGAAGAAAACAAAGAAGAGTGAAAAAGAAGTAGATATCAAACCAATGATTTATAAAGTTGAAGTACAAGGCGATAGCCTTTACATGCAAGTTGCTACAGGAAGTGTAGAAAACTTGAAACCAGAATTGGTAATGCAAGCCTTTGCACAATACATTGGTGCTGACTTGGATGCAATTACATTTGCACATCATCGTTTAGAAGTATATGCAAATGTTGGAACAGAGGAAGATAGAATTTTAGTAGGTTTGGATCAGGTGTCATAGATGAATCGAAAACTGATTATTACGAAGTTGGATGAACAGATTTTGACTGCAGTTCAGGAGAACGATGAGATTGTAGAATTACATTGTGCCGATAACTGTCAGGAAGATCTTGTCCGACTTGGTAACATTTACGTTGGAAAAGTTAAGAAAATAGTACAAAATATAGGTGCAGCTTTTGTGGAAATCCGTAAAGGCTTTGAATGCTATTATACCTTGAATGAGAATGCATCCCCTATATTTACCAATAAGATTGGGAAAAAGCCACTTTGTGTCGGAGATGAGCTTTTGGTACAGGTTTCGAGAGAAGCTGTAAAAACAAAGGCACCAACCGTTAGCAGTAAATTGAATTTTACTGGTAAATTTGCAATCCTTACTTTAGGAGACACACGAGTTGGTGTGTCCTC
>CAZINB010000037.1:0-14013 GCA_964540565.1 uncultured Faecalimonas sp.
CAGGTGTAAAATATATGCAATTATGGGAAGAATTTTTAATGGAACGTCAAGAAGGGAAAGAAGAAGGAATAAAAGAAGGCTTCCGAGAAGGATTAATTAAAGGCGGACTAGAAGGTAAACGTGATTCTATCCTTGATATCCTTAATGACATCGGAGAAGTTCCTCCAGAAATTTATGACAAAATCATGTCAGAAACTGATTCTGACGTACTAAAAAAATTGCTAAAAGGTGCTGCTAGCGCTAAGTCAATTGAAGAATTTTCAAATACATTCTTTTAAAAAAATTTCCAGTAAGATATCACTTACTGGAAATTTTTTATTGAATTTCATTATTCACTTTTCTTTTTTCTGTATACACAAACCATCATTGCTGCGCATGCCATCATAAACATGTAAATCATTACATTGCTTGTGTCTCCTGTTGCTGCTGAAGAATGATCTTTGTTTGTATTTCCTGTAGTATTTCCACCAACTTGGCTTCCTGCATTTCCATTTCCTGTGCCGTTTCCTGCACCATTTCCACCTGTTTGGTCATCAGAATCTGGATTAGATGCAGATTCTTCTTTTCCGCATACTGTACAAACACCATCTTGGTAATCATGTCCTGTTGCTTTTACAGTAGAATCAATTGTGTAATGTCCACATTTTTCACAAATATGAATTGTATAACCATCTTCTGTACATGTTGGATCAAATGTAAGTGCTAAATCACCATGGTCACAATCTGCATAATTTTCAGCACTATATGTACCATTAATCATGTGTGCATTTGTATCTACATATAAATATCCATGGTTTTTTGCAGCTTCTTCTTTTAATACTGCGATTTGACCTTCATTATCAGCGATTGTGTTGCTGTATAACTTGTCTGTATCATTCCATGCTTTGAATGGAGTATCAGAAGTTGCAATGTATTCATTTGTTGCTACTTTTACAGTTGCAGATGCGTAATCGCCTACCCAGTTTCCACTTTCATAGATAAGAGTTCCATCAGATAATACTAATGCTGTTACAGTATTTCCTGTATAGTAGCAATCAATACCTGACATACGAAGTCCTAATGCAGAACCACTTCCAATCATGTATTCCATAACTGAAAGTAAATCAGCATAAGTAATTTCATATCCATAAATAATGTTGCAGAATGGAGAAATAGAGTAAATGTCTCCTGCTGTGATATAACGTAAATCTGTACCTTCTTCTAAAGCAAATTCTGTACGAATACCACCATTATTTGTTAATCCTACTTCTGCGCCTACGGCACGTGCCATTTGTGATGTTAACCAGTTACCAGCTGCTGAAGAGTAATTGTTTTCTTCAATTGCTGCTTTTGTTACGTCAGATGTGATATAACCAATTTTTTCGTTCATAACATCTGATACATTTTCAACAGAAGCTTTTGAAAGTGCTACGATATCTTGATCTAAATCTTCTGCATTTTCTTCTGTGTCATAAAGTTTTGTTTTATCATTTGTTACAGAAATTGTTTTTGGAGAAACAACTGTAACACCAGTCACTTCATCGCTTCCTTCTTCTGTTTGGAATACAAGTTCTGCATAACCATATGTTGCTGCTTGGTTAGAAGGTTCCATATAAGCTACGCCGTTTGTTTTTCCGCTTTGTGCTGAATGGCTATGTCCACCACAAACTAAATCAATTACAGAATTCTTACTTAAGTTTCCTACTACTTGTCCTGCATCAGCATGGCAAAGTGCAACTGTTGCGTCACATCCCATTTCTGTTTCAAGATAAGCTGCAAGTTTTTCAAGTTCTTCATAGTTTTCATCTACTGTAAATCCACGTCCTGTAAATTGTGCTGCCATGATATCTGCTGCATAATCGTCAACAAATCCAATCACACCAATTTTTACTTTGATTGCATTTCCGTCTTCGTCAACTGCATCTTTTTCTAAAATAACATAATCATGTGCAAAGTCTACTTTTTCGCCATCTTTGTAAATATTTGATGCAATAACAGGAACTTCACTGTCCCCTTCATATTCGCCAACTGCGTATGAACTCATTGTTCCATCTTCGTCAATAACTGTTTCATATCCCCAATCAAATTCATGATTTCCGATAGATACTGCATCGTATTGCATTAAATCGTATGCAGCTGTCATTGGTTGTCCATTTTGAAGATTTGAAATTACATTTCCTTGGTAAATATCACCACTGTCAATTAAGATTACATTGTCTTCTTCGTAAAGAGCACGTGCATCATTTACTTTGTCTGCAATGTATGCCAAACGATATTGGTATGTATCTTCGTTTCCTGAAGAACTGTCTAATAAGTAACCATGTACGTCTGAAGTTTCAAATAATGATACTGAGTATCCTTCCACTTCTGTTTCGTCAGCACTTGCTACTGCACCTACTTTATAAAGTGTAAATGTATAAAGTGCTGTGTTTCCACTCATTTTGTATGTTGTAAATCCATTGTAGAATTCAACATATTGATCATGTGCTCCAACGTTACGGATGTAATAATATCCATCTGCTGTTTCTTCTAATTCCCAAAGACCATTATCTGTAAGTTCTTCCTTGTATGTTAAGCCTTTGCTGTATGTTAAATATCCATCGCTTGTTGAGAATGTATATTTACCATCTTCTGTCACACCTACTTTAAATACAGTTGCTCCATCTTCAGGTGCAACCACAGAACTTCCATTATCTGTTCCTACTACACTTGCTTTCACTGCTGAAAGTTTGTTTCCGTTTACTGGACCAAATACTGTTTCTCCATTGTTATAATAAATAACAAGGTTATCACCATCTGCAATCTTATTTGCTTTTACTTGTGCTCCTGATGTTTTTACACTATAGAAGCTTACTCCATATGGATCTCCGCCACCTGATAAACCATATGTAGTAAATTTACCATAATAGTATTCAAGGTATTGTGCACTGTATCCGCCATATGTTGCATTTATATTTTTAAGGTAGAATACGCCTTCTTCTTCTGTTTCTACAAGTTCCCAAAGACCATATTCATTTAATTCTGTTTCATAACCAAGGCCACTTCCTGTTGATTTTGATGTCAAATAGCCTAGTTCTGTTTTGAAAGTATAATAACCTTCTTCTGTTACACCTACTGTATAAAGTGCTGTTCCAGTTTCAGCATAAATTTTTCCATCAACATTTGAAGCACCTGCTGCAGCAAGTGTTGGTGTACTTTCGCTGTAATATTCTGTACTGATTGTGTTTTCATTTGCTACGTTTACCAACATAACTTGAGCACCATCAGTTAATTCATCTACGCGTGTTCCCACATATGCAGTGTTATCAGATACTGTTACATCTGTTGGAATTTCACCTTTCCATGTGATATCCCATGTACAGATACCTTCGCCGTTCTTATCTGCTTCCTTGCTAGCATAAACACCACCATATTCTTCTGTCATTTTTCCTACGTAGTCTGCGATTAAATCTTGTACATAACCGCCACCTAAGTCATCTGTTTGAGACCAGATTGCTTCGCTAGTAGAATATTTAGACATAATTGCATTTGCTGTATTTCCAATATGGTAGTTATTAATACCAAAGATATATACTTCATCTTCACTAAATGTTTTTCCATTTGAAAATCCTGTAATATTTACACGATTACCAACTTCCGCTGACATATCAATTTCATAGTTTAATCCGTAGAATACAGGGAATGTAAAGTTTGCATTATAATCTCCTGTATCTGAAATGATAACTTCACCATTTTTTACTTTTGCTACAACACGATCAGATGCATTATATTCAATGAATTCTTTGATTTCTGCACCTGTTAATGTAATAAGATACAATGAGTTGTCATATTTATAGAAACCATAGATTCCTTTCATTGACAATTCGCTGTCACCTTCTGAAGGTAATGGACTTGACGTAACAACAGATGTACATGTTAAATCGACTACTAATTTGCCATTTAATAATGCATCGTTATCAAGTTGTTTCTTTGTATCGTTTCCATAAATTTCACGTAATTTTGCGTTCAATTTATCAACAGATGTATATTTTTCATTTAAGTAATATCCACCTTCTGAAATTTGTGCACGGTTGATCAAATCTACTGTATCTGTTTGTTCTAAATAATAACTGCTGTTAGAATTTTTCTTTCCATCCCAGTTTAAAAGTTTACCAACAGCTGTATTTACATATTCTTTTGCTGTATCTACATATGGTTTGATAATTTCTTTTAAGCTGCTATCTTTTTCATAAGCAGATAAATCAAGGTTTTTACTTGATTCAAGGGAAATAGTTGTTTCTGCTGTTTCTTCGCTTAAATCTTGAGCAACTACATCATCTAAAGAAACGCTTGCTTCACCAGTTGCTTTATCCACTGATACATTCCATACAGAAGCTGTTAATTGTGTACCACCACCATTTACAACTAATACATCTTCACCAGCTTTGTTTTTGTATGTATTGTTAGAGTAAGATGAATTGTGGTCATGACCAGAAATCACCATATCGATTCCTGTTGTATTTGTAATGATACGACGTACTTGATTTTCTGTATTCACGCCAAATGTTAATGCATCTGTTGCATTTTTTTCACTTTCAAGTGCACCATGGTAGCAAACTAATACGAAATCTGGATCGATTCCCGCTGCTTTCCATTCATCTTGCACTTTTTGCACTTCGTAAGATAAATCCATAGATTTATTTTCTGGAGCTGCAAAAATCATACCTGGATAGTTATCTGATACATCCCATCTTGAACAGTCTGTATTTTCAAGACCAATAATACCAATTTCTACTTTTTGACCGTCTACCTCAACTTCTTTGATAAGGTATGGATCAAATACACGTTTTCCAGTTGCTTCATCATAAAGGTTTGCACATACTGTCTTTACATCATTTTTATCCAAGTAATCATAAATATCACTCATTGTTTCCCATGGATAGTTAAATTCATGATTTCCAAGAATTGCAGCATCATAGTTCATATATGCTAACGCTCTTGCTAATGGATTGATTTCTGTTGTTTTTCCTTGTGTGTATTGACTGATGTTATAAGAAGAAATTGGTGTTCCTTGATATAAATCCCCATTATCTAATAAGATAACGTTATCTTTTCCATATTCTTCTCGATATTTGCTCACAGCTGTGGATGCATTCAATAAACTGTTATTTACAGTTGTATCATTTAGAATATTTTCATCCCAAACTTTACCATGAACATCTGTTGTGGACATAATTACAAATTGTCCACCTGCTAGATCCAATGTTACATTTGCTTCTGCCGCAAGTGCATTTGCAGGTAACATGGATAGGCACATACTCATTGCTAACAAACTAGCCATGATTTTCTTACCTAATCTTTTCATAATAAAACCTCCTAAATTTAGTGGTTAAATTATTGCATAATTACCTACTTTTAGACAGGACTAATGTCCCTTTATAAAATAGAAATTTGTATTTTTTATATTATTACTGATTTTTCATCTATTTTTTTGTATATTTTGCACAATCCTGATTTTCGTAGTAATAATTTCCTAACACTAAAAACTCCCCAGAGAATCATCTCTGAGGAGTTATCTTATCTCGAAATCCCGTACAAATCGCACCTGTTGGGCAGACTTGTTTACATTTTCCACATCTAATACATTCTAAACTATTTGCATGTACCACAGGATCACATCCCATATCACACTCTCTTGCACATGCTCCACAGGCAATACATTTTTCTCGATCTACACGATATCGAAATACTGAAATCGGATTAAATACAGAATAAATCGCTCCAAGTGGACAAACATATTTGCAAAATGGGCGATATATTATAATCGAAAAGAAAATCGTTATTGCTAAAATTACCATTTTCCATGTATAAAGCCATCCCAATGCACTATGCATACTTTTATTTAATAACACAAGTGGGATTCCACCTTCTAATGTACCTACCGGACAAATCAATTTGCAAAAGTAAGGGGCACCTTGTCCTAATAAATCTACCAAAAACATTGGCATGATTATTACAAAAATAATCAGAATCACATACTTTAATTTCCGTAACCATTTATCGGCTCTAAAATTCTTTATTTTCTTTGGAAATGGGATTTTATGCAGCAAATCCTGAATTAATCCAAAAGGACAGAACCATCCACAAACAAATCGGCCAATCAACGCCCCTATAAACATAAGAAATCCTGCAATATAAAAGGCAAATTTAAAATTCCAATCGCCAATTACTGCTTGCATTGCCCCAATCGGACAACTTCCCAATGCCCCAGGACATGAATAACAATTCATCCCTGGAACACAAAGATTTTTTAATTTCCCTTTATATATTTTCCCCTGTACATAACCGACCATATAACTATTTGTTAATAAAGCCCATAAGGCCTGTATTCTATGGCGATGCCATTGTCTCTTATCCAATTCCTACACACTCCAAACAAATCTGAATGGCTTTTTTTAGTACAACAGCCATTTCCCCACGGTATACTCCATATACCATCAGCGCAATTCCAAAAACAGCTGTAACACCTCCACACCAACGTGGAACTTCCAAACGCTTCATTCCTTATCACCTTATAAATTTTCTAATTCTTGGTCTACAATTTTTGACCATTCTTCTTGCGAGCGAGCACCCACATATGGTTCACTGACAATATTTCCATCTTGATCTACAAAAAATGTCTCTGGTACACTTTCAATTCCTGTTAAACGATCATTCATATTTCCATCATCTGGAATCAAAAATGGAAATTGTGCGCCGCTACGTTCCATAAGTGCCTGTGCACGTTCCACTGCACCTTCATCAATGCCAAGTGTTGTTTTCGTATCTAATACCACAGCAACAATACCTAATTTAATATTTTTCTTTGCATACTCTTGGCGAAGTTGTTCCAGCTCTGGCATTTCTTCTACACATGGCGAACACCAGGTAGCAAATACATTTACCAATGTTAAGTCATACTCTTTAAACAGTTCTTCTGTGTAAGCATTTCCCAACACATCCTTTGTTGTAAATGGCCCTACATTTGTTACACCATCCACGCGATCATCAGAAAACGCTGTATACCCTTGATTTGCATCAAAGTCATGCATCTCACTGATAGATACATCTGTTGCTTTTAGTTCTTCTGCCAATTCCTGATTTCCTTTTGAATTTGTACTAATATAATATTCGTAAGAACCATCTGCGCTTTCTCCAACTTTCTCATGTATATCACAAGATGTTAATTCATCCAGACGATTTACCGCTTCTTTCTGATATACTCCCAACGCACCTATCTTTTCCAGTGCTTCTTCCCAAGAATAAATGTCTACTGACATTCCTTCCTCTTCTCGCTCTTCTTCTGTAGTAGCTGAAAAACGCATCACTGCATACGAAATCGTATTTGCATCTGCATAATCTTCCTGTGTATATGCAAATACTTCACGACTATCGAGCTTTTCTAATAACGTCTTTGGAAGCTTTGCCGTCAGTCCAAGAAATGGATATTCATATACCTCCTGTGCCTGTATTCCACAGTCTACCGGACGAAATGATACAATTCCATTTTCTTCACTTTCTACCGTTTCCTTTTGATCTGTTTTCGTTGATGTAGAACAGCCTGACAGCACTGATGCAGCAAGCGATGTAGCAAGCAGCAACGAACATACTTTATGTAATTTCATTTTTATACCTACTTTCCTTTTGTTTGCTACAGTTTATCATCAAAATGTGAAAATTCAAACGAATTTCTGTGAATGTTTTGTGTTCTACTCTATATACTGTCTTGTCAAACGTTGAATTTCTTCTTTTACTTGCTCCACAACTTCAGTTTACTATTCGTTCCCTTTGGCATAATACATCTCCTTTTTTATATTAAATTCAGTATAACATAGGAAAAATTTTTGTTAAATCTCTTCCTATATTTTTTAATTTGTTATTGACATTTCATAACACACGGCGTATACTTATGCAAGTAAAGTGAATAAATATACGTTACAAATGCATAATTATTAAAAACGCAAGGGGGATAAAAATATGATTAAAATGAAAAAAGTTTTACCAATCCTACTTGCAGGAGGTCTAATATTTACAAATACTATTACATCTTCTGCTTGTACAGGTGTCTATGTCGGAAATTCTGTAAGCGAAAACGGAAGTACTTATATGGGACGTTCTGAAGATATCGGTGATTTATACGGAAAAATTTACGGTGTTGCACAAGCAAATGATTGGGAAGAAGGCGCCATGTATGAAGATGCATACGGTTTTTCTATGCCATATCCTAGTCACACATACGCTTATACTTATGTAAAAGATACACCAGAATATGGTGAAACAATGACAGATGCGAATGGAAATTATATTGGTGAAGCATATGCGGAAGCTGGACAAAATGAAATGGGTGTATCTATGTCAGCAACTGTATCCACATACTATAGTGATGCTGTAAGCGCAGTAGATCCTCTCGTAGACACAGGAATCTGTGAAATTTCCATCGGAAGTATTATCTTAGGTGGCGCAGCTACTGCTAGAGAAGGTGTTGAATTAATGGCAGACATTATTGATACATATGGTGCCGGAGAATGTAACTCTATCATGATCAGTGACGCAAACGAAACATGGTATCTTGAAATTGTATCTGGTCATCAATACGCAGCAATCAAAATGCCAGCAGATAAAGTTTCTATTCAACCAAACATTATGTTACTTGGTGTAATCGATGTAACTGATACAGAAAACGTTATTGTATCTGAAAATCTTGTTTCTCTCGCACAAGAAAATGGTTTCCTTGTGACAGATGAAAATGGAAACATTGACGTTGCAAAATCATATGCCTGTGAAAAATCAGGAAAAGGTCAATACTCTAGATATTGGCAAGGTCTCTTCTATGTAAATGAAGAAGCTGCTGCTGCTCTTGATTACACAACTATGGATAACAAAACAAACTCTGGTGATTTGCTAGTAACTCCAACATACAAATTAACTACTATGGATGTTTTAAATTTATTAGCTTATCGCGGAGAAGGTTCTAGCTATAACTCAAACGAAAATCCATCCATCTATGCAATTGGAAACAACAGACAAGCAGAATGTCATATTTTTGAAACAAGACAAAATATGCCAGCAACTCTTGCAACAATCCAATGGCAAGCAATGGCAGATGCTGAATTTTCTATTTATATTCCTTATTACTCTGCACTTGTATCTGAAGTACACGAAAGCTACTCAAAAACTTCAGGTGATTTTGTAGAAGGTTCTCTTAACTGGAACTTCCAAATGATCAATCACCTTTGTTACGCAAATCGTGCAGCATGTGCTGAAAATGTAGCAGCTTACTTTGAAGCATATCAAGAAAGCTTGGTAGAACAACAAGCAGCTATCGATGCAGAAATGTTAACAATCTATGCATATGATCAAGAACTCGCCGCTGAAAAAGCTACTGCACTTGGAAAAGACTTAGCAAATCAAGTTTTCGAAATGTCAACTTCTGTATTGCATGAATTAGAAGCATACATCAATGCAGGTGATTTTTCACAAGCATTTGTTCCTACAGCTATGACTGAAAACATTATGCCTGTATATAACTTTGATAACATCGGAGGAACAGGATTACCAGAAGCAGATAACTCTGATAATAACGAAGGAAATGCTCCAAGTGATGACGCAACAAACACACCTTCAACAGATACTGATACAGATGTTGATACAGACAATAACAAAGGTACTACTATTGTAACTCCATCAACAACTGTTTCTAATCAAACAAGCCCTAAAACAGGCGATACAACACCAATCGCAATGTTCGCTTTTGCAGCAATTGTTTCTATGGCAATTCTTGTATTCAGAAAAAAATTAATTACACACTAATATTTAAATGGAGGAAATCCCACAAAGATTTCCTCCATTTTATTTATTATGTTACAATGTAATAAATAGAAATCCTACAAGGAGAGAGTCGTTTGAAAAAGAAACTGATATTAACAACACTACTTACCCTCATGCTTTTCGCAACAGGCTGCGGAATACAACATGATGTTCCAACTGCTAGTGATCATAAGCCAAAAATTTTAGAAACTGCAATACCAGTCGGAGAAGATGGTGTTTTAAACTACATTCCCAATACTTCCATTGAAGAAAATTCTATGCAAGAATTATCGTTTTTTCAAAATCAACTGTTAAGTTCTTATTCTATTTATAACGTAAGAACCAATACCGAGATTTTACACCTTAGACTTTTGAGCTTAGATTCTGGCGAAATTCTTTGCGAAACCGAACTAGAAACTGCTGGTTCTTACGCAGTTACAGTGCAAGCATTTGAAGATTATATTGTAGTAAGTGATGCACAGACCGGAAAGATACATGTCTTTGACGAAGCATTACAGGAAACGAAAACTTACGAAGCATCTGCCGATTTAATCTATGTAAATCCTTCCGTTACAAAAGCATATTGCCTCACAAGTTCAGATGGCATCCACATTGTAGACTTGAAAACAAAGGATGAAGAGGTTCTTTTAAAAAACACCGCAGAGCTATTTTCCTATTCTTGCTCAGAAACAGATATCAGCATCAAGTATATTGATTTAGCAACTATCGATAAAAAAGAATGTTACGCCGGACTCAATCTTGTGACAGGAACACTTGAAGTCTTTGAGATTGATGATAGCTTTTCTGGCATGGAATATCATAATGGTATCTGGGCAAGCGAACTATTAGCTTACAAGGACACCTATTTTTTAGGTAAACAAGAAGATCCTTTCAAATTCAGCTGTGACGCATCCTATCCTACTTTAAGTCTTGTTGGAAACCCAACACGTCTGATCCTTACCACAACTACTGCAACTGGAACACAAACGATGTCCGCCTATGAAACAGATGGCACCTTTCTTTCCACCTGTTCTTCCAAAGGCACCAATGGAACTTTTACTTTAAAACAGCTGTGGCACCAAAACGCAAATGGTTATTTTCTTTTAATGATAAATAATAACGGAAAAGATCAACTTTATTTTTGGGATGTATCTAAAACAATCAAAGCAGTTTCTTTAGACCTTATATCCTATTTCTCTGAAGAACAACTCGGTGGTACAATCTTAGAGCAAAATTTTTACCACGAATCTTCTCATATGATTGATAAAGTGCTGGAACACAACGCCTTATATAGAACTGATGCAATTTATTCTGAAGAAAAATGGTGGTCTTTCAATCCAAAAGAATTTATTGACTTAAATCCAGAATATGGTGGATATTATGTTTCTTATGAAATGATGCCGATGGAATATTATCAAGAACTTTTTACAACTTATTTTGCAAATGATTACGGAAAAAGTTTTTCTACTGAAGACCGTGCAACTATATTGGAAGCAGCAATGATGGGAACCTCACAAATCTTTTCTCCGAATATATCTGAACCATTGCACGACAAACTAGAATACTACTGTCAATCCATTCGTGATTGCTTCGATACGACAGGATGGCCAACTTATACAACGTGGGAAAATACACTGCGAAAAGCAAAAGTTAGGGCTTATGAATGATACCATTCATAAGCCCTAACTAACTATCCATTTTTTCCTGATTTTCTCATTGCTTTTTCAAGCATCGTTATATCAATTGGTTTTGCAATATGTTCATCCATGCCTGCTTCTATACAGCGCTGTACATCTTCTGAAAATGCATTTGCTGTCATCGCAATAATTGGAATTGTCTTTCCTAATGGATTTGCTCCTGCACGAATTGCTCTAGTTGCATCCAACCCATTCATATTCGGCATCTGTACATCCATTAAGATTGCATCATATTCGCCTGGTTTTATATGCGCAAAAGCTTTTACCAACTCTGCACCATCAGGATAGATACGGCATGTAGCTCCTTCCATTTCCAACACCGCTTCTATAATTTCTGCGTTCAATGCATTATCTTCTGCACAAAGGAAACGCATACCACACAAAGAAGACAGATTCTTCAATTCTACGGTACCTCTGGCATGCGCAATCGCCATATTCATATCATCTATTGAAAATGGACGCACGAGGAATCCATCTGCCCCTCCTGCTGCTATGGTATCAGCAAGTTTCTTCTTATTGTCATTGATATCTCCGATTCCCAATATTACTGTCTTAGAGTCTGTTAAAGTACGCAGTTCACGTACCCACTCCGGAAACTCTGGGTTGTTCCAACCACCCGAAATCATAATCGTATCAAAAAACTGCTCTTTTATCAATTGATGCGCCTTAGCAACTGTATCCGTAGCAATTACCACTGATCCCAGCTGAATAAAAGTACTTTCCATATTAAATCGTAACTTTTCATCCTTGGTTAACAACAATAATTTCTTTGTTTCCAACTGATAATTCGCATCCAAGTCTCGCTTCAGTTCCAACGTTCCAACTGAGCAATCTGTTCTGATAAAATAAATGGTTCCTCATTTAATTTCACTTCATTTGTTTCAATCTTACTCATATCTAATACATCGTTGATCAAACTTAATAAATACTGTGCAGATAATTGTATTTTTTGAACATATCCTTGTGCCTTTTCAGAAAGCTCTGTCTCGTTACTTAATAAGGTAGAGATACCAACGATTGCATTCATAGGAGTTCGAATGTCATGGGACATATTGGCTAAGAAATTACTTTTTGCCTCATTCGCAGTATTTGCTAAGTCTCTCGCAGCTTCTAACTCCGCATTCAATTTTTCCAACTTCTGATTCTCTGCCCTTTCATTCGAACGATTCATAAGTGCATTATGAAAAAAGGCTGTTAATATTACTAATAAAATAGCAAATACCAGATAGACAGTGTTATTTGTTGAAATCATGGTAACTACATTCGTTGCAACCCGCTCCGCTGGAACAAAATAAATTAAGAACCAATCGGCTTCCATCATATGATAGATACCATAAAAATACTCTTTTCCCTCTAAATCAATACTTGAATAGAATAAATCTTCACTTTGAAATCCGCTATCAAAAAACTCCTCAAATTCAGAATTCTCATGAGATGCTTCTTTCATTGCATAAAATATATTATGTCCGCTAATTGGTTGCGACTCATTTGTGTTACTGCAAAAATACATTTCACCTTTTTCATCCGTTACATATACCGTACTATATCCATCGTAAGCGTCGCAGCTAAAATATGGTTCCAATTCTTCCATACTTCGCATAACACCGTAATAAGTCAATGTAATCGTGTGGTCGTCTTCCTGAAGTGTAATAGGATTTTTTAAATGTGTTAGAAACACCATATGTGACTTTTCATCCGCCACCCCATTGATCATAAAACTAATCTGTTCCGGTTCATTTAAGAGAGATTCCATCTGATGAAGTAATCCCACTTTTCCATTCTGATCGTAGTAATAACCTGTATCGCTCACAGCAATTAATTTTTTTTGCAAAACATCCAGTTCACCCACTCGCATCTGTGTTTCCATAAATATTCTAAGCTCATCTGTATTATGTAGTTTTGTTTCCATAAGCTGATTTTTTAAGATTTCTGTAGAACGCCAGTCTTGTCGAACTGTTCGTTCCACCCCAGTAAACAATTGTCCAGTAATATCATTCATCTGAGAAAAACGTTCAAAGTACAGATTATCATTCATCTGCCGATTAAATACTACAAGAAATATCAGAGCTAACACTAGAGTTAATGCACCTGACCACAAAACCCCAAAATGATCATATTTTCTTTTTGTACTTTTTTTCACAGGCACCCCCTCCTCGTCAAATTCTCTGACAATCATAAAAAAAACAAACGGGGACAGATTAAACTACATCTTTATCTGTTCCCCCTTACTTTTAGATTTTAAGCATCTTTGCCATTAATCAACGCTCTTTTTTGTTTTATTTTGTATATTTTTACTCAATTTTAACATACATACACCTTTTTGTCGATAAAATTCACTTTGCAGCATATGACATTTTTTGCTGTTCAGAGTCATTCCACCTGCTCACAAAAAAAGACTTTAGAGAACATCTCTAAAGCCATTTACTTTTTGATTTACTTATATATTTACAACGTTCCCACCGGGAATCGAACCCGGAACTACAGCTTAGGAGCGTAAGTATCAGGTGTCAAT
>CAZINB010000038.1:0-13178 GCA_964540565.1 uncultured Faecalimonas sp.
CATATGAAAGACTATTTTATTCAAGTATGTTATAATTGAAACAACAATTTTACGGAGGATAAAGCATTGTTATTTGATTATGATTCCTCATCTGCTGAAAGCATTTTGACTTACGCCAAAGAATTAGAAGGAATGACTTTCCTAGATGTCAAACGTCGCTATCTTGCATATTACAATAGACTAAATGAATTGACCGAAGAATCCCTTAACGATACAAACGCCAAGGGACAACTTGGTAATTTTTTAGAAGAATACTATTTTGGATACAAACCAAATTCTGACCAAGAAGCTGATTTCAAAGAGGCTGGTGTTGAATTGAAACAGACTTGCATTGACCTCAAAAAAAATGGTAGCTACACAGCCGGTGAGCGTTTGTCGATTACCAATATTTCTTTTGAAGAACCTGTTGAATTAGAATTTTATAAAAGTCATGTGTGGGATAAAATCCGTTTAATATTGCTCGTTCATTACTTACGAGACAAAACGATTCCTCGGATGAACAACAAGATTTTATTTGTAAATCTCTTCACCCCTCCAAAAGCCGATTTAGAAATCATCATTAACGATTATAATAAAATTAATGCGAAAATTACTGCTGGTCTGGCACACGAAATTTCAGAAGGAGACACTCTATATTTAGGAGCCTGTACCAAAGGTGCAACCGCAGCCAAAAGTCTGCGTCCTCAATTTTACGGAGAACATATTCCAGCGAAAAAACGTAATTTCTGTTTTAAACGTAGTTACATGGATTATGTACTTCACACTTATGTTTTAAACGATGCAGTTCCATATGAGCCACTTATCAAAGACTCTTCTCTTCTTGAAAAGAATTCGTTTGAAGATATTATTGTTCAAAGACTTGAAAATCATATTGGAGAAACGGATCTGAGATTATGCGAATATTATGATAGAATTTATAACAACAATAAAGCACAATGGGTTGACCTTACATACCGCATGCTCGGTATCAAAGGAAATCATGCCGAAGAATTTGTAAAATCCAATATTGTTGTAAAAACTATCCGCATTGAAGAAAACGGAAAAATTCGTGAGAATATGTCATTCCCTCCATTTCGATTTATGGATTTGGTTGCTGAAGAATGGGAAGATTCTGAACTTTACAACTACTTTAGTGAAACCAAATTTCTATTCGTCATTTTCAAGCGAGATGGAGAACACTATCGATTACAAAAAGCCAAATTCTGGAATATGCCTGCCTCAGATTTGGAGGGGGATGTTCAGACCGGCTGGTTACAGGTCAAAAACACCATTCAGACCGGCGTAGAATTCAAAATCAAGCCAAACGGAACAATTTCCAATAACCTACTCGGTCAGCATGACAACCGCATCATTCACGTTCGCCCTCATGCTACCAAAGCAGCCTACAAACTCGATTGTGGCATCGTCAAGGGCAATGTCGAAAGAGATGCCAATCCTCTGCCAGATGGACAGTGGATGACAACCCAGAGTTTCTGGATAAATAACAGTTACATTTTAGAACAGATTATATGATTTAAAAAATGCAGAGGCAACAATCGCCCCTGCATTTTCCTTTTTTATTCTTCTTTTTCAAAAATTTCAGATAATGTTCTTTCCATATCTCGCACGAGATCAACAACCAAAGCATTTCCCATCATAAAACGTCTTTTATTCAAAGGCATTTCAATCTTTTCTCCATCTACCAAACAATATTTTGTGTGGTCGGTTGGAAATCCTTGTATACGCTCAGCTTCGCACGCAGTCAGCAGACGGATTCCTCCAGTCTTTTTATCTTTGACAATGTGTGTTGTTCGACTAAAACTGCCTTCTGATGTTAACATGGTACGTGCTGGTTTGTCCTCTTCATCGACCATAGAAATTGCGCCTTCTGAGAAAATATACTCATGACCATTTGTCGCTTTTCTTGGTAACTTTTTTGCACCTTTCAGATATTGCCAGGTCTGTCTATGCTCTTTTGGTAATTTTCCATGACTTTCATCACTGTGTGTTACGCTCGGGTCTGTATAATACAATCTTTCCTCTGGAATGAAATATTTTTTATCGACATCACCTGTTTCCATAACATCACCCAATGTAATCTGCTTTCCATCATACTTAGGTGTCGTTTTAAATGTATAAACAATGCCATCTTTCATCACACCTGTGTTTTCAAAACCGAAGCTAAAGTTTTCTGATAACTCGCCTAATCCTTTTGGCAACTCAGTGATTTGAAGCATCTTGGAATCAACATCATATACTGAAAATGTCTTAGCAAAAAATCCGTCTTCTAATAAGAGTCGTGACATGCTGATTCTCTGTTCTTCTACAGATGAATCTGCTTTATATGCCACTTTTTCTCCCATTTCTGCATTGTATCTTGTAGTATCTTTATACGCCAAAATAAAGGTTCTTCTTCTGCGCTGTTGATAACCATATTCCGCTGCATTAATCACACGCCATTCAACTGTGTATCCTTCATCTCTCAAGCATGCTAAAATGATACCAAAATCTCTTCCTCGCTGTTTTGCCGGAGACTTAAGTAACCTGTCCACATTTTCTAACAAAATAAATGGTGGTTGCTTCTCTTCAATAGTCTCACGGATAGACCACCAAAGAATACCCTTCTTTCCTTCAAGACCTTTTGATGTTGACAAGGTAGATGCAACGGAATAATCCTGACAAGGGAAGCCACCAACCAACAAGTTAAAATCTGGAAGTTTCTTTTTGTCCACTTCTTCTATATTCCAATTTGTTGTATCGTTACCTTCTATATCCAAACATGTACCAAAACGATACACATAACAATCATGAGCATACTGTGTTTTCTTTTCAGCGGGCTCCCATTGACTAAACCATACAGTATCCCACTTTTCTGGTCCGTTCGGGTCTTCTATTGTCCTAATATCATTCAAGCCGCAGCGGAAACCACCGACTCCTGCAAACAACTCACATACTGTTTTGTTCATTAATAAACCTCACTTTTTCTATAGCATGATCAAATTATATCACAAGGTCAAATTTTGATCAACTAGTATTTTAAATTTCTTCTGAATATATTTCTTCCCCAATCTGCATATCAAAAATGATTTCTTCGATTACTTTTACGCATTCACCAGTATTCTTAAGAATCTCTTTTCCCCAGAAATGTACAACTGTCCAGCCAGCGAACAACAATTCTTTATCCTTCTCCCTATCTCGTTCCATATTGCGTTCAATCTTTGGAATCCAGTAATCCGGGTTTTTCCCTTTTTCAAGCCTTGGCTTTAAAACTTCCCAATCTTTTCCATGGAAAAATTCACTATCGCAGAAAATAGCAATCTTATATTTTGTTATTGCGATATCCGGTCTACCTGGAAGATCTTTAACATTTTTTCGATATCGATATCCTCTATTCCACAAGGCTTTTCTGAGAGTAACTTCAATGCTTGTATCCTTTCCTCTGATGCGGCTCATGTTCTTGTGACTTTTTTCTGAGACTTCACCATGAAAGCGGGGTTCTTTTTTTACAATGTTTCCCATTTTTCTTTTGCCTCGTTATACATGCATTACTGTAATCCTATTCAAAATTTCATATCAAATGAAATCAATATCTTTCATTTTTTCAGCTATATATGATCCCTTAATCCAATAATACTGTTTAAGCATCTTTACACCATTGATCATTTGATTCTTTTGAGCAGCATTTCTTCCAGAACCTCTAAAAAACACTATATTTTCCTCTGATTTTGGCAAATTCGGTGCCGTCATTGGTACATTTGTCTTGGGTGTATATCGTGGTTTTCCATTTTTAAGTGTCACAGGCACATCACAAAGTTTCTCATTAATGATAATATCCCTTGCTTCTTCCCATATTTTCCTTGCAGACTCTAGTAACTCCGGCACATCTAATTCTAACATCTTGAATCCAAGAAATTTATTTTCATACAAATTCACATAACCCTTACTATCTGCACTCTCCTCTTGGAACACAATACATAACAATTTATTATCATGCAGGTAATTGTACAATGCGGAGTCTTCAAATACTTTTTCACGCAAACAGCCCATATCTTCATCTTCAAACTCATTCTCAAGCAATTCAAAAAAATCCACAGCAAACATCTTCATATCCTCTGTCCAGGATTCATTCTTTTTTATAGCTATAGATTTTCCTACAATTCCAAAATTTTGAAAAAGTTCAATCTGGGACATTTTATTTGCATTTCCGCCAAACATCTTAACAATTGCTAATTCTGCAAATTGTTTTGTTTGACGCTTTTGGGACATATCAAATTCAACACCATAGATATTCAGTATTTCACCAATAGATTTCCCTTTATATGTATTGCTGATTTCTCTGCATTTTTTAATCACATCCTCATATCCCAAATATTTATCTGGTAATGCTTCAAGATGTTTTCCAAATTTTTCTTGCACTATCATCGAAACCACACGTTTTCTCAAACGTATTCTTGGTGCATGCGGATATTTCGGTGCAGTATCCAGATAAACCAGTTCCTTATTTAACTGTGTAGACAGACCTGGATAGTATTTTTTTGCTTCCTCTTCTGTATATTTCGATTGTATATCAGCAATAAAATCATGAATTCTTTGCCAATCTTTTCGTATGATTTCTAAATTTTCTTCTGAAAATTTATAGAACAAATAACCTCGTATCAAAAAATCCGCATACGCAGCTGCTCTCACTGTTACTTTCGAATTATAGTGATAAAACACAAACAACATATTCTCTATTTTATGATAAAAAGCCGAATTATTAAATGTTTCTTTTCCAATTTTATCAATAGAAACTGCTGTTACGCTTGCAGGCTCTTTCGCTGCAATTTCTTTTTTCTTACCTCGTCCAGATTCGCGTATACCCGTTGTTTTCAGTTCAACTAAATCTCCATCAACATTTAAATCTGGTCTTTGTTCACTATCTGCGGGATAACCAAGCACTGACTGTTCTATCACATCTCCAGCTATCCCTGTTATTTTAGGATTTTCGATTGTTCTTGCAAATACATTTTTTGTATCCACAGCACCCAATGTTTTCCCTTCTATACTATTCAAAAGACGAATCAACTCGTCTTTATGAAAAAAATGGCTATTGTCCATTCCGATCTCCTTTAATCCATCTCTATAGTACCATACAATTTGTTAAGTCTCTTATTTGCAAGATTCCTTGCCTCTTCTCTCGACATTGTATCTAATAGAGCTGCTCCACCAACACAATTTATATACTTGTTTACTTCAACAAAATGGTATCTTCCAATCTTCTCTCCCATTTGCTTTCTTTTGGATATGCAATCCAATACACCTAATGCCAAATTTTTATTCGACACAAAATTATTGGAAGACAGTAATATAATGTTAGATGAATATGCTGTTTCTGTAATCAAATCGACTGCTTTATAATGTTCTGTTGTTGATTGATCATATAATAAATATCCAGTCCACCACAATCTAGACAAACAGTTCATAAAGCAAGATCTTTTTGTTCCACGCATAAATAAAAATGAATTCAAGACATCTCGTTCACTTCCATTTTCAATTTCTTCTTTGCGACGATATTTTACATAATTCCAAAATTGATTGAATAACAGTCCTGCCCACAAGCGTTCATCTGATGCTAAAGCTGGACTCAAATCTCTTAGTGCATCATAAATGATTTCAACATTCTTTCTATCAGATATATTAAAATTTTCATCCATGTTCATTCTTATATCGCCACATTGAATCTTCGATTCATGAATCCAATCATTATTTTTAAATCGCTCGATAAACCATTCATTGCTTTCATCCTGAAAATGCTTTTTATATTTTCCGTAATTTATCTTTATATCATCGATAGCATCTTGCGAAAGATAACTTAACACCATATTATTACACCCTTTCACTCCATTCATCCAATTCTTTAAAGCTTCTTGCAATCGGATCTGCGAATATTGATTGACATACTGACAGTAAGGAATCGTTATCAATGCTCAAATCTTCAATGTCATAACCATTATTATTCAATAGATTCTCAATTAGTTTGTACCAATGCATTGAATTTACAGATTCATCATCTTTGCTATTATGCATTCTTTGAAGCACTACAACCAACGCAGGTAATAATACTAAGCTAAATGCAGATGCTTTGAATGTACTTTTCCCCAATCTCGCATATAATTCATAGACTTCTCCTGATAAACCGACAACGATATGATCATCATTATCTGTATTGACACTTAAAGTTCCCTTTTTCCTATCTTCTAGTTTAACAATTCGTAAAATAGATGGCAATGAATCAAAATCTCTATCATCTTTTTTTACATCGTAATTTTTTGCTGTTCCTATCGCAATAATTTGATGAGCTCCTAAGTCAAATGTTTGTCCCTGATAATCTGGATGAAATTTAGCAGAACAAAATTCTCTAACTGCTTTTGTCAATACGATAAATGTACGGATTTCTATTAATTTTGATATATTTGTCGAATTTATCTTAAATTCAATTTCTGATTCAACGGAAGAAAGTGCTGTTCTATAGCATGTAGCCGGACACTCTATATGTACAACATATTCCGCTTTTTTCTCTGCTATAAGCTGCTGTATTTCTTCATTATTCAAATTAAAATTGAGTTTTCCGTATACTTCTGAAAATTGAGTATTAACATCATATTCTACGCTAAACGAGGAGTCTACATAATCATCCCCAAAATCATCCAACATTGGATATGGAGAAAGCCTATTTTTTATTCGCATAATATTCTACCTCCATCATACAGTAAGAATCAAAATCAACTTCCACTTCTATCTTTATCTGATCTCCTTTTAAAAGATTGTTCAAATAAATAGTATTTCCTATTGTTTGTGCTATTGTAGTTCCATTTGCACCAGATACTATTTTTGCATCACGAATCGGTAATTCAAAATCACTCTGTTCTCCTGATAAACTAAATTTCAATTTTCCATTTGAGGCTTTTGATGGTGACATAAAGCTTAATACATATTTTCCTTCGTTGAAGTTTTTACACATCAATCTTTTCTTTACTGGAATCTCTTTATATTTAACTTTTTCACCCTTCTTTGTATCATTGAGTTTTGAATTTGAACCTTGGTCTGCACCAGGCTCAATTCCAGCACCTGGTCCTGGATGCGGTCCTTCTCCTAGCTTTGGTCCTGGTCCTTCTCCCGGTCCGCTTCCTCCTGAATTATTCTTTTCCACTTCCGATTCCGTCAGATCAATCATTCGTGCTTTCTTTTTCGTCGGCTCAATAGATTTTCCCAGTAATTTCTTTATACGACTACTTAAATCATTCTTTTGTAATCTAGTTTCCTCATTCTCTTCAATTCTATCCGGAAGAAAATCACTTGCACCTATAGCATCTATAGAATCAGAACTTATTTTACCAAAACTATCCTTTACACAAGCCTTTACATATTTTTTCATATCGTTTAAGACATTCGTATAATATTTTTCCTCACCTCTACAGCGTCCCGGCTCCCATGCGTCATGTGATGGAACCTCCATGGCTTTGAAGGTTTCATTCATTTTCATACCTTCAATAATCAAAACACCTGTAAATTCGATACTTCCACTGATTCTATTTTGCTCAAGAATGCGCATTCCCGCACTTCTTGTAATTAAAACCTTACGATTATATCCTTCACTTTCTTTTAAATACAGCGTACATTCGCCATCTTTAAATCCATATTTTGCACCATATTTTTTAGAATCCAATGTTATTTTTAAGATTTTCGGATCTGGAGATGTCAATAAATGATAGTAATCTAACAACGCTTTGATATCTTCGCTCTGATATGGATTTAATTCCGCCATGTATTTTGGCAAAGATTTTTTATCAATAATTTCTCCCTGTATATTAACAATCAATTTCCCTTTTACAAGAGATACTAAAAAATCTAACAGTACAGCTTGAACAAACGCATTCCTAAACTCAGCAGAAGTGTGCATGCCCAACACATAAATATCTGTTCCCGAATCTCTTCTTTCATAAGATGAATCAAACCGCGCCAATTCTGGAATCGCAACAAACCGTTCATCCTCAGAATAATAGTCCACACCTGTTGTCCACCCCATTGTTTCATCTTGATATGACACCAATTTTGCGACACCAAAATTTGATTTCAAATGATTTTTATCTAATGATGAATAAAATACTGTACGTAAGTCTGAGCATGCAAAAGCTGCTGATTTACCAATCCCAAAACTCCCCCCAGAATTTTGTCCTTTATTAGATGATCCATTCTCTTTAACCAATCGGCTCCAGCTTGTACCCTTTTCGCAAGTATCACTACCCTCGAGTCCAATTGTATTATGATCACTAATTCTCAATACACTTATTTTTGATTCTGACAGAATCTTATGAGCATTTTCAAAAAATTTATATGCATCTGGCTCATCCTGATTGCTATCTCTACATTTTCTTATTACAGAATGCAGATTTTCTACATCTGGAATTTGATTTCTATCTAACTCAAATAGTTGAAATTCAACAGTTACTGGCTCCTTAGAATTTGGAATTCTTGCATCTAAAGAATTTTGAATTATCTCTCTTACTAAAGATCTATTCATATTCGCAGTAAATGTTTCTATTCCAGCATCATTGATTCCGACAATTGTTGAATTTTGATTAGGTATAAACCTCCACTTTTTCATATGTATCCCTTCTACAATTCAAATTTTCGATTTTTTGCCTTAGCTTGATACTTCTGTTTTGTTTCCTTTAGTTCGCTTTCTATTGCGCTAAAAATCTTTTTTACATCCTCTTCCGAATATTCGTAATTTGATTTATTAGAACAATTTCCTAACAGGCGAATCGATTCTATGATTCGATTTGTTCTGTTTTCAGCCACCCTTTTAAATCGTTCCTTTTTTTCTTCCATCGTTGCCATCCTATCACTCCTATATATCTTCGAACATCTTAAGTAAAGATTATATAAATATTCGCCATTTGTCAACAATATATAGCATATATTGTCTATATTTTAAAATCAATGTATTCTGCAACTTCTTGACTCCTTTTTTATTAATCAAAATAGGGAACCATTGTTCCATGTTTTCAACATTAAAATCTCCAAGCATAGATTTATATAGGCAAAGAACTGCTAATGGCTATTCCTGGAGCAATTGTTCCATAAATACAATACTGTTTACTCACTTTTTCAACATTAAATCTATACAGCCTTACATTTATACAGACTAATGATTTTGAAAATCCATCTCTAGGGTATATACCCTACAAACAAAGCAAAAAAGCTGACATTTTACTGCCAGCTTTCCCTACCCTAAACACTATAAAATTTACACAATTCTAATAATCTGTTCCCACAACAAGATTTCTTCTTCATTTACATTTCGGTTATCATGATAATGAGCAACATGCTTCACTTTTCTCTGCCTGTTCCAGCTCACCCTGCTGGATATATTCCTCAAGTTCAAATTGCCATCTCTTTTCTTCCGACATATTTGCACTCCTTTTCATCACATCAAACGTTATGTACCATTTCCCCCAAATTTACAGCTAAACAATCTCCACGATATCATCTAATTTGCAATCCAAAGTCTCACAAATCTTGACCAGCACACCCAACCGCACATTCATCATTTTAATGAAGCCCTAGCGTCGAGCCATATAACACGTTTTACCCTGCAAATCATAGAACCGTTGTTCCCTATTTCAACTTTCAAAATCATCCGGTATACATTTATATAGGCTAATGATTTTGACTGCTCATTTCTAGGGTATTTACCCTGAAAACAACGCAAAAAAGCCAGCATTTTACTGCCAGCTTCCCTTACAATGTAATCTATCATTTATAATATTTCCGCATTTACTGCATCTGATTTTATTGATAATTAGTCAATTCATATTCTCTATCTATTTTTCCGAATGTTTCTTAAGAGTTTTTCTGATTTTACCCATATGATTTTTTAAATCATGCCTAATCATTTCATCCGAACCAAACTCTTTTTCTGCATTATTTACATAGGTAAAAAAATTACCACGTTTACCTGTTGCACCTCTTTCTGAATATCTCATATAAAGGTTATCTGCCCCTACAAAATCTTCATTTCCTGCAATTGTTTTTGCCTTTCGCTGCATTCTGTAATAATACTTCCCAACGGTTTTTGCTCTGAGATATATTTTACTTCCATCAAATGAGAAACCCAAGAAATTAATCTTTTTTTGAGAATCATCAGCATCTTCGGCAAATGATTTACTAATGTTGAAAACCACTGGAGATTCCACTCCGAAAAATTGTGTTTTCTTATTCTCCAATGTTAAATTAGGAACATCTTTTATGGTTTCTATAACCTCTTTAAATATTTTATAATCTTCTTGTTCTGGCAATACAATCATAAAATCATCACTATATCTCATATAAAATCCACCTTGTTGCTTCACTTTTTCGTAAATAATTTTATCTGCATCAAGCATATATACATTGGCCAATGCTGCACTAATAGGAGAACCTTGTGGTATTCCATACGATTGCATATTCTTCACAATGTGTTTTCGATTTGCTTTATACTGCTCCTTTGTCAGTACAGTAGGCTTTTGATTTAATTTTCTTATATCTGCATCAGATTTACTGAATCCATTAAGCTCCAACAAATCATCTAATTCCCATTTACTATATTTTGTAATATTCTTAAAGATGGCATAATGATCCGCTGGCAATTGTGAAACTTGCAGCAAACTACACCACTGTTGTTTTAAATACTGATGGTCCAGATTATCAAAGAAATTCGTAAAATCTCCAATCATAACATAACATTTAGGATTCTCTCTAATGAAATCGAATGCCTTTTTTGCAGATTGTATGTTACTATCTTTCAAATCAGTCCTATATGCTACAGGAACTTTTTCAATGCCATCTTCTCTTATTCGCTGATTATAGTATTCATTTATAACAAATGCATAATACTGATAAATACATCTATCCATATG
The DNA here is from genome assembly GCA_964540565.1 of uncultured Faecalimonas sp. Classification (GTDB taxonomy): domain Bacteria; phylum Bacillota; class Clostridia; order Lachnospirales; family Lachnospiraceae; genus Faecalimonas. The sequence goes on from CAZINB010000038.1 coordinate 10,920, forward strand.
CGCAGCATAACAGATTTCTCTTTCCTTAACCTTTTTTCCTGTCTGTTTATTATATTTTTCCATTTTCATCGTATAATGAATAAATGGATAAAATCCGTAACTTACAATATTGTCAGGATTCTGTATAAATTCTGCTGCTTTTTTGATATCAACTCTATAGTCAAAATGAGCATACATTTTTCTGCTCTTCTTTATCGTCTTAGGATTATTAAGCCATGTCTGTACATTCATGTTTTTCTCTCCTTAAATGCAATACCCATCGACATGGAGGATAGCATTCCTTAGCCGATGGGTATACTTTTTTACTTAGTAATCATATGAAAGGCACGCCTTTATTTGTGATTGCCAGCTATCCAGTTAGATGCAATACTTAATTGTAGTATAATAACAACTAAGCAGGAGACTATTGTCATGTTCCATACTATCATCTTCTTATTGCTGACCTGTATGGTCATCAACTCAGACAGACAGTTTCAGATGTTCTCTTACGAGTTTATCCTAGAACTGTTGACAACAATGTCCATCCCTTACAACTACTTGTAAGGCAGTATTATTATAGCCAGAGCATCAGTTCTTGTCAATGTTTCATTTTCTATTTTTCACTTCATTCTAACTGTAGAACTAACCTTTAACTACTTTTGCTATTCAAATTTTACGACATCCTAACAATGCTCTAATCGCATATCTTCATTCAATCCGTACGTTAGAATTCCTGTTTTTCTCTTGTCTATTGTTGGAAACATTATTATCCCTCCATGTATGCCATTCGGATATGTCACCCTCAATTTAGTATGACAGCAACTTTTACATCTGCTTCATCTTCCTATAAAATGTCGATTTTGACCCAATCTTTGTTCTTCTCATGGCTTCCTCTACTGTGATCAGTTTCTCTTTCAGTTCCTGCTTCACCTGACAAAGAACTTCTTCATCCACCTCTATCGGCTTCCTGCCGGTATATTTCCCGTCTTTCTTAGCCTGTTCAATCCCGTCTCTGCGATTGTCTGCTTGTTCCCGTCTTGTGATCATTCGCTGTGTCACTACAATCGGAACCATTGCCAATCTTGTTTCCGAATCAACCAAGACCTTGCCACTTGAACTAACTAAATCCACTCCATTCGTTACGACTGTAAATATTCTATCTGCAAAACCCGCTGTAGTATCTGCGATTGCTTCCATAGAATCCACGACCATCTTATCGCCATATTGAAGCTGATCCTCAGTGAAAAATTCTTCCACAACCTTTGATTCTCGTTTTCTTTCTACGATTAGATTATCGTTCGCAGACCGCATTGTTGTCCTGAGCAGCCATTCAAACCGATCATAATAATCAAGACCAACCGACTCCAGAATCTCCCATAAATCCTCTCTGTTTTCCGATGGGGTTCTTTCTGCAATAAAAGTCGGGATATAATTCACCCTGTAATATTTCTCTAATCGAAGATCCATATCAATTCCTGGTATCCCTTGAAAAATGCACGCCGGAAGGCCATCTATAATTTCCCAATATGGACAAATGACATACTGAAAATTTTCTTCATCAAATTCCTGGTAATCAATTTGGGCAACGCTGATCTTCTCACCGCTCTTCATAACCGCCTTAATGATTCCAGAATTCACATAAGAAGGGGTTCCTGCAAGCGGCGTGGTTATTCTATTCTTAGGTTTCCAATCTCTAACGACTGCTCGCATATTCTAGCCTCCTTTATTTTTGCATCAATTCATTATAAGATTTGAGCAATATCTTTTCATATCTCTGTTCGAGAATGGTTTTATAAAATTCTTTACGTTTTTCACTGATATTTTCCACCGAATCAATCAGTTTATTGATTTTGTTAAAATCGATTCTTTCAACGATTCTGACTAGTGCATGATTACATTCTTCAAATGCTAAACTTGATATAATTTCATAATAGGAACTTTTCTTTCCCTTATACTTCACCTGTGATGTAGGAAATTTATAAATACGCATATCTATTTCTTCTTGATCACGAAGAACTGCCTCAATTTTTTCATCTGTATTTAACTGTGGAAACAGACTGGAGCCATTATCAAAAACTGGTGAAAGTCTATATTGATTGTCTCTTTTGATAAATCCCCAATTGCTTCCATGACGATCGAAATTGGCAATCAATGCATCTATGATAAACATATCCCAGAAGAGATCGATTGTCTGCGGAGTATCCGTAAGTTTTACATTGTCTTGGAGCATTTCAATAATATCCTCGTAAGAATACTGATATTTCTCTTTATCCTGCTCCA
>CAZINB010000039.1:0-13167 GCA_964540565.1 uncultured Faecalimonas sp.
GTAACTGGTATGTAAGACGTAGCCGTGAACGTTTCTGGGCAAAAGGAATGGAACAAGATAAGATCAACGCTTACATGACACTTTACACAGCACTTGTAAATGTAATCAAAGTGGCAGCACCAATGATTCCATTTATGACAGAAGACATCTATCAAAACTTAGTAAGAGGTCTTGATGCAACAGCACCAGAAAGTATTCATTTATGCGACTTCCCAGTAGCAGATGAAGCTATGATTGATAAAGAATTAGAAGCAAACATGGATGAAGTATTAAAATTAGTTGTTATGGGACGTGCTTGTAGAAATGCTGCAAACATCAAAAACCGTCAACCAATTGGAAAAATGTTTGTAAAATCAGAAGTAACATTACCAGAATTCTACCAAGAAATCGTAGAAGAAGAATTAAATGTAAAATCAATGGAATTTACAGATGACGTTAGAAACTTTACTTCATACACATTTAAACCACAAATGAGAACAGTGGGACCTAAATACGGTAAATTATTAAATGGAATCCGTGAAGCACTTACAAATCTTGATGGAAATGCTGCTATGGATGAGTTAAATGCCACAGGTGTATTGAAATTAGACATCAACGGTCAAGAAGTTTCATTATTGACAGAAGATTTATTAATCGATATGGCACAAATGGAAGGATATGTATCAGAAAATGACAATAACATCACAGTTGTATTAGATACAAACTTGACAGAAGAACTCTTAGAAGAAGGATTCGTAAGAGAATTAATCAGTAAGATCCAAACAATGAGAAAAGAAGCTGATTTTGAAGTAACAGATAAGATTCAAGTAACTTATGCAGGTACAGAAAAAGCAGAAAGCTTATTTGGAAAATATGCTGATACAATTGGGGAAGAGGTATTAGCTACATCTGTAGTGAAAGCAGAACCAGTTGGTTATACTAAAGAATGGAATATCAACGGCGAAAAGGTTACTTTAGGCGTTGAAAAATAAGGAGTAGTACAATGAGTCAATTTGATAAAACAGAATTTCAAAAAGCAGTGAAGAAAAACGTAAAAAGATTGTATAGAAGAACAATCGAAGAAGCAACAGAACAACAACGTTTTCAAGCTGTATCTTATGCAATTAAAGAAACAATCATTGATAAATGGTTAGCAACACAAGAACAATATAAGAAAGATGATCCTAAGACAGTTTACTATATGTCAATGGAATTCTTAATGGGTAGAGCATTAGGAAACAACTTAATCAACTTAACTTCTTACAAAGAAGTACGTGATGCATTAGATGAAATGGGAATCAATCTAAACGTGATCGAAGACCAAGAACCAGATGCAGCACTTGGTAACGGTGGACTTGGACGTCTTGCAGCTTGTTTCTTAGATTCATTAGCATCATTAGGATACGCAGCTTATGGCTGCGGTATCCGTTACCGTTATGGTATGTTCAAACAAAAAATTGAAAATGGTTTCCAAGTAGAAACACCTGATAACTGGTTAAAAGAAGGAAATCCATTTGAAATCAGACGTGAAGAATTAGCAAAAGAAGTACGTTTTGGTGGATATATTCGTGTAGAAAAAGATCCAAAAACAGGAAGAGATATGTTCATTCAAGAAAACTTCGAATCGGTACTTGCAATTCCATACGATATGCCAATCGTTGGTTACAACAACAATATCGTAAATACACTTCGTATCTGGGATGCAAAAGCCATTACAGACTTCCAATTAGATCATTTTGACCGTGGAGAATATCAAAAAGCAGTAGAACAAGAAAACCTTGCTAAAAATATCGTTGAAGTATTATATCCAAACGATAACCACTACGCTGGTAAAGAACTTCGTTTAAAACAACAATACTTCTTCATTTCTGCAAGTTTACAAGAGTTAATTGCAAAATATAAGAGAGATCATGACGATATCAAGAAACTTTACGAAAAAGTAACAATCCAAATGAACGATACTCACCCAACAGTTTCTGTTGCGGAACTTATGAGACTTCTTATGGATGAAGAAGGTTTGGAATGGGATGAAGCATGGGAAGTTACAACAAAAACATGTGCTTACACAAACCATACAATCATGGCAGAAGCTTTGGAAAAATGGCCAATCGACTTATTCCAAAGATTACTTCCACGTGTTTACCAAATCGTCGAAGAAATCAACCGTCGTTTCGTAAATGAAATCAGAGCAAAATATCCAAACAACGAAGAAAAAGTTCGTAAAATGGCTATTTTATATGATGGACAAGTGAAAATGGCTCACCTTGCAATTGCAGCAGGTTACTCTGTAAATGGTGTAGCAGCACTTCATACAGAAATCTTAAAGAAACAAGAATTAAAAGATTTCTATGAAATGATGCCAGAAAAATTCAATAACAAAACAAACGGTATTACACAAAGACGTTTCTTATTACATGGTAACCCACTTCTTGCTGACTGGGTAACAGAACACATTGGAGACGGTTGGATCACAGACCTTGCACAAATGGAAAAATTAAAACCACTTGCAGAAGATAAAAAAGCAAGAGCAGAATTTATGGAAATCAAATACCAAAATAAAGTACGTCTTGCACAATATATCTTAGAACACAATGGAATCGAAGTAGATCCTAACTCAATCTTTGACGTTCAAGTTAAGAGATTACATGAATACAAACGTCAATTATTAAACATCTTACATGTAATGTACTTGTACAACCAAATCAAAGATCATCCAGAAATGTCATTCTACCCAAGAACATTTATTTTTGGAGCGAAAGCAGCAGCTGGTTATAAACGTGCAAAACAAACAATCAAGTTAATCAACTCTGTTGCAGATGTAATCAACAACGATGCAAGCATTAATGGAAAGATCAAAGTAGTATTTATCGAAGACTACCGTGTATCAAATGCAGAATGGATCTTCGCAGCAGCAGATGTCAGCGAACAAATTTCAACAGCTTCGAAAGAAGCATCTGGTACAGGTAACATGAAATTCATGTTAAACGGTGCTCCAACACTTGGTACTATGGACGGTGCAAACGTGGAAATCGTTGAAGAAGTAGGAATCGAAAATGCATTTATCTTCGGTTTAAGCTCAGATGAAGTTATCAACTTCGAAAACAATGGTGGATACAACCCACTTGACATTTACTTCAATGACTGGGATGTGAAACGTGTCGTAGATCAATTAGTAGATGGAACATACGCTTACGGAGATAGAGAATTATACAGAGATTTATATAATTCATTATTAAATACACAATGCAGCGACAGAGCTGACACATACTTTATCTTAAAAGATTTCAGAAGCTACGCAGAAGCACAAAAACGTGTGGAAGAAGCTTACAGAGATCAAGACAGATGGTCTAAGATGGCATTATTAAACACAGCAAGCTGTGGTAAATTTACATCAGATAGAACAATCCAAGAATACGTAGATGAAATCTGGAAACTTGATAAAGTAACAGTAGAAATGTAATAAAACAAAAAAGCCTTCCATATAATAATGTATGGGAGGCTTATTTTATGTTGCAAAAATTAAAGAAAATGGTAGCGATAGTATTTATTATCGCATCTGTACCTTATATTATGACTGTTTTTATCAATGGAAAAACAGTAAAGGAAACAGAAAGTGCACAGGATCATTTGCTGCAGGAACATTGCATTGCAAAACTCGCACAGGAAGTTTCTTCGGATTATGAGGAAGAAATGTTGAAAGTACAAGCAATTCTTGTGCGAACGTCTGTATACAAAGAGGTGGAGGAAATAGGGAAAGCCTATTTGGAGCAAGAGGAGTTTGAGAATACAGAAAAAATAGATCCTTTATGGAAGAAGAAATTAGAGGAGGTATGGAAGGCAACAGAGGGACAAGTTATTCTTTATAATAATGAGTTGGCACTTGTTCCGTTCCACCAAGTCAGTAATGGGAAGACACGAAATGGACAAGAAGTATTAGGTGTGGATACCTATCCTTATTTGCAGGTAAAAGAGTGTCCGAAGGATGTGGAGGCAGTGAACCAGATGGCAAGCACCTTTATTGATGCGACAGGGGTAAAAGTGGAATCATATGACAGTGCAGGCTATGCTTTACAAATCAAAGTGGGAGAAGAAACCTACAGCGGGGAAAATTTCCGTGATACATATCAGTTGGCATCCAGTTGTGTGGAGATACAGGATTTTACGGAAAATACAAGAGTCATAACAAAAGGGGTAGGACATGGTCTGGGATTAAGCCAATATACAGCAAATGAGATGGCAAAGGAAGGAAAAACAGCAGCAGAAATCCTTGCTTTTTTCTTCGAAGGAACAGAAATCAAAGAGGTTGCAGAAATTTTGTGGGAGATAGAATAAGTGCATCCATTTCTGGAAAAAATATAGCCAGAGGTGATGAATATGAAAAAAGGAAAAGCTGCAGCCGTTGGTGTTGTCATCTGCTTCGTAGCAGTGATTGCATTTGTAGGGTATACCACATTTAGCAGATACGAAAGAAAGTTGGACACAGAACAGGGAGAGGAAACACCAACAGAGAGTGCAAATACAGAGCAGATTCAAGCGGAGATTCCAAAGGTAGAGGAAGTGCCTGAGATTGTGTATGAGGAACCTGTAGTAGAAGCTCCAAAAGAGGTGGTACAGGAAGCTCCAAATCAGGAATTTACATCTGGAGATACATTGATCTGGCCGGTAAGCGGAGATGTGATTTTAAACTATAGTATGGATCAAACCGTACATTTTCTCACATTGGATCAATACAAATATAATCCGGCATTGATCATTGGTGGAGAAGTCGGAGAAGAGGTTCTCGCAGCGGCAGATGGAACCGTTACCAATATCGAAGTTCATGCAGAGACTGGAACAACCCTGACAGTTGACATTGGAAGTGGATATGAAGTTGTATATGGACAACTAAAAGAAGTGATGGTAGAAAAAGGTGCTAAAGTCAACCAAGGAGACTGGATTGGTTATCTTAGTGAACCAACCAAATATTATAGTGTAGAAGGATGTAATCTATATTTTCAGTTGTTGAAAGATGGACAGCCAATCAATCCATTAGAATATATGGAAGCATAAAAAACAGGACGTAGTAAAGTTTGCTACGTCCTGAATGTTGTTTAAAGAATAAATGCATAGATTACGATAAAGTGGCACACGCTTCCACCCATAACAAATAAATGGAAGATTTCATGCAAGCCGAACACTTTGTGACGATTGTCGAACACAGGAATTTTCAATGCATAAATGATGCCGCCAATGGTGTAAATAATACCTCCGGCAAGGAGCCAGCCAAATGCAGCAGGTGAAAGTGCATTTAATAATGGAACAAATCCAATCACACAAGTCCATCCCATTCCTATATATAATATAGAAGAAAACCATTTTGGACAATTGATCCAGAATGCTTTGATAATGATTCCAATCAATGCAAAACTCCAAACAATTGCTAGCATGAGATAGCCTGTGAAGTCACCTAATACAAGGAGACAAACTGGAGTGTAAGTGCCGGCGATCAATACAGAGATCATCATGTGATCAAATTTTTTCAAACGTTTATTAACTTTATCGGAAATATCAAATGTATGATAAGTGGTACTTGCAAAATATAGTAAGATCATACTGACTAAATAGATTGCAACAGAAATCAGATACACATGATTTGGTTCTTTGGCAGCTTTTAAAAGTAGTGGAATTCCTGCGAAAATCGACATCAACATGCCAATAAAATGAGTGATAGCGCTTGCAGGATCTTTTATATGTTTTTGTTTCATAATAAAAACCTCCTTACGAATATTATATACACAACATGTAGTTTTTAAAACTACATTAAGAATAATGTTATACTACATCAAAACAATTGAAAAGGCAAGAGTAATTTGACAAAAAGTTCTATGTTTGATATTATATTGCGGTTTGATTGAAAGAAAGGTAGAAAAAAATTATATGGAAATTGTAAAATTTGATGAACTTGGGATTTGTCCTGAGATTCAAAAAGCAGTGAAACACATGGGCTTTGAAGAAGCATCGCCAATTCAAAGAAAAGCTATCCCAGTTATGATGAGTGGCAAAGATTTGATTGGACAAGCTCAGACGGGAACTGGTAAAACAGCAGCATTTGGGATTCCAATGCTACAAAAGATAGATCCAAAGAATAAGAAATTACAGGGAATCGTGTTATGTCCAACAAGAGAACTTGCGATTCAGGTTGCAGAAGAAATTCGTAACCTTGCAAAATATATGCATGGAATCAAAGTTCTTCCAATTTATGGTGGACAAGAAATCGTGAAACAAATCCGTTCATTGAAAAGTGGTACACAATTGATCATTGGTACACCAGGACGTGTGATGGACCACATGAGGCGTAAAACAATCAAGATGGATCACGTACATACGATCATCTTGGATGAAGCGGATGAAATGCTAAATATGGGATTTCGTGAAGATATTGAAACAATTTTAGAAGGAATTCCAGAAGAACGTCAAACGGTTCTTTTCTCAGCTACCATGCCAAAAGCAATTATGGAAATTACAAAACGTTTCCAAAAAGATGCGGAAGTGATAAAAGTAGTAAAGAAGGAATTAACAGTATCGAACATTGAACAGTACTATTACGAAGTAAAACCAAAAAATAAGGAAGAAGTATTATCTCGCTTGTTAGATATTTACTCACCAAAACTATCCGTAATCTTTTGTAATACGAAGAAACAAGTAGATACTTTGGTAACTGCGTTACTTGGCAGAGGATATTTTGCTGCAGGACTTCATGGTGACTTAAAACAAGCACAACGTGACCATGTTATGGCAGGTTTCCGTAGTGGAAAAACAGATATTCTTGTGGCAACAGATGTAGCAGCTCGTGGAATTGATGTAGATGATGTGGAAGCAGTATTTAACTATGATTTACCACAAGACGACGAATATTATGTACACCGTATCGGAAGAACAGGACGTGCAGGCAGAGTAGGACGTTCGTTCTCATTTGTATCCGGAAAAGAAGTTTACAAATTAAAAGAAATTCAAAGATATTGCAAGACAAAGATTTATGCACAAAAAGTTCCATCTTTAGATGATGTTGCAAATACAAAGATGGAAAATGTGTTAGACAAAATTGATAATGTAATTGAAAATGAAGATTTAACAACTATGATCAATGCGATTGAAAGTAAGTTAAATGGTTCCGATTACACTGCTATGGATATTGCAGCAGCGTTCTTAAAAATGCATTTAGGAATGTCAGCAGAAGAAGAACAGCAAGAAGAATTCGATTTTGGAGACACAGGTGCAGAAGAACCTGGAATGGTTCGTCTTTTCATCAACATTGGTAAGAAGAACAAAGCAAGACCAGGTGATATTTTAGGTGCAATCGCAGGGGAAAGTGGTATGCCAGGAAAATTGATCGGCACAATTGATATGTTTGATAAATATACATTTGTTGAAGTTCCTCGCGAATATGCGAAAGATGTTCTATTCGCAATGAAGAATGCTAAGATCAAAGGAAAATCCGTTGCAGTTGAACCAGCGAATAGCAAATAAACTGGTATGGTTAAAAAAAGATAAACTGGCATTTTCAAAATAGCCAGTCCGATGATAGTATGTAACATAGATGAAAGGGGTTAGGCAGTATGGAAAGAAGAAATGACAAACTTATCAAATTAGCACAGACAGCTTTAATCGCTGCTTTATGTTACGTTGCATTCACATTTTTGAAAATTAATATACCGATACCAGGAGGAGATTCTACAGCGCTTCATATTGGAAATGCAGTATGCGTTCTAGGTGCATTGTTGATTGGTGGCTGGTATGGAGGCATTGCAGGAGCAATTGGAATGTCCATTGCAGATATTATGGACCCTATTTACATTACCGTAGCACCAAAAACATTTCTTTTGAAATTATGTATTGGATTGATTGTTGGCTTTGTTGCACATCACTATGCAAAGATCAATCAAAGTACAGATAAGAAATATGTATTGAAATGGAGTATCCTTGCATCCATTGCAGGACTTGGATTTAATGTGATTGCAGATCCAGTTGTTGGATATTTCTACAAACAATATGTGCTTGGACAGCCACAGGAAGTTGCATCTGTCTTAGCAAAATTTAGTTCGGTGTCCACATTTATTAATGCAGTTGTATCTGTGATCTTAGTCGGTTTTGTATACAACGCATTAAGACCAGCCTTGATTCGTGGCGGGATTTTAGTGGTTCGAAAGAAAGCAGTATAGGAACGAAAGATGTTTGAAATTTTAACACGTGCAGCGTGCTTTATCAGCATAATATTATTGGGATATGGATTGCGAAAGATTGGATTTTTTAAGAAAGAAGATTTCGGAGTGTTATCCAAGATTGTAATTAATATTACCTTGCCAGCGGCAATTATCAAAAGCTTTTCAGGGAAAGATTGGGATTATTCCCTTTTATTGCTTGCTTTTCTCGCATTGGGAAGCGGTATTTTATATATGATCGTAGGCTATCTGATTCATAAAAGAAAAGGGGAAGAAGCACAGATCTTTGGAATATTGAATTTAGCTGGATATAATATTGGTAATTTTACATTACCGTTTGTGCAGAGCTTTTTGGGAGCAACCGGAGTGATTGTAACAAGTATTTTTGATACGGGAAATGCCTGTATTTGTCTTGGAACAACATATGGTGTTGCCTCTGTTATTAAGGAAAACAAAGGATTTTCTGTGAAACGGATTGTGAAAGCACTTGGACGTTCCATTCCATTTAAGGTATATCTGATCATGATTGCTCTTAGTTGTCTGGGAATTGGACTCCCAACACCTGTTTTATCGTTGGTGGATATTATAGCAGATGCAAATGCATTTTTACCAATGCTTATGATTGGTGTTGGATTCGAATTGAGTGCAAATCGTGAGCAAGTAGGAAGTATTGTTCGCATTTTAACTTTACGCTATGGAATTGCGGTTCTATTGGCAGTTGTTTTCTATCTGTTCTTACCATTTTCTTTGGAAGTGAGACAGACTATGATGATTTTAGTATTTGCACCAATTGCTTCTACAGCGCCAGCTTATACTCAGGAACTGGACGGAGATGTAGGTTTATCCAGTGCAATTAATTCTATCTCAATTATCATTAGTATTATATGTATTGTCACGATATTGATGGTGACAATGTAAAATAGGCAGGTTATCCTGTCTATTTTTTTATAGAAAAGACCTTGTTGTTTTAAAGTGATAAATGGTATCACTTTTCTATGAAATAAAATGCTCCGCAATAATTCGATAATCATAATGATGTTTCAAATTGACATTAGAAATGGAAAGTCCTATAATAATGTTGGATACGTGTATTTAAAAACAAAATAAGGAGGAATTCATGTGAAAAGAACAAAAAAAGTATTCGCATTCGTGATTGCAATGGTTTGTGTAATAGCAACAGTTATGAATCCATTGATATCAAGCGCATCTGTATCGCAGGTGAATGTGGATATATACGCAGCGGGAGGAACATTTGACTATTCTGACAGTCAGTATTCAGGATTTGGGGAAGGAATGGGTATAATGCTCGAAGTAGGAAAATCATTGAGTGATGACAAGTTCACAATTACAGATCCTACATTTTTTAATCCAAACAGAAAATTTGAAGGTTGGGTACTGAAAGTATGGAAAACGGTCACAGACGATTATGGAAACCAGTGGGAAGATTGGGTGCAGTTAGATGGAACTTCACTTATGACAACCCAAGAGATTCTTGCTTATCAAGTGACTGGAGATTATGATTCTATCAGATTTGAAGCAACATATGAAGGCGATGATAACGACTATTTTAGTGAGGTTCAGTTAGATTTATTCGGTGGAGTGATGAAAATTACGGAATACCGATATTACTGGGATGATGTAAAACAAGAAGAAGTAAAAGAATCAGAAGAACGAGAAGAATCTTTTTGGTCAACACGTCTAAAAGAAGATGGAACCACAATCGAAAAACAGACAGATCTGTTTGATTTAAGCGCAACACCAACAAAAGACGGTGCAACTTTTGAAGGATGGATTCAAGCGAAGTATTACGATGTAGAAAATGCTGATGGAGGTATCGAAAGAAAATATGAACGTGTATCGGACACAGTTTATTCAACAGCGCAGATGCTTGCTATGAAGGTGCCACATGACGATACTGTATTTGCAGCAAAATGGTCAGATATGGAAGTAAAAGAGTACTATTGGAATGGACCGATGAGAAATATCTCTATCCAAGGTGAAGGTGGTGCATTTTCTTGTGAAATTTCGAATGGATGGGACGAGACAGAAACAGAGGGAGTAGGATTTACGGCAAAAGCAACATTGCCTTTATCGAAATCCATGAAATCACTTACAGATCCTACATTCTTTCATCCAGACAGAAAATTCCTTGGATGGAAAATTTGTGAATTGCAAGAAGTAGACACGGATTATTGGGATTGGATACAAATTCCTGGAACAAAAGAACTCTATACTACACAAGAGTTAATGAGTTATGTAATACCAGAAGGTCAAACAGACCTTGGATTTATAGCCCAATGGGACGGTGATGTAGACAACTATTATAGTATGGTTTCTCTAGATTTGTATGGTGGAGAGATGGAAATCACAAGATATGAATATGAATGGGATAATGAGAAACAAGAGAACATACAAGTACCTATTACAGAAACAATTTCTCATTGGTTATTCTATTTAAGAGAAGATGATAATGCTAAAATAGGTGACCAGACAAATGAAAGGTATGATTTAAGTGCAACACCAACAAAAAAAGGTGCAGACTTCCAAGGATGGCTTCAATTTAAATCAATAGGTGAAGGCGACAAAGACTACGAACTAGTGTCTGATAAGCCTTATACAACAGCGGAAATTCTTAATATGAAGGTGCCACATGATGATACTGTATTTGCAGCAAAATGGTCAGATGTGAAAGTAGAAGATTATTTTGCACCACAAGCAGATAATTATTTTGATACAAATAATGGTGATATGTTAACCACATATGTAGATGATGATGGAAAGACGGTTACTGAATCAATCAATGGAAACTTAGGTATGACACAAATTGCAAAAACTACATTAAAAGAATACTTTGAATATGCAAATGCTTCAATCCATTCGATGAAAAAGCAATGTGCAACCTTTGAAGGATGGACAGTAACAGAATATGAAAAGTCAGAATACATTAGTTGGCCAGCAGGTAAAGAGTTTAATATTGGAGATCCAGATATTAAATTTGTTTATATAGGTACATATTATGACAATGATGAAGGCATTATGATGGAACGCTGGTTAGGAATGATAAATTACAAAGAATATTCTAACAAAATGTCTACTGATGAAATCATGAAATTGGATGGTACAAAAAATCACTATTTTGTTGCAAACTGGAAAGAAGCTCATACAGGAGTCATCGTAGGAGATAAAGATGCAACATGTACAAAAGATGGATATACTGGAGATAAAGTATGTTCAGAATGTAACTGTACATTAGAAACAGGAAGTAGTATTGCAGCGACAGGTCATAAACCTGGAACAAAAATAATTGAAAATGCAGTAGCAGCAACATGTACAAAAGCTGGTTCACACGATGAAGTAGTATATTGTACAGTATGTGATGAAGAAATCACACGTGAAACAATTACAGACAAAGCGTTAGGTCATAAAGCAGGAAGCAAAGTGACAGAAAACGCAGTAGCAGCAACATGTACAAAAGATGGTTCACACGATGAAGTAGTATATTGTACAGTATGTGATGAAGAAATCACACGTGAAACAATTACAGACAAAGCGTTAGGTCATAAAGCAGGAAGCAAAGTGACAGAAAACGCAGTAGCAGCAACATGTACAAAAGATGGTTCACACGATGAAGTAGTATATTGTACAACATGTAATGAAGAAATTACACGCGAAACAATTACAGACAAAGCAATTGGTCATGCATATAAGGATAGTGTATGTACAAATTGTGGTGATCAATTAGTTTTAGGTGGCATTGTAGAAGATGTAGATACATCAAAACCATCTGAAAATGTAAAACCTGTTGTGAAAAAAGATGCAATTGAATCTGTAACAAAAGAAATTAAAAAAGTAGTAGATGCGATTGTTTCTGGAAATGTAACAGATGAAATGAAAGATACTGTTTCAAGTGAGTTAATCGATGCAATTAAAACAGAAGTCGAAGCAGGTAATAAGATTTCTACAGAAATTGTAGCAACAATTGTGACAGAAGATAAAGTAGAAGCTGGTACAGTAGAAGAAATCAAAAAGAATCTTGGAGAAAATGGTAAGTTAGCACAATATTTAGACTTAACAGTCATGGTAAAATCAGTTTCAACTGATGGAACAGAAAAAGAACTCGGTACATTAAAAGAACTTGATAAAGAAATTACATTTACAATTGTAATTCCAGAAAATTTAGTACAAGATGGAAGAGTGTTCTTTGTTCTTAGAAACCATGAAGGAAAAGTTGATAAATTAGGTTTAATCAAAAATACAGATGGATCATTCTCATTCAAGACAGACAGATTTTCAACATATGCACTTGCATACGAAGATGTAAAAATTACAACTTCAGATACAACAACTTCAGACACAAATAGCAATGTTCCAAAGACAGGTGATAATAGCAATATTATTTTATATGGAGCAGTAGCTGTAATGGCAGTAGCTGTGTTAGTTGTATCAAAAAAGAGAAGTTTCGTTAAATAGAAACGAAATAAATGGGCAGGAGTACATTCCTGCCCATTAATTTTGCCTATTTTTCAAATGTAAAATAAGAGTGTTAATAAGTTCAACATCTTGTTCATTTAATCCTGCTACACTTACGGATGAGGTTCTGTCAACTCCTAAAAGATAATCAGTAGATACTTTGAAAATGTAAGCTAGTTCTACAACATATTGTGTAGAAGGGACCGATATTCCCATTTCCCATGCATTTACACTTGAACGTGTGATTCCTAGCTGCTTTGCTAATTCAGATTGTGTCATGGTTTGATTTTCTCGCAATGCCTTGATTCTATCAGCTATCATTTTGCCACCTTCTTTTGCTTGTATGCTACAACAATCTGAAAGATATTACATTATCGCTAAGATGTTACAAATTGACGGATGGTAAAAAATGTAAAAAAATTTGCAAAAAAAGGAAAGTAGACGTTTATCTACTCTCCTTCGCATTTCTGTTATTCTTCTTCAAATCCATCTTTTCCTAATCCACAGATTGGGCAAACCC
>CAZINB010000040.1:0-10156 GCA_964540565.1 uncultured Faecalimonas sp.
TGTGCAAATGGCATTGCCCCACTATCGAACCAGCAGTCAATTACTTCTGATACACGATGCATTTGTTTTCCACAGTGTGGACATTTGATTGTCACTTCATCGATGAATGGGCGGTGAAGTTCGATGTCATCTGGACAGTTGTCAGACATTGATTTTAATTCTGCAATGCTTCCAATTGAATGTTGATGTCCACATTCACATTCCCAGATGTTTAATGGAGTTCCCCAGTAACGGTTACGGCTGATACCCCAGTCTTGGATATTTTCTAACCAGTCACCAAAACGTCCTTTTCCGATGCTTTCTGGAATCCAGTTTACTGTATTGTTATTGCGGATTAAGTTTTCTTTTACATCTGTCATCTTGATGAACCAAGATTCGCGAGCATAGTAGATTAGTGGAGTATCACATCTCCAGCAGTGTGGGTAACTATGTTCAAAGTTAGGAGCTGAGAATAATAATCCTCTTTCTTCTAAGTCTGTTAACACAAGTGGATCTGCTTTCTTACAGAATGTTCCAGCCCATGGTGTTTCTGCTGTCATTTCCCCTTTTTCATCTACTAATTGAAGGAATGGAAGGTCGTATTTACGTCCTACGTTCGCATCATCTTCCCCAAATGCTGGTGCAATATGAACAACCCCAGTACCATCTGTTAATGTAACGTATGTGTCACATGTAACGTAGTAAGCTTTTTTATTTAATTCTACGAATGGGAATAATGGTTCGTATTCTTTTCCTTCTAATTCTTGTCCAACATATCTTTCAACAACTTCTACATCGCCTTCTAATACTTTTTCAACCAAAGCTTCTGCCATGTAATATGTGTATCCGTCATTTACTACTTTCACGTATGTTTCATTAGGGTTTACGCAAAGTGCAACGTTAGATGGTAATGTCCAAGGTGTTGTTGTCCAAGCTAAGATGTAAGCATCTTCTCCTTTTACTTTAAAGCGAACGATTGCAGAACGTTCTTTTACGTCCTTGTAACCTTGTGCTACTTCGTGGCTTGATAAAGGTGTTCCACAACGTGGGCAGTAAGGTACGATTTTGTAACCTTTATAAAGAAGACCTTTATCCCAGATTTGTTTTAATGCCCACCATTCTGATTCGATAAAGTTATTATCGTATGTGATGTATGGATTTTCCATATCTACCCAGAAACCTACTGTTGAAGAAAATCCTTCCCACATTCCTTTGTATTTCCATACACTATCTTTACAGTGACCGATAAATGGTTCTAAACCATATTCTTCGATTTGTTCTTTTCCATCTAATCCTAAAAGTTTTTCTACTTCAAGTTCAACTGGAAGACCATGTGTATCCCAACCTGCTTTTCTTGGTACCATGTACCCTTTCATTGTGCGGTATCTTGGAATCATATCTTTGATAACACGTGTTAAAACATGTCCGATATGTGGTTTTCCGTTGGCTGTTGGTGGTCCATCATAGAATGTATATGTTTCACATTCTTTACGATTTTCCATACTTTTCTCAAAAATGTTATTATCTGCCCAAAATTGTTCCGTTTTCTTTTCACGTTCTACAAACTTTAAGTCTGTCGATACTTTTTGATACATAAGATTTCCTCCCTAATTTTATATTCATTAAATACATAGCAACTATTATCCGCTTATGCAGAACTTTTTAATTCATAAAAATAATTCCTATAAATTAAAAAAACTCCCATCCTTGTAAAAGGATGAGAGTGTATACTGTCATTTAACCACCTGTTACATCATACTAACATATGCGTTCCTGTTAACGGTGGAAAGCCGTCAGGACTTACTTAGAATTCTCTGTTCAGTGTCTGCAACTCGGAAGTGATATTCAAATATACTCTACTCGCATTGGGCTTTCACCATCCCCAATTCGCTTTGCCTTTCAATTATATCCTACTGTCTTCGTCAAAGTCTTTGCTTTTTAATTACCAGTAATATTATAAAAAGAAACCCTTGTTTCGTCAAGGGTTTCTTTGTTTTTCCAAGTATTATTCAAGCTCTTTGAGACGTTTTCTACGCTCCAATTCGCGTCTACGTCTGCGACGACGTGCGCGGCGACGTTTTTCACGCTGTTTCTTTTGGTAAAGTGCATAACCAATCAATCCTACAAATGCCAAAAGTACAATTCCTAGAAGAATCAGAAGTGTCTTCAAAATGATTCCGCCAATCCCCAAACCTGATTTTTCTTCTGTCTTTTCTTCTTTTTTCGTTTCTTTTACTTCCACTCCAAACAGTTCATGATAAGCGTCCTCAGTCATAACAGCTTCTACAATCCCAACCGTTTGTCCTTCGTATGTATAAATAAATTCGCCTCTCCAGTTTCCTAACTCAGTTGGCATTTTTATTTCACATTCCAACTGTTCAAATGAAATTCCACTTGGAAGCATTACATAGGAATCTGAAACTACGGATTCATATTTCTCACTTCCTAGCATATCAATCGTCACTGGAACTTTTGTAAAGTTTTCAAATCCATAATCCAGCATCGCACGTGTATCTACATATGCATTATTCCCTCCACCATGCGTACGCATAACAACGGAAACTAAATTTACATCATCTTTTGTCGCATATGTAACCAATGTAGTAAGC
Organism: uncultured Faecalimonas sp.; assembly: GCA_964540565.1. Lineage (GTDB taxonomy): Bacteria > Bacillota > Clostridia > Lachnospirales > Lachnospiraceae > Faecalimonas. The sequence continues at coordinate 2,589 of CAZINB010000040.1, forward strand.
GCCGCATCTGTATATCCTGTTTTTCCACCTACGCAATACTCATAATAACGGCTATCATTTTTGCGAAGCATCTTGTGATGCTGTTGGAAAGTACGTGTCTCTTCTGTCAAATTCGTTGCTTCAATTGTATATTGATTTGTGCTTGTGATTTTACGAAATGTTTCGTTCTGGAATGCTGCTGCACTGATCAACGCCATATCATAAACAGTTGTATAATGTTCTTCATCATGCATTCCATTTGTATTTACAAAGTTAGAGTTCAATCCACCTAATGCTTTTGTCTTTTCGTTCATCAGACGAATGAAATTATCATATCCGCCTTCTGTATTACTCCCAACTGCATGAGAAACTTCATTTGCCGATGCAAGCAATACTGCATAAAGTGCATCTTCCATGGAAATCTCTTCCCCTACCTTCATACCAATATGGGCGTAATCAGAATACAAAATGTCAATATCTTCTTGAGAAAATTGTACGGTATCTGTTAACTCATTATTTTCTAATGCGACTAACGCAGTTAATACTTTTGTGATACTGGCTGGATAATGTTGGTCATGAATGTTCTTCGCATAAAGAATTGCACCACTATCTATATCCATTACAATTCCCGACTCACTATAAATCTGCGGTCCTGCTGCCCATCCTTCTACCTCATTTGATTGCACTGCTTGATTGTATACACTTTCCACTTCCGTTGATGGAACGGAAACAATATTTGCTGCCTCTGCAACCAGACTTCCAATCAATGTCCACGCCAAAGCAACCCCTGTTATTAATTTTTTTATTTTCATTTATAACCCTCTTTAAAAATCTAAATTTGCATTCTCTATATTAGCAAATATTCTTTGTGGAAACAATTGTTTTTCTTTTATATACCAAAAAAAGTGCTAGTCTCTAGCACTTTTTACAATATAACTTATAAGTATCATAATTACTGCAACCGTAACCCATCCAAATCCAAGTGAATAGAATGGTAATTTGTGGCAAATTGTACTGAGTATTCCGAAAGAAATTCCCATTCCTTCGATTGCCGAAATCACACTGATCACTGCTGTTCCAAAAATTGTAAACGGATAAATATATGGATTGTTGTTAATATATTTATCTGCCAATCCTAATAAAATTAATATGATTGCAACCGGATAAATTGCATTTAAAATTGGTACAGAAATACTTAAAATGGTTGTCAAACCTTGATTACATACAACAAAAGAAAATGCAATGATAATCAATGCAATCTGTTTATAACTTAATTTGTTCGTAAGTGTTGCAAAGTATTGCGAAATAGATGTAATCAATCCAATACAAGTTGTAAGGCAAGCTAATGAAAAAATTGCTGCCAAAAGAATCGCTCCCACATCACCAAATAATTGATATACAATACAGCGAAGTGTCCACGCACCATTTTCTTGAATCGGATAAACGCCTGAGCTAGCCATACCCATGTAAGTAAGCATTCCGTAAACAGTTGCTAAAATAATTCCTGCAAAGATCCCTGCAATTGATGTGTAACGTACAATTGTATTCTTTTCCTTCATTCCAAATGTTTGAAGTGTTGTTGCAATTACTAAACCAAAGTTCAATGCTGCAATTGTATCCATTGTCTGGTATCCTTCGCAGAACCCTTTGAGAAATGCACCATTTTGATATGCTACATCTTGTGCTTCCACAACAGACACATCTCCCTTAAATAGAAATGCTCCAAACAAAAATACAATTAAGATCAATAAACATGGGGTTAAGAAATTCCCAATTCTCGAAACTAATTTGCTTGGATTTAATGCCAACCAGATTTCGATTAAAAAGAAAATCAATGAATAAATGAGCATAGAAACTGGAATCGAAAAATTCTCTGGTAAATATGGTGCTACTGCCATTTCAAATGGAACAGATGCTGCACGAGGAATACCAAGTCCTGGCCCAATTGATAAATAAATCAAAACGGTAAAGACAATGGCAAATTTTTCATTCACTCTGGAAGCTAATTTTTGTAATCCGTCTGTTTTTGCAATTACGATAACACCTAATATCGGCAATACAACTGCTGTAATGCAAAATCCAATCACTGCTGGAAGTGTCTGCGCTCCTGCATTCTGTCCTAAAAATGGTGGGAAGATTAAATTTCCTGCTCCAAAAAACAGTGAGAATAGCATAAAGCTCACTGTAACAAGCTTTCTGTTTGATAATTTCATCTTACGTACTCCTTTATTTCTTTTCGAACTTACTAATTCCATATTCTAACATCTTTTCATCTGGTTTGCAATTAGATTTGTTTCCCCTGAAAAGTCAAGAGTCCGTCTGTCACACACAGCACAATATTTTTGTCTACCATTTATTCATGTACAAATCGAAATAGATATAGTAAAATACAAACAAAAACATTTTTCATGGAGGTAGTAAAATGCAAAACTGTGGATATTGTCAAGGTGGCGAATTATTAGCAAATTTTGGTATTAAAATCTGTGACTTAGATGTAAGTCAATTAATCTTGTTTAAGGAACAAAGTCACCCAGGCCGTGTGATTGTAGCCTACAAAGATCACGTAAGTGAAATCGTAAATATTAGTGAGGATGAAAGAAATCGTTTCTTTGCAGATGTAAATCGTGCTGCAAAAGCACTTCACGCAACATTTCATCCAGTAAAAGTTAACTACGGAGCATACGGTGATACAGGATGTCACTTACATTTTCACTTAGTTCCAAAATATAGAGATGAATTTGAATGGGGAAGCACATTTGAAATGAATCCTGGAAAAGTATATTTATCAGATGATGAATATGCAGAAATGATTGAAAAAATCAAAGCAAATTTATAGTTTCTATAGGGTACTAAAAAGAAGGGGCATATCAATTTACAGCCCCTTCTCTAATTTTGTTTGAAAGTATTGAATCAATGGTCCATTGCAAAGTGCATTTAAGATTGTTCCAAGACCAACGATTTCCCATATATTATGGTGTGCCATCCAGCAAACACTTACCCCTATGGCAACTGCTGTCACATCAGATAGGACTCTTGCTGCTCGGAAAGAAATGTGATCCTTACTTATTTTTGTAATAATAAACGCAACACTGTCGTAAGGAGAAACACCTAATTTAGCATGTAAATATAATGCACAGCCCAACGATGCCAGTAACATGCCCATTGCAAGAAATACAATTCTTAGAAGCACACCTGCTTCAAGTCCTGCCACATCTTGTAATAACCAGCACATAAAATCTGCAATATATCCCACAAATACCATATTAACGATTGTTCCCAAACCGATATTTTCTCGAATTGTAAAAAACACAACCACAAGAATTACGATATTTACAATCAACTGCCATGTACCAAAACTGAGTCCAACTACATCACAGACACCTAGATTCATACATGCAAATGCATCTACACCGAACATACTCATACGGTAACATCCAACGCTAATACCAATAAGCAGGATTCCTAGCAGCATTTCTTTCAGTTTCTTACGAGTGATAAACTCCATATAAATCCTCCTTTCTTATTCATATTTAATTTCTTGTAAATACAATCCTTTTGGATCACATGGTGCGCTTACAGGCTTTGTACCGCCAAAAATAGCATCGATATCCGATACTTGACGTTCACCCAATCCAATATCTAACACTGTGCCAATGATAAGTCTCGCCATATTGTGCAAGAAATCATCTGCATGAATCGTAATCTGAATTTCTTCTCCATCATCATAAATATCAATTGCATAAATTTCTCGAATCGTACTTTTTGACTTTTTCGCAGTTGAAAAATTCTTAAAATTGTATTTCCCTACCAGCGCTTTTGCAGCCTCTCTCATGACCTTCACATTCGGTGTTTTGAAAGAATGATATGTATATTTTCGTTCAAATACACTTGGTACTTCACTAATTGCCACACGATACATATAGACTTTTGATCTTGCATTTAATTGTGCGTGAAAACGTTCCTGCATCTCTTCAATATCTGTGACTGCAATGTCCATTGGTAAATAGCGATTCAAGTAGCGTTTCATCTCAATCAATGTCATATTTGTTTCTGTCTTAAAATTCACTACCTGTTCATACGCATGTACTCCTACTTCTGTACGACATCCACAGAACATTTCGACCTCTTCTTTATCAGTCATTTTCTTAATAACTTCTACCACTTTATTAGATATTGTATTACTGGACTCATCTTTCCCTAATCTTGCCCAGCCTTGGTAGCGGCTTCCATCGTATTCTAATGTTAATTTTATATTTCTCAATTTTGAATCCTCCATTTGTCCTCAATCTGTCATATAGTATAACATATCGAGAATCGCTTTTCAAAAATTGGACATAAAACTATTTTTCAAACCAATTTCCTTATTGTATAATCTATAGCAAAAGGAGGGTGACTTATATCTATGTCAGAAGCAGGTAACGTATTCAATGAATATGAAAGAGCCTATCGAATGGGGAAAAAAGAAGGACTTCCTATGATTGTCCTTGATCATATATTAAAAGAAAAAAAGATTCGCACTCCAAAAGAAATCTCTTTAGGTCTTGTGCAAATTCAAATGAAACAGATTGTAGGAACCAAAACAGAAGCACGAAGCAATGCATTTAGCCGTAGCTTTTATCCAATCATAAAACCACCATCAGAATTTACGGATAAATGGATGCGTTTATATGCCGCACATTTCAATGAGGGTATTCGTGAACCAATTAAAGTTTATGAATTTATGAATCAGTATTATGTGGAAGAAGGTAACAAACGTGTTAGTGTGTTGAAATACTTTGACGCTGTATCGATTCCTGCATACGTTACACGTATCATTCCACCTTGGTCAAACAAGAAAGAAATTCGTATTTACTACGAATTTATGGATTTCTATAATCTGTCAAAGATCAATTATATTCAATTTTCTCAACTTGGAAGTTACGCCAAGCTACAATGTTTAGTTGGAAAACGTCCAGATGAAGAATGGACCGAAGAAGATCAGATTGATTTTCGCTCTGTATACAACCGATTTGAAATGGAATATCAGGCGCTCGGTGGAAGCAAACTTCCAATTCCTACTGGAGATGCCTTCATATTCTTTATTCATTTATATGGTTATCGCTGTGTGGATCAAATGACCATCTCACATTTAAAAGAAACCATTGCAAAAACATGGAATGAATTTAAATTATTAGAAAATGATACTGCTTTGGAATTGCAAATGGAACCTGCCGATGGTGAAGCAAAGAAAAATATCCTTACTCGTCTTCTTCCGATGAGTTCCAGCAAATTAAATGTAGCTTTTATCCACGAAAAATCAAAAGAAACTTCTGCATGGACCTACTCACATGAATTAGGGCGTATGCATCTGGAAGAAACTTTTGCGGATGAAATCCGTACAATTAGTTACGAAGGAACCACGGAAGAAAATGCTGATACGGTTCTGAAAGAAGCAATCCAAGCTGGAAATAATTTAATTTTCACCACTTCGCCTACCTTGCACAAAGCAAGTTTAAAAGCTGCCTTAGCACATCCAAATGTTAAAATTTTGAATTGTTCTTTGAACAACGCGCAAAAAAATATGCGTACTTACTATGCACGTATGTACGAGGCAAAATTCTTAATGGGAGCCATTGCTGGGGCAATGTCCAAGAGCGGAAACATCGGTTATGTGGCAGATTATCCTATTTATGGCATGATTGCTAACATCAATGCATTTGCTCTAGGCGCTAAGATGGTAAATCCACGTGCCAAAATCATTTTAGAATGGTCTACAATAAAGGATCATGATATGTATCAGAATTTTGCTGACAACAATGTGGCTGTTATCTCAGGTCAGGATATGTTGATTCCAGGCATTTCTTCCCGCCGTTTTGGACTCTATCGTTACAGTGCAAGCCAGCATACTATTACCAACCTTGCAATGCCAGTATGGCACTGGGGAAAATTCTATGAAAAACTGATTCGTAATATTATCTCCGGTTCTTGGAAAATCGACGAACTGAGTGATGAAACTAAGGGCTTAAACTATTGGTGGGGCATGTCAGCAGAAGTTATTGATGTAATTTGTTCGCAGCATCTTCCAATTGGTACTTCTCGCTTGATTGATCTGCTAAAAGCAAATATCTGCGAACATAACTGGAATCCATTTTCAGGTATCTTATACTCACAAGAAGGCATTGTGCAGGATTCTGTGGACAAAGAAATGAGTCCAGAGGAAATTGTGACTATGGATTGGTTGGCGGAAAATGTGGTTGGATTTATTCCGAAAATGGAAGATTTAATCGAACAGGCAAAGCCAGTTGTTCAAACGCAAGGGATTCAAAACACCGAAAATTTATAAGGAGTTACGAAAGATATGAAAATACTCGTAGTTGCCGATAAGGAATCTCCATACTACTGGGACTTCTACGAAAAAGGAAAGTTAGATGGAATAGACTTAATTATTTCCTGTGGTGATCTGGAACCTAGCTATTTAGAATTTCTGGTAACCTTTTCAAATGTTCCTGTTCTCTATGTACATGGAAATCACGATACCAAATATGATCGCACGCCTCCAGGAGGATGCATCTGTATTGATGATGATATTTTCGTCTACAAAGGTGTCCGCATTTTAGGTCTTGGCGGCTCTATGCGTTATCACGACGGAAATTATCAATACACAGAACGTGAAATGACTACTCGTGTTCGAAAACTATGGCTGAAACTACTTCGTCATCGTGGATTTGACATCTTAGTCACCCATGCACCCGCTTTTCAGCTAAATGATGGACAGGATTTACCACATCAAGGCTTTAAAATATTCCGAGTCCTTTTGGATAAATATAAACCTAAATTCTTTCTCCATGGACATGTCCATATGAACTATGGAAGAAATCAAAAACGATATGATAAGTATGAAGAGACCCATGTTATAAATGGATATGAAAGATATATCTTTGATTATGAAAAAAATGAACAGATGCCGGAACATTAGTTCTTGCATCTGTTTGCTTTATTTATCCACAATTCCTCAACAAATAACATGAGTTATCAACGTTAAACACATTGTTTCTACACCTATTTTCTTGTATTCTAAAAGCACACAATAAATTTCTGATAGTTCTATCATTCTTATACAAATCTTATTTTCGAAAATATTTCTTATGATTATCACTACGAACACTTAAAATCCGTTGAAAACCTATCTTTTTCAACCTATAATAAAAGGAGAAATTTATGACAAAGAACAAAAAGACATTAAAAGATTTGAATCTGTTGGATCGTTTTTTATTCGATGAAGCAATGGAAAATCCAGAAAATATGAAGATGCTTTTGGATATCATATTAGGACAAGATACGGTACTAAAGTATCTTCCCCAATCAGAAAAAGAAGAACGTACCTCTCCGTTGAACCGCTTCGTTAAGCTTGATATCTATGCATTAGACGAGGACGATACCGTCTACAATACGGAGGTCCAGAAAAAGGATACCAAAAATCTTCCAAAACGTAGCAGACTTTACCAAGGGATTATCGATAGCAAACTGCTCGCTCCAGGAACTGCGGATTTCAACACCATAAACAATGTGTTTATTATTATCATTGCACCTTTCGACCTGTTTGGATATGG
>CAZINB010000041.1:0-9755 GCA_964540565.1 uncultured Faecalimonas sp.
TGCATTGCATTTTCCAATCCGTGGATACGAGCAATCCCATCGGCTACTTGAATAACCGTACCAACATCAGATACTTCTAATTCTGATGCATATCGTTTAATTTGTTCTTTAATCACAGAACTAATTTCTTCTGGTCTTAAATTCATGGAACGAATCCACCTTTCTCGTTTTATACTTGAATTTGTTTCAATTCACGCGACAAGTCATATAACTTTGTCTTAATGCTGCTGTCAACAACACGATCACCGATACGAATAATCATTCCTCCGATAATCGATTCATCTACACGATAATTCATTTCGAATGTTTCATACTTTGTTGTTTCGAGAAGTCTCTTCTCGATTTTTTCTTTTTGAACATCATTCAGTGAAATCGCTGTAGTGACATCTGCTTTTCCAATTTTCTTTTCTTCTTTTACAAAATCTACAAAGTAGTCTAATACAGAAAGAATTTCTTCTGCACGACCTTTTTGAACAAGAAGCACCATAACACCAAGCATTTCCTTTGGAACCTTGTTTTCAAATGTTTCTTCTACAATTTTTACTTTGTCTTCTTTTGCAACTTTTGGATGTTTCATTAATCTGCTGAATTCTTCATTTGTGTGCAAAATGTCTGACACAGCCTTCGCCGCTTCAAAAATCTCGTCGATGCGATCAGCTTCTTTTGCCACTGCAAACAATGCATCTCCATATGTTTTTGAAACTAACTTTGCCATGTACGTTCACCCATTTCTTTCAATGTTTCATCGAGCAGACTTTCTTGTACTGTTGTATCAATGGAAGCAGATACAACTTTTTCTGCCATCATAGATGCAATCGTAATCATTTCCTGTTTCATATCATCCAATGCACGTTTCTTTTCTAATTCGATTTGTGCGTTGGCACGTTCTATAATACGGGCTGCTTCTTCCCTTGCTTCTGCTACAATCTTAGCTTCATTTTGCATCGCTTTCTTGCGAGCTGCGCTTAAGATTTCTTGTGCTTCTTTATCTACTTCTTTGAGTTTCTTATCATACGCTTCTTTGTATTCGATTGCTTCTTGTCTTTCACGTTTTGCTGTTTCTTGATCATCAACTACTCTTTGTTGACGTTTTTGAAGCATATCTCTTACTGGATTAAATAGTAAATAAGATAAAATCGTAAACAGCACTAACATACTAAGACCAAGTACAACTGCATCAAATAAAAATTGCGCATCTAGTGTAAATAAACGATCCAAGGTTAAGCCTCCTTCCTTCTATTTTTTATACTTTTCTGAATCTTAAAGTTTTCCTAATAATGGGTTTGCGAATAATAGGATTAACGCAATAACTAATGAGTAAAGACCTGTTGTTTCGGCAACGGCTTGTCCAAGTAACATTGTTGATGTGATATCTGATTTTGCACCTGGGTTTCTACCTACTGCTGATGTACCATGACCTGCTGCATGACCTTGTCCAACCCCAGGACCGATACCTGCGATCATTGCTAAACCTGCACCAATTGCTGAACATGCTAAAATTAAACCTTCGTTTGTAATATTACTCATACTTAAAATCCTCCTAAAAATATGTTTTCTTTTAATCTCGTTGTGGCATTTTATTGCTCATGAATACCATAGTTAACATACAGAATACGTATGTCTGGATGGCACCTGAGAAAATGTCGAAATAAATGTGTAGTACACCCGGCCATAAAAATGCGAATTTGTAAAGCAATCCGTAAATCAATGCCATGATTACCGTTCCCGATAAAACGTTACCAAACAAACGTAACGATAATGAGAATGGTACCGCGATTTCCCCAATTAAGTTAATAGGGAATAGGAATGGCAATGGTTTGAACAGATCCGTAAACGCAGCCGTCTTGTTCCATTTAATATTGTTATATTGAATGAGAACAAATGTGATGATACCGAGTGGAAAGGTTACGCCATAGTCTGCAGTTGGCGGACGTAATCCCAACAAACCTGAGATATTTGCAAAGAAGATAAATGCAAATAAAGTACCGATATAATTACGGTATGGGTTCCCATTTGTTTTCCCCAAACTTCCATCAACCATCTTGTCAAGCATCTCTACCATTAACTCTGCAATATTTTGCAGCATACCTGGTTTCTCGCCGTTGTCTTTTAATTTCATTCTGACAACCAATGCAAAAAGAATCAATCCCACACAAACAATCAATAAACTGATGTGTGTTGTTGTTAGATACACTTCTTGCCCTAACACATTAAGCTTTGTGAGGCTGTGTATCATAAAATCCGCTTCTTTTGCAGCTACGATTCCTAAGACTTCTCCCACGTGTTCAACCTCCTTTACTTAAATTTTTGAAAAAGTTTATCCATACTCGGCTGTAAATAAGCCGATATTTTCAGTGGAAACACACCTATCAATAGTGTAATAGGATTTCCCCAATCAAAGAAGAGAACAGTTCCCATAACAATTGTTGCAACAATCATACGAGTTGCGTAAGCAGTACGAACATGCTTCACAGCACCTTCCTCCCCCAAATCCAACGCATCTTCTATTGAACGTTGTAAGTGAATTGCCACACCACATGCAACGGCTATTCCACTCCATAGTCCTATTGCATTATATAAATAATCCTTGAAGGCAAGGAGCAGAATAATCTGTATCACAAGCCCACAAAAAATTATTCCAATAAGTAATTCGAATAATGTCTTATTCTTCTTCATCTTTTCCATCTTCTGGATCCTCATTGGCATGACGCACCAACGCATATACGTTGCGAACTCCTGCCAAAACTCCTATAATAATTAAGGGAATTGTGCTGGAAATACCAAATCTTTCATCCAGCTTAACGCCTGCAATCGTGCATATAATCACTGGAACCATCATACTGATTCCAAGTTGCGATATTAACGAAAATGTCTTATATACGCTTCTTTTATATCCCATTACAGTCGTCTACTCCCATTCTAAATGATGCAAATGACCTTCTGTCGTCATATTTGCAAATCCATTTTGTCTAAGTGCTTCGTATAAAACAATCGCAACAGAATTCCCTAAATTCAAAGAACGGATGTCTCCTACCATCGGAATACGAATGCTATCTTCTTTATGATGCACCAAAATCTCTTCTGGTATTCCAGCACTTTCTTTTCCAAACATGATATAGCAATCTGGTTCATATTGCACATCTGTATATACATTTGGTGCTTTTGTTGTTGCCATATAAAGTTTTGCACCTGGATTGCGTTCCATAAAATCATTAAAATCAATATATGTCGTTACATCCAAGTCTTTCCAATAATCCATTCCAGCGCGACGTAGATTTTTCTCTGTCAAACGGAATCCAAGTGGCTCGATCAAATGTAATCTTGTGTTCGTTGCCACACAGGTTCTTCCGATGTTCCCTGTATTTGCTGGAATCTCTGGTTCATATAATACAATATTTAACATGCTTGTTCCCTCAAACGTGTAATAAATTTTTCTAATCTTCCCAACGCTACCTTCAAGTCCTCAATCGAGTACGCATAAGAAATACGAAGGAATCCTTCCCCACAATCCCCAAACGCAGTTCCTGGTACGACTGCAACTTTTTCTTCTTCTAAGAAGCGTGTTGCAAATTCTTCCGAAGTCATGCCAAACTCTTGAATACTTGGGAATATGTAAAATGCTCCATATGGTTCAAAACATTTTAATCCCATACGTTTAAATTCACTTACCAAAAATCTTCTTCTTTGATTGTAAGCTTCTCGCATTTCCTGTACTTCATCATCGCAATTGCGAAGCGCTTCCACTGCCGCATATTGGCTTGTTGTTGGAGCACACATGATTGCAAATTGATGTATCTTCACCATTTGTTCAATGATTTCTTTTGGCCCGCATGCATAACCTAGTCTCCAGCCAGTCATAGCAAATGCTTTTGAAAAACCATTGATTAAGATGGTTCTTTCCTTCATCCCCTCAAAACTTGCAATCGAAACATGATCTCCTTTGTAACTTAACTCAGAATAAATCTCATCTGAGATAACAAATAAGTCATATTTTTTTACCAATGCAACGATAGGTTCTAAATCTTCTTTTGTCATGATCGAACCTGTTGGGTTATTTGGAAATGGCATGATCAATACCTTTGTCTTTGGTGTGATTGCTGCCTCTAGCTCTTCCGCTGTTAGTTTAAATTCATTCTTTTCCTGCAATGGGATTACAACTGGTTCCCCGTTTGCAAGGATGGTACATGGAAGATAAGATACATAACTTGGTTGTGGAATCAACACTTCATCTCCTGGATCAAGCATGGCACGAAGTGCAATGTCAATCCCTTCTGATCCCCCAACTGTTACGATTACTTCATTCTTCCAATCATAAGTTACATTTACTTTTCTTTGTAAATACTTTGTAATTTCTACTTTTAATTCTTTTAACCCAGCGTTAGAAGTGTAGAATGTTCTACCTCTTTCCAAGCTGTAAATACCTTCTTCTCGGATACGCCATGGTGTGTCGAAATCAGGTTCCCCTACCCCTAAAGAAATCGCATCTTTCATCTCACTTACCACATCAAAGAATTTACGAATCCCCGAAGGTTGTATCTCTACTACTCTTTGTGATAATGGATTTCTCATTATGGTGTCACCAACATCCTTTCTGACTCACCTTTTTTTGCCAAAATAGTTCCGTGGTCTTTGTATTTTTTCAAAATGAAATGTGTTGCAGTACTAATGATGGAATCAACTGGCGCTAATTTTTCAGAAACAAATTGTGACACTTCTTTTAATGTCTTTCCTTCCAAAATAACCATCAAATCATATCCGCCAGAAATCAAATATACTGCACTTACTTCTGGATAGTTATAGATTCTTTCTGCAATACGGTCAAAGCCTTGATTTCTTTGAGGTGTTACACGCACTTCAATCAATGCCTTTACAACTTCCTCACCGGCTTTATCCCAGTCAATCAAAGTATGATATCCACAGATGATTTTTTCTTGTTCCATTGCTGCAATCTCATTTGCAATTGTCACTTCATCTGTTCCAAGTAAAATGGCAAGTTCGCCTAATTCTACTTTGCTTTTCTTTTCAATATACTTTAAAATCTGTTTTCTCATAAACCCTCCTATTGCTCTTCATAAATTTTCAAAAGCTCGTCTACGCCTGGTCTGTCTAAGAAACGTTTTTCTTCGCCACCAAGGATGATTCTTGCTGTATCAACTGTAGTTTTCCCTAACACAGTCGCCTGAATGCCAAGTTCTGCATACTTTTGCACCAGTTCTTCTCCTTTTTCCGCTACGATCAAAACACTTCCTGCGGATGTTAATTGATATGGGTTTAGATGACAAAATTCACAAATCTCCACAGTTTCTTGACGGATAGACATCTTCTTCAAATCAACTTCCAATCCTATGTTAGAACTTTCCGCCAATTCCCAAAGGGCTGCTAAAATACCGCCGCTTGTAATCTGATGCATTGCGGAAACACCATATGCTTTCGCAATTTCCATTGCATCTGCTGAGAAAATCTCTTCTTCCATTTGTGAAACACGATGTAAAAAAGTAGGAATAAAACGTTTTGATAATTCTTCCTCTTTTTCACGCATCACACGGAAGGTTCCCTCTAAGCCAATCCATTTTAGTAAGACAATATCTTGATTTGCCTTTCCTGTGCAGCTTTGAATCAAATCTCCCTTATTCAGTTTTCCAATTCCATTCATGTAAACTACTGCTTTATTGATTACGGGACTTACTTCCGCTTTCGCGCACATGACTTCAACACCATGTGCCTGACTGGCTCGTGCCACGTAATCCACCATTGCTTTTAGTCTCGATTCATACGCATATGGTGGCAACATGATATGTAAACTCACACCTGCTGTCTTTGCACCTCTTGTCGCAAGGTCGTTCATAACCTGCGCCAATACAAATACACCAAGGTCCTTCTCATCTCCGTAAAGAACTGCATTTGCCGAGATCAATTCCTCTCCATCCTCACATGTGACTCCGTAACACATTTCTTCTACGGAAGGGATGAATCTCGCATCTTCTCTATGAAATTTTAATGATTTTAAAATAGAGCGTTTTAAAACGGTCTGTGATACTTTTCCTATCTTCATATATTATTCTGCTGTCGCTCCATCTGCTGGTGGAGTCGTTGTTCCTTGCTGTTGTTGTTGCTGTTGCTGCTGTTGTTCTGCAGCTGCTTTATCTGCTGCAATCTTCGCTTGTGCCTGCGAAATCGCTGCTTGAATCGTGCTTTCGTTGTTAGATGCAATCGCACTTGATACGATTTGAGATGCTCCTGCATTGTCAGAAGCAGTTCCTACCGCATATGTAGAAGCAGATGCTTGATAGCTACTGCTGTTAACTGTTTCTCTGCTTACTTCCTGTCCATTCTCAGTCACAACTTTCCAAAGTTTTGCTTTCATCCCTGTGTGACCTGATGATGTTTTTTTAATTGTGCCAAGTGCATCTGATGAGGCAACAAATTTCTTTGTAGACTCCGTTGTGCTTAACACTTCACTCACATATTTTACCACACGACCTTCTGCACGTGTATCTTTTCCATAAATTTTATATGTTAAAGTACGTCCTGAAAGCCATCCTTCTACATAGATTGGTGCATCTGTATCATTTTTAAATTTAAAATCTTTATAAGTACCAGAAATTGCGGCATCTTTCGATGGTTCTACATAAGAAACACTCATAGAATGGGCAGAGCGTTCTACCACTTCTAACTCTGCAAATAAAACAGCATTGTAAAGTGTTGTAGAAACTTGGCAAATACCTCCGCCATAAGTTTGTACTGTTTCTCCATTTTCATAAGAACCCGCTTCTTTATAACCATTTTCTGCATTACGTTCTTTGATCACTGCATTTGTCGAGAACGTCTCACCTGGCATAACAACTGTTCCATCAATGTATTTTGTTGCAACATCAATATTTGTCAAACGCGAAGCTGAACCACCACAATTTGTACTAAATGATCCTAATACATCTTTAATTTGTTCTAAATCTTCTCTCGTAACATTTGGATCTGCAACTTCTGTTACAAGTTCAATGCTTTCATTTCCTTTGTATTCCCAGTTACTATTAAAATAACTTTCAATTGCAGCTACCGATTCTTCTAAATTGATTTTTCTGCCTTTTTCCCCATCTGTAATCACAAATGTTCCATTTTGACGTGAAATTGTCGCATCTTTTGCTTCATTTTCTAAATGTGGAATCTTTTCTGAAATCACAGTCTGCGTTGTTTCCGAATCAATTGTGTAAACTGCATCAAAATCTTTTGCTGATTTTTTTAAGCCTTTTAACTTTTTATAGCGACTCCATACGGAACCTTTCTTCCCATAATTCAAGGCATCCTCAACGAGTTCATCCACTTCTTTGATGTCGAAGCCAAGTTCACCTAATGTCACTTCTGTCGTTGTTCCTTCTGCAACAAGTTCCACTACTGCTGCTTGATATTCCGCTAATTTTGCTTCAACTGCTGCCTTTGCTTCCTCTGCTTTCATTCCAGAAACATCTATCTGTTCAATTGTAATGTTTTTCCAAATTGTATCTTTTCCTGCTTTATTCACTGCACTTCTTACCACAAAATAACTGATTAGAAATACCAATAACAGCACTACCAAAATACTACAGCTAATTAATAACTGTCTTCTTTGTCTCATTTTCTTGCTTCTTTTCTTCATTCAATCTAATTCCTTTCATACTTAAAATCAAAAGGTTCTCTTCATTGTAAACGTTTCTGTCGCAATTTGCAAGATTCTTATAATTGGAAGATTGTCGCTTGATGATTCAACTTACTGCGGTTTTCATAGTCAAATAAAATCATCTGTTCACATGGACTTCCATCACCTAACACATCGTAGTGGAAGGATTCAATATGCGTCATCTTACGCAACTGGCGCTTATCATATATTTCATATCCTACTAGGTACTGATGTTCTTCCGACTCTTTTTCGTAGAATGTATTCAATGTTTCCTTCGACACAGAATATTCTCCTGCAAAAGCTGGTCTGTTTTTAATATTTTCTCGTAAGTACAAGTCTAATGTCAACAATTCTTTATAAAGTTCTTCTTTTTGTGTGCCAAGACTTCGAATGAAACTTAATAAGATTTCATATCTTGCAACACGGGAATGACTTACAAGATGTAATGCTTCTCTTTCATAATATTTTCCAAGTTCATAGTATAGTTCAAATGGAGAAGGAAATTCTTTTTCCAAATGTTGTAATGTGTATACAAATTGTCTGCTGTTATAGTAGACTTCCACCATTTCTTCTACCATCTTAAGCTCTAGCATTTCTTCATAAGAAAGCCATTTGGTATAAAGTACTTCATATGGTGGTTTGCTCTTGTAAACAAGACCATAACTTTCTTTTTGCTCTTCCATGTAAGAACCTTTTAATACCTTCAAGAAGCCTAGTTGCAATTGTTCCGGATAAAGACGATACACATCATCAAAAGACTGTTTAAAACGTTCCATTCCTTCATATGGCAATCCTGCGATTAAGTCCAAATGCTGATGTACATTTCCTTTCTCATTGATGCGCTGTACAATTCTTGCAACTTCAGAAAACTTCATCGTTCTTCGAATTTCTCTTATGGTTTCATCATTTGTTGACTGAACTCCGATTTCAAGCTGAATCAATCCTGGACGCATCTGTGCAATCAATTGTAATTCTTCTTCATTTAATAAATCTGCTGCGACTTCAAAATGGAAGTTCGTAATGCCTTTATCTTGCTCCATCAAAAATTCCCAAATTTCCATTGCGTGTGTATGCTTGCAGTTAAATGTGCGGTCTACAAACTTCACCTGTGGCACTTCCTGATCAATAAAGAATTGTAACTCTTTCTTTACTAGTTCAATATCTCGGAAACGAAGGCATTTGTCAATAGAAGACAAGCAATAACTACATGAAAATGGACAGCCTCTGCTTGTTTCATAATAAATGATCTTGTTCTTAAAATCTTCCATATCATGATATACAAATGGAACCGTACTTAAGTCAATTGGTTTTCTCCATTCATTTTGAACCACTTCTCCATTTTCATCACGGTAAGCAATTCCTTTAATATTCGCTAAGATTACATTTTCTCCATAATAATAAGAAAGAACTTCTTGGAATGTTTCTTCGCCTTCGCCACATATTACGCCTGTTACCTCTGGCAAACGTTTTAAAACATCTGCTGCATCATAAGATACTTCCGGACCTCCTACCCAAATAGGAAGCTCAGGACAGATTTTCTTAATCTCACGAATCACTTCTTCTACATACGATAAATTCCAGATATAACATGAGAAGCATAAAATATCTGGCTTTTTCTTATATAATTCTCTTAAAATATCATCTACTTGCTGATTAATTGTATATTCCGCAATTTCAATATCATTCTTATATTCCTTAGCATAGGCTCTCAAACTATATACCGCTAAATTTGAATGAATATATTTTGCGTTAATGGCTGTTAAAACAATTTTCATAATTTCCTCCATAAATCAAAAAAGGTGTTATTGACGTTTCCTACGCAATAACACCTGTTATACTCTTCTTTACGTGCGTTGTGCTTCGAACTTCCTCCCCAAGCGTTACCTCTGCAGTTAACTCAGCCCAGGCACCCTTGCGGCACCCGAGAGGTTCTACTTAGTGCTGCTTCGTTCCCGACCTGACACGGTTCATAGATTCCCGTCGCGCAAGACCCAAACATCTACGCCACTTACAAAGGGCAGCCTCACAGACAAAAGCCCTCCGCACAACATCACCCCTACTATAGCGGATTGTAGGTACAAGGTACCGCTAACACCCCGGCTGC
>CAZINB010000042.1:0-8663 GCA_964540565.1 uncultured Faecalimonas sp.
AATTCGACCAGAAAGTCCATAAATCATACGTTTTGCATCGTAATATCCAATCTTAAGATTCTGCTGACTTCTCTCCTTGCGAAATTCAATAATGCTCCCTAATTTTACCTTGGGAGCAATCTCATAAAAAATCCCATTTTCTGTCCTTTTTGCTTTTGGAACACGCCCCGGTCCATAAATCCGAATCTGAATCAAATTTTCATAGCCACGCTCAATCAAGGAATTAATTGGGAAATTATTAATCACACCGCCATCAAGATAGGTCTCTCCATGTAATTTTTCATTTTTAAATCCTATTAGATAAGCACTTGCAAGTAAAAAATCTTCCAATAATCCTTCCGGAATATCATGAATGCTCAAATCGATTTCTTTCATCTGCGTTACCGAAAATGTCATAAGACAGAACTCTATTCCAGAACGACGAATCTGTTCTTCATCAATATTTTCGTGTATTAGTTGACGAAGGGGTGTTACATCTACCCCACCTTCCGAAAGATGTTTTAAAAACGTTCCCAATATTTCCCGAATACTGCTTTCTCTTTGGAATACGCTTTCCATCCAAGCATCATCTACATCCATCACACGAGAAAATGTAATCTCTTTCCAAATCTGTT
Source organism: uncultured Faecalimonas sp. (assembly GCA_964540565.1). Classification (GTDB taxonomy): domain Bacteria; phylum Bacillota; class Clostridia; order Lachnospirales; family Lachnospiraceae; genus Faecalimonas. The sequence goes on from CAZINB010000042.1 coordinate 615, forward strand.
CCGCCTTCTCTAAATCTCCCATGCAGATTAACGCACCATTGAGTGCACCTACCGAAGTTCCAGCAATCGCATTAATTTTAACACCAGCCTCTACAAGTGCCTTCCAAGCACCAATCTGGTATGCACCTCTTGCACCGCCACCGTCCAGCACCAGTCCATATTCTTTTTCCAAATCAATTACAGGCTTCATTTATTCACTCCAATCCCACATAATATTGCAAAAGGAGTATGCATCTTGCATACCCCTCATCTTTGTCTTTATTGTTCTTTTGCAACTTCTACAACGGATTTTGCCAAACCAGCAATTCCTTGTAATTCGGATGGAATAATAATCTTTGTTGCTTTTCCATCTGCTGCTTTTTCAAATGCTTCTAAGCTCTTGATTGTAAGTACAGATTGATCTGCTCCTGCTTCTTTCAAGAATCGAATACCATCTGCATTCGCCTTTTGTACTTTTAAGATTGCTTCTGCTTCCCCTTCTGCTTCTCGGATTCTCTTTTCCTTTTCTGCTTCTGCACGAAGGATTGCAGATTGTTTTTCCGCTTCCGCTTCCAAAATCACAGATTCCTTATTACCTTCCGCAACAAGAATTGTAGATTTCTTTTCCCCTTCTGCACGAAGGATTGCTTCACGACGTTCACGTTCTGCCTTCATTTGTTTTTCCATGGCATCTTGAATTGCTGCAGGTGGAATAATGTTTTTCAATTCCACACGATTTACTTTGATTCCCCATGGGTCTGTTGCCACATCAAGAGAGGCTCTCATCTTTGTATTGATTGTTTCTCTAGATGTTAATGTTTGGTCTAATTCCAAATCCCCAATAATATTACGAAGTGTTGTAGCTGTTAAATTTTCAATTGCCATGATAGGATTTGCAACCCCATAGCAGAATAGTTTTGGATCTGTGATTTGGTAAAATACAACTGTATCAATTCGCATTGTTACGTTATCTTTTGTGATTACTGGTTGTGGAGCAAAGTCAACAACTTGTTCTTTCAAGTCAACTCTTCTTGCAACACGTTCAATGATTGGAATCTTGAAATGTAATCCAACACCCCAAGTTGCCTGATATGCACCGAGTCTCTCAATAACTAGTGCTTGAGCTTGTTGTACGATCTTTACGCAAGATAACAACAATCCAACCAAAATAATAACTAGTAAAATTCCGATACCTTTTACAACATATTCCATACACTATACCTCCTGTTTTCTTACAATAAGTTTCACACCTTGGATGCCTTCGATCACAACCACTGTCCCAGCTTCTATGATCTCATCGGTATTATCGGTCTTTGCTGACCATTCTAAACCATTTACCTCTGCGCGTCCTGTTCCTCGTAAAGTGTCAATATCTTCTAGTACGATTGCTTTCATTCCAATCAAACTTTCCACATTTGTCCGCTGACGCTCCTGATTAAAAAATTTTACTGCAATTGGTCTTGTCAAAATCAATAATAAAATCGATACCAACAAGAAAGCAATCACCTGTACGGGAGTTGTAAATCCGATAAATGCTAGAAAAACTGCAACCAATGCGCCTCCAGCAAACCATATCGTTGTCAATCCCATCGTAAAGATCTCGATTATCAAAAGAGCTACAAATAAACCTAACCAAAATACTGTTGTCACATGCTCGCCTCTCTTTCAATTCTTTGAATTATCTTCATAATACTATATTCATTTTGAGAATGCAAGAAACCGCAAGTTACAATATTGTTAACAAAAAAAGAAGTAGAACGACTGTCCTACTCCTTATAATAAACTCCCCTATTAACTAAAGTAATGATCTCCCAACTTGATCTTTCCATGACCTGTGTTGAAGAACAATACATTACCTAATGGTTTTGCACCATTCATTGCATCATCTGCTGCGTCATAGCATGATTGTGGAATATTTCCTGATGCTAACACGCGTCCTAATTTTCCTGTCATAGCTGGTGTAAATTGTCCTCTTTGGTAAACAACACCTTGTAAGCTATTTGGGAATCTGCTGCTGCTAATACGATTCATAATAACAGAACCTACTGCAACTTTTCCTTGGTATGATTGATTTCCTGCTTCACAGAAAATAATTGCTGCCATCAATTTGCGATTGCTTGCTTTTTGCTTTTCAGCTTCAATCTCATCTAATGTCTTTGCATCCTTTGTTCCATTAGCACATACCGATTCCGCTCTTTCTACTGCGGCACTTCCGAAAAGAAGTGTTTCATTTTGTACATAGCCTGTAACATTTCCAGAAGAAACTTTTGTCCAAGTATCTCCTTCTTCTACGATTGTAAGAATTGTATTGCTATACATTTTTCCTACTACAGTACCTTCTGCTTGGTCATAAATATCAGCTTCACTGTCTGTATTTGCCAATGCTTTCCCGTACCATTCTTGTGTATCTACTGCGATATCTGCCATTGCTGGAAGTTCTTCCATAACTTCTGCAAGTGGTGACACCTTCTCTTCATGTTGAATTGTCTCGATTGCCTGAGCTTCAGATTGTGGCGATGCTGCTAATACTTCGAATTCTGCTGTAAATGAAAGACAGCCAGCGAGTACCAGACTCATAATCACTCTCTTTTTCCCAAAAAACATAATAACCTCCTAATTTCTGTAACCATCATAATCTTGCATTTACATTTATATTACAATATTATGCTCAATTCATTCATTTTTATTACAAAATGTTACGAATTTGTTACATTTATTAACGACGGATAGGATATTATCATCTTTTTAGGAATCTGTCAACTCCACAATATTCAATTTTTTTATTTGCGACGCTGTCTGCTTACCTCAAACATCAGTACAGATGCTGCAATTGCGGCGTTTAGAGACTCTACCTGACCACACATTGGAATTCGAATCCAAATGTCTGCTTTTTCTGAAATTTCGTCTCGTAAGCCATTTCCTTCATTCCCAATCAGGAGTGCTGTTCCGCCTTGATACGACTCTTCATCGTATGCATTTTTTCCATTCAAATGTGCAGCGTATGATTGTACACCAGCCTTTTTTAACTCTTCTAATAATTCTAAAAGATCATCCACATATAAAAATGGCATACGATAAATCGAACCCATTGTGGAACGAATCGTCTTTGGATTATAAATATCGACACAGTCCTTACTCATAAAAACTGCATCTACTCCTGCACCTTCTGCAGTACGGACAATTGTCCCTAAATTTCCTGGATCTTGTAAATTATCCAGTACCATAAAATGCGGATTTTTTACCTTCAATAATTCTTTCAAATCATAATTTTTTTGTTTTACAATGCACAAAATTCCTTGTGGTGTTTTGGTATCTGAAACATGTTGAAAAACGTGATCTGACAAAATTTCTACAGAAAATCTATCCAAATTCAAATCTTGCTTTTTCTTATTATATAGCGATTCAGAAATGTATACCTTTTCGACACGTTCTTCTGGCACTTCAACAAACATTCGCAGCCCCTCTACCACGAATACTTTTTCTTCATTTCGAACCTTGCTTTTCTTTTGCAATTGCAATAATTTTTTTACTTGTGGGTTACTTGTACTTGTTATCATTATCTCATTCCTCATTTATCCTATACTTTAAATCTGTAACCAACGCCCCAAATCGTTTCTATGTATTGTGGCTTTGATGTATCAAACTCAATCTTTTCTCGAATCTTCTTAATATGAACTGTAACTGTGGCAATATCCCCAATCGATTCCATATCCCAAATTTCACTAAACAATTCATCCTTTGTATACACATGGTTTGGATGCGATGCAAGGAATTCTAGTAAATCAAATTCTTTCGTTGTAAACGTTTTTTCTTCTCCGTTAACCCAAACACGACGATCTGTTGTATCAATTTTGATTCCACGAATCTCAATGATCTTATTTTCTTCCACTGCACTTCCAATCAGTCTCTCATAACGAGCCATGTGAGCTTTCACACGTGCCACTAATTCACTAGGGCTAAATGGTTTTGTCATATAATCATCTGCACCTAAACCTAGACCTCTGATTTTATCAATGTCATCTTTCTTTGCTGAAACCATAATGATTGGAATATTCTTTTTCGCACGTACTTGACGACAGATTTCAAATCCATCTACACCTGGTAGCATAAGGTCTAAAATAATCAAATCATAATCTTCTTCTGATAATGCTTTTTGAAGCCCTGTTTCTCCGTCATTTGCGACTTCAACCTCAAATCCGCTTAATTCCAAATAATCTTTTTCCAATTCTGCAATTGCACACTCATCTTCTACAATTAAAATCTTACTCATTTACTGGTACCTCCTGATATTTTCGGATTACAAAATATAAAATTGTTCCGGTTCCTTCTTTACTTGTTGCCCAAATCTTGCCACCATGTTCTTCTATGATTTTCTTTACAATCGATAAGCCAATTCCGCTTCCACCTGTAGACGAATTGCGGGAAGCATCTGTACGATAAAATCGTTCAAAAATGTATGGCAGCTCTTTTGTTCCAATTCCTTTTCCGTTATCCTCAATTTCAATCTGCACAAAATCTCCTACGTCTTTGACGCGAAGATGTATTTTCTTATGCTCCTTATCCATATATTTTTGAGAATTAGAAACTATATTGTTTACAACGCGCTTTATTTGTTCCGCATCAGCAATGATTTTCACATCACCTTCCACATAATTTAAGTAATCAAATTCGATTCCCTGCGCTTCTAATTCCATTTTCAAATCCCATGCACAATCGTCAAAATAATCATTAACAGAAATCCTGCTAAAATTATAAGGGATACGGTTTGAATCAATCTTGCTATATAAGGTTAATTCATTAATAAGCAGATCCATCTCATTTGCTTTTGTATAAATGGTGCGAATATAGCGTTCCATCTTCTCTGGAGTATCTGCAACACCATCGATGATGCCTTCCACATATCCTTTAATTGCTGTGATCGGTGTCTTCAAATCATGTGAAATATTACTGATCAGCTCTTTATTTCGTCTGTCATTTTCAACTTTTTCTGCAGCCGTTTCTTTCAAACGCAAGCGCATCTCTTCAAAATCTCTTGCAAGCTGTCCAATTTCATCATCTGTTTCAACTTCTAACTCATAATCAAGATTGCCATCTTTGATATTCTGTGCCGCAATCTTCATCTCACTTAACGGAATATTTACGCCTCGATAAATCCAATACACTAATATAGCTGCAGTTAACATTAAGATCAAAACAACCGCAAATAGCACATCTGTAAAGAAGCTCTTGGTTTCAGGCGCAATATCGCTTACATCTGTTATAATAAATACACTGCCCTTAGTATAATCCGACGTTTGAAAGTCAATTTGCTTTAACAGCACTTGTATCCTTCCACCAAGATATGTTCCGTTTTCTGATGAAATATTTCCTTCTCCGTACATTGGAAGCACCTCAGAAACCTTTGATGCCTCTGAAGAACCTACATATAATAAATGATCATCATCACGTACTAACAAGTAGGAGTTCTTAGCTTTCAAATCTTCATTGATCTCATCCAAATAAAGCACGTCCACCAAACTGTCTGGATCACGATTTGCTGTGATTGTCAGTTGCTGATAGGTTCCCTCTATCATTTGATTCAATGAATTCACTGGATTTGATAAAATACTATAATGTTCTCCGGTTATTCCATATGTCTTTTCAAAAGAAGCGACTCGAAATCGCCAAAATCCAAAAATAACTGTAATCGATAAGATCAATGGTAAAATAGATACAACCATAAATCCAATAATTAGTCTTGTCTTTAACTTCATATATCGTTACCTCTTTTCATAATCAGTTGTATTATACCACGCGCACTTACCTAATACACCAAAGCAAAAAGAAATATTTATAAACTTTTTCTAAACCTAAAAAGCGGACAGCTTACGCCATCCGCTCCTAGTTTCTTCTTATTATAAGTATGCTTTTAAAGTTTCTACTTTATCTAATTTTTCCCATGGTAAATCTAAATCGTTACGTCCGAAGTGTCCGTATGCAGCTGTTTGTTTGTAGATAGGACGACGTAAATCTAACATTTTAATAATACCTGCTGGTCTTAAATCAAAGTTTTCTCTTACGATTTCCACTAATTTTTCTTCTGATAATTTACCTGTTCCAAATGTATCAATCATGATAGATGTTGGTTGTGCAACACCGATTGCATATGATAATTGGATTTCACATTTGTCAGCTAAACCAGCTGCAACGATGTTTTTCGCAACATAACGTGCTGCGTAAGCTGCAGAACGGTCTACTTTTGTACAGTCTTTACCAGAGAATGCTCCACCACCGTGACGAGCCATTCCGCCGTATGTGTCAACGATGATCTTACGTCCTGTTAAACCACTGTCACCGTTTGGTCCACCAATTACAAAACGTCCTGTTGGGTTGATAAAGAATTTTGTGTTTTCATCAACTAATTCTGCTGGAAGAATTGCATCAAATACGTGTTTTTTAATATCTTCGTGAATTTGTTCTTGTGTTACATCTGGATCGTGTTGTGTAGATAATACAACTGCGTCTAATCTAGCTGGAACACCATTTTCATCATATTCTACTGTTACTTGAGTTTTTCCATCTGGACGTAAGTATGAAAGTGTTCCATCTTTACGTACTGCTGTTAATCTTAAAGCTAATTTATGAGCCAAAGAAATTGGGTATGGCATAAGTTCTTCTGTTTCGTTTGAAGCGTATCCGAACATCATACCTTGGTCCCCAGCACCAATTGCTTCTAATTCTTCATCAGACATTTTATTTTCTTTTGCTTCTAATGCTTTGTTAACACCCATAGCGATGTCTGTAGATTGTTCGTCAATTGCTGTGATAACACCACATGTATGTGCATCGAAACCGTATTTTGCACGGTTGTATCCGATTTCATCTACTGTTTCACGAACGATTTTTTGAATGTCTACATATGCGTTTGTTGTAATTTCACCCATTACTAAAACTAAACCTGTTGTTACAGCTGTTTCACAAGCTACACGGCTCATTGGGTCTTGTGCTAATAATGCATCTAATACGGCGTCAGAGATTTGATCACAAATCTTATCTGGATGTCCTTCAGTTACTGATTCTGATGTAAATAATACTCTTTCCATTTTATTTCCTTTCTTTTAACATAAGAAAAACAGTCCTCTCTAAGCGGACTGTTTTATATCTTTCATAAACCAATCCTCTTATTGTTCGATTACTCGCTCAGGTTGGCACCTTCCACTGTTACGGGGTTGCCGTGGCTTCATAGATCCTTTTACCTCCACCACTCTGAATAAGAGAAAGTTTCTCTATCTAATTTTGTTCCGTTGTTGATAATATCACCATTATAGGTATACGTCAAGGAATTTTTACAATTTCTTATTGAAATATATTGCTTTTCCATTTATACTCATTTGCAGTATAAACAATGAGGTACTTTATGAAACGAAAATACACAAATACACAGGAACTTTGCATGATTGGTGTGGTAACATCTGTCATTGTTATTATGGCGCAAATTTCAATTCCTATGCCATTAGGCGTTCCTTTCACGCTACAATCCTTTGCAATCACACTGGCAGGAATTCTTCTGGGTGCGCATCACGGCGCCCTCGCAAGCCTGATATACGTTCTATTAGGTGCAATTGGTCTTCCTGTCTATTCAAATATGACTGGCGGTTATCAATCTTTAATTGGGCCAACAGGAGGCTTTATTATCTCCTTCCCACTTATGGCATACATCATCGGATTAGGTGTAAGATATTATAATAAGAAGAAACTCCTCTATATCTTAGGTCTTCTTCTTGGAACAGCACTTAATTTTCTCTGTGGCATGCTGCATTTTGCAGTAGTCACCCACAGCAATCTACTTGTAGCCTTCACTGCCACTGTACTGCCATTTCTCCCAGCAACAGTCTTAAAATTAATATTAGCTTCCATCTTAGGATGGAGCATCAAAAAAAGAATGCCAAAATAAATCTGGCATTCTTTTACTTTTTAAAACAACAAGGTTTTTCCTATGAAACAAAAAAAATCTCAAGATAAATCTTGAGATTTTCAGAGGCGCCAACCAGATTTGAACTGGTGATAGAGGTGTTGCAGACCTTTGCCTTA
>CAZINB010000043.1:0-2249 GCA_964540565.1 uncultured Faecalimonas sp.
GTATTTGGTGGTTTTTGTCTATATCTATTGGAAAAATCGGTATTTGTCGTATAGATTAACATCTATCCATATTCTCAAATTTAGAGAAAAATTTAGCTGTTAAGGAAGCTACTCCTCAACAGCTAAAAAATTCTAAACACAAATCTGACAAGATCTCATTGTAGCTAGCGCCGCATCATGAAGCTCTGGTGTAACACCTGCACAGCAACTCGCATCTACCGTAATTTTAACTTCTGGATACATTGCTTTGAGAATCAATGCATTCGAAACAACACAAATGTCTGTGCATACACCTATTAATTCGATTTCATCATATGGGAAATCTTTAGGCCATCCTAGCCAGCCAAAGGTAGGTTTATCAATATATTGGCAATCAGATGTTTCTAATCCATCTACGATCTGCCATCCCTCTGTCCCTTTGATGCAATGCACAACTGGTAAGTTTTTCCCTTCATTTGTTTCAAGATAATCATTGCCATGTGTATCTCTTGTAAAAATGATGTCATGGCCTGCTGCGTGATATTCCTCAATTTTCTTTTTGATATTCGGAACAACTGCAACTGCTTCCTTTGAGCCAAGCGCACCTGTAATAAAATCATTTTGTACATCTACTACAATTAAAACTTTCATTTCTATTGTCTCCTTTACATATATAATTTATCGGCCAAATAATTTATACAATAGCCCCTCTTCTACTTCTGAAGGATTTGCGTGGAATATATCTATTTTATCCTTATCGCCGCTGCGGTCTGAAAAGGCAGGATATAGGAAACCAAAGCATGGTTCTCCTGGTTCATATTCGCCCACCAGTGGACTGATTGCACCAATAAGAAATTCGTACACTTCCTCTGATTCCCACTGATTCTCCTTATCTTTTCCCTTGTTAGGAATATCGTAAATACCATGAAATACGGTAAAAGTAAATGCATGATCTACTGGATATCCATCCGCAATCTGCTCATACAAAATATCCATTAAGGAATCATTTTTTAGCCCACACACTAAAATTGCATTCAGAAGCTGAAACATACTGTCTTTTCCTTTTGCTGTTACAGGAAACGTATATTCTTTTAACTGAATATTGGTTTTCGAGAAAGGTATCTTCTTCGCAATTTCCAAATATTTTGCTTTTTCAGAACCAGAAAGCTTTCCAAAATGAATATTATAACTTTCATCGATTTCTCCATATTCATCCGTATATGCTCCTGCAATCCGATCAAAACAGGTTCTTGACGGAGTCATACGTCTGGTTAATTCCAACATATCTTCTCGATTTATCATGGTGTCCTCCTTAAATAATGATTCCTTCCAAATGATCACATTCATGTTGGCAAATTTGAGCTGTCCAACCAGATAACTTCATACTTTGTTTTTTCCACTGCATATCATAATATTCTACTTCAATATTTTCATAGCGTGTGGTTTTTCGTACTCCATCCAAAGATAAACAGCCCTCTTCTGTTTCATATGGCGTATCTTTCTTCTTAATAACAGGATTAAACATGACAATATCCATAAATCCCATATTTACAATGATAATATTCTTTTTCACGCCAATCATATTTGCAGCTAAGCCAACACAGCCTTCTCTGTTTGCTTTTAAGGTATCTTGCAAATCGATTCCCACTTGCAAATCTGCTTTTGTAGCAGGTTCTGATTTCTGTGCAAGGAAAAAGACATCTCTTACTATACTTTTAATCATTTTTCTTCTCCATTTTTTAGATTACTTTTTCACTACGTTACATTATATTAAATTTAGCTAAAAATCTCAACAAAAATCCCGTCCATTGAGCTTATGGACGGGAATCTCATCTCTTTCTAATTCTTTTCTGTTTCACGGAAGATCAAGTTCACAACAATTGCAACGATACATGTAGCTGCTACAGAATCTGTAAAGATAAATTGCAACACACCTGGTAAATTTGTAATCGCTGCTGTATTACCAGCAAGTCCGAGCCCAAGTGAAAATGTAATTGCTAACATCAAAACATTCTTTTCGCTAAATCCAGCTTTGCCAATCATCTTAATTCCGTTGATCATAATGGTACCAAATACTGTCATAAGCGCACCACCTAATACGCAAGATGGAATCGTTGAGAATATTGCACCAAGTTTTGGTAAAAAACCCGCAATCATAAGTACAAATGCTCCCATAGCAATGCACCATTTATTTACAATCTTTGTCATTGCAATATATCGCGCTTTTTTGCGGCTTCTGCTTTTGTCATTTGTTCTACACTCATTGTCTC
>CAZINB010000043.1:2349-8575 GCA_964540565.1 uncultured Faecalimonas sp.
TATCGCGCTTTTTTGCGGCTTCTGCTTTTGTCATTTGTTCTACACTCATTGTCTCTCTCCTTTGCATAACACATCTGCGTTTATTATAGCAGAGATTTACCATTCTCTATCATTACTTTTATTAATGAGCATATATAAGCACAAAAAAGATTGGTACTAGATTTTCTAATACCAACCTCGATTATCTTCCCTAAATTCCATAATAGCCAATCATCAAGTGACGTCCTTCATGGATTGTATCCGATGACAAATCATTCAACTCTTTTATCTCTTTTACATACTCTTGAATACTTTCATAGTCATCTGTATAATGTTCTTCTGCAATTTTCCAAAGAGAATCGCCTGCTTGAATTTCAATACTCTTATAATACTTCTGTAATGTCACTTTGTTCGGATCATTTGCTTCCGCTGAAATAATATTCCCCATAAATGCAAAGCCTAATACAATTAATATGGCAACTAATAAAATCATCATTCTGTTACGAGCAACTTGTTTTCTTCTTTGTTCCTTTTTCTTTTGTCTATTCATATCGAATCCCTCTCATCTTTCTTTGATAACCAATTCGAACAACCGTTCTGTTTATGGTTCTATTATAAAATACGAACAAATGTTTGTCAATAGAAATCGAACATATTTTCTAAACATTTGTTTGCTTTTTAAATTGCACTATGATAGAATGAAAGAAATTAAAATTTGTTCGAGGGAGTACAATTATGTCACAAGGGAAAATAAGTAAGAAGCAATTAGAGATTTTAGAATATATTAAAGCAGAAATTTTAAGAATTGGATATCCACCAGCAGTACGTGAGATTTGTGAAGCTGTAAATTTACGCTCTACTTCATCTGTACATGCACATTTAGAAACGTTAGAAAAGAATGGTTACATTCGTCGTGACCCTACGAAGCCACGTGCAATTGAGATCATTGACGATACCTTTAATTTAACACGTCGTGAGATGGCTAATGTTCCAATCATCGGTCAAGTAGCAGCTGGAGAACCTCTTCTAGCCGAACAGAATATTCAGAACTACTTTCCAATTCCTGTAGAATATATGCCTAACAACGATACCTTTCTATTGAAAGTAAAAGGCGAAAGTATGATCAATGCTGGAATTTTTGATGGTGATATGGTACTTGTAGAATCTTGTCCGACCGCATCCAATGGAGATATGGTTGTTGCACTTGTAGAAGACGGCGCAACTGTTAAGACTTTTTACAAGGAAGACGGCCACTATCGTTTGCAGCCAGAGAATGATTTTATGGATCCTATTATTGTTTCAGAATGTGCCATTATCGGAAAGGTACGCGGCGTATTCCGTTTCTTTTAATCCATACATAAGCATAATTTTAGGGAGGAACAGATTGAACTGTCCCTCCCATTTTTAATGAAGATTTACTTCTTGTTTTGGTTTGTTTGTACTTCTTGCATTTGTCTTTCCTTCTGGATTGATTTCTCCTGCAGCCATCAATGAACGTTTTGTCAGTGCTGGACCGATTAATTCATAAACTAAAACACTGAATAATACTACATTACGGATAATTGCACCGTCTGAAAGTCCTGCAGCAGTAAGTGACATACCTAGTGCCACACCAGCTTGTGGGAATAACGTAATTCCAAGATGTTTTGTAATATTGGCATTGCATTTTGTCAAATAGCAGCTTCCGTATGCACCAAAATATTTTCCAAGGCAACGGAATACAATATATACGATTCCAATTAGCAATACCATTGGATTACTTAAAATATTCAAATCTAGTTCTGCTCCGGATAACACGAAGAATAAGATATTAAGTGGAACAGTCCAGCCTTCCACACGGGCCATTAACTCTTCTGAAGTATCACAGATATTGCAGAAAACAGTTCCTGTCATCATACATAACAGTAACAAAGAAAAGCCGCAATGTACGCCGCCAATTTCAAATTTCAAACTAGAAATTCCTACCCCTAATAATACAACTGCCACCGACAATGACATACGTTTGCTTCGTGAATGGAAAAAGCGTTCGAAGTAGTATAAGATCACTCCAATCAATGCTCCTGCACTGAGTGAAAATACAATTTCTAAGATTGGTTCCACAATCATGCCAGTTATGCTGACACTTCCTACTTCAATTGCATTTGCAACACCAAAGGAAACTGCAAATAAGATAAGCCCTACTGCATCATCAATTGCTACAACAAGCATCAAAAGTCTTGTAAGTGGTCCATCTGCTTTGTATTGACGTACAACCATTAAAGTAGCTGCTGGAGCTGTCGCTGAAGCGATTGCACCAAGTGTGATTGCAGATGGAATTGAAATCAGATCAGGATTCATAAAATGAACTCCAATCAGCGCAGCATCAACAATAGCGGTAGTTGCAATTGCTTGCACGATCCCGATGATGATTGCCTTCGCACCCATTGACTTTAATTGAGGTATACGGAACTCATTTCCAATCGTAAATGCTATAAATCCCATTGCAGCTTGTGAAATAAAGCTCACAGTCTCCACTTGTTCTAATGTGTTAAATCCAAGACCATGGATTCCTAATGCACCTATGCAAAATGGTCCTAGTAAAAGACCTGCAATCAAGTACGCTGTTACTGCTGGTAATTTTATTAGCTTAGCAACTCGTGATAACATCAATCCTGCAATGATCGCGATTGCCAAATTCATAAAGTACACATTCATAGTCATTCCTTCTTTCTACATTCGAAAAGGGACATGACCCAAAGTCATCGTCCCCTATATTTTATAAATCTTCAAGATTCATTTCTTTTCCGTCTCTCCAAATTCTTTCTAAATTATAGAATAAACGGTTTTCTTTGTCGAATACATGAACAATAATTTCGTTGAAGTCAAGTAATACCCAACTTCCTGAGCCGTATCCTTCACGTTGTTTTGCGTCAAATCCAGCTTTTCCTAATTGTTCTTCTACGTTATCTACCAAAGCTCTTACCTGGCTTTCGTTTGTACCATTTGCAATGATAAAGTAATCAGCAAGTACAGAAATTTCAGAGATATCAATTACTTTGATGTCTTCTCCTTTTTTATCTGATAAAGCTTCGTATGCGATTTTCGCCATTTTTCTTGATTGTTCCATGGAAATTACTCCTTTCTGCTACGCATTGCGCATCTTCTTATAATACAAATAAGTCTGTTCTGTCATTGGATCTATCACTTCACTACGTGTCTGCAAATAATCCAAAGATGCTTTTAAGATTGCATATAAACATGCATCAATATCTATGAACGCCTGCTGACGAAGTGATTCCAAATTTGGTGCCTGATTGCGGTTTGGTTCAATGTAATCTGCGATATAGATAATCTTATCCAACAAGGTCATATCTGGTCTTCCTGTTGTATGATAAGCAATCGCATCTATTATCTCCTGATCCGTAATTTCATAAGTATGCTCTGCCATATATGCACCTAGTTTTGCATGCAGCAGTCCTGGATTCTTCGCTTCTGCATCTGAAATAGATAACCCATAAGCGTTGCATAATGAAATTTTCTTTTCCGAAGAATAACTCTTTGCACAATCATGAAGAAGTCCAGCCATCATTGCCTGCTCCATATCTGCACCATAGCGCATTGCCAATGCAGCAGCAGTATACATGACACCTACCGTATGTTCAAAACGTGCACCATCTTGTAATTGATGAATTTGCTTTTTGATTTGTTCTAATTTAGAGTGCTTCATCTTCATCACCTTTAAACAATTGATTTTCTTGAATGTATAGTAAAACAGCCTCTGGAACCAGCTCATCAATTCTCTCATGCTTTCTCAAACGTTCTCGAATCTCACTTGATGAAATTGCTACTTTTGGAGAATTCATAAGATGAATATCTGCCTCATATTTTTCATTCAGATACTGAATCTGTTTCTCCATCTCCTCAAGATTTTTATCATCACGAAAAGCAGCTAAAATCGTACAGGTTTTCAAAAAACGTTCTGGTTTTACCCACCGTTCCATGGAAAAAAGAGAATCCGCTCCTATGATAAAATAGAATGCATGCTCCGGATAGATTTTGTTAAAATGTTCCATCGTCAAATAAGAATAATTGACTTCTGTTCGGTCCACTTCATAGCGTTCTACACGAAATCCATCTATTCCACTGATTGCTGCCTCTACCATCTTAACACGATGCTCTGCATCTGTTCCAATGGAACTGCGTTTCTTATGGGGTGGATTTCCATTTGGCATAAACCAAACTTCATCCAGCGCAAATAACTCCTTTGCACATTCTCCCAACATCAAATGTCCTTTATGAATCGGGTCAAATGTGCCACCCATAATTCCGACTTTCATACATACACCTCAAGTTTCTTTTATTAAGGTAAAATAATCTTTTTCTTATCGTCCTTACCTTCTTTGTAAAGTACAATTTTCTTACCGATTACTTGTACTACTTGTGAACGAGTACGTTCTGCAAGCATTTGTGCAATTTCTTTTGGATCGTCTGCACAGTTTTGTAATACACTGATTTTAATTAACTCACGTGCTTCTAAAGCTTCTGCAATCGCACTTGTAAATTCAGGAGTCATGCTAGCTTTTCCAATTTGGAAGATTGGATCCATTACCATTGCAAGACTCTTTAAATATGCTCTTTGTTTTGTAGTCATGTCGTTTCTCCTTTATTTGTAATAATCAAATTGTAATCCATACATACGAACGGTATCGCCTTCTTGAATTCCTGCAGCTTCCAATTCGTCTAAGATACCAGAATCTTTTAAGAATTTTTGGAAGAATGCAAATCCTTTTTCTGAATCTAAGTTCGTATATCCTAACATTTTTTCAATCTTAGGACCTTCTACTACATACATGTCATCTTCATATGTTACACTATATGGTAAATCAATATGAATCAATTCTTCTCCTGGGAAGTATTCTTGTTCGAATACGATTGGAGTAGAATCTAATGTCTTTAATTGTTCATTTACGTAATATAATAATTCTTTGATACCTTCTCCAGATACCCCTGAAATCGCAAATACTTTGATTCCTTGTGGTTCAAATTCTGCACGAATCTTTTCTACTGGATCTTCATCTCCTTCATAGATCAAGTCTGTCTTATTCGCTGCAATAACTTGAGGACGAGTTGCAATCTCTTCATTATATGCTTTCAATTCTGCATTGATCTTATAAATATCATCGATTGGATCACGTCCTTCTGAAGATGCTGCATCTACAACATGAATCATCATCTTTGTACGTTCAATGTGACGTAAAAATTCATGTCCAAGACCAATTCCTTCTGATGCGCCTTCAATCAATCCAGGAATATCCGCGATTACAAATCCTTCACTTCCATCCAAATCAACTACACCAAGATTTGGATTTAATGTTGTGAAATGATAGTTGGCAATCTTTGGATTCGCATTTGTTACACGAGATAAGAATGTAGATTTACCAACGTTAGGGAAGCCTACTAATCCTACATCCGCGATTACTTTTAGTTCCAATAATACATTTAATTCTTGAGCAGGTTGTCCTGGTTGTGCATATTTTGGAATCTGCATTGTTGCTGTTGCAAAATGTTGATTTCCAAGGCCACCACGTCCACCTTTCAAAATCACTTGTCTACGGTTGTCACCTGACATATCAGCGATTACCTTACCAGTTTCTGCTTCTTTGATTACAGTTCCTTCTGGTACTTTTAAAATGATATCTTCCGCATCTTTTCCATGGCATTTTTTCTTGCCACCTTGTTCTCCGTCTTTCGCAGCGAATTTTCTCTTATGACGATAGTCTACTAATGTGTTCAGACCTTCATCTACTTCGAAAATCACATCGCCACCTCGTCCGCCATCACCGCCGTCTGGACCACCGTTCGCAACGTATTTTTCACGTCGGAAACTTACATGTCCATCACCGCCTTTGCCAGAACGAATGTAAATTTTAGCTCTATCTGCAAACATGTTTTCACCTACTTTTCTCAAATTATTTTCATTATATATAAGTATTAGACAAAAAACAAGGCTTCAAACCAAATGATTTGAAGCCTGTATTTTATAATTCGTAAAGTTCTTATTCAGCTACAGGATAGATAGAAACTTGTTTCTTATCGCGTCCTTTTCTTTCGAATCTTACAGTTCCGTCAACTAAAGCGAATAATGTATCATCGCCACCACGTCCTACGTTAAGACCTGGGTGAATTTTAGTTCCACGTTGTCTGTAAAGAATGTTTCCAGCTTTTACAAATTGTCCGTCAGCTCTTTTCGCACCTAATCTCTTAGATT
>CAZINB010000044.1:0-8119 GCA_964540565.1 uncultured Faecalimonas sp.
AACATGCGGGTGTAGTTCAATGGTAGAACACCAGCCTTCCAAGCTGGATACGTGGGTTCGATTCCCATCACCCGCTTTTTTGTTGCAAAAAAATAGGAATCTCGCTTGCAAGATTCCTATTTATTTTGTAAGTACTTCCGCACCATCTTCTGTGATCAATACCATGTATTCGATTTGTGCAGATAAACCATCATCCTCTGTATAGACAGTCCAA
Organism: uncultured Faecalimonas sp.; assembly: GCA_964540565.1. Classification (GTDB taxonomy): domain Bacteria; phylum Bacillota; class Clostridia; order Lachnospirales; family Lachnospiraceae; genus Faecalimonas. The sequence continues at coordinate 215 of CAZINB010000044.1, forward strand.
CCATTATCTTCATCTACGAAGAATTCAGGACTTCCTTCGTTGATCATTGGTTCGATAGTGAAGATCATACCTGGAACTAATACCATTTCTGTTCCTTTTGGAGTGACATAGCTTACGAAAGGTTCTTCGTGAAATTCCAATCCAATTCCATGTCCACCGATATCCTCTACTACAGAGTAACCATTTGCTTGTGCGTGGCTATTGATTGCGTGAGCGATATCGCCTAAGTGTCCCCAAGGTTTTGCTTCAGCAAGGCCAAGTTCTACACATTCTTTTGTGACGCGCATTAATTTTTCTGCACGTTCTGAAAGTTTTCCTATTGCAAACATACGAGAAGCATCGGAATAGTATCCATCCAAAATAGTAGAAACATCTACGTTGATGATATCGCCTTCTACTAAGATAATGCTTTCGTCAGGAATTCCGTGGCAAATTTCGTTATTTAATGAAGTGCAGACACTTTTTGGGAATCCTTCGTATCCAAGTGGTGCAGGAATTCCGCCATGAGCTGTAGTGAAATCGTATACAAGTTTATCGATGTCAGCTGTGCTCATACCAGCGCAAATGTGTGCAGCAACGTGGTCGAGGATAGCAGTGTTCAAATCAGCACTTTTTCGAATTCCTTCGATTTGTTCTGGTGTTTTTAAAAGCTCAAGATCTGGAACAATATGTCCTTGGGCTTCTAACTTGAGTAATTTTTCTTTTAAATCCATAATAATCTCCCTTGAAATGCAATGTTTACCCTATATAGTATAGCGCATTTTTCGGTTGTTAGCATCTGTAAAATAGGATATAATAAACAAAAAGTGCGAAGGGACGTGAGCATATGTTGAGAATTGGCATGTTAACTAGCGGTGGTGATTGTCAGGCACTCAATGCAGCGATGCGTGGTGTAGTAAAAGGCATTACATCAAAAGTAGAGGAAGTTGAAATTTATGGTTTCAAAGATGGATACAAAGGATTAATCTATGGAGAGTTTTCTATGCTTTCATCCAAAGATTTTTCGGGAATCCTTACAAAAGGTGGAACGATTTTGGGAACATCGAGACAACCATTTAAGTTAATGCGCGTTCCAGATAAAAATGGTTTGGATAAAGTGGAAGCTATGAAGCATACCTATCATAAGTTGAATTTGGATTGCCTCGTAGTGCTTGGTGGAAATGGGACACATAAGACAGCGAATTTACTACGAGAAGAAGGATTGCATGTCATTACATTGCCAAAAACTATTGATAATGATCTTTGGGGAACAGATATGACATTTGGCTTCCAAAGTGCAGTTGATATTGCGACAGATACCATTGATTGTATTCATACAACAGCCACATCTCATAGTCGTGTATTTATCGTAGAAGTTATGGGTCATAAAGTTGGCTGGGTAACACTTCATGCAGGAATTGCAGGCGGAGCAGATATTATTTTGCTTCCAGAGATTCCTTATGATTTGGATGTAATTTCAAAGGCGATTCGCAATCGTACAAAAGCAGGAAAGCACTTTACGATCATTGCAGTTGCTGAAGGAGCAATTTCTAAAGAAGAAGCTGCAATGTCAAAGAAAGAATACAAAGAAGTTTTGAAAAAGAGAAAATATCCATCTATTGCGTATGAATTAGCGGAAAAGATTCAGAAAAAGACAGATCAGGAAGTTCGTGTCACAATTCCAGGTCATACACAAAGAGGTGGTTCGCCATGTCCATATGATAGGGTGCTTTCAACAAGACTTGGTGCTGCAGCAGCAGACTTGATTTTGAAGAAAGAATATGGTTATATGGTAGGGATAAAAGATGGAGAAACTGTGAAAGTGCCATTGGAAGAAGTGGCAGGAAAATTAAAGATGGTTGATCCAGAAGCGAAAATCATAAAAGAAGCAAAACTAACAGGAATTAGTTTTGGAGATAAATAGAGAGGAAGGTTGACATGTCATATACAGCCTTATATAGAAAATTTCGCCCAGGTGGCTTCGAGGAAGTAAAAGGGCAGGACCACATTAGTAAGACACTTCAAAATCAAATAAAGGCAGAACGTATCGGACATGCGTACCTATTTTGTGGAACAAGAGGAACTGGAAAAACGTCAGTTGCAAAAATTTTTGCGAAAGCAGTGAATTGCGAACATCCAGTAGATGGAAGTCCTTGTGGAGAATGCGAGATGTGCAAGGCAATTGCTGCAGGTACCTCGATGAATGTAATTGAAATAGATGCTGCTTCGAACAATGGTGTAGATAATATTCGTGAGATTCGCGAGGAAGTAGCGTATCGACCAACAGAAGGAAGGTATAAAGTCTACATCATTGACGAAGTGCATATGCTTTCTATAGGTGCTTTCAATGCTCTGTTGAAAACATTGGAAGAGCCACCAGAATATGTTATTTTTATTTTAGCGACTACGGAAGCCCATAAGATTCCGATTACCATTTTGTCCCGCTGTCAAAGATATGATTTTAAACGAATCAGTATTGATACGATTGCGGCGCGTCTTATGGAATTGATGGGAAAAGAAGAAATTGAAGTGGAAGAGAAAGCGATTCGCTATATTGCGAAAGCAGCAGATGGTTCTATGCGTGATGCGCTGAGTCTTTTGGATCAATGCATTGCGTTTTATTTGGGACAAAAATTAACATACGACCATGTGTTGGAAGTGTTGGGTGCTGTTGATACAGAAGTGTTTAGCAGATTGCTTCGTAATATTTTGCAAAAAGATATTGCATCGGTCCTTAAAACGTTGGAAGAGCTGATTATGCAAGGAAGAGAACTAGGACAATTGTCGACAGATTTCACATGGTATCTTCGAAACTTGCTTCTTGCGAAAAGTTCTGATAATATGGAAGATGTGCTTGACGTTTCGACGGAGAATCTGATGCAATTGAAAGAAGAAGCGCAGATGATAGAGTATGATATGCTGCTTCGTTATATCCGAATTTTTTCGGAATTGTCAAATCAATTGAAATATGCAACGCAAAAGAGAGTGCTCTTGGAAGTTGCATTGATTAAACTTTGCAAACCAGAGATGGAAGTTTCGACAGATACGCTTCTAGATCGTATTCGTGCTGTGGAAGAGCAGGTGAGTAAGCGAGAAGTGGTCTATGCGCAGCAACCGGTACAAATGCAAGCTGCTCCTGCTGAACCTAAGGTGAAACAGGAATTGCCAAAGGCACTTAAGGATGATGTAAAGGCAGTTGTGCAGAATTTTCGAATGATTGCAAATCAGACGACTGGTACGTTAAAAGTATATTTGAAGCAAGCAAGATTGAGTGTTGGAGAAAGAGATCAGTTGTTGATCGTATTTCCGGACGACCTTGCGGCAGATTTTGTTGGACGAGATGTTTACAAGCAAGAGATTCAACAATTGATAGAAGAGAAAATCGGCAAGACTGTTGAGATTGAGGTGCGTCATGTAGAAGAAGGACGCTATTTCGAAGATAGTTTTGTAGATATAGAAAAATTAATACAAATGGATCTTACGATAGAAGATTAGGAGGAAGAAAAGATGGCTAAACGTGGAGGATTTCCAGGTGGAGGTATGCCAGGTAATATGGCAAACTTAATGAAACAAGCTCAAAAAATGCAAAGACAAATGGAAGAGCAAGCAAAAGAAATGGAATCAAAAGAATTTACTGCAACAGCAGGTGGTGGAGCAGTAGAAGTTACTATTTCTGGTTCGAAAGAAGTGTTAAAAGTAAAATTAGCTGAAGAAGTAGTAGACCCAGATGATATCGAAATGTTAGAAGATTTAATCGTGGCTGCAACAAATGAAGCACTTCGTAAAGTAGAAGAAGCATCTGCATCTGCAATGTCAAAATTGACAGGTGGACTTGGTGGCGGCATGGGTATGCCAGGAATGCCATTCTAGGCAGGAGTGGTCGTACATGGATTACTATAGCAGTCAGATTAGCAAGTTGATTGAAGAACTTTCAAGGCTTCCAGGCATTGGAGCAAAAAGTGCACAGCGTTTGGCATTTCATATTATCAATATGCCAAAAGAGCAAGTGGAACGTTTGGCAGGAACTATGATGGAAGCAAAAAATAATGTGCGTTATTGTAAACAATGTTATACATTGACGGATCAGGAATTATGTCCAATTTGCAGCAGTAGCAGCAGAAATCAAAAGGTGATCATGGTAGTAGAAAACACAAGAGATTTGGCAGCTTATGAAAAGACTGGTAAATTTGATGGAGTGTATCATGTGCTTCATGGTGCGATTTCACCTATGCTGGGAATTGGCCCTGGTGACATTAAGTTAAAAGAATTGATGGAACGCTTAAGAGGCGACGTAGATGAAGTGATCGTAGCAACAAACTCAAGTTTAGAGGGTGAGACTACGGCGATGTATATTAGCAAATTAATCAAGCCGATCGGGATAAAAGTAAGTAGGATTGCAAGCGGAGTTCCGGTAGGTGGCGATTTGGAATGTATTGATGAAGTTACTTTGCTTCGTGCTTTGGAAGGCAGAACAGAATTGTAAAAGATAAGGAATCTCGCATGTGCGGGGTTCCTTTTTTGTCGAAGATTTTTAAATGTTACCGACAACATCTGCTAAAATCAGCGATTTTCTCATGCTACCATGAATAAAAATATGCAGATGAGGTGATGAAAATAATGGAGAGACAAATTCCAAAAAATGTCAGACAAATAGGAAATGTAAGTGACAGTTCCAAAATTTATTTGGAAGACTATGTAGATACATTTTTTAATCAACTGTGTGATAAAACGGGACAAGAAATCAGTGGTGCATTTCTTGTTGGGGAGACGGTACAAGAAGAGAACGAAGATTACATATATGTATATGGAGCAATTCGCATGCAGGAATTGAAAACCAAGGGGAAAGATCTTGTGATTGAAGATCATGTCTGGAAAAATGCGTGTGAGACTTGCAAGCAATATTTTGAAAATGGTGAGCTTCTTGGGTGGTTTGTAACGGGGGACGAGCTGCCACAGGAAGTAAATCATAACATCCAAAAAATGCATCAAAAATATTTCAAGCGAGAAAAAAGTCTTTTTGTTGTGAAAAATATACGTGACCGAGAAGAAAAGTTTTATATATATAAATATAAAAATATGATGGAGTGTGCAGGCCATTATGTTTATTACGAAAAAAATACAGAAATGCAAAATTACATGATAGCAAGCAGGAGGGATAATGGCATATCTCCCAGTGAAACTGTTGAGGATCGAGCTGCTAAGAATTTTAGAAATATAATTCAGGAAAAAATAAACAATAATGAGAAAAAAGGAAGTATGCGTTTTACCTATGGGATTAGTACATGTCTTGCAATCATTTTATGCGCCATTGGGATAAATATGTTTAATAATTATGAGCGTATGCAAGCGATGAAACAGACAGTGGAGGAAACGGTTGAACAAGAACCGGAAAAGATACAAGAGCCGGAAGGAAATAAGGTAGAGGAAGAAGTGACACAGACGGAACCGGAGAGTGTTGAAACAGTAGTAACTCCAGAAGAATTATTGACACCAGAGGATTTTTATATTGTGAAAAAAGGGGATACGCTTGCTTCGATTAGTAAGGAAATCTTTGGGGATATTACGCAGGTGGAAGCGATTTGTAAGATGAATGGCCTAGAAGACGGGAATCTTATTTATATTGGACAAAAATTATTATTACCATAAGACTAAAGTGTGCTATACTATTATACACTAATATGAAAAAGGAAAATGATATGAAACATAAGAGAAAAATGATTTTACTGGCTATTTGTTTGGGAGTACTTCTGGTCGGAGTGGGCATTTACTTTTGGATGAAATATCAAACATATACCAGTGTGGAAGTAATTCGCACGTACGAAAATACAGGTTTTGGTAATACGAATTATGAATATTGTGAGGAAGGCATTCTACGTTTTAGTCGAGATGGGATTGCACTTTTAAGTGAAACAGGGGAAGAGATTTGGAATCAGCCTTGTCAGATGAGTAATCCGCTTGTAGAACAATGTGGCAGCACAGTAGCCGTTGGAGATAAGCAAGGGACAACTATCATGGTGTTTGAAAAATCTGGTATGAAAGGCGAGATACATACAACAAAGCCAATAGAAAGATTTGCAGTTTCCGAGCAAGGGATTGTTTGTGCGATTTTGAAAGATACAGAGATGCCGATGGTCGTTTGTTATGATGCTATGGGAAACATTTTGGTAGAACATAAAGTGAGTTTTAGCAATGCAGGCTATCCGATGGATGTGAGTATTTCGAATGATGGAAAATGCATGCTTGTATCTTATATGAAAGTACAAGATTCGAAAATTGTTGGCGATATTGCATATTATTATTTTGAAAATGAAGAGCAATATGAAGTATCCAAGATGAGTTATGAAGATTGTGTGATTCCTGTGGTTGGATTTTTGGAAAAAAATCGTTCCTTTGTGGCAACAGAAGATGTGATATACTTTTACAAAGGTCTGAAAGAACCAGAAGAGATTACACGAGTGGAACTGCAGCAGGAAATGGTTGGGATTACTTATTCTGAAAATCTCTTGGCGATGTTATTGCGAAGTGAAGGAGCGTCTGGTTATAAGTTGTGCATTTATGATACAGAGGGGGAATTGTTGTCGTCGGTAGACGTAACAAAAGAGTATTCTAATATAAAGATTATGGAAGAAGAAGTGATTCTTTTTGATGGTGCACAATGTAGTATTTTTGAAAAAAATGGTTTAAAGAGATACGAAGGAGAAATGGAAACGGAATTAAAATTGATGTATCCGCTTTCTGGAATCCGAAAATACATTGTAGTAAATGTAAATGGGTTTCAAGAAGTACGCTTGATGAAATAGGGGTGGACGTATGAATATATTATTGATGATTATAGGAGGAATTTTCCTTCTAAGCGCTATTGTCGGATATGTGCGAGGATTTATAAAAATCATAGCATCTTTGGCGGCTACGGTTTTTACGGTTGTAGTTGTAATTGTTGCAACTCCGGTTGTTGGAAATGTCATTCGTGAGGCGACGCCTGTTGGTTCCTACATAGAGGAAGAATGCATGAAAATGTTTTTGAAAGAGGAAACAGAGGTGCAGGAAGCATTGCTAGATGCAGCAATACCGAGAGAAGAACAGATTCGCTTGATTGAGGAATCGAAAATGCCACAAGTGATACAGGAGCTGTTATTGGAAAATAATAATGGTGAAGTGTACGAAGCGTTAGGAGTGGCGAGTTTCGGAAGGTATGTTGCAGCGTATATAACAAAAGTTATGACAGATATCTTGGCATTTCTTGTAACGTTCTTGGCGGTGACAATTATTGTTAGAACGATTTTGTATGTATTAGGTATTATAGGAGATCTTCCTGTGATAGGAGGCGTGAACCGCTTGGCGGGAGCAGTGCTTGGACTTGGCACTGGGCTTGTAATTGTTTGGGTGTTATTTGTTCTGATTACATTGGCATATGATACAGCAATTGGACAACAATGTTTTGCTATGATAAGTGAAAACGAAATTTTACAAATCTTATATGATAATAATTTAATTATGAAGTATATTATGAAGTTCTAAGGGAACAATGAAAAGGAATCTCAAAATGAGGTTCCTTTTTTATTCGTAGAAAGTTACGTTTTATAAATGGGAAAGCGATTCGAGAAGTGGATGTGGAAAGAATTGTTTAAATTGTGTGAAAAAATTCAAAAAAAGTTGTTGACACTTTTATGGTGACGTGATATTATACATTTCGTTGCAAATGACATAACATTTGACAGCAAAAAGAATTAAAAAAGTTGTTGACAAGACAAGCCGAGATATGATAATCTATATGAGCTGTCGCAAAACGACAACAAAACAAATTCAAAAAAGAAATTAAAAAAGTTGTTGACAAACAGTTGAAGATGTGATAATCTAAATGAGCTGTCGATGAGACAACAAAAAGAACATTGATAATTAAACAATAGATGACAAAGAATTTCCTGA
>CAZINB010000045.1:0-7688 GCA_964540565.1 uncultured Faecalimonas sp.
AAAAACGATGCTTTACGATGGGTTTTTCAAGGAAATATTTAATCCTGACGTGGTGCCAGAAAGATTGGAAGAACTGTTGTCGCTCTTACTCAAACAGAAGGTAAAAATATTAAAGGTACTTCCGAATGATACCTCTCGTCTTGGCGATGAAAGTTCCTTGCTTATAATGGATATTGTGGTAGAACTAGAAGATCATAGTATAGCAAATGTGGAGTGCCAAAAGATTGGATATGCATTTCCCGAACATAGTATTCATCACAGCAAACAGAGGACAAATACAGGATTAGAAATAAATTAGATGCATGGCTTATCTTCTTATCCAGTGATGATCCAGATGTGATTGCGCAATTAATAGCAGATTACCCAGAGTTTTATACACTGTATGAGGAGATTTGTAATTTGTGTCAAAACATAGAGAGGGTGATGAACATGTTCTCAAAAGAGTTGTTGGAATTAGATTGAAATACGGTACAGTATATGATAGACGAGATGCAAGATGAAATAGACGCACAGAAGTTGCGAATAGAAGAGCAAGCAATCATCATTGCAAAGCTGCAGAAGCAACTCGGTGAATATCAAAATAAACACTGTACTCTGCATGCAGTAATGGCATAAGAACTTCCTGAACCATTGCATTTCCTTTTTCTGTAAAAACAATTTTTTGGCTTTTACGATTGGTAGACACAACATGTAGTGCAATGACTTCCTGTTGTTCTAATTTTTTAAGAGCAGTATTGATGGTTTGACGGCTAAAAGACCATGCGTTGCAAAGGTCAGCTTGCGTAATACCATCTTTTGCATCATAAATGGCGTATAGTATCCAAAGCGCTGCGTCAGATAAATGATGCTGCATAGCATATTTGTGATAAAGTTCATCTAATTCTTTGTCACATTGATTCAGTGCTGCTGAAAAATGGTCATAATTTGTTAGCTCCATGTAATATTGTCACCTCCTGTTTTGTCCGAAAACGGACAAAAGTCAATCTAATAGAAGAAGGAATGATTGAAGTAGAGAATAAATTTCATTATAATAAAGAAAATAATTTAGAAAAGAGGTAGGAAGATGTTAGTTTTGGTTTATAGAAAATGCAGTACTTGTATGAAAGCAATCAAATGGTTAGAAGAAAAGAAACTACCATTTGAGGAACGTCCGATTGTAGAAGAAAATCCAACTTTCGAAGAGTTAAAAGAATGGTATCAAAAGAGTGGACTTCCTTTGAAAAAATTTTTCAATACAAGTGGGATGCTATATAAGGAAATGAAATTAAAAGATAAGTTGCCAGAAATGTCAGAAGAGGAACAATTACAACTTTTGGCGACAAATGGCATGCTGGTAAAACGTCCACTTGTGGTAGGCGAGGACTTCGTATTAACAGGTTTCCGTGAAAAGGAATGGGAAGAAAAATTACAATAAGCAAACAAAAAAGAAATAGATTGCGGGGTCTCGCAATCTATTTCTTTTTGTCTATTGATTTTCTAAAATATGTCTTGCAACATGAACGCCACTTGCAGAAGCGTGAGAAAGTGAGTGTGTTACGCCACTTCCATCACCGATAATGTAAAGTCCTTTTTCGATAGATTCTAGATTTTCATCTACATCCACTTCCATGTTATAGAATTTTACTTCTACACCATAAAGAAGAGTATCATCATTTGCGGTACCTGGTGCAATTTTGTCCAAAGCATAAATCATTTCAATGATACCATCAAGAATACGTTTTGGAAGTACAAGGCTTAAATCACCTGGCGTAGCAGCAAGTGTTGGACGAACAAGTCCTTCTTCAATACGTGCTACAGTACTTCTTCTTCCACGAACAAGATCACCGAAACGTTGTACGATTACACCACCGCCAAGCATGTTAGAAAGTCTTGCAATGCTTTCACCGTAACCATTACTATCTTTGAATGGTTCTGAAAAATGTTTGGAAACAAGAAGTGCAAAGTTTGTGTTTTCTGTGTGCTTTGCAGGATCTTCATAGCTGTGTCCATTTACTGTTACGATTCCGTTTGTATTTTCATTTACAACAGCTCCATGTGGGTTCATACAGAATGTACGTACATTATCTTCAAACTTTTCTGTACGGTAAACAATCTTGCTTTCGTATAATTCGTCTGTTAAATCAGAGAAAATAACAGCAGGAAGTTCTACACGTACACCAAGATCCACACGATTTGATTTTGTAGGGATGTTCATATCTTTACATACTTTTTCCATCCATTTACTTCCGATGCGGCCAGCAGAAGCAACACAGTAAGTAGTTTCGTATACGTGATCTTTGCAGTATACTTTGAAACCATTTTCTACTTTTTCAATAGTTTCTACTGGAGTATCAAAATAGAAATCTACTTTTTCTTTTAAATCATTATATAAATTTTCAAGTACAACATAGTTGATATCTGTTCCAAGATGACGAACAGAAGCATTCAATAATTTCAGTTTATTCTGCATGCAGATCTTATCAAATTTCGTACCTGCAGTAGAATATAATTTTGTTTCACTTCCGCCGTATGCCATGTTAATTTCATCCACATAGTGCATAAGCTCAAGTGCTTTATTCTTTCCAATATGTTCATATAAAGTACCACCAAAATCATTGGTAATATTGTATTTACCATCTGAAAATGCACCTGCACCACCAAATCCACTCATAATAGAGCAATTACTACATTTGATGCAAGATTTTACTTTATCTCCGTCAATCGGACATTTTCTTTTTGCCAATTCATGGCCGGCTTCAAAAACCGCAATTTTTAAATGATTCTCTTTTTTTGTTAATTCGTAGGCAGCAAAAATCCCTCCTGGACCTGCTCCAACAATTACTACGTCATAGCGCATAGTAAGCACCTCCTCTTGATGTTTACAACTAGCTTAGTTTATCATATTTGTTTTACTCTGTAAAATTATTTTGCATAATGATTCATTATAAGTATGTGATATAATAAGAAACATGAAATAAGTGAAAGGAAGCAAATTTATATGAAAACAGATACAACATTTTCAAAGGAAGCTATTGCGCTTCAACAACAATTGATTATATGGAGAAGAGCACTTCATCAGATTCCAGAAGTGGGAACACAGCTTCCACAGACGATGACATATATTAGAGAACAGTTAGAAAATATGGGGATCCCATACAAATACCATGAAGATATTTCTTGTATAGAAGCAACAATTGGAGCAGGAGACAAATGTTTCTTGCTTCGCAGCGATGTAGATGGACTTCCAGTGGTGGAAGAAACTGATGTACCATTCAAATCTACAAATGGATGTATGCACGGCTGTGGGCACGATATGCATGGTGCTATTTTGTTAGGCGCAGCAAAACTTTTGAAAGACCATGAGGTAGAGCTGAAAGGAACTGTAAAATTACTATTTCAATCGGGTGAGGAAGTCTTTCAAGGGGCGAAAGCAGCTATTGAGGCAAAAGTCTTGGAAGAACCAACTGTGGATGCTGCATTTGCAATGCATGTGATTGCAATGATGCCAGTTGGTGTGATCATGACAGGAAAAGAACCAATGTCTTCTGTGGATGGATTTCAGATTACGTTGCTTGGTCATGGCGGACATGGCTCGATGCCAGAAGTTTGTGTAGATCCAATCAATGCAGCAGTGCAGGTATACCTTGCGCTACAATCCTTGATTGCCAGAGAAATTGGAGGAACAGAAGAAGCTGTTTTGACAATTGGACAATTAGCAGCAGGAGATGTGCCAAATGTAATTCCGGAACGTGCTGTTTTGAAAGGAACACTTAGAACGTTCCATTCGGATGTACGAGAAAGACTTTTAAAACGCATACAAGAAGTGGCTGCAGGTGTTGCAATGACATATCGCTGTCAATTTGAGTATGAAACATTAAGTGAATGTGCGAGTGTTGTGACAGATGATGCGATTACAGCAAGTGTAGAAGCAAGTATCAAGAAAGTAAATCCAAATGTGAATGTGTTAAAAGGTGCACATGGAATGGGGTCAGAAGATTTTGCAGAAATTACGCAACGTGTTCCATCGGCGTATTTTATGATGGGAGCAGGGCCAAAGGAAGAAGAAAAACGTTTGGGACAGCATAATCCAAAGATTGAATTTAATGAGGAAGTGTTAAGTACCGGGGCTGCTATTTATGCACAAGCAGCAAAAGATTGGTTGGGAAGATAGTGATATAAATATGGAGGATAGATCATGGAAAACGATAAAAAGTCACATAACAATCTGCAAAGTGGTAACAAGGGAAAACGCAAACGGAAACTATTTCTCATAGCTATAGTCATTGCTTTTGCAACCATTGTTATAGGTGGAGCGGTATATCTTGGTGATTACTACAATGCAGATGAGGAGGCAGTTGAAGCCTTTGTAACTACAAGTGATATAGCATATAGGACATGGGATGACGGTACCATTGTTTGGGAGCCAGAAGGAGCAACGAAAGGGATGATATTTTATCCAGGCGGAAAGGTGGAATATACGGCGTATGTTCCATTGATGCAAGCATGCGCTGAGCAAGGTGTTGTGTGTGTGCTTACTGAAATGCCTTTCAATCTTGCAGTTTTGGATATCAATGCCGCAGATGGAATACAGGAAACGTATCCTGAAATTGAAGAGTGGTATATAGGAGGACATTCACTAGGTGGTTCGATGGCAGCATATTATTTGGCTGATCATGTGGATGCATACAAGGGATTGATCTTACTGGGCTCATATTCAACAGAGGATTTGTCAAAAACAGAACTTGGCGTTCTTTCGATTTTTGGCAGCGAAGATAAGGTGATGAACCGCGAAAAATATGATGAAAATAAAGTCAATCTTCCTAGTGATTTTACAGAGAATATCATTGACGGCGGCTGCCATGCTTATTTTGGAATGTATGGAGAACAGGAAGGTGATGGCACAGCGAATATTAGCTGCGAAGAGCAAATCGAAGAAACAGCTGCGGCTATTTGTGGGTTTGTTAAATAGTATGATGATAGGGAGAAGAATATATATATCCTAAAAAAGGAGGCGCAGATGATGTTGACTTATACATATGTTTCTAAAGGAACCTTTAAATTGATGGAAAAACCCAAGCCGGTACTGGAGCATGAGCGTGATGCTATTGTGAAAGTAACACTTGCCAGTATTTGTTCCAGTGACCTTCACATTAAACATGGAAGTGTGCCACGTGCGGTTCCAGGTATTACTGTTGGTCATGAGATGGTCGGCATTGTGGAAGAAGTAGGAAGTGCTGTGACTCATGTAAAACCGGGAGATCGTGTAACGGTTAATGTGGAGACTTTTTGCGGAGAATGTTTTTTCTGCAAAAAAGGGTATGTAAATAACTGTACGGATGAAAATGGTGGATGGGCATTAGGTTGCCGTATTGATGGCGGTCAGGCAGAGTATGTGCGTGTACCATTTGCAGATCAGGGATTAAATAAGATTCCGGATCAAGTTACGGATAGACAGGCGTTACTAGTAGGAGATGTTCTTGCTACAGGTTATTGGGCTACGCGTATTTCTGAGATAACAGAAGATGATACGGTTCTGATTATTGGAGCAGGTCCTACAGGTATTTGCACCTTGCTATGCGTTATGCTAAAGAATCCAAATAATATCATTATATGTGAAAAAGATGAAAATCGTATTCGTTTTATCAATGAGTACTATCCAGAAGTGATTACAGTTTCTCCAGAAGAGTGTATTGATTTTGTGCGAGCAAATAGCGATCACGGTGGAGCTGATGTTGTTTTAGAAGTTGCCGGAGCAGAATCAACATTTCGTCTGGCCTGGGAATGTGCAAGACCAAATGCGATTGTGACGGTAGTTGCCCTTTACAATCAGGCGCAGACATTACCACTTCCGGATATGTATGGCAAGAATCTTATATTTAAAACTGGTGGTGTGGATGGATGTGATTGTGAAGAAACATTAAGACTAATTGCGGAGGGCAAAATTAACACAGAACCATTGATTACGCATACATACCCGCTTAGCAAAATAGAGGAAGCATATGAACTTTTTGAAAATAAAAAGGATGGTGTAATAAAGATAGCTGTGGAATGCTAATATAACAGAATATGGTATGAAGATTCGTACGAAGTGGGGGACCACTGCCTACTCTATAAAAGACATCGTATATATGTAACGGCATGTTCCATTAGGGAAATTTCGAGAAGTAAACTATCAGAGCAGATTTTGAAATAGAAAAGCAGCAGACACAATTAGCGTCAAAGTTAGCATTAGGGTAAAGATTTTCTTTACTAATGAAATTTTTGAAAAAATATGTGATATGATTGGTTTAAACAGATAAACGAAAGTGAGGCTATTTACATGGAAATTTTAGAAATTATGAAGAATCGACATAGTGTCCGTCAATACAAGAATCAGGAGATAGAGGAGTCAAAGAGAGCAGAACTGAACTCTTATATAGAAGAGATTAACAAAGAGAGTAACATGTCGATACAAATTTTTTACGATGAAGCTAAGTGTTTTGATTCATTTATGGCTCATTATGGAAAATTTGTAAATGTGAAGAATTATATTGCGATTGTCGGAAATAAGAACGAACAGGAAAAAGCGGGATATTATGGAGAAAAAATTGTACTCAAATGCCAGGAAATGGGACTTAATACCTGCTGGGTTGCGATGACACATGGAAAGTCACAGGCTGAAATAAAAAAAGGACAAAAACAGTTGATTCTTATATCTTTAGGATATGGTGAAACGCAGGGCGTTGCACATAAGAGCAAATCGATAAATGAACTTGGTCACGCAGATAAAGAAACGGAGTGGTTTAAAACGGGTATGGAAGCTGTAAGTCTTGCACCAACTGCAATAAATCAGCAAAAATTCTTTTTTGAATTGAAGAATGATATTGTAACAGCAAAATCATTAGGTGGTTTTTATTCCAAGATTGATTTAGGAATTGCAAAGTATCACTTTGAAGCGGTGACAGGACGTGAGGTGAAATAGTGCATACAAGAGAAGATTAATAGTATTCAAACTGGTTGGAATTGTACATTTTTATATTCCATCAAATGTATATTTATATTTTACAATTTATATGTCACGGCAGCTTGGATAAGAAATGGAAGAAGTGCTGATTTTACAGGGATTCGGGGATGTTTTGAAGCGAAAAAATAACATGGATTTAACATGAACGGGAAGTCTGTGCCATAGCGATAGGGAAAATCCAGTCAACGAGAAAAATGTTGGCTGGATTTTTGCGTGTTGAAATAGATATACTTTTTAATGTGTGGGATGTTGAAATAATTATATTTGTATTTTCTAGTAAATGAATTGAATAAACGCAATAAAAGTGTCAAAACTGAAATGGAGTCTATTGACACTTTTGAAAGCTACTAATATAATAATATCGAGGTGAGGATTATGAAAGATTATTCCAGATATCCAGATGGAAATAGATATTATTCCGGAGCAGAACGAAAGAAATCTATTCTGATAAATGAAAACCCATATTTGGTTAAATTTCAAAAAAATTCCAGAGAAGGTTTGCGTTTTAACCATGTGTCGGAATATTTAGGGAGCCACATTTTTGCGTTACTTGGAATTGAAACCCAGGAAACCTTTCTTGGCACGTACAAAGGTGAAAATGTTGTGGTAATACAGGATTTCCTTGGAGAAGATGAGGTGTTTGTGCCATTCAATGGTGTTGGGGACAGTTCTTTGGAGCAGGATAAAGAGAAATATCAGTATTCTT
>CAZINB010000046.1:0-7161 GCA_964540565.1 uncultured Faecalimonas sp.
TTAATGCTTTTCTTTGGCTTGATGTTCTGCCAAGTTTTCTATATTTTGCCATTTTAATTTTCCTCCATTTGACACGTGGTTATGCTTCTTCGGGCTTACTAGCCATGTGCTCCCATTATGCACTTCGGGCTTACTAATCGGATTACTCTTCTCCTTGGCTTAATTCAAGGCCAAGTTCTTTCAATTTAGCTAATACTTCTTCTAATGATTTACGTCCTAAGTTACGAACTTTCATCATATCTTCAGAAGTTCTGTTTGTTAATTCTTCAACTGTATTGATTCCAGCTCTCTTTAAGCAGTTGTATGAACGAACTGAAAGTTCTAATTCATCAATGCTCATTTCTAAAACTGCTTGTGTCATATCGTCTTCTTTGTCGATAATTACTTCTGCTGTTTGAGCAACTTCAGATAAGTCGATGAATAATTTTAAGTGTTCGTTAAGAACTTTTGCTGCTAAACCAACAGCTTCATCTGGAACTAATGTTCCATTTGTGTATACGTCAAGTGTTAACTTATCGTAATCTGTGATTTGACCAACACGTGTGTTTTCTACTGTAAGATTTACACGTTCTACTGGTGTAAAGATTGAGTCAACTGGAATTGTTCCGATTGGTAAATCTTCACTCTTGTTCTTATCTGCACTTACGTAACCTCTACCTTTTGAGATAGTGATTTCCATATATAATTTACTGTCAGCTCCTCCGCTAAGAGTTGCGATTACAGTTTCTGGGTTCATGATTTCAATATCAGAATCTACTTGAATATCAGCTGCTGTTACAACACCTTCACCTTCAAATTCGATGTACGCTGTTTTAGGTTCATCTGTTTCTGAAGTATTCTTAATAGCTAATGATTTTAAGTTCATGATAATCTCAGTAACATCTTCTTTTACGCCTGGGATTGAGCTAAATTCATGTAAAACTCCATCGATTTTTACAGAACTAACTGCTGCTCCTGGTAATGAAGAAAGCATAATTCTTCTTAAAGAGTTACCAAGTGTTGTACCGTACCCTCTTTCTAAAGGCTCTACAACAAATCTACCATATTTTTTGTCCTCTGAAATTTCAGTAATTTCAATATTTGGTTTGTTAAAATCAAACATTTACAAGCCCCTCCTTTTTGGGTTATATGAGTTTTGAGGGTGAATCAAGTTCTAAATAATCCTAGGGATTATTTAGAATATAATTCGACAATCAACATTTCGTCTACAGGTACATCAATAACTTCTCTTGATGGAAGTTCTTTTACAGTTCCTTTTAAGCTTTCTGCATCAACATCTAACCATTCTGGAACTAATCTTCCTGCTGTTACTTCTAAGATAGCTGCGTATCTTGGAGAAGATTTTTTAGCTTCTTTGATTTCGATAACATCACCAGCTGATACTAAGTATGAAGGGATGTTAACTTGTTTTCCGTTAACTAAAACATGTTTGTGGTCAACGATTTGTCTAGCTTCTTTTCTTGTTCTAGCAAGACCCATACGGAATACAACGTTGTCTAATCTTGATTCAAGAAGAATCATAAGGTTATCACCTGTCATACCGTTCATTTTTGAAGCTTTTGCAAAGTAGTTTCTGAAAGGTTTTTCTAATACACCATAGATAAATTTCGCTTTTTGTTTTTCACGTAATTGAAGACCATATTCGCTCATTTTTCTATTAGCTCTTTTTGATTGTCTATTAGATTTTTTATCGATTCCTAAGTAGATTGGATCCATACCAAGTGATCTACATCTTTTAAGAACTGGAACTCTATTTACTGCCATTCTCGTATCCTCCTATTATATTACACTCTTCTACGTTTTGGTGGGCGACATCCGTTGTGTGGAACTGGAGTCACGTCTTTGATACTTGTTACATCGATACCGCATGCTTGAAGAGCACGGATAGCTGCTTCTCTACCTGAACCTGGTCCTTTAACGAATACATCTACTGTTTTTAAACCATGTACTAATGCTGCTTTAGCTGCAGTTTCAGCTGCCATTTGAGCTGCGTATGGAGTAGATTTTCTTGAACCTCTGAATCCTAGACCACCAGCACTTGCCCATGATAAAGCATTTCCTTGTGCATCTGTTAATGTTACGATTGTATTGTTAAAAGATGATTGGATATGTGCTTGTCCGCGTTCAACGTTTTTCTTGACACGTTTCTTTGTCACTTTTTTTGTAACTTTTTTAGCCATTTTAAACTAACCTACTTTCTTAAATTCTATACTAACTATTTTTTCTTATTTGCAACAGTTCTCTTAGGACCTTTTCTTGTTCTAGCGTTTGTCTTTGTTTTTTGACCACGTACTGGAAGTCCTCTTCTATGACGGATACCTCTGTAACATCCGATTTCTTGTAATCTCTTGATGTTTAAAGCGATTTCTCTACGAAGATCACCTTCTACTTGGTATTGTTCGTCGATAACAGCACTGATTGCTTTAACGTCTTCGTCTGATAAGTCTCTACAACGAATGTCTGGATTAACTCCAGCTGTTTCTAAAATTTTTGTTGCACTTACTCTACCGATACCGTAGATGTAAGTTAAACCGATTTCTACACGTTTGTCTCTTGGTAAGTCTACACCTGAAATACGAGCCATGTGTTTTTCCTCCATTTTGAATCTTAGTAAATAAACATATGCAGCCCGATAGAACCACTATCGTCTGAAATGTGTGCATACACTTATTCCTGTTTTGGTTAATATTGTCTCAAATTGGGGTACATAATCTGCACCCAGCTGTCCGAAAACAGCCTTTCTCGGAAATGACACCGAGTATTATAAGCAATATACATCGAGGATATTTCTCTGTATATTAATAGTGTTTCCACACACCCTGGTGTGTCGCACTACAGCCGCCTAATTAATTGCAAGGTTCTGCTTATAATTAACCTTGTCTTTGTTTGTGTTTAGGATTTTCACAGATTACCATGATTCTCCCTTTTCTTTTGATGATTTTGCACTTTTCGCAAATTGGTTTAACTGATGATCTAACCTTCACGTCAAATCCTCCTTTCATCCACTGCTCTGCCTATATTTTCCTTTGAACGAAGCTATATCCGCAAACGTCCATTTGGTATTATATCGCAGGAATGGTAATAAGTCAATATATTTTTTTATTTATCTCTCCAAGTAATTCTTCCTTTTGAAAGATCGTATGGTGATAATTCTAATGTTACTTTATCTCCTGGTAAAATCTTGATAAAGTTTGTACGTAATTTCCCACTAATGTGAGCAAGGACTTGATGTCCGTTTTCTAATTCTACCTTAAACATTGCGTTTGGTAATTTTTCTACTACTGTTCCTTCAATTTCAATTACATCAGCTTTTGACATTTTATTTTCCTCCTATTTCCTTATCAAATAATTTCAGTAATCTCTTTATGCCAACATCATCCATGCCAGACACTTCTTGTTTCTCGCAAATAACTTGCACATGTTTTCTTTTCTTCTTTTTCGGATTATCTAATGTTCGAATTTTTCCATCCACTAGATATACATATGTTTCATCTATTTCGATTATCACATAAATATGACCTTTATCATGTCCTGCTTTTGATTTTGCAAGCATACCAATTTCCATCTTCATATCTTACTCCTTCGATAAGGTCAAAAGTACCGGTTCACCGTCTGTAATCAACACCGTATTTTCATAGTGTGAAGATAATGAACCATCTCTTGTTACAACTGTCCAGTCATCATCAAGCCAATCCACTGCATATCCTCCAATATTGATCATTGGTTCAATTGCAAGTGTCATTCCTTTTCTTAACTTGACACCTTTTCTGTTCATTTCATAATTTGGAATCT
Organism: uncultured Faecalimonas sp.; assembly: GCA_964540565.1. Classification (GTDB taxonomy): domain Bacteria; phylum Bacillota; class Clostridia; order Lachnospirales; family Lachnospiraceae; genus Faecalimonas. Next base: position 3,793 of record CAZINB010000046.1, read on the forward strand.
CTGGTGCTTCATGTAACTGTGTCCCAATTCCATGTCCACACAAATCACGTACTACACCATATCCGCGATCATTTGCATACTTGCCAATCGCTGCTGAAATTTCAAACAGATAGTTCCCCTCTTTGGCATATTTTATACCTTCGAAGAAACTTTCTTCTGTAACTCTGATCAGATCTTTTGCAGCTTGACTGATTTCGCCAACTGCATGAGTTCTTGCTGCGTCCGAATGATAGCCTTTATAAATAACACCTGCATCCAAGCTTACGATATCACCTTCTTTGATGATACGTTTATCTGTTGGGATTCCATGAACAACTTCATCGTTGATGGAAACACAGACAGATGCTGGATAGCCATTGTAATTTAGAAAAGAAGGAACGCAGCCGTAACTGCGAATCACTTCTTCTCCTAATCGGTCAATATCTTTTGTTGTCATTCCTGGACGAAGCGCTTTTTTCATTTCATCATGAACAATGGCTAGAATCCTTCCGGCTTCTGTCATTAATTCAATCTCTCTTGCCGATTTAATACTGATAGGCATAAGTCTATTCTCCTAAGATGTTAACGATTGCCTTGAATACATCATTGATATCAACTGTACCATCAACTTCTACTAAAATGTTCTTTTCTGTATAGTAGTCAATCAATGGTTGTGTTTGTTCGTGGTATACATTTAAACGTTTTTGTACTGTTTCTGGTTTGTCATCTTCTCTAAGAATTAATCCACCATGACAGTTATCGCAAACATTTTCTTCTTTTGTTGGTGCAAATTCAATGTGATATGTAGCTCCACAGTCAACACATGCTCTACGTCCTGACATACGATTTACAATGTTTTCATCTGGAACTTCTACATTGATTGCATAATCCACTTTTTGTTCTAATGCAGCTAAAGCTTTATCTAAACTTTCTGCTTGAGGAATTGTTCTTGGAAAACCATCTAGAACATAACCGTTTGCACAGTCTTCTTGGTTTACACGATCTACTACTAAATCTACTACTAATTCATCTGGAACTAAAAGTCCTTGGTCCATATAAGTTTTTGCTTTTTGTCCAAGTTCTGTTCCGTTTTTAATATTTGCTCTAAAAATATCGCCTGTAGAAATGTGAGGAATTGAATATTTTTCTGCAATTTTCTTTGCTTGTGTTCCTTTTCCTGCACCAGGTGCACCTAACATAATAATTTTCATATGATTTTCCTCCATATAGCAAAGTAACCCGCCAAATTTCTACTATTTCAAGTCTGAAATGGGGCGGGTTAATTGTCTACTTTAATTATTTACCATTATTTAAAAATCCCTTGTAATTACGTACAAGCATTTGTGATTCAATTTGTTTCAATGTCTCTAATACAACACCAACGATGATGATTAGAGATGTTCCACCAAATGATACAGATGCTCCAAGAATACCATTAAACATAAATGGAATTACTTGAACAATTACAAGACCAACTGCACCAATAAAAATGATGTATTTCAAGATTCTTGCTAAGTAGTCAACTGTTGGTTTTCCTGGACGAATACCAAGGATTAAACCACCATTCTTTTTCAAATTGTCAGCAACTTCCATTGGATTGAATGAAATTGATGTATAGAAATATGCAAATGCAATTGTTAATACGATATAGAGAATTAATCCCCATGAGTATTTAATGTTTTCTGGATTACACCAGTTGTTTGAATTCAATCCTTTTAAAATTTCGCTTCCAATTCCTGTTCCGTTTGCTTTTCCCAAGAATTGAGCAATCAAAATTGGGAATTGCATCAATGAAGATGCAAAGATAACTGGAACAACACCAGCTGTATTCACTTTTAATGGAATGAATGATGATTGACCACCAACACTCTTTCTTCCTCTTACTTTTTGTGAATACTGAACAGCAATTTTTCTCTGTCCATCTTGTAACATAATTACGAAAACAATTATACATAAGATAATTGCTAAGATGATAACAGCTGCTAATGCTGCCATGGCAACTGACTTACCTTTCATGAATTGTGTATATAATGAAACGAAATCACTTGGAATTCTTGAAAGGATGTTGAATAATAAGATAATTGAAATACCATTTCCAACTCCTTTTTCAGTGATTCTTTCACCAACCCACATAAGGAAAGCAGAACCTGCTGTTAATGTAAGAACTACGATTGCTACACTAACAAAGTTATATTCTTCTAATAATCCTTGACGGCCAAATCCAACTGCCATTGCTGTTGATTGGATTAATGCAAGAATTACTGTTACATAACGTGTAATTGCAGCAATTTTCTTTCTTCCATCTTCACCATCTTTTTGCCACTCTTCCAATTTTGGAATCGCAATTGTAAGAAGTTGCATAATAATCGATGATGTAATATATGGCGAAATGCTTAACGCAAAAATGGACATTTGCTCAAATGATCCACCTGTGAAAGCGTTAAAGAAATTAAACGCTTCCCCAGTTTGACTTGCAAAGAATTCTTGAATAAATTCTGGATTCACGCCTGGTGTAGGCAGTTGAGATCCAATTCTTACTACGATAAGCATTAAAAATGTAAATACAAGTTTCTTACGAATATCTTCAATCTTTAATGCGTTTCGGAATGTCTTTAGCATTAGATCACCTCAGCTTTTCCACCATTCGCTTCAATTTTTGCTACAGCACTTGCGCTAAATGCGTTTGCTTGTACTGTAAGTTTCTTTGTTAATTCACCATTTCCAAGGATTTTAACACCATCTCTTGGATTTTTAACGATACCAGCTTCGATAAGAGTTTCAACTGAAACAACTGCATCATTTTCAAATACTTCTAAAGCACTTAAGTTGATTGCAACGATTTCTTTAGTGTTTCTGTTAGTGAAACCTCTTTTTGGTATTCTTCTATATAATGGCATTTGTCCACCTTCGAAACCTGGTCTTGGTGCTCCAGAACGAGCTTTTTGACCTTTATGTCCCTTACCAGCAGTCTTACCATTTCCTGAACCATGTCCACGACCTCTTCTGAAGTTATCGCTGTGTTTAGCGCCTTCAGCTGGTCTTAAGTTTGATAAGTTCATTGTGCTTCCTCCTTACCTTAAAAATTAAGCTTCTTCAACTTTTACTAAATGTCTAACTTGTTGTACCATTCCTCTAGTTGCAGCGTTGTCTGGTAAAATAACTGATTTGTTAAGTTTTTTAAGACCTAAAGCTTCAACTGTTGCTTTGTGTTTTGGTACAGCACCGATTGTAGATTTTACTAATGTTACTTTTAATTCTGCCATTTTAGTACCCTCCTTAGCCTAAGATTTCTTCTACAGATTTACCGCGAAGCTTAGCTACTTGTTCTGGAGTTTTAATTTGACTTAATCCATTAATTGTAGCAAGTACTACGTTTTGTTTGTTGTTAGA
>CAZINB010000047.1:0-6653 GCA_964540565.1 uncultured Faecalimonas sp.
ACGTCGAATTTATCTAAAGTTTCTGTAGCAACTAATGGTTGACGTACAACTACTTTTAATGTTTCTAATCCGAAGTATTCATCGATGCTTCTTTTATTGATTGTGATATTACCTGTTCCAGGTACTAAGTATACTCTTGCGATTGATTTTTTTCTTCTTCCTGTTCCGTAGAATTTTGCGTTAGACACTGTCATTTCCTCCTTTTACCTAATTAGAATGTTAATACTTCTGGTTTTTGAGCTGCGTGAGCATGTTCAGCACCAGCGTAAACATGAAGTTTTTTGATCATTTCTCTTCCTAAAGGTCCTTTTGGAAGCATGCCTTTAACAGCAAGTTCGATTACTCTTTCAGGTTTTTTGTTCATCATTTCTCTTAATGTAGTTTCTTTCATTCCACCTACATATTCAGAGTGATTGTAGTAGATTTTTTGATCTAACTTTTTACCTGTTACAACGATTTTTTCAGCGTTGATTACGATTACATAATCACCAGCATCAACGTGTGGTGTATATTCTGGTTTATTTTTTCCTCTTAAAACTTTTGCGATTTCAGATGTTAAACGTCCTAATGTACATCCTTCTGCGTCAACTACATACCATTTTCTTTCAATCTTGTTTGGATTAGCCATGTAAGTTTTCATTGGGTTTCCTCCTAAATTCATTTACTAATTACATTGTTCATAAAACTTTTTATATAGGAATCAGCTTGCTCCGGGGCATTGGTGCAATACTGTTTCTTCCATTTCTCATGCTGTTCCATTATATTATTTCACCCCTCGAATGTCAAGAGGTTTTTCATCATTTTTCACCTTTTTCTTCTCATCTGTTCATGGTAAAATATTATCAGACTTTTTAAAAATTTACAGCAAGGAGATTATATTTTATGTGGGCTTATAATACAATTTTTTATCAAATATATCCAATTGGATTTTGCGGTGCTCCAACACAAAACGATGGCATAACCGTTCCTCGTATTCGCAAATTGATTGACTGGGCTGAATACCTGGAATCTTTCCATGTAGGCGCAGTTCTTTTAAATCCAATTTTTGAATCTGACAATCATGGATATGATACACGTGATTTCAAATCTATCGATTGCCGCCTTGGTTCCAATCAAGATTTTGCAGATGTATGTAATGCATTTCATGACCATCATATCAAAGTGGTTTTAGATGGTGTGTTTAATCATGTTGGGCGAGGTTTCTGGGCATTTCAAGATGTCTTAGAAAAGAAATGGGATTCTCCTTACAAGGATTGGTTTTATTTAAATTTTGATGGAAATACTTGCTATAATGATGGATTTTACTATGAAGGCTGGGAAGGACATTACGAACTGGTAAAACTAAATCTCCAGAACCCTGCTGTCGTCGACTATTTATTAGAATGCGTGCGAGAATGGATTGAAGCTTTTGATATCGATGGATTGCGACTTGATGTGGCATACAGCTTGGACTTCCATTTTATGAAACGTCTTCGCTCTTTCTGTCAGGAATTGAAACCTGATTTTGCTCTGATCGGCGAGGTATTGTTTGGCGATTATAATCGCATTGTAAATGATGAAATGCTTCACAGCTGTACCAACTACGAATGTTACAAAGGACTTTATTCCAGCTTTAATGATATGAATCTTTTTGAAATTGCACACTCATTGAATCGTCAATTTGGACCAGAACAATGGTGCATCTATCGCGGCAAACATCTTATGACATTCGTTGATAATCATGATGTAACTCGTATTGCCAGCATATTGAAAAATAAGAATCATTTGCCACTTGCTTATGGACTGTTGCTTGGTATGCCAGGTGTTCCTTGTATTTACTATGGAAGCGAATGGGGCGTAGAAGGGGTAAAAGCTCCTGATAACGACTATGCACTTCGTCCTTGTTTCGAATCTCCAGCACCAAATGAATTAACAAAATTTATTGGAGAACTCATTCGCATACGCCAAAGTAGCATGGCGCTTTGTTATGGTTCTTATCAAAATATTGTAATCCACAATCATTATCTTGTATTTGAACGTTGTTACGAAAATGAACGTGTCCTAGTAGCTATTAATGCTTCTGATCAACCACAAACTGCATATCATCACAGTTTGCATGGTTCCTTTGAAGAATTAGTCGCACATGCCACTGGAACAATGGAAGGATCTCTTTCACTTCCACCTTATAGTGTACAAATTTTCAAAATGCAATAATACCAAAAGGGAGATGCGCCGCATCTCCCTCTTTACATTTGAGCAAAATATTTTTTTACTTCTAACATATCTTTTTGCACTTGTTCCTGCACCTCTGCCAAATTCTCAAATTTCATAACTGGACGTATGAACTTGTGAATTTCCAAAGCCACTTCTGCATCATAGATTTCTCTTGCAAAATCAAAAATATATGTTTCTACTGTAATATGCTTTTCTTCATCTACCGATGGACGTCTTCCGATATTCGTTACGGAATCTAACTTTTTCCCATCATAAATCAACTTCGTTGCATACACTCCTGACGCTGGAAGTTTCTTCTCATCTGCCGCAATATTTGCCGTTGGCATACCTACCGTTCTCCCCAGCGCTTTTCCGTGTACGACTTTTCCATGTATTACTTGCATACAACTCTTCTAAAGTTCTTTTTCCCTCTTCTTAAAACGATTCCTTCGCCTGCAAGAGAATCTGCTGTAAATGTTGCTCTGATGTCTGTAACTTTTTCTCCGTCCACAGCAACACCACCTTGTTCTACTGCACGTCTTGCTTCTGATTTAGAAGGAACTAAACCACTCTTTAATAACATTGTTAAGATATCAATAGCACCATCTACGAAATCTTCTGCTGCTAATTCTGCTGTTGGCATGTTTGCCGCTGCACCACTTGCAAATAATGCTCTTGCACTTTCTTGTGCTTTTGTAGCTTCTTCTTCCCCATGAACTAATTTTGTTAATTCAAATGCAAGGATTTCTTTTGCTTGATTTAATTGGCTGCCTTCCCATGCATCCATTTTATCAATTTCTTCTAATGGAAGGAATGTAAGCATACGGATACATTTTAATACGTCCGCATCTGCAACATTTCTCCAGTATTGATAAAATTCGAATGGAGAAGTTTTATTTGGATCAAGCCATACAGCACCTGATTGAGTTTTACCCATTTTCTTTCCTTCTGAGTTAAGAAGTAATGTAATTGTCATAGCACTTGCATCTTTTCCAAGTTTACGACGAATCAATTCTGTACCACCAAGCATGTTGCTCCATTGGTCATCTCCACCAAATTGTAAGTTACAGCCATATTTTTGGTATAATGCATAGAAGTCATAGCTTTGCATGATCATGTAGTTAAATTCTAAGAAGCTAAGACCTTTTTCCATACGTTGTTTGTAACATTCTGCAGAAAGCATTCTATTAACACTGAAATGAGCTCCAACTTCACGAAGAACATCAATGTAATTTAAATCCATTAACCAATCTGCATTGTTTACCATTAATGCTTTTCCTTCAGAGAAGTCAATGAATTTGCTCATTTGTTCTTTGAAACATTCACAGTTGTGTTGAATTGTTTCTGTTGTCATCATTTGACGCATATCAGAACGACCTGATGGATCACCGATCATAGCTGTTCCTCCACCAATTAAAGCAATTGGTTTATTTCCAGCCATTTGAAGACGTTTCATAAGACAAAGTGCCATGAAATGTCCTACATGCAAACTATCAGCTGTTGGGTCAAATCCAATGTAGAATGTAGCCTTTCCATTATTTACTAAATCTCTGATTAATTCTTCATCTGTTACTTGGGCAATCAATCCTCTTGCCTGTAATTCTTCATAAATTCCCATAAAAACCTCCTAAAAAAAAATCCTCGTCCTTATACAAAGGACGAGGAACTATCTCGTGTTACCACCTTAATTCATATATAGCTCACACTATATATCTCTGCAAGTATCATATAATACTCAAGCACGATAACGTGTGCCAATCCGTTGTAGCCTACTCAACTCTTTCTTTCGGTACAAAGCTCCAAGATGTATTCATAATCCTCTTCTCATGCGTCTCTCACCAACCGACAGCTCTCTGTATGCAGTGTGAATTACTACTCTTTCTCTTCATTGCATTTTCTATTCAATTATTGCAATCATAACTGATTTTCAAAAGCTTGTCAAGATTATAAAACTTTACCTTTTAAAATGACAGTGTTTGGTGTCAGATCATAGTTCAATAAAACTACATTCCCAACTTTTCCTTCTGCAATAGATCCATATTGATCGTCAATCCCCACACTTTTTGCTGGATTGATAGTTGCACATGCAATTGCCGTTTCTAATGGAATTTCCATATCATTTACTGCAATTCTAACACATTCCATTAAGTTTGTTGCAGAACCTGCAATTGCTCCATCACTTACAAGTGTTGCTAATCTGCCCACAACGTTCACGTCTTGGCCACCTAATGTATATTGTCCATCCGATAATCCTGTAGCACGCATACTGTCACTGATCAAAATAACACGTTCTTCTCCAAACATATCAAAAGTTGCACGCACAACAGCTGGATGAATATGAATGCCATCACAAATCAATTCTACCATGCAATGTTCACTGTCTCTGGCTGCACCGACTACACCTGGTTCACGATGTGTGAATGGTGGCATCGCATTATAAAGATGTGTTGCATGGCATGCACCTCTGTCATACCCTTCTTTTGCAACATCATATTTTGCTGCTGTATGAGCAAATGAAATGGCAACTTCATCTTTCAATGCATCAATAAATTCGATTGCACCTGCTTCTTCTGGAGCAATATCTACTAGTTTAATCAAGCCGTTAGCTGCTTTTTGAAGTTTTCTAAACAACTCAATATCTGCTTGACGAATATGTGTAGCTGCTTGTGCTCCTTTCTTTGCTGGAGAAATAAATGGACCTTCCATATTAATTCCAGCAAGGGTAGCGCCCTTTTTATTTTCGTATGTACCTGCATTTTCCATGATTGCAAGTAACTCTTCTTCTGACAATGTCATCGTTGCAGGAACAATCGTTGTAACACCTTGTGACGCTTCATATTCTGCAATTTTTTCAATTGCTTCCTGTGTCCCGTCACAAAAATCGTATCCTACACAACCATGAAAATGAACATCTACCAAGCCAGGAATCGCATAACATCCTTGGCCATCGATGATCTCATCATCATTTTCATCCATTGGAGCAAATACACCATCTTTGATGCAAATATCTCCATATTCAAACATTTTGTCTTCTGTATATACTAAAACATTCTTAATAATCATATCGTTATCATCTCTTATAATAATGAAGCTGCTTCCGCATCACATACTACAGTTACATCTGGGTGCATTTGTAAAATAGATGCTGGTACTGCTGGTGTTACAGGTCCTGTAAATGCTTTTTTCACGATTTCAGCTTTATCTTTTCCACTTACAACTACAACAATTTTTCTTGCATTCATGATTGTTTGAATTCCCATTGTGTAAGCTTGGCGTGGAACATCATCGATTGAAGCAAAGAAACGTTTATTTGCTTCGATTGTACTTTCTTGTAAATCAACGCAATGTGTTTCTTTGTCAAAGCATTCTGCTGGTTCGTTGAATCCAATATGTCCGTTATGTCCAAGACCTAGTAATTGTAAATCCACTCCGCCTAATGATTTGATTAATTTTTCGTAATTTCCACATTCTTCTTCTGCATCTTCAACCATACCATTTGGTACGTGAGTTCTTGCTTTGTCAATGTTTACATGGTTGAAGAGATTGTCATTCATGAAATAGTAATAGCTTTGATCGTTATCTCTTGGTAATCCTCTATATTCATCTAAGTTCACTGTTGTAACATCAGAGAAATCAATGTCTCCGTCTGCACATTTTTGAATCAATTCTTTATAAGTTCCGATTGGTGAAGAACCAGTTGCAAGTCCTAACACGCAATTTGGTTTCATAATCATTTGTGCTGCAATAAGATTTGCTGCTTTTCTGCTCATTTCGTTGTAATCTGCTGTTTTAATAATTCTCATTTCAATTACCTCTTTTCAAATTAGCTTAAACATTACGTCGCCGTTAGTATAGCATATATTTTTTCTTCTGTACACAAAAAAGAGTCCCTAAATTTCTTTAGGAACTCTTTCGTAATTCGCTTATTCTTATACAAGTTCAAGAAGAACTTCCATAGCAGCGTCACCTTTACGTAAACCAATTTTTACGATTCTTGTGTAACCACCGTTACGGTTTTCGTATTTAGGAGCGATCTCTGTAAATAATTTATTTACTAAATCAACTTCTTTAGCGCTTCTAGCTTTACCAGCTTCAACTTCTTTCACTGGGTAAAGAACTTTAAGCATTTCTCTTCTTGCATGTAATCTTGAAGGCATATCTTTTTTGATTGTTTTTTCAACTTCATCATAAACAGTAACTTTTTTACCATCTACAACTTCTTTTACTCTTTTGCCATCTTTGTCTTTACGAGCAACTTTTGCTGTTACTGTAACTTCTTCAAAGTTGTCTTTTTCTTTTACAGCTAAAGCGATAAGACCTTCTGCAACTTTGCGGATTTCTTTTGCTTTTGCTTCTGTAGTAACGATTTTACCGTTTGCAAGTAATGCTGTTACTTGGTTTCTGATTAATGCTTTTCTTTGGCTTGATGTTCTGCCAAGTTTTCTATATTTTGCCATTTT
>CAZINB010000048.1:0-6142 GCA_964540565.1 uncultured Faecalimonas sp.
TTTACTATATTGAACAAACGGAAGAAGAGTGTTATTATAACAAGATAATAAAAAATTTGAGTGAGATGGAACGGGCAGAAATCTTGTTTACATTACGTTTGCCACGGCATCTTACAGATACGGAACTTTATCTTGCCATGTTGGAAGCTAGCGCAAAATTGCTGCGTGTTCCTAAGTATCATATTTATACGATTCATGAACTGGAGCAAGCAGTGGAAGCAAAGTATGACAGGAAGAAGAATCAATTAAATTTACCGAGATTTGTGCATATTTTTATGGGCATCAGAAAGGACAGAGAGATGAATTTAAAAGGACGTCATTTTTTAACATTGAAAGATTTTACAGCGGAAGAGATTATGTACCTGGTTGATTTGGCAGCTGATCTCAAAGCGAAAAAGAAACAAGGAATTACAGGGAATTCTTTAAAGGGGAAAAATATTGCGCTTATTTTTGAAAAACCATCTACAAGAACTCGTTGTGCATTTACAGTTGGAGCACAAGATGAAGGAGGAATTCCAACTTACCTTTCCGAACATGATATCCAATTAGGACATAAGGAAAGTGTCAAAGATACAGCTCGTGTGCTTGGACGCATGTTTGATGGAATCGAATTCCGTGGATTTAAACATGAACACGTAGAAATTCTAGCTAAGTACAGCGGAGTACCAGTTTGGAACGGTTTGACAGACGAATATCATCCAACACAAATTTTAGCAGATTTACTAACAATGAAAGAACAGTTCGGATATGTAAAAGGCTTGAACTTTGTGTATTTAGGAGATGGACGTAATAATATGGCAAACAGCTTAATGATTGGCTGCGCTAAAGTAGGTGTAAACTTTAAGATTGTTGCACCAAAAGAATTGTGGCCAGAAGAAAGCTTGGTAGAACTTTGCAAGGCATATGGAAAAGAATCAGGGGCAGATGTAGTAGTTACAGAGGATACTGCAGCTGTGGAAGGAGCAGATGTGCTTTATACAGACGTATGGTGCTCTATGGGAGAAGAAGATAAGGCAGCAGAACGTGTAGCTTTATTACATCCATATCAGATTAATCAAGAGCTTATGAACCGTACTGGAAAAGAAAACAGTATCTTCATGCACTGTTTACCTGCAGTAAAAGGAAATGAAGTAACAGAAGATGTTTTTGAAAAATATGCAGATGTAGTATTCGATGAAGCAGAAAATCGTCTTCACACAATTAAAGCAGTGATGGTGGCAACTCTTGGGGAATAGAAATATTATTAGTTATGACAATATTGATTCTACCAATACGCGTATGAAGGAGTTTGCGAAAGAAGGCGCTGCTCATGGAACGGTTATTGTGGCAGAAAGTCAGAATGCAGGTGTGGGTAGAAGAGGACGTGTGTGGGAATCGCCAGCAGGTGATAACCTTTATATGACGTTGTTGCTTCGTCCACAGATTGAGACAGATAAGGCATCGATGCTGACACTCGTAATGGCACATAGTATTGCAAAAGTGCTGCGTCATTTTGGTTTTGCAGATACAAAGATCAAGTGGCCAAATGATCTGATATTGAGTCAGAAAAAAGTATGTGGAATCTTAACGGAGATGGCACTGAAAGGGACAGAGATTGATTATGTGCTGATTGGTGTGGGAATAAATGTAAATCAAAAAACATTTCCAGAGAGTCTACAGGAGACAGCTACATCCTTATTGATAGAATCAAATAGAAATGTGGATAAGACATATCTTTTGGAATGTATTCTAGATATGTTTGATTCAGAATACAATGCTTTTTTAGCATGCGAAGATTTATCATTTATGAAAGAATCTTATGAAGAGATGCTTGTAAATCGTGAAAAAGAAGTCCGTGTGCTGGAACCAGAACAGGAATTTTCTGGTATTGCGCTTGGAATTAATGAACAAGGTGAGTTGATTGTGCAAAAAGAAGACGGCAGTCAGCAAGCTATTTATGCGGGAGAAGTATCGGTACGTGGCGTGTACGGATATGTTTAGGAGGTTATATGTACGACGAAAAGATTGTGCTTTGTGGCGCAAATTCATATGAAAAGAAATTTTATTTAAATCCAGATTTTGATGCACTTCCAGACAGCGTGAAGGATGAACTCAAGATCATGTGTGTATTGCATACAGAGGATGTAGGGGGAATCCTTACATTGGTATTTGAAGAAAATGGAGAATTATGTTTTGAGGTAACATCAGAAGAAAATGATTTCTTCTTTGATGAAATCGGAAGTCATTTAAAGATTAAAGAACTTCAAAGAACAAAAGAAGAATTATTAGAATCTCTCCAACTATACTATAAAGTGTTCTTTTTAGGGGAGGAAGTATAATGTTATTAGTTGTTGATGTAGGGAATACACATATTACACTCGGAGTATTTGATGGGGACGAATTAAAAGCTACATTTCGTATGACAGCAAAGCAACCACGTACTTCTGACGAATATGGAATCCAATTATGTGATTTGCTAGTGCATCGTGATTTTCAGGTGAAAGATATTACAGATGTAATCATTTCATCGGTTGTGCCAGATGTGATGCATTCTCTTGGAAGCGCGATCATTAAATATTTTGGTATCAAACCATTTGTGCCATCAACTTTGGATATGGGACTTCAAATCAATACAGAACATCCTAAGGAAATTGGACCAGACCGTATTGTAGATGCAGTTGCTGCATATGAAAAATATGGCGGTCCAGTGATTGTCATTGATTATGGAACAGCGACTACATATGATGTAGTAACAGAAGATGGTGTGTTTGAAGGCGGCGTGATTTCTCCGGGCATTCGTACTTCGGCAAGAGCGCTTTGGGGTGGGGCAGCAATGCTTCCAGAGATTGAGATCAAAAAGCCAGATTCAATCATGGCAAAAGAAACTGTATCAAGTATGCAAGGTGGATTGATTTTCGGATATATTGGACAGACAGAATATATCGTGAAGAAGTTCCGCGAAGCAGGTTATGCAGATGCAAAGGTTGTTGCAACTGGTGGACTTGGAAATATTATTTTCTCAGAGACAGATGCAATTGATATTTACGATCCAAATTTAACATTGAATGGATTGCGAATCATTTATGAAAAAAATAAGAAGGTAGATTAGCGAATGAAGAAGCTGAAGATTGGAAATGTAACATTAGAAAATCCATATATCTTAGCACCTATGGCAGGCGTAACAGACCTGCCTTTTCGCTTGCTTTGCAAGGAACAAGGTGCGGGGCTTTTGTGCATGGAAATGGTGAGTGCAAAAGCGATTCAATACAATAATAAAAATACAAAGGCGCTTTTGGAAATTCATCCAGAAGAAACACCAGTGTCTTTACAGCTATTTGGTTCGGAACCAGATGTGATCAGTGAGATAGCGAAACAGATTGAAGAATTGCCGTTTGCAATCCTTGATATCAATATGGGATGTCCTGTTCCAAAGATTGTAAAAAATGGAGAAGGCTCTGCCTTAATGAAGAATCCCAAATTGGTACATGAAATTGTAAGCAAAACAGTGAAAGCGATTCAAAAACCAGTGACAGTCAAGATCCGCAAGGGATTTGATGATACATGCATTAATGCAGTGGAAATTGCAAAGATTATAGAAGATGCTGGAGCAGCAGCAGTAGCTGTACATGGAAGAACAAGAGAGCAATATTACTCTGGACAAGCAGATTGGGACATTATCCGTCAGGTAAAAGAAGCTGTTTCGATTCCTGTGATTGGAAATGGAGATGTGACATCGGGAGAAAGTGCGGTTGCAATGCAGAAACAAACTGGTTGCGATGGTGTTATGATTGGACGTGGTGCGCAAGGAAATCCATGGATATTCTCAGAATTAATTGCATATGATAAGACAGGACAAATTCCAGAAAGACCAACGAAAGAAGAAGTGATTCGGATGCTTTTACGTCATGCGGATCTGCAGATGACATATAAAGGGGAGTATTTGGGAATTCGTGAAATGCGAAAACATGCTGCATGGTATACGAGTGGACTTCCAAATTCTGCAAAATTGCGTGGTGAAATAAACGCAGTAGAAACAGTGGAACAACTGGAAGTACTCCTTCGAGAAAAGCTATAGAAATCTTGACATAAATTATGCATTCATGTATAATGTTGGGGCTATTAGAAGTAAATGACTTATCAGAAGATAGACAAGATAGAAAATACAAGTGTAGAAAGGGAACACAAACATGGCAGGAAAGAAAACAATTCTTACTTATACTGGTTTAAAAGCTTTAGAAGAAGAATTAGAAAACCTACGCGTTGTAAAACGTAAAGAGGTAGCTGAAAAAATTAAAGAAGCTAGAGAACAAGGTGATTTATCAGAAAACGCAGAATACGATGCTGCAAAAGATGAACAACGCGATATCGAAGCACGAATTGAAGAAATCGAAAAGATTTTAAAAGATGTAGAAGTTGTTGATGAAGACGAAGTAGATTTAAATAAAATTAACATCGGATGTACAGTATTGTTATACGATGAAGAATTTGAAGAAGAAGTGGAATACAGCATTGTAGGTTCTACAGAAGCGAACAGCTTAGCAGGTAAAATCTCAAATGAATCACCACTTGGAGCTGCATTACTTGGAAAAGCTGTAGGCGATCAAGTATTTGTAGAAACACAAGCAGGAACTATTGAATACAAAGTATTAGAAATCTCAAGAAGCAAATAATTTTAAGAACGTTTAGGAGGAAAGATCGTGGCTGAACAACAAAATGTACAAGAACAAGACCTTAATCAATTAAGAAAAGTACGTCGTGAAAAATTAGCAGATTTACAAGCTAATGGAAACGACCCATTCGTAATCACAAAGTATGATGCAGATACACACAGCCAAACAATCAAAGACAACTTCGATGAAATGGAAGGTAAAAAAGTATCTATTGCAGGACGTATCATGTCTAAACGTGTTATGGGTAAAGCATCTTTCTGTAACGTACAGGATTTAAAAGGAAATATCCAATCATACGTTGCCAGAGATTGCATCGGTGAAGAAGAATACAAAGCATTCAAGAAAATGGACATCGGTGATATCGTTGGTATCAAAGGTGATGTATTCCGCACAAAAATGGGTGAAATCTCTATCCATGCAGAAGAAGTAACATTATTATCAAAGAGCTTACAAATCTTACCTGAAAAATATCATGGTTTAACAAATACAGATTTACGTTACCGTCAAAGATACGTAGACTTAATCATGAATCCAGACGTAAAGGATACATTTATCAAACGTTCTCAAATTTTAAGAGCAATCAGAACATTCTTAGACGGACAAGGATTTATGGAAGTGGAAACACCAATGCTTGTAGCAAATGCAGGTGGAGCAGCAGCTCGTCCATTTATCACACACTCTAACGCATTAGACGAAGACTTTAAACTTCGTATTTCTCTTGAATTATACTTAAAGAGATTAATCGTTGGTGGTATGGAAAAAGTTTACGAAATCGGCCGTGTATTCCGTAACGAAGGTTGCGATACAAGACACAACCCAGAATTTACATTAATGGAATTATACCAAGCATACACAGACTACAATGGAATGATGGACTTAACAGAAAATCTTTTCCGTTATGTAGCACAAGAAGTTCTCGGAACAACAACAATCGTTTACAATGGTATCGAAATGGATCTTGGTAAACCATTCGAAAGAATTACAATGGTTGACGCTGTTAAGAAATACGCAGGTGTTGACTGGAACGAAATTCATACATTAGAAGAAGCAAGAGCAATTGCGAAAGAAAAACACGTTGAATTTGAAGAACGTCACAAAAAAGGTGATATCTTAAACTTATTCTTCGAAGAATATGTAGAACATCACTTAATCCAACCTACATTTGTTATGGATCACCCAATCGAAATTTCTCCTTTAACTAAGAAGAAACCAGAAAATCCAGAATATGTAGAACGTTTCGAAATGTTCATGAACGGATGGGAAATGTGTAACGCATACTCAGAATTAAATGACCCAATCGATCAAAGAGAACGTTTTAAAGATCAAGAAGAACAATTAAGCCAAGGTAACGATGAAGCTAACACAACAGATGAAGACTTCATGAATGCCCTTGAAATCGGTATGCCTCCAACAGGTGGTATCGGATACGGAATCGACAGATTATGTATGTTATTAACAGACAGCGCTGCGATCCGTGATGTATTATTGTTCCC
>CAZINB010000049.1:0-6121 GCA_964540565.1 uncultured Faecalimonas sp.
ATGCGACATTTAAAGCTGAAATCAAAGATGGGATTGTTTCAATTACAGAAGATGAACTCCTTTCAAGTACAGATAATTCAAATCTATTGGTCAGGGTATTAAAACAAAGCGGAGACGAAAGTACAGAAATATTCTCCGGTAAACTGAAAGATTATGATAACGGCAAATGGATAAATACCGATTTTTCGGAAATTCAGTTTATGGTTATTTTTGAATGGGATGGTCCATCAGATGAAGCAATATATATTATTCCGCAAACTGACGTTGTTTCAGAGGATATAAAATTAAATTCCGACAATCAAATTTCCGAAAAGAATCAAAGCGAAAATATTATTCAAAGCACAACAAATGTTGAAAACATCACGTATGACATCAAATACACAGTTGAGAACGGTTATATGAATATTGTGTACGATGTGACAAACGGAACTTCAAGAGAGCAAACTGTAACGATGATAGCCGCACTGTATAAAGGGGATTTGTTTCAAGGATTGCTAACAGAACCACTTGGTATTCAAGCCGGAAAAACACAAAAGGGTTATCTTGCTTTGAAATTGCCGGAAAAAGATTTGGATAAATACAAGGTTAAGATGATGGTATGGGACAGCTTTGCCGGAATGCGTCCGCTCGGCAGTGCAAAAACAGTAAATAACATTGGTGGCGGTTTGAATGAAAAAGCAATTGTTCTTTCTTCTTCCGCAAACAGCGAAGTGAAAGTATATATGAATTCGGAAACACTCGTAAAAAATGATACTGCGGAGCATATCATAAAATACAATCCGCAAAAATTAGATCTGATAGATTTATGCGGATTTACTTATGAAAAGGAAACCGGTTCCGGTGAAATTGCAAATACAGGAATTACAATAAAAAGTGTTGATGTGGAAAACGGCAAAATTATATATACTTTTGATATGTCGCAGGGCAGGACAACGGGAATAAACAATTTTATAAAATTTAAAGCATTAACCGATTTATCGGGCGAAGAAATAACGTATGTAATTCAATAGGAGGTTGAGTGATATGAAAAAATTTATCAAAAAGAATATGGCGATTTTAATGTCAGCAATGACTGTGTTATTGACGGCTACAACAGTTTTTGCAATTTATGCTGATGATCCGACGGGTGAAAAATTGATAAAAAAGGGTTATACCGAACAAGATATCAACGAAATCAATGCAATAACTTTATATTCCGATGCAGATGTTGTTGGATTGATTCTCCAAAAATATGAAGAATTGGGCAATTGGAAAAGTGTAAGAGAGTATTATGGTGTTGATGAAAAGAAATATCAGAATTATATGGAAGGTTTAAATCGTTGGCAGGAAGTTCTTGACGGTGTACCTGAAAGCGTAATGAGCGCTATGAAGAATGAAGGCTGGAGTCAACAGGAAATTAATAATTTTGTTAATAAATTGAATATAGCCGAAGTTGATTATGAATATGCGTGGAAACAATACAAAGTCGGAAAAACAGTGGAAGAAATCGTTAAAGAAAAACGAGAAGAAGAAAAACAAATCTCGGATCTGGATACGGCTTTCGTGATGAGTGATATGTCGGAAACGGATTATTGGTCTGCGATATCCGAAATAAAAACGATGGATAATACTACAATAAGCGATATTTTACTTCAAGTGACAAAACTTAGGACGGATGTACGCAACAGACATAAAGCCGCATGTGGTATCACTGATGAAGAAATTGCGTATTGTGAATCTCAAGGAATGACAAACCCTATGGATATGTTTAGAGCAAAATATATTTCAAAAGGGAACAATGTATCGTTGGACAAGGTTGTTTCATCAAAACTAAAATATGATAATTGGACGGAAGCAACCGCCGAAGTGTTGAACTTACCGGTTGAAGAGTACAAACTGCAGGTAGAGGATGCAAAAAAAGAATAGCAATGGGGGTGAGCCGTAATGAAAAAAATATTTTATTCCATTCTTTTTTCGAGCCTTTTTATAATTGCGGCAGTGACCAATGCTTTTGCTATGACGGATGCAGAAAGGGATTTGTATAATCATCAATACTATCCGCAATCCGTAAATAATGGTGGAATTGGTCAGGCACCGCAAGAAAATAATCATAATTTTTCGGTGGATTCTGCAACCGGTGCAACAAGGGTAAAGGTTACAGATGTAACACTATCAGGTAAAAACGGATTTGATCTTGAAATAACAAGAGTTTATAATTCATCTTCTTCAAATTTATATGAGCCGTATGTTGATGAAATAGAAAATTATACATCAACCCCATTTTATATGGTAGTTGCGAAGAAAGATTTTGAGAAAACAAATATCAGCAATGAAATGATTGATTTTGGGTATAACAATACGGTTGGAATAAATAAAAAATATTATAATTATACCACTGATAATAAGAAGTATACGAATATGTCAAAATTTGAATTTGATGTAGATGAATATAAACAAAGTGATTTGTTTGATGATTATGATGAAGCACTCGCATTGGCAAGCACATTGAATTCAACAAGCAAGGATATATCGGCGACATATCCGGTTGCCAATGTTGGTTATTATTGGGCAAATTATAAAAATTGTACCGTTAAAACTGTTTGGATTGATGTGTATGATCCACGATATGAAACTGCATTATTACCGGATACCGCAAATGAAAGATATTCAAAATTGGGTTCCGGTTGGGAGTTTGATTTTCCGTATGTAGAAAAGCGTTATGGTGATGATTGGTATGAATATCTGCACTATGGCGATAAAGGTGTGTGGGAAATTGATACTTCCTCTTCGGGTGGTGAAAACGGACTTTTAGGTTATGCGTTAAACGATATCGTGCTAAAATATGATACTTCTGTTACGCACGATGGTTATCGTTCACAATATTGTGTAACGGAGAAAAACGGAAAAAAGTCTTATTTCGGAGAAGACGGCAGATTGCTTCTTCAACGCGATCGTTACGGAAATGAAATAAAATTTTATTGTGATTGGGATGTGTATTATGATACATGGGGAACACGCAGAAAGTATCCGTATTTAATTGGAATAACCGATTCGGTAGGCAGAACAGTAACTTTAAATTACGGAAGTGATTACAAAACCGGCTCCACCACATACAAAAATATAACATTAACAATTACAGATCCTACAAGTTCTGAAAATACTTTGGTATATACCTACAGATTACAGCAACTTGCCGGAAAATCTCTTGATGATGATATTGAAGAATATGCTTTGAATCGTGTGGTCGGAGCTGACGGAGAAGTATCAAGATATAATTATTGGTATTGCGAAGCACCGGTAGATTTTTTTGATAGAAATACTGATTTTGCCTACGAATATTCTGATTGCAAAAGGGCTAAAACAGGAAACAGCTATATCACAAGTGATGATATTGCAGAATTGTCGGGTAAGAGTAATTATTATGTTCTTCTTTCAGCAGCGTATGAGCCGAATGACAGAGAGTGTAGATTTTATTATTCGCGTTTTTTGAGAAATTGCACATCTACAGGATCAATGCTTTTTTATAAAGCATATTATATGTGTGATGATGTAAGACGTGATGAGGAAAATACACAATATGAAGTCAATGAGCATAATTATAGGTATTTCATAAACAATGATTGTGAGTATGACGGCTATCCGGATTATAAACGAACTGAGCGACTTCCCTCAAATTTCAAAATAATCACACAGGATATATTCGGAAATATAGATGGTGTCGCGGATGAATTAGTAACAACCAATTACACTTATAAATATGCTGAAATAGAAGACGAAAAAACAATTTGGTTGGATAATAGTGTTTCAAGCAGTGTCGATTTCAAAGAAATTGTTAATTACACTTATGATGCCGATACCGGACTTGTAACTAACAAACTGGTCAAGAATTATAATTCGCCAACAGCTTCGGAATATATGCAGTATAATGAAGCATACACGTATGATGATGAAAATTACGGAGATTTATTATCCACTATTCCGAATTCCGAAACAGACAGAGCCGTATCATATGAATATAATTCAGTATATCACTATCCGACAAAGAAAAGCTATAAACGAAATTCGCAGACTTCTATAATCGAGGAATATGTACCGACAAGCGATAATTTGTCTGTTGCACAGGAAAAAGTATCGGAAAATGGAAACTTGAAGAAGAAAATTGAGTATCAATACGATACTTACGGAAATGTGATACAAACAAAAGAGTATTTAGGTGATACCGATTTTGTAAAAACGGAATATTCGTACATTGATAACCAATATAACGGACAGTTTACAGGATCTAATCTGATGAGTAAAACGGTGTTTGATGTTTCGAGTGTTGATAATGCATCTGAGAACATATCAGAAAATTATCAGTACGATTGGAGAGGAAATCCGACGCGTGTTACCGACAAAAATGGAGATGTGACACTGTATGAATATGATGTTCAAAATCGTATTATAAAAACCACAATGCCGGACGGAACGGTTGAAACAACTGAATATAATTATGGGGCAAGTGAAGTTTTGAAAACCGATGCATTGGGAACAACACTTGTGTATTATTATGACGGTTGTGGAAATTTGTTGGAAGAGTGCTTGGAATCTTGGATAACACAAATGAAGTTAAATTGGTATGATGGATATAACAATTTAATTAAAGAAATAACAAGAAGTTCCGAGGATAATGAAACTTCTGCAGTGTACACCTATGACACACTTCAAAGACCGAAAGTCAAAAAGGTTTATGATAATAACGGCAATTTGGTATATACGGAAGAATATTCGTATGAAGTTACAGCAGATTATCGTAAAGAAACCAAAACTGTTGTGGGTGACGAAAATACACCTTCGATTATAACAAGTGTTTATTACGATAAATACGGTAATAAGATAAAATCTGAAACAGGAAACGATGTTGAAATGTACACATCGGATTATGTAGGAAACATCATCTCAATAAAATCTGCAAGGGCAAACAGCGAGGACTGGAATGAATTGTATCAAACGGAATACGATTTTATGGGTAATGTTGTAAAAGAAACTGATGAACTCGGAAATTCGGTAAGAGCAGAGTATGATGCGCTTGGCAGAAAAGTCAAAGAATACGATCAAAACGGATATGCCACAGAGTATAAATATGATAATCTCGGCAGAGTGATTGAACAAAAATCGCCTGTTGAAGAAATCGGCGGAACAATATATTATGCTGTTAAAAAGATGTGGTATGACGGAAACGGAAATCTTATAAAAGAGTGCGTCAATACCAATGCACCAGGCGAAGCAGAAAAATATAACGAGGTTGAATATACTTATGATAACCGCAACAGACTTACAATGACAAAGGCCTATGACGGCGAAAAGTATAACTATGTTCAAAACTATTATGATGCAAATGGTAATCTGCTTCGGACTTATACAGGTCTTTCAAGCACTTTGACAATTAACGGACTTGATAATGTAACAGTCGGTAATGATAATGAGTTTGCAGTGACAAAATATGTATATGATAATTTGAACAGATTGGTTACAACAACAGATGCACTGGGAAGAACCGAAACAAATGTCTATGACGAGCTGAATGGTTTGGTGCTTTCAACAATAGATCGAAATGGCAATGTATTTGATTTTGTGTATGACGGTTTATATAATGTGAAATCAAAATCGCTTGCTGACGGCACAAATTCCGAAACAACGGTTTACGGTGCAACGGGACAGCCTGTTTCAAAGCAAAACAGCGTAACCGCAATCAACTACACTTATAATGACAAAGGCTTGATTATAAGCGAGAGCGATACAACAGCCGGAACAGTTAAGTCCTATACCTACGATTCAAACGGAAACCGACTAACATTCACATTGACAAGAAACGGACAAGCCGAGATGAACCAAAGCTATAGCTATGATAAACTTAATCGACTTATAAGTGTCAGCGAAAACGGAGAGGTTATTGCACAGTATTCGTATGATAATAAAGGAAACCGCACTCAAACTGTTGTTTCAGATGGTGATACAACGAATTATGCGTATAATATTGCAGGACTTTTGACGAGCCAAACAACGGGAAATAAGTTGCGTGAAACATATACTTATTATCTGAACGGCAATCAAAAGTCAAAGACTTCAAACGGACAGACAACCAATTATGCTTATGATTCTA
>CAZINB010000050.1:0-5269 GCA_964540565.1 uncultured Faecalimonas sp.
GAACAATCGTATCTTACGACTTAAACTACCGTCCATCTATGTGGAGTGCAATCGGTGGACATGCAAAAGCTCAAGAAGTAAACAAAGAAATCGCAAAATACGTTGACGTTATGATCGGTAACGAAGAAGACTTCACAGCATGTCTTGGATTCGAAATCGAAGGAAACGACGAAAACTTAAAAGAATTAAACATTGATGGATACAAAAAAATGATCAATGAAGCTGTGAAAACATACCCTAACTTCAAAGCAGTTGCAACAACACTTCGTGAAGTTAAAACAGCAACAGTAAATGACTGGAGCGCACTTTGCTGGGCAGGTGGAGAAATCTACAAAGCAAAAGACTACAAAGGACTTGAAATCATGGACCGCGTAGGTGGTGGAGATTCATTCGCTTCAGGTTTAATCTATGGATTAATGACAACAGGTGATGCAGAAGTAGCAGTAAACTACGGTGCAGCACACGGTGCATTAGCTATGACAACACCAGGTGATACAACTATGGCTAGCAAAAAAGAAGTAGAAGCTATCATGGGTGGAGCAGGAGCTCGTGTACAAAGATAATTTTGTTTTGAGCATACAAAATAAGACAATATAAGAAAACCGTCACGGTCGGACTTCATTCTGACATGTGACGGTTTTTCGTTTATTTTGTCGGAAATTTCAGATAATACGACTCAAAAAGGTATGGAAATTTCACAAAAGTGTAGTATAATGGAAAGTACCAAAAGAAAGAGAGGATTCGCTATGAAACAAAACAATATGTTAGCAATGATTTTAGCTGGTGGACGTGGTTCTCGTCTTCATGAGTTGACAAATACAGTTGCCAAACCAGCGGTTTCATATGGCGGTAAGTATCGTATCGTTGATTTTCCACTTAGTAACTGCGCAAACAGTGGTATTGATGTTGTTGGTGTGCTTACTCAGTATGAATCAATTTTATTAAACAGTTATGTAGCAGCAGGGGGACGCTGGGGATTAGATGCCAAAGACAGTGGTGTATATGTATTACCACCTCGTGAAAAAGCAGATGCTAATCTTGATGTGTACAGAGGAACAGCAGATGCTATTTCTCAAAATATTGACTTCATCGATACATACGAACCAGAATATGTTTTGATTCTTTCGGGAGACCATATTTACAAGATGGATTATGCAGATATGCTTGATCATCACAAAGCATGCAATGCGGACGCTACAATTGCAGTGCTTGAAGTTCCTATGAAAGAAGCAAGCCGTTTCGGTATCATGAATACAAATGATACAGGACGTATCGTTGAATTTGAAGAAAAACCAGCACAACCTAAGAGCAACTTAGCTTCTATGGGTATTTACATTTTCAACTGGAAACTTCTTCGCCAAATGTTAGTAGAAGATATGGTAAATGAAAATTCAAACCATGACTTTGGTAAAGATATCATTCCAAGATTATTGAATGATGGACGTAATCTTTACGCTTACAACTTCAAAGGATACTGGAAAGATGTAGGAACAATCGACTCTTTATGGGAAGCAAATATGGACCTTCTTGATAAAGATTGTGAATTAGATATGAACGATTCTTCATGGAAGATTTATACAGAAGACGTTACAACACTTCCTCATTATATTGGAACAGATGCAGAAATTAAACGTGCATACATTACACAAGGCTGTGTAGTAGATGGTGAAGTTAAGAATTCCGTATTATTTACAGATGTAAAAGTAGGTAAAGATGCGAAAGTATTAGATTCTGTTCTTATGCGTAATGTAGTAGTTGAAGAAGGCGCTGTTATTAATCGTGCATTGATCGCAGACGGTGTACGCATCGGAAAAGGTGCAGTTGTAGGAAGCGCAGACAGCGAAAATATTGAATTAGTTGCACAAGATGTAGAGGGGGTAAAGTAATATGGGAAAAGCATTTGGAATTGTAAATACACCTGGTAACCATATCTGGGTAGAAGGACTACAAAGTTTTCGCCCAATCGGAGCCTTTTCTTTCCTTGGAAGATATCGTGTGATTGACTTCCCAGTATCGAATATGAGCAACAGTGGAATTGACCGTATCCAAGTATTTGTAGGAAATAAACCACGTTCTTTAACAGAACATCTTGGAACAGGACGTCACTATAATATCAACTCTAAGAGAGGTAAATTACAATTATTATACGCTGACTCTTATGCAAAAAATGATGTATACAATACAGACATTGCAGCATTTTATGAAAATTTAGATAGCATCGAAAAGATGAAAGAAAACTATGTAGTAATTGCACCAAGTTACATGATTTATTCTATGGACTACAACAAATTATTAAAAGAACATATGAATACAGGTGCAGACATTACATTATTATATCATTCGGTTGACAATGCAAATGAACATTATTTGAACTGCGATTGCTTAATGTTAAATCGCCAAAATGGTGTACTAGCATTACAAAAGAACCGTGGTGATGAAAAAACAAGAGACATCTTCATGGATACATATGTAATGAAGAAAGAATTATTTGTTTCATTGATCAAACATGCAAGAGAACTTTCTTCTATGTATACACTTCGTCAAATCGTTAATATCGTATGCGATGAAATGGATGTTCGTGGATATGCTCATGAAGGATATTTTGCAGCAATTACAGATTTCCAAGCATTCTTTGATACAAATATGGAATTGCTCGACTACGATAAAGCGAAAGAATTATTCGTGGAAGATTGGCCAATTTACACACGTACAAACGATTCTTGTCCAACACAATACTTTGAAACAGCAGAAGTGAAACATTCCGTTGTATCAAATGGTTGTCTTGTAGAAGGTACTGTTGAAAACTCAGTAGTAGGACGTGGATGTGTGATCAAAGAAGGCGCAGTGGTACGTAATTCAGTAGTACTTCCTGATGCGGTAATTGAAGCAGGCGTACATGTAGAAAACTACGTTGTAGGAAAACATTCAAAATTAATTCACTGTAAAGAACTTGTGGGTTCACCAGAAGACCCAGGTTATGTAAAACGCGGTGATACATTATAATAATGAAGTGAAAGCTGAAAATGTGGGCGAGTGAAAACTTACCCACATTTTTTATTGCACAGAAATTTTGTGAAAGCCCAAAAATATGCTTGACGCGGCAAGCATAGTGTGGTAGAATGGTCAAGCGTATGGAAGCAGGGCTTTTTTTAATGCCCAAAAATATGTAGTCTCGCAAACTACAAGAACACATAAAAATAATGAAGTGAGGTGGAAGTTGTGCGCACAAGAATAACATTGGCATGTACAGAATGTAAACAACGTAACTACAATACTACTAAGGATAAGAAAACTCATCCTGAACGTATGGAAACAAAAAAATACTGCAGATTCTGTAAATCACACACATTACACAAAGAAACAAAATAATCCTCGTTGAAGGGAAGTGAATGTATGTCAGAAAACACAGTAGAAAAGAAAAAGAAAACAAGCTGGTTCAAAGGTCTTAAAGCTGAATTTAAGAAAATTATCTGGCCAGACAAAAAGACACTTGCTAAACAAACAGTAGCAGTTACAATTTGTTCTGTAGCGTTAGCTCTTATCATTGCAATCGTTGATGCATTGATTCAGTACGGTGTTGACTTTATTGTAAGATAATAGTTTGTCAGGAGAAAGGTGATTTTATGTCAGAAGCAAAATGGTATGTAGTTCATACTTACTCAGGGTATGAAAACAAAGTAAAAGCAAATATTGATAAGACAGTTGAAAACAGACACCTTGAAGATCAGATTTTAGAAGTAAGAGTTCCAATGCAAGAAGTTGTTGAATTAAAGAACGGCATGGAAAAAGCTGCTCAAAAGAAGATGTTCCCAGGCTATGTTATGATTCATATGATTATGAATGATGATACATGGTATGTTGTAAGAAATACAAGAGGGGTAACAGGATTCGTTGGGCCTGGATCAAAACCAGTTCCTCTTACAGATGCTGAGATTGATGCATTAGGAATCATGGACGCAGAAGTAATTGCTCAATACGAAGTAGGAGAAACAATCGTTGTTACTTCAGGAGCATGGAAAGATACTGTTGGTATGATTCAAGAAATCAATACGCAAAAACAAAGTCTGACAATCAACGTTGAACTGTTTGGTCGTGAGACACCAGTAGAAATTAGTTTCGCAGAAGTTAAAAGAATGTAACAGTATGAAGTGGGAGGGAAATCCCCGCGAATACCACAAGGAGGTACAATAAAATGGCAAAAAAAGTTACAGGTTATATTAAATTACAAATTCCAGCTGGAAAGGCAACTCCAGCACCACCTGTTGGTCCAGCTCTTGGTCAACACGGTGTAAACATCGTTGAATTTACAAAACAATTCAACGCAAGAACAGCAGATCAAGATGGTATGATCATTCCTGTTGTTATCACAGTTTACAATGATAGAAGTTTCACATTCATTACAAAAACACCACCAGCAGCAGTTTTAGTTAAAAAAGCTTGCGGATTAAAATCAGGATCAGGTGTTCCAAACAAAAACAAAGTAGCTACAATTACAAAAGCTCAATTAGAAGAAATCGCAACATTAAAAATGCCAGACTTAAATGCTGCATCAGTTGAAGCAGCTATGAGCATGATCGCTGGAACATGTCGTTCTATGGGTGTTAAAGTAGAAGAATAGGCATTGTAACAATTGTAACAATTAACGTGGGAGGGCTCGCTCCCGATATTACCACTAGGAGGTTATTTGAAATGAAAAGAGGAAAGAAATACGTAGAAGCTGCTAAACTTATCGAAAGAGGAAACTTATACGATAAAGCAGAAGCAATTTCATTAGTTAAAAAATCAGCAGTAGCAAAATTCGATGAAACTATCGAAGCTCATATCAGAACAGGTTGTGACGGACGTCACGCTGACCAACAAATCCGTGGCGCTGTAGTTTTACCACACGGTACAGGTAAAAAAGTTCGTATCTTAGTATTCGCTAAAGACGCTAAAGCAGCAGAAGCTGTAGCAGCTGGAGCAGATTACGTAGGTGCAGAAGACTTAATCCCAAGAATCCAAAACGAAAACTGGTTCGATTTCGACGTAGTAGTTGCTACACCAGATATGATGGGTGTTGTTGGTCGTCTTGGACGTGTACTTGGACCAAAAGGTTTAATGCCAAACCCTAAAGCAGGTACAGTAACAATGGACGTTACAAAAGCTGTTAATGATATCAAAGCTGGTAAGATCGAATACAGATTAGATAAAACAAACATTATCCACGTGCCAGTAGGAAAAGCTTCTTTCACAGAAGAACAATTAGCGGACAACTTCCAAACGCTTATCG
>CAZINB010000051.1:0-5144 GCA_964540565.1 uncultured Faecalimonas sp.
ATGAAGAGAATCAAACCAAGAGCACAAGGTAGAGCTTACAGAATCGAAAAGAGAACAAGCCACATCACTTTAGTGCTTGATGAAAGATAGGAGGCAAACAATCAATGGGACAAAAAGTTAATCCTCATGGCTTAAGAGTTGGTGTTATTAAGGATTGGGATTCTAAATGGTACGCAGAAGAAAAATTTGCTGACTACTTAGTAGAAGATCACAAAATCAGAACATTTCTTAAGAAAAAATTATACAGTGCAGGAGTTTCAAGAATCGAAATCGAAAGAGCTTCTGATCGCGTAAAAATCATCATCTTCACTGCTAAACCAGGTGTTGTAATCGGTAAAGGTGGAGCTGAAATCGAAAAAGTTAAAAAAGAACTTCAACAATTTACAGATAAAAAATTAGTTGTAGATATTAAAGAAATCAAAAGACCAGATAGAGATGCTCAATTAGTAGCTGAAAATATCGCATTACAATTAGAAAACCGTATTTCATTCAGACGTGCTATGAAATCTTGCATGTCAAGAACAATGAAAGCCGGAGCACTTGGTATCAAAGCTGCTTGTTCAGGTCGTTTAGGTGGAGCTGATATGGCTCGTACAGAGTTCTACTCAGAAGGTACTATTCCACTTCAAACATTAAGAGCTGATATCGATTATGGATTCGCTGAAGCAGACACAACTTACGGTAAAGTAGGTGTTAAAGTTTGGGTATACAACGGCGAAGTTCTTCCAACTAAAGCAACTAAGGAAGGGAGCGATAAATAATTATGTTAATGCCAAAAAGAGTTAAACGTCGTAAACAATTCCGTGGTTCTATGAAAGGAAAAGCTTTACGTGGAAATAAAATTACAAATGGTGAATACGGTCTTATCGCAATGGAACCATGTTGGATCCGTTCAAATCAAATCGAAGCAGCACGTATTGCTATGACTCGTTATATCAAACGTGGTGGTAAAGTTTGGATTAAGATCTTCCCAGATAAACCAGTAACTACAAAACCAGCTGAAACACGTATGGGTTCTGGAAAAGGTACTTTAGAGTACTGGGTAGCAGTTGTTAAACCAGGACGCGTTATGTTCGAACTTTCAGGAGTAGCTGATGAAGTGGCTCGCGAAGCTTTACGTCTTGCAATGCACAAATTACCTTGCAAATGTAAAATCGCTTCTCGCGAAGAATTAGAAGGCGGTGAAAACTAATGAAAACAAATAAATTTGTAAAAGATTTAACAACAAAATCAGTTGCAGAATTAAACGAAGAGTTAGTAACTGCTAAAAAGGAACTTTTCAATTTAAGATTCCAAAATGCAACTAATCAATTAGATAACACAAGCAGAATCAAAGAAGTAAGAAGAAATATCGCTAGAATTCAAACAGCTATTACTGCAGCTTCTAAAGCTGAGTAATCTGTGACTACGAATCTGTTCTAGAAAGGAGATATTATCGTGGAAAGAAATCTTAGAAAAACACGTGTTGGTAAAGTTGTCAGCAATAAAATGGACAAAACAATCGTTGTTGCAGTAGAAGATCATGTAAAACACCCTCTTTACAGCAAAATCGTTAAGAGAACATACAAATTAAAAGCACATGATGAAGAAAACGTATGCAACATTGGAGATAAAGTAAAAGTTATGGAAACAAGACCATTATCTAAAGATAAGAGATGGAGACTTGTTGAAGTTATGGAAAAAGTAAAATAGTATTGAAGGAGGTTTACCTGCATGATACAACAAGAAAGTAGACTTAAAGTAGCCGACAATACAGGTGCTAAAGAATTACTTTGCATCCGTGTAATGGGCGGTTCTACTAGAAGATATGCACAAATCGGTGATGTAATCGTTGCAAGTGTTAAAGATGCAACACCAGGCGGCGTTGTTAAAAAAGGTGATGTTGTAAAAGCTGTAGTTGTACGTACAGTTAAAGGTGCTCGTCGTAAAGACGGTTCTTACATCAAATTTGATGAAAACGCAGCAGTAATTATTAAAGATGACAAAAACCCAAGAGGAACTCGTATTTTTGGACCTGTAGCAAGAGAACTTCGTGAAAAACAATTCATGAAAATCGTTTCTTTAGCTCCAGAAGTACTATAAGGAGGTACGGAGAATGTCAACTATGAAAATTAAAAAAGGCGATATGGTTAAAGTTATCGCTGGAAAAGATAAAGACAAAGAAGGCAAAGTTTTAGCTGTAAACAAAGAAAACAACACTGTTATCGTTGAAGGCGTAAACATGCTTACAAAGCACACAAAACCAAGTGCTGCAAACCAAAACGGTGGAATCGTACACCAAGAAGGACCAATTGATGCATCAAACGTTATGTACCTTCACAAAGGAACTGCTACAAGAGTAGGTTTCAAAATGGATGGAGACAAAAAAGTACGTTTTGCTAAATCAAATGGCGAAGTTATCGACTAATCCAAGGAAGGAGGAACAGAACTTTGAATAGACTTAAAGAACAATACCAAAACGAGATCGTTGAATCATTGATCAAAAAATTTGGTTATAAAAATATTATGGAAGTGCCAAAACTTGATAAAGTTGTTATCAACATGGGTGTTGGCGAAGCAAAAGACAATCACAAAGTTTTAGAATCAGCTGTAGCTGACCTTGAAAAAATCACAGGTCAAAAAGTTGTTCTTACTAAAGCTAAAAAATCAGTAGCTAACTTCAAAATCAGAGAAGGTATGGCTATTGGATGTAAAGTTACATTAAGAGGAGAAAAAATGTATGAATTCGTTGATCGTTTAATCAACCTTGCATTACCTCGTGTACGTGACTTTAGAGGAGTTAATCCAAACGCATTTGACGGAAGAGGTAACTACGCTCTTGGTATCAAAGAACAATTAATCTTCCCAGAAATCGAATACGATAAAGTAGACAAAGTAAGAGGGATGGATATCATCTTTGTTACAACTGCAAAAACAGACGAAGAGGCTCGCGAATTATTAAAAGAATTCAACATGCCATTTACAAAATAGTAGGGAGGAACAAATTTCATGGCAAAAACATCTATGAAAATCAAACAACAACGTAAACAAAAATTCTCTACTAGAGAGTACAATCGTTGTAGAATTTGTGGACGTCCACATGCATATTTAAGAAAATACGGAATCTGTAGAGTATGTTTCCGTGAATTAGCTTACAAAGGACAAATCCCAGGAGTTAAAAAAGCTAGCTGGTAAGATCCTTATCCCCCTCATTTGAGGGGAAATCCCTTAGGGGAAAACAACAAGAAACCGTTATAACAATCAGGAGGAAATTAACATGACAATGTCAGATCCAATCGCAGATATGCTTACTAGAATTCGTAATGCAAACACTGCAAAACATGATACAGTTGATGTTCCAGCTTCTAAAATGAAAATCGCTATCGCTGATATTCTTTTAAACGAAGGATACATCACAAAATATGACATCGTAGAAGATGGAAACTTCAAAACAATTCACATCACATTAAAATACGGTGTTGACAAAAATGAAAAAGTTATTTCAGGTCTTAAGAGAATTTCAAAACCAGGTCTTCGTATTTACGCAAGCAAGGATGAACTTCCAAGAGTATTAGGTGGACTTGGAACAGCTATCATTTCAACAAACCAAGGTGTTATCACAGACAAAGAAGCTAGAAAACTTAACGTAGGTGGAGAAGTTTTAGCATTCGTATGGTAGGCAATTGCCCACTAGTGTGAGAAACATAAATCGTAACTGAAAACAGAGCGGCAAAGCCCGCTCCGAGAATTTAAGTGTAGGAGGAATAAGGTATGTCACGTATCGGAAGACTACCAGTAGCTATTCCAGCAGGTGTAACTGTTGAAATCGCTGCTAACAACAAAGTGACTGTAACAGGTCCTAAAGGAACTCTTGTAAGAGAACTTCCAGTAGAAATGGAAATTAAACAAGAAGGCGACGTAATCGTAGTAACAAGACCAAATGATTTAAAGAAAATGAAATCATTACATGGTTTAACAAGAACATTAATCAACAACATGGTTGTTGGTGTAACAGCTGGTTACGAAAAAGTTCTTGAAGTTAACGGTGTAGGTTACAGAGCATCTAAATCAGGAAACAAATTAACATTAAATTTAGGATACTCTCACCCAGTAGAAATGGAAGATCCAGAAGGTGTTGAAACAGTACTTGAAGGACAAAACAAAATTACTGTAAAAGGTATCGATAAAGAAAAAGTAGGCCAATACGCAGCTGAAATCAGAGCTAAGAGACAACCTGAACCATACAAAGGTAAAGGTATTAAATATGCTGATGAAGTTATCAGACGTAAAGTTGGTAAGACTGGTAAAAAATAATTAAGGAGAGTGTGAAGATGGTTAGTAAAAAATCAAGAAGCGAAGTTCGTGTAAACAAACACAGAAAATTACGTAATCGTTTCAGCGGTACAGCTGAAAGACCACGTTTAGCTGTGTTCAGAAGTAATAATCATATGTATGCTCAAATTATTGACGATACAGTTGGAAAAACTCTAGTTTCAGCATCTACAGTTCAAAAAGAAGTAAAAGCAGAATTAGAAAAAACTAACAACGTTGATGCAGCAGCATACTTAGGAACAGTAATTGCTAAAAGAGCAATTGAAGCAGGTATTAACACTGTAGTATTTGACCGTGGTGGATTTATTTACCAAGGAAAAATTAAAGCATTAGCAGATGCAGCTAGAGAAGCTGGATTAGAATTTTAGGAGGAGGAACACACATGAGACAAAATCGTATCGATGCTACTCAATTAGAATTAACAGAAAAAGTGGTATCAATTAAACGTGTAACTAAAGTTGTTAAAGGTGGCCGTAACTTCAGATTCACAGCTTTAGTAGTTGTAGGTGATGGAAATGGTCATGTTGGTGCTGGTTTAGGAAAAGCAGCTGAAATTCCAGAAGCTATCCGCAAAGGAAAAGAAGATGCTATGAAAAAACTTGTAACAGTTTCATTAGATGAAAATGATTCAGTAACACATGATTTAATTGGAAAATTTGGTAGTGCTTCTGTATTACTTAAAAAAGCTCCAGAAGGTACTGGGGTAATCGCTGGTGGTCCAGCTCGTGCGGTAATCGAACTTGCAGGTATCAAAAACATCCGTACAAAATCATTAGGTTCTAACAACAAACAAAACGTAGTACTTGCTACAATTAATGGATTAAGTCAAATTA
>CAZINB010000052.1:0-1155 GCA_964540565.1 uncultured Faecalimonas sp.
CCTCGTAAGGGGACGAAAACGGTGCTGGCATAGGTGGCGGTGTCTCCCTCTTAGCACAGGTTTATAAATGAATTCCTCGTAAGGGGACGAAAACAATGCGAGTTATTAACTCGGCAGAATTACCCCCTGTAAAAGGGTTTATAAATGAATTCCTCGTAAGGGGACGAAAACTGGCTTTAGACCTAAACAAGATGGACTCGAATTAGAATAGTTTATAAATGAATTCCTCGTAAGGGGACGAAAACTTAAAAAAGCATTATTGAAAATCTTATCTTTATTACTTAAAGGTTTATAAATGAATTCCTCGTAAGGGGACGAAAACTTTCTATTAATAAGCTCTCTTCTAGAGCTTCACCGCTCTCTTGTTTATAAATGAATTCCTCGTAAGGGGACGAAAACTTTGACACAGAAGATCCAGATGAGGTAGAATTTATCTCTATGTTTATAAATGAATTCCTCGTAAGGGGACGAAAACCTGTTGTGTTTCATTCTTTACTTTAACTAATTTATCAGGTTTATAAATGAATTCCTCGTAAGGGGACGAAAACATTTCTTTGATTAAAACATTCGTAGATACTTCTAACTTTAGTTTATAAATGAATTCCTCGTAAGGGGACGAAAACCTGTTCTATTAACAATGATATCGTATTAAGACTTACTAAAAAGTTTATAAATGAATTCCTCGTAAGGGGACGAAAACGGGAAGAAACTATAGTTAATATAAATACTGACAGTATAGGAGTTTATAAATGAATTCCTCGTAAGGGGACGAAAACGGAAGACTAGGAATAGATGTATTATTGGGTATAGAATCAGCAAGTTTATAAATGAATTCCTCGTAAGGGGACGAAAACATGTGATGATTCCCGTTACGAAAAATATAATGTTTTTTATCAGTTTATAAATGAATTCCTCGTAAGGGGACGAAAACATTTACTAAAGATTTCCCTAATAAAGCAAGTTTTATTAATGTTTATAAATGAATTCCTCGTAAGGGGACGAAAACAAACATATATACTCTTTGTTATTAGTAGTATCTATGTGTTTATAAATGAATTCCTCGTAAGGGGACGAAAACGCTTATTTCCGTTGTCAAATAATAAACGAAGGTGTCTAAAGGTTTATAAATGAATTCCTCGTAAGGGGACGAAAACA
>CAZINB010000052.1:1255-5028 GCA_964540565.1 uncultured Faecalimonas sp.
TAAACGAAGGTGTCTAAAGGTTTATAAATGAATTCCTCGTAAGGGGACGAAAACAAGCGTAAAAGTCCCTGCATTGAAATGTTGGCAATAGGTAAGTTTATAAATGAATTCCTCGTAAGGGGACGAAAACACTCCATTAACTGAAGCTGATATAGATCAAAGATTAATGCAAGTTTATAAATGAATTCCTCGTAAGGGGACGAAAACATTTCTTAAAATCCAAAACCATGCCGTTTTCTCCTATTTCGTTTATAAATGAATTCCTCGTAAGGGGACGAAAACGCGTCTAATATAGTTGCGTTGGGAAATATATTAGGTTTATAGTTTATAAATGAATTCCTCGTAAGGGGACGAAAACTCTTCACAATCGCCTAACATACGACTTGCTTTATTAAAGTTTATAAATGAATTCCTCGTAAGGGGACGAAAACAATTATTGTATGGTAAAAACCATTCTGATGCTGATGATTGTTTATAAATGAATTCCTCGTAAGGGGACGAAAACATATCCAAGACAATGAGGTCGCCCTCTTGGTTGTCTTGGGTTTATAAATGAATTCCTCGTAAGGGGACGAAAACATATAATCTACTCTATCATAGCTGAAGTCTGCTATATGTAAAGTTTATAAATGAATTCCTCGTAAGGGGACGAAAACTAGAAGTTAAGTTACACAATCCTATCTCACCAGATTCTTGTTTATAAATGAATTCCTCGTAAGGGGACGAAAACTATTGCTATTAGCTTCAGCACAAAAACCTATCGGTTTACCAGTTTATAAATGAATTCCTCGTAAGGGGACGAAAACTTAATTCTTACTATTTTTGACATTTTTGATCTCCTTAGATAGTTTATAAATGAATTCCTCGTAAGGGGACGAAAACTTTTATATATTTACAATTACTTTGTTTAAAGTAAGAAGGCGGTTTATAAATGAATTCCTCGTAAGGGGACGAAAACCGATACAAAGCCTCAACCTCTGACACGCCCCAATACAAGTTTATAAATGAATTCCTCGTAAGGGGACGAAAACGCTCCTTGCCCATCCCCGAGCCCCGTTTCGTCATGAGTATTCGTTTATAAATGAATTCCTCGTAAGGGGACGAAAACTCGCCCTTTTTCTCTCCATTTTTGTCCCCCTTTTATCAAGTTTATAAATGAATTCCTCGTAAGGGGACGAAAACCCGTAATTATAGCTGGATTATATTTTGACAATACCGTTTGTTTATAAATGAATTCCTCGTAAGGGGACGAAAACATGATTCAAATAGAACTAATATGACTGCAAATTTTAATTGTTTATAAATGAATTCCTCGTAAGGGGACGAAAACTTATGTTATTAGCTTCCTCTTTGTTTAATTTTGTAATTTTGTTTATAAATGAATTCCTCGTAAGGGGACGAAAACACAAAATATTATCGAGTTTTACGAGCAGGTATACAGACTGGTTTATAAATGAATTCCTCGTAAGGGGACGAAAACATAGAAAGTAAAAACTTAACCCATAAATATAGGGAAACAGTTTATAAATGAATTCCTCGTAAGGGGACGAAAACTGTGGTTTCTCCTCGCCCTTATTTACTTCGAATTGAATATCGTTTATAAATGAATTCCTCGTAAGGGGACGAAAACTTAGGAAACATATTTGGAAATAAATCCTTTCTCAAACCAGTTTATAAATGAATTCCTCGTAAGGGGACGAAAACTATTTAATTGACTTAAAACAAATACTGTGGAATTAAGTTCTGTTTATAAATGAATTCCTCGTAAGGGGACGAAAACCAGCATCCACCCCGAAGTTGTAACTAGACGGCAATTCTTCTTGTTTATAAATGAATTCCTCGTAAGGGGACGAAAACATGCATGAGAAATATGTTTTAAGTCTGCCCAATACTCGTGTTTATAAATGAATTCCTCGTAAGGGGACGAAAACTTAATGTCATGAATAGATTTCAATCTTTTAATACCATATTCGTTTATAAATGAATTCCTCGTAAGGGGACGAAAACTTACTCCTTTTTGCGTTTAGCAAAGGCCGTTAGGCTTTCGTGTTTATAAATGAATTCCTCGTAAGGGGACGAAAACGCGATTGCCAAATGCTTGGGTGTTATGCTAACACTATCAAGTTTATAAATGAATTCCTCGTAAGGGGACGAAAACTATCGCCCAGCCTATGATCATTCCAATTGGGTTCGTCACCCAGTTTATAAATGAATTCCTCGTAAGGGGACGAAAACTAATCCTAATATAATATACAACGAAATGACTAAAGAATTGTTTATAAATGAATTCCTCGTAAGGGGACGAAAACTATAACCTGTGCTAAAGTATCATAGTTAACTTTAACATCTTGTTTATAAATGAATTCCTCGTAAGGGGACGAAAACTTGGAATAACTCTCTCTCTCTCTCTCTCTATTATCATGTTTATAAATGAATTCCTCGTAAGGGGACGAAAACTCGAAAACTTCCGTCCTCCAAAGCTATATCTAGGGCAAAAGTTTATAAATGAATTCCTCGTAAGGGGACGAAAACCTTGTTATTATTTTTATTTTGTGGTTTTTGTTTATTGAAACCGTTTATAAATGAATTCCTCGTAAGGGGACGAAAACCATCTTCCATGTCTAACACAATGAGGTCGCCCTCTTGGTTGGTTTATAAATGAATTCCTCGTAAGGGGACGAAAACACTTCACCGTGGATGGCAACCTGCACGTCTGTATCCCGCAGGTTTATAAATGAATTCCTCGTAAGGGGACGAAAACGCACTAAATGGAACAGATACAAAAAGTGACGATGATAAGAAAGTTTATAAATGAATTCCTCGTAAGGGGACGAAAACCGATAATATTCACTGCATTTACTTCAGGTCTATATTTGTGTTTATAAATGAATTCCTCGTAAGGGGACGAAAACTTATCCAATGTAATTCTCCACCTACTGCCATTTTCTAATTGTTTATAAATGAATTCCTCGTAAGGGGACGAAAACCTGAAAGTAAGACAGTTAAAGAAAGTATCATAGCTGAAAGTTTATAAATGAATTCCTCGTAAGGGGACGAAAACTCTTTTTATCTTTTGTAAGTCAAGCGGTTCTTCTACAAAGTTTATAAATGAATTCCTCGTAAGGGGACGAAAACTTATAAATATCTTCTTTAACAGATTCTAATCTTTTAGAGTTTATAAATGAATTCCTCGTAAGGGGACGAAAACAATGAATAAAGTCAAAGCTATGATTGATAGAGGTATCGCGTTTATAAATGAATTCCTCGTAAGGGGACGAAAACAAAGATAGAAGGGGCAACGATAGGGGAGTTATTAATAAAAGAGTTTATAAATGAATTCCTCGTAAGGGGACGAAAACTTGTAGCAGAATAAACAATTACTCAAACATTCGCATTCGTGTGTTTATAAATGAATTCCTCGTAAGGGGACGAAAACTTACTCACCCCGAAGGTAATATTCATTGTATTAAAATCGTTTATAAATGAATTCCTCGTAAGGGGACGAAAACAAAAATGAAAACTCTCCAGACAAGTGATAGTCAATTACATAGTTTATAAATGAATTCCTCGTAAGGGGACGAAAACTAACTACTTTTACAAACTCTTCTTGCATTCTTTTTTTACTATAGTTTATAAATGAATTCCTCGTAAGGGGACGAAAACCTTACCTTGATATTCACTAACACCAAATTGTCCTGTGATAACAAGTTTATAAATGAATTCCTCGTAAGGGGACGAAAACTGATCTGGATCAGGTACAGGGATCTCAGGAG
>CAZINB010000053.1:0-4967 GCA_964540565.1 uncultured Faecalimonas sp.
GTATTGTTTCATACCGGCGAGCTCACTGCAAGTCGCCGCTAGGTTTGACGCTTACTGATGTAGCATATAGTTTACACAAACAAAGGGAATTTTTAGGGAAGATACCGAGAAGAAAAAGGGAGAACCGAACAACAATCACTCATTGCTCGGTTCTCTATGAAAGCGATAACCAACGCCCCAAACATTTTTGATATATTCTATATCCGAATCTGACAGCTTTTGCCGCAATGCTTTGATGTGTGCTTTTACAACATCATCAACGTTGAAAACGGCTTGTTCGCTCCATACTTGATCGTAAAGCTGTTCCCGCGTGAATACTCTGCCGGGATTGCTCGCAAGACAGAAAAGCAAATCAAATTCGGTTCGTGTAAAGGAAAGTTCTTTTCCTTTCAAAAACACTTGACGGCTTGAAGGGTCAATTATTAGGTCTTCACCAAACGCAAGAGTATAACAGATATTACTCTGCGGGTTAAGATCAAGATACATTTTCATCAGCGTATGTGCTTGTGCTAAACATTCTTCCAAAGTATAAGGTTGTCCCATATAAGCGTGTGCGCCTGCGCGAAATGCGTGGATACGTTCATTATGATTAGTTTGTGATGACAATACCAATATCGGCATAGTTTTTGAATTACGCATTGCTTTTAGCAAATTATGATCGTCCTCTGCCGATATGTAAGCGTCCAAAATTATCAAGCAAAAATCCATTTTCACAAAATAATGTAATGCTTCACACATATTCGTCGCGCAATATATATCTGTATTTTCGCCCTCCAAATGCTCTTTAATTGTTTGCGCTTCCGTTTCGTCGGGATTTATTATTAAAATTCTCTTGTTCACATATTCGCCTCGAAAGCGGTGAGCTTTCATTTATGGATTATCCATAGTACAACCTTATAATTTAGTATTTTTGTCTTTTTTGAAAACTATTACAAATTCAGTTCCTACGTCAATTTCGCTGTTGATCGAAATTTCTGCTCCGTACAATACGCAGATATGTTTTACGATTGCAAGACCAAGACCCGTGCCGCCCGTCTTTTTGGAACGGGATTTATCAACACGATAAAACCGTTCACACAAATGAGGGATATTCTCTTTTGCGATACCGATACCCGTATCTTTTACGCGGATAATAGTTGATTTTGAGGTTTCCTCAAATACCGTTTCAATCGTGCCGCCGTCTTTATTGTAATTCACAGCGTTGGAAAGCAGATTTTGCAAAAGCTCAAACATTCGCTTTTCGTCTGCAAATACCGTAGCTTTGCCCGATACGGTTGCTGTAATGTTTTTTGCCTTGATTGATTCTGAAAGCTCGGTGATAACCTCGTTTGCAACAGCGTCCATATGAACACATACAGAGGTATTTTCGTCTTGCAGGGTTTCAAGGCGTGAAAGTTTCAGCATATCCGATATAAGATCAGAAAGGCGCAACGACTCCTTATGTATTCTTTCAAGCTGTCGTTTCGTGTTTTCTTCCTCACTTTTCGCAAGGGCGAGTTCGGTTAAGCCCAACATAGCGGTAAGCGGCGTTTTTAGTTCGTGAGAAGCATTGGCAAAAAATTCTTCTTTTTGCCGCGCAAGGTCTTTTTGGGTCGTAATATCGGACAGAATGATAATACTGCTTATTTCATCACGAAGTAAATGTCCCTGCGGTAATACCACTTCTACAAGCAGAGTTTTTTCACCGAAAGCGCACTCAAAGCGACTATTTGCGTTACCCTGCGCGTCTGCAATCTTATTCAAAAGCGTTGTATCTTCAATCAAATAAACAAGTTCTTTAGAAACCACGCGCCCATTGCCACCGAACAAAGAAAGCGCACTACCGTTAATGAATACAATCCTTTGATCTTTTGAAAGGGCAATAATGCCTTGGGAAATGTTATCAAGAACCGCATTCAACTTTTCGCGCTCATTTTCTTCCTTGCGAATGTGTGAAACGGTCTTACTGTTCAAAGCATTGATCTCGTCGTAAACTGCGTAAAACTCGCTGTCGTGCATATCCGTTTCAAGTGGGATATAGTTACCGTCATTTACGCTTTTAAGGCTTTTTGAAATATCCGTGATTCTGTTTGCAACACTCTCGGAAAGTTTCGTTGCGAACACTCCCGCGATAATCGCACTAATAATAAGTGCAAGGCATAAAAACGGGATCGTCGAAAGGATATAATCGTTAATTTCGGCACTCTTTACGGCAAGACGTAAAATCGCTTCGCTACCGTCTGAAAACTGCGTTTTGACCGCATAATAGGTCATCTTGCAAGCAAATGTGTCAGAATACCGCTCAACCGTTTTCGGTTCTCCCTCGATAGCTGCCGCGACTTCCTCACGATCAATATGGTTTTCAAGCTGTTCGCTTGTGTCGCTGTCATACAGCACATCACCGTTCATTGATATTACAGTAATGCGGCACTCATCTTGATTTCTGAAAACATCAAGTTCGTCAAAATCTTCTGCGCTATTTAACAGAGCCGATACAAGGTCGGTTTCCGTAATAAGACGTTCAGAAACAATGTT
This sequence comes from uncultured Faecalimonas sp., assembly GCA_964540565.1. GTDB lineage: Bacteria > Bacillota > Clostridia > Lachnospirales > Lachnospiraceae > Faecalimonas. The sequence goes on from CAZINB010000053.1 coordinate 2,515, forward strand.
TTTGTTTCCGAAATATGTAGCACCGATTCCCGACGCAAATAATATCAAGACCGACAACAGAGTTATGATACAACTTTTAATAAAAATACTTTTTTTCATATGTTCTCAAACCTATACCCAATCCCTCTGACAGTAACGATACAATCACCGCTACCGCCCGCGTTTTTGATTTTATCGCGCAAGGTTGCCATATGCATATCAAGCGTTCTTGTTTCACCCATATAGTCCTCGCCCCAAACCTCGCGGAACAGAGCCTCACGATTTACGGTTATACCCGCCTGACCTATCAGTATCTTAAATAACTTAAATTCTTTGAGGGTGAGTTTCAGATCTTCACCCTTATAAAGAATTTTATAGGTGTTATTATCGACGGTAAAACCACCTGCATTTGTTACATATAGATTTGCGCGGCGCAAATTCGTTTTTACCCTTGCCATAAGTTCAAGAATAGAAAACGGCTTTGACATATAATCGTCAGCACCGTTATTCAACCCTTTTACGAAAGATATTTCATCGGACTTTGCGCTAACAATGATAACGGGTACGCGCTCGTCAATTTCCCGTATTTTCGTAAGTATGGTGTAGCCGTCCATATCGGGAAGCATAATATCAAGAATAATGATACTCGGCTTTACTTTTTCAAACACCTCAAAAAACTCTTTTCCCGAAGAAAAGATTTTAACAAGATATTCGTCCTCAAAAGCCCCCTCATACACTTCTTGTATGCCCTCGTCGTCCTCTACAACATAAATTAAAGCGTTTGTGTCTTTCATATCAATACTTCGTGTGTACCCCCGTTTCGTTGTATTTCGTCCATTCGGCAACGTTCACGGCGTGGTCGCCAATCCTTTCAAGATATTTTGCTATCATCATAAGCTCAATCGCTTGGTCGCCGTTGCTTCCGTCCTTACGAATAAGGGATATAAGTTCTTCCTTTACTGTAAGGAAAAGATCGTCCATTTTATCGTCAAGGGCAACAACTTCATCAGCGAGAGCTTCATCGTTTCTGATAAAGGAATTGACGCTTTCCGAAACCATTTTGATTGCGAGCTTACCCATTTCTGTGATGTGGGTGAGCTTTTTAATATAAGGCGCACCACCAAAGGTATATACAATATCGCCTATATCGCTTGCCTGGTCTCCAAAGCGTTCAATATCGGTAATCATTTTGAGCGCACACGAAACTTCTCTGAAATCTTTTGCAACGGGCTGTTGTTTCAGCAGAATACGCATACATTTCTTCTCAATATCCATTTCGTATTCATCGACTTGCTTATCCATTGCGCCGATGCTTCTGCCAAGTTCCGGGTCTTGCTCGGTAAGTGCCTTAATTGCCGTTTCAATCATATTCTCGGTCAAACGGCACATTTTCACAAGCTCTGTTTTGAGCTGTGCAAGTTCTTCTTCAAACTGTTTTCTTGCGGACATATCCGTTCTCCTTATTATATCATATTTTTGTGAATTTTTCAATCGGGCAAGAGATTAACCGAATCTTCCCGTAATGTATCTTTCGGTACGCTCGTCTTTGGGTTCCGTGAAAATATCGTCTGTATCGCCAAACTCAATCAATTCACCGAGAAGAAAGAAGCCCGTCTTATCCGAAATTCGTGTAGCTTGTTGCATATTGTGAGTAACCATTACAATGGTTGTATTCTTTGAAAGTTCCTCGCAAAGTTCCTCAATTCTGCCCGTAGAGATCGGGTCAAGGGCAGACGTCGGCTCGTCCATTAAAATAATTTTCGGTTTGACGGACAAAGCTCTGGCAATGCACAATCTCTGTTGCTGTCCTCCCGAAAGACCAAGCGCGGATTTGTTCAAACGATCTTTCAGTTCGTCCCACATTGCGGCGGCTTTCAAGGATTCTTCCACAATAGCGTCAAGTTCGTGTCTGTTATGAATACCAAACGTGCGCGGTCCGTATGCGATATTGTCATATACGCTCATTGGGAAAGGATTAGGCTTTTGGAAAACCATACCGACGTTCTTGCGAAGTTCGTTTGTGTCGGTCTTTCCGTATATATCAACATCACCGATTCTGAAATCACCCTCGATACGGCAACCCGCAACAAGATCATTCATACGGTTAAAACACTTCAAAAAGGTGGATTTACCACAACCCGAAGGACCGATGAAAGCGGTAATTTTTCTTTCGGGAATTTCAATATTGATATTATTTAATGCTTGAAAATCGCCGTACCAAAGATTTGCATTTTGTACGGAGATGCTTTGTCCAAATTCTGTAACTATATTATTCTTTTTCGACATTGTTAAACTCCTTTCAGCTTTCTTGTGAGCTTGCCCGAAATAAATTCTGCAAGCAAATTGAGCGACAGCACAATTACGATCAACACAACTGCTGTTGCGTATGCTTCATTCAGATACCAACCCTCACCCGAAAGCTGATACAATGCTACCGCAAGCGTCGCGCCGCTATCACCATATCTCGTAGGTAC
>CAZINB010000054.1:0-4698 GCA_964540565.1 uncultured Faecalimonas sp.
ATAGGTCGAGGGCATAACCAAGTAGGTAGATAGGAACAAAAAGATGGAAGATATGATATCATGATTTGTGTGTGGTTTTGAAGGTATAGAGGAAAGCATTTGGTAGACACCAGATGCTTTTTATGTTATACTAAAGAAAGATATAGGGGATTGGTCAAATGGTATGATAGGAGTCTCCAAAACTTTTGGTGGGAGTTCGATTCTCTCATCCCCTGCTATAAAGAGTGTAAAAAGTAGAAATACTTTTTACACTCTTTTTTTATTTCATAGAAAAGACTTTGTTGTTTATAAATTTCATTTTTATGTATAATAGCAAATTACTATATGCTGTTGTTCTGCGTAGATGTATCAGATGCATATCGTGACAAAGAAAAACTTGACATATAAAAAGATTTAAGTATAATAAAATATATATTACATAACGGACATTACATAACAGGTATTTTATATTAAGGAGGAATAATATGCCACCGAAAGCGAAATATTCAAAAGAGCAAATAATAGAAATAGCTTTAAATGTGGTATCTGAAAAAGGGGTTGCTGCATTGACAGCTAAAGAATTAAGTATCGCTTTGCAAACTTCAACAAGCCCGATTTTTACGGTATTTAATTCTATGCAAGAGGTTATTGAAGCGGTAAAAGTTGCTGCTATGAGAAAATTTGAAGACTATGCACATAAAACAGAAAAGTCAATTCCAGTGTTCAAACAAGTTGGTATGCAAATGATTTTATTTGCGAAAGAAGAACCACAGTTATATCAACTTATTTTTATGTCAGCAGATAATAATGCAGAAAACTTTAATGATATATACGGACATTTGGGAAGTGTTGCAGATGAGTGTTTAGAAGTACTTCAAAGGGACTATAATCTTAATTTTGAGAATGCTCAAAAACTTTTTAGACACGTTTGGATTCATACATTTGGCATTGGGGCCTTATGTGCCTCGGGAGTGTGCAATTTTTCAAATGAACAAATTGGAAAAATGCTTACAGAGGATTTTAACGCTATGATGTTGTTGATAAAATCAAGTGAGGTGAATTAAAGTGGAAACATTAAATATAATTCAAACATTAGCAAAAATGGGGAAAGTGTTAAGTAAGATTATTTATATTTTCGCTATCATTGGTGTGGTAGGTTGTATTATAGGAATGCTTGCTCTGCCATTTTCTGATAGAGAACTTTTGAAAATAGGTGGAGTAACGATACATAGTTTCATTGTGAATAAAGTAGGAATTGACCTAGGATATCTTTATCCACTTTTGTCAGGGGCTTTGATTGTTTGCATTGGTGAGGCTGTCACTGCAAAATTTGCGGGAACTTATTTTGAACATGAAATTTCCGCAGGGACACCATTTACAACAAGTGGAGCCAATGAACTTTTGAAATTAGGAATAATTACGATTTGTGTACCACTTGGTACAATTATTTTGTCGCAAATCGTAAGTGCCATATTAGTTGAATTTATTGGTTGTGGAGAAACATTTAAAATAGAGGGCGGCGATAGTGTAGCGCTAGGTGTTATGTTTATCGTGATGTCTCTTTTGTGCCGGTATGGTGCGGAAACAAAATAGGATATAAAAGTCGGTTACATTTACGTGATACTAAACGTGTATGTGCCGACTTTTTTTGCTTAAATTTACGGCAAGAAGATGGACTTAATCAAATCTTAATCAGTTTCTTACTTGGATTTTAAGTGTGTCATTTCTATAATATAAGAAACAACAGAGGAGAGGGGACAAACATAAAATGAATTATATATTGATATGTGATGATGAAAAAGACATTGTAAATGCTTTGAAGATTTATCTTTCGAATTCCAATTATAAATTCTATGAAGCGCAAAATGGACAAGAAGCATTGGAAATCATACAAAAAGAAGAAATTCATTTGGTGTTGCTTGATATTATGATGCCTGTAATGGATGGAATTACTGCACTTTCAAAAATGAGAGAGATTACAAATATTCCTATTATTTTACTGACTGCTAAGAGTGAAGATCTTGATAAGATTTTGGGGCTAAATTTGGGAGCGGATGACTACATAACAAAACCATTTAATCCATTGGAAGTTGCAGCAAGAGTGAATTCACAACTGCGAAGATATACATTTCTTGGCGCAAATGTAAAGCAGGAAGATATTTATGTAATTGGTGGAATTGAGCTAAATGATAAAAGAAAAAGAGTATCGGTTGATGGAGAGACAGTTTCGTTAACGCCGAAAGAGTATGAAATTTTGAAGCTATTTATGAAACATCCAGATCAAGTATTTTCACCGCGTGAAGTGTATGCCAATGTTTGGAAGGAAGCACCATTGGCTGGGAACGACAACACTGTAGCAGTTCATATTCGACATTTGCGTGAAAAGATTGAAATTAATCCCAATGAACCACGCTATATAAAGGTAATATTTGGACAAGGCTACAAAATAGAAAAAGGAGGGAGTATATGAAACGATTTATAAAAACAATAATGGGAAAAACGACATTGTTTCTTGCATTTCTTTTATGCTTCGGAATTGGACTTGGATCCGTAGCAGGTGCCAGATTTATGTTTGAATGTGATGTTTACGGGACAACGAAAGAAGAGCATTTTCAGGAAGTGCGTGAAGAGGAAATGATCGCGGTAATGATGCAATACTTGTATCCGAAATATGTTTATCGGGAAAGTGTGAGCAAACCAAATAGCAAGATTGCTTTTGTTTTGTATGATGAAAATGGAAAAGAGCTAGAAAACTCAGGAAATTTAAAAGAATTTTCGAAAGACCAAAAGTTTGAGTGCAGATTCGGCACATTATATGATGAAGCGGGAAATATTACGGATCTGTTTTCAAGTAGAACAGCAGTAGTTTACGATCATATCAAATACTATCGTGCAGTGATTTACTCTAATTTTGAGGAACCAATAACAGAGCATGAAGAATTCGTAAGAATTGTATTAGAAGCTGCGTATGCGATGAAATATTTTGTATATCCACTGGGAATACTTGCGGCAGTAGGATGTATTTATATATTTGTTTTGCTATTAAGTGTGGCAGGAAAAAGACCTGGGGTAAAAGGAATCACATTGGGACCAATCTCAAAAATTCCATTTGATATTCTAGTAGCAGGAACAGCAGGAATTGTGATTCTCTTTATCCGATGTATTAAGTATGTTCCATATGTATTGAGATACTTATATTTTGCGGTATCTATGATTGGATTACTCTGTGCAATTTTAGGATTGTGTATGATCTTTGCTATTAGAGTAAAGACAAGAACTTTGATAAAAGGCTCTTGGATTTATAAAGTTTTCGTTATCATAAAGAAACTTACTATTCAAATTTTGCGAAGCGCATATAAGATATTTGGTTGTATTCCGCTTTTATGGAAAAGTATATTAATTGTTGGCGGAATCACTGTAGTAGAGTTTATTATAATCCATCCATGGTATTCTGGAAATATTGCTCTTTGGGGGTGGATTTTAGAAAAAGTTATTTTGATTCCAATTATATTATATATTGCATGGAGTTTAAAACGATTGAAAATTGCAGGTGAAGAAATTGCAAATGGAAATTTATCTTATTGTGTAGAAACAAAAGGATTGGTGTGGGAATTAAAAAAACATGCGGAGAATTTGAACAATATTTCAACAGGAATTTCGCTGGCAGTAGAGGAACGATTGAAAAGTGAACGTATGAAAACAGAGTTGATTACAAATGTATCTCATGATATTAAGACACCATTAACATCTATTATCAATTATGCAGGACTTATGTGTGATGAAAAGGCAACAGATTCCACAAAAAAAGAATGTGCAGAAGTATTGCTTCGTCAATCAGACAAATTAAAACGACTTATAGAAGATTTAGTAGAAGCATCCAAAGCATCTACGGGAAATCTTGAAATTATACCAGTACCATGTGATGTTTCTGTTTTTGTATCTCAAGCGAGTGGCGAATACGAGGAAAAGATGCAGCAAGCAGGATTACAATTGATTACACAAGTACCTGATAAACAACTTGTGATCTTGGCAGATAGTCGCAGAATGTGGCGTGTGTTTGATAATCTGATGAACAATATATGTAAGTATTCACAAACTGGCACCAGGGTATATGTGGTATTAGAAGAGAAGGATGGAAAGGTTGCAATTACATTTAAAAATACTTCGAAGGCTTTGTTGAATATTAGTGCAGAAGAGCTAATGGAACGTTTTGTGAGAGGGGATGCATCTAGAAATAGTGAAGGAAACGGCTTGGGATTATCTATTGCAAGAAGTTTAACAGAACTGCAAGGAGGAAAATTTACATTAGACATAGATGGGGATTTGTTTAAGGTAAAAATAGAATTTGCAATACATCAAAATGTGTAGGATAGGAGTAGCTTTAAGGCTACTCCTATCCTATGTTTCGGAGGAAAAATAAATTGTATAAATTGTGTGAAAAAATTTAAAATAGTTGTTGACAGTATTGAATTGAATGTGGTATCATACGTTTTGTTGTGGTTGAGAAATAAACAAATCACATAAAATTGCAGAGGTATCGAAGTGGTCATAACGAGGCGGTCTTGAAAACCGTTTGTCCGAGAGGGCGCGTGGGTTCGAATCCCACCCTCTGCGTTTCAAATGAATGCATGGTTCAAATTGTATGAATTGTGTAAAACAATTTGAAAAAAGTTGTTGACAAGTGATTGAAGATGTGATAATCTAAATGAGCTGTCGACG
>CAZINB010000055.1:0-4360 GCA_964540565.1 uncultured Faecalimonas sp.
AACCGAATTCACCGATTTGAACACCGTTAGCATCTGTACCTGTTACCATCATAACAACACCATCAAGTACTCTTGTTACACCTGAACCGATTTCTGAATCACCTTCTTTTGTAGCGATTGGTTGAACGTCCATGATTGTTTCTGAGTATGTGTGATATTGTTCTGGAGTGATGATTTCAAGTTTTAAGCTGTGTACAAGTTTTTGTGAAGCTGCTGCTTCTTCTTCAATACCTTCACGGATGTAAAGTACTGTACCATCAATCTTAGTTTCTGGTCCTCTCTTAACTTCTGTGATGTTGAAGTGTTTTCTTGTTAAGCTTCTGATTACTTTTTCTTCGCATACTGCTTCTGCTGCTACTGGAGCTGCTGTTGCTTCTGCTGCTACTGGTACTTCTACAACTTCTGCTGCATCTGCACCAATTCCCATTGGTAATTCGATATTGATGTCTTTACCTTCTCCAATGTGAATTTTTAATGTTCCACCAGCTACTGTTGTTGTTGCTGTTGTTGGAGCTACTGGAGTTGCTACTGGAGCAACTTCTTCTACTGTTTCTTCAACAACTTCTTCTACTACTGCTGCTTTCGCACCTTCTACAACATCTGCTGTGATTGGTGTAAGAGAATCACAAGTTTTTGTGAGCTTAGCACCTAAAATTTGTTCGATAGTTAAGCATCCATCTAACTTTAATAATCCTGAATCTACTAAATCGTCAAAGATTGCTGGATCTTCTAAGTTTTCTGGGCCAATTGTAATTCCTGCTTCTGCTCTACAGCATAATACTGCAGGATCCTTTGCATGTTCTTTACATGTTTCGGCTGTAATTGACATAAATTCTTACCTCCTTATTTTGCTTGTTTTGGGTTTTCCCATAAATATATATAGCAATCATAGCTTTGGATGCAGAAATCGGGGGTTCTGCACCTTTATCACCATGACAGTTATACCGTAAATGATAAATTAAATATCTTGGTCAACTTTTTTAGACACTCTTAAGTATCTGTATAATGGATGACCAATTGTTCTCATGATATGGTCTGTTTGATGGAATACTTTTAAGCCCATCTTTGGAGCAGAACCCATAACTGTATTTGAACAATCTGAGCAGTTACCAATAATAATGTATTCACATTTATCTTTTTTGAATTGCATACTGTTCTTAACTTGACCTGGGCAGTTACCTGGTCTTTCACATTTCAAAGCACCACTCTTCATTTCAGCTGCTTGTTTACATCTTGCAACAGAAACTACTTTTGAGTTCATCTTTTCAGCGATATCACGCATACGCGCTTCATCACCACCACATGCACATACAAGAACACCCATTGTTGCTCCATGTAAGTCTGGGAATTCGATTGTTACAATGATTCCACCTGTTGTCTTTGTAATAGGTGCATCTAATGTTGTAGCTTTACCAGTGAATGGTCCACCCATAACGATTTCTCCGTAAACACCATCGATGCCACCAGCTCTTTCAATCAAGTCAGCAACACTTGTTCCTACTGGAACATCCATGAATACGTGAGGTGCGTTACCACCATTAAGTTTACCGATTACTGTTAAGTTCTTGCTAAAGCAAGGTTTTCTTTCATCGATTGCTTCTGCAACTCTTGCAAGAGTTTCTACGTTGATAACGATAGATTTTGCTGCTGATGGAAGTTGTGTTGGTTCTAATTCGATACCAAGTGTTTCTCTAACAACTGCTCTTTCTTCGCCCATTGGGTAGATATCTGGAAGAAGATGCATACTAATAGCTTCTTCATTTTTTAATGCTTCTTTTAAGATTTTGCAAGCTTTTTCGTTTTTCTTTTTGATTGCAAAAATAGCTTTTGCTGCATTGGAGATTTCCATACAATATTTTACACCACGAATTACTTTATCAGCTTCTTCTTCGATTTGTTGAATATTGTGCTTTAATCCTGGTTCACATTCCGCTGCGTTGATTAAGATGTATCCTCCTTCAAGGTCTGTTCCTAATTTTACGCCTGTTGGGAAACCAGCTCCTCCCATACCAACTACACCAGCAGCTTTTACCATATCTAACTTGCTGCCTTCTTCGATTGGTACGAATTCGTCCTTTTGTTCTGCATCTGGCTTAATGATGATTCTGTCTTCTTTCACTTCTTCAACTACGCCATACACACTTGAGAAAATATTCGCTCCGAGTCCTGTTGGTGTTGCAATTAGTGTACCTTTTTTTACTTCGTCGCCTGCTTTAACGATAGCTTCGCAAGGTGCACCAACATGTTGTCTTAGTAAAATTTGTAAATTTTCCATGACAATCCTCTCCTTTTGATTTCTTTTCTTTATATAAGTAAATAGCCTTCTATCGGCTCACTTATTCAGCATTACGAATAATTACTTGCACCGTGCTATTGTATAGTTTTTTTCTATAATTATCAGATTATAGAAAAAGTCTATTTTTTAACACTTTTTTGGCGAGGGCATGTGGGAATCGAACCCACCCAGGACGCTACTAACGCCCTACACTAGTTTTGAAGACTAGGAGGCACACCAGTTACCTATCTACCCCCATATTGTTTATTGCGGTTCTTTACAATATCACAGATTTCCCAAAAACACAAGCATTTTCGGCATTTCTTACCATATTTATTTTACCAAATTTGAATTGACTTTTCAACTCGTTTAAGAGATAATATCAGTAAGAACTGAACGAAGTACGAACATTTCTGTCAATTGTCTATTTTTTATCAGTTGAAGCGTGTTTTACTTATTTTTTTGCTAAAACTGAAGATGACGGGATTTTTAATTATCAGTTTTTTCTATAAGGTATGTTGGAACATTCTTGACAATATTATTTTTAGACATCCTTACAATAGGAAATAACATTTGACTGATGTTTGTAAACCAGTACAGACCTATCTAATTATTATTTATTGAAAGAAAGAGGGTTATTGCTATGAAATTAGAAGCAAAAATTAATGTTGACCGTTTTGAATCTGCACTTCAAGTTGTAGACGCTCACACAAGTGGGGAATTTTGTAGAGTAGTAATCGGAGGTTTCCCTGAACCAGAAGGAAACACAATGATTGAAAAGAAAAACTGGTTATTACACAATTACGACCATGTTCGTAAAGCTTTAATGTTTGAACCACGTGGACACCACGATATGTTTGGTGCTTTCATTACTGAAAAAGTAAATGAAGAAGCTGATTTTGGTGTAATCTTTATGGATACAGGTACATACCTTAACATGTGCGGACATTGTACAATCGGTGCTGTAACAGTAGCTATTGAAGCTGGATTAGTTGAATCTCACGAAGGTGAAAACGATGTTGTTATCGATGCTCCAGCTGGTATCGTTCGTACAAAAGCATTTGTAAAAGATGGCAAAGTAGAAAGCGTTACATTAACTAACGTTCCTGCATTTGTTTACAAAGAAAATTGTTCTGTAACAGTTGATGGACAAGAAATCAAATTCACAATTTCATTTGGTGGATCATTCTTCGCATTAGTTGACACAACACAATTATCAATCGGCGAAATCAACGCTAAGACAGTTCCTACATACACAGAATTAGGAATGAAAATGATGGAAATCATCAACAAAGAAATGGAAATCAAACATCCATTACTTGATATCACAACAGTTGACCTTGTAGAATTCTACGGACCAACACCAAATCCAGACAGTGCTGATTTAAGAAACGTAGTTGTTTTCGGTGAAGCACAAGCTGACCGTTCTCCATGTGGAACAGGTACATCTGCAAAACTTGCTACATTACATCATTGGGGAGAAATCGGAGTTGGCGAAAAATTCCGTTACGAATCATTCATCGGTTCTATCTTCGTTGGTGAAATCAAAGAAACAGCTAAAGTAGCTGATTATGACGCAGTTATTCCTATGGTAACAGGTTCTGCATACTTAACAGGATATGGAACATACTTAATCGACGGATTAGATCCATTAAAATACGGATTTATCGTTGGCTAATTTATACATGAAACAGAGCAGGAAAATCTTTTGGTTTTCCTGCTTTTCTTTTATTGATATTTTCTATCCATAGTGTTGTTTTATAGAAATTATCTATTTCCATATATTTACTAAATAACCTATAATATGGTAGTAATCAAGACACATATATTAATAGGAGGAAAGGTATGAGAAAAAAACTATTCGCATTACTTTTAGCTACTACATTAGTTTTAAGTAGTGTAATCAATGTTTCTGCTGCTAACATTGAACCAGAACCAAAAGACGATCTGTACACAATGATCGACGAAGTTTCTGGAGCTGAAGCTTTGGCTATCGCTAAAGATTCAGATGACAACACAGTTGTTATTGATCTTCGTTCAGCTGCAGACTACGCAAAAGCACATATCGATGGCACAATTTCATTA
>CAZINB010000056.1:0-4213 GCA_964540565.1 uncultured Faecalimonas sp.
CCTTCTTTTCTTTACTTTCCTTTCGTAATTGGGCAGCTCTCGCATCATATTCTGCATCTTTACGTTTCATATCCATACGATACTTCAGCCACTTATTTTTCATCGTACCCGGAACAAATTCGCATTGTATACCACTTCTTTCATTCACAAACTCTACAAAAGTTTCATTTTCACCTTCTACAAAACATTTCTTCGGAAGCAAATATAGCTCTTCGTTGTTTATACCTACGTAATAGTTTTTTTCATCTTCGTAAATACTCGTTACATGATTATAACCACCTACATTTTGATATAACTCCCCATTTAAATACACATAAATAGCACTTTTTGCAAATATATATGTAAGTTCTGTTTTATCCCGATAAGCTTCATCTTTCTTTTTCATTCTCGAAACAGCAACTCTCGGAAGAAACATTCCTATTGCAATCATCACAATTCCAACTCCTCCGATTACAGCTCCAGCAGTTGCACTGCCACCTTTCATCGCAAGATAGCCAATCATCAGCATCCCAATAGCAAGTACATAAAATTTATATCTCCCAAGTTTTCCTTGTACTCGATAGGTAAATGACACAAAGTCCTTCATAACTTCTTCGTCTTTTTTCATTATTACTTTATATTTTGTCTCCATTTTTACCTCTTCTCATATTACTTCAAAAGGTTCAAAACAAATTATTTTGAACCTTTTATCACTTCTTATTTATTCTCATTATCTTTCTGACGCATTCTAAGTTTCAACTTTGCAAGTGCTAATTTACAATCACGCTCTGTCATATTGTTTTCCCCTACAACATTCGTTTCTTCTCCTGATGCACTCTTATTAATATCAACCACATCTCCAAGATAATCATTCATTACAACGAACTGTGCAACTGTTCCATTAAAAGTGATTCCCGTAACAGGAATTCCTCTTGTTCCAATCTGTTCCATGGTATTTGTATAATCCACATGGCTATTTCCCCAGCCATCACAAGATACAATTACGCCATCTGCGCGCATACACTCTGCCCACACAGCAGCTCTTGTTCCCACTAACATTTTTTCTTCATTTCCATCAGGGGAACCAATTAACATAATTCCCATCAAATCTACGTCTGTATCTTTCGAAACTACATCCAATAATGGATCTCTAAAATGATGTAACGATGTTTCTTTTGTCGAAGGACCAATTCCCATACTTTATACCTCCTACTGCATAGAGCGGATAATTCCGTCTCGGTATTCATTTGGTGTTAAAATGACTGGCATATTTCCCATATCAATAATCGATTTTCCACCTTCTACTCCAGATGGTTCTTTCGCGAACAAATGAGTATCATACATAGCACCTTGCCCTGCCACTTGTTTCATAATTAATATACGTTTTTTACCCGGTCTGACAATATCATGGTATTCATGACGTTCTGTACATTTGTCGCCTTTAAACTTTTTCATCTTATCTCGGTATGTTTGAATAAATTTATCACAAGCTCTATGTGCCGCTGTAGGACCTGGACGTTCTTGCCCCATACCAGCTGCTAATGTTACATCAAACGAAATAATCACATCGTTATCCCCTGGTGTACCAGCGCGATTGAGATACAACATATCTTTCAAATTTCCTTCTGATGAACCAAATTCATGTGTTTGCTTTCCATTCACATCAACACCTGTCAAAATAACATACACACCTGTAATCGTGTGTGTAATACCTTCTCCGATTTTGCCTAATACTTTTGTAGAAATCGGAATAATATCCATCATTGTATTTGTCCATCGGTCATGTTCATTCGGTTGAATAATTTGAATGTCAATCTTTTCAATAAGGGGTTCCGATGCAACAAGTTCATCAATCATTTCCTTACTTACTGTCATTTTTCCATCCACAGTAATGTCATTATGTTCTCCCCATACGACTTCATTCATATGGTACGCTTTGATTACTAAACGTCGCAAATCTTTTACTTGATCAGCCATTTTTCGCACACCTCCAAGTTAATTCTTTAACATTATTATACTATAAATCCACTTTTTTTCCAATCATGTTTTCGTTGTAAAGCGTTAAATTGATACATATACAAAAGGGGCAGATGAAAAAATCATCTGCCCTAAAATCAAATTATACTTTAGCAATATATTCGAATGGCAATGGAACAACTTTTCCAGGTGTTTGGATTTCTACTAATTGTTCTAATGTTGCTTTTACGATTGCTGTTTGTTGTTCCACGTTATTTGGAGCACCAGCATTAGCACCCATAGGTACCAATGGAGCTACGGCACGTGGTGTACCAGTTTGACGTACAACTGGTGGAAGAGCTGCAATACAAATTGTAGGAATTCCAGCTTCTTCGATCGCTCTCTGCACCAATACTGCAGAGCGGTGACAAGTACCTCAGCCAGCTGTGAGAAGAACTGCATCTACGCCTTCTTCAATAAACATTTGAGCGATAGCTGGACCTGTTTCGTGTTTGAATTTTTCTTGGTTTCCACCACCACCCATGAATCCTGCATGTACAGGTGCAACGGCTTTGATATATCCTTCTGCTTCTAATTCAATAAGTCTGTCGATAGGGAACATACAGTTGATGTCTTTGTTAACATCACCATTATCATATCCACCATGAGATACCATCAATTCACTTGATGGAGTACTTGTATAAACTTTTCTCCATGTAAAGTCACCAGCAAGATTAAATCTCTTATCTTCTTTCCAGTGAACACCGGCTGCTGTAGCAAGTGCAACTGTCATATCTTTAATCTCTTTTGTTACAGGAGTCCATACCATAGGTGGAGTAATTGGAACGAAAATTTCTGATTGTAAACCTTTTACAGTTGTTAAACTCATTCTTATACCTCCTTGTTTTCTGCTTCATTTTTCGCACGCATTTCTGCTTGGCGTCTATTGTATACATCTAAGTTACTAACATATTTGTCATTCACTTCTGGTCCAAGTTGTTCAATAAAGCTCATATTCCATGCTACTTCTTGCCCAACTTCAAGTGGATAATCCGTAATCATCATACGCATTGGCACTTTTAAAAATCCCAAACGGCCTTTCAAGTCAATCCCTACACAGCCATCATGTACCTCTACGATTACGCCTTCCATCCTGATAATTTTATCACCATACTTCATGTTATTCACCTAAATCTTAGTCGTATTTTTCTCTACGTTTGTCACTCACTGGAAGTGATTGTTCGTTAGCTACTAATTCAACTGGTTTTCCAGTTACGTTAGAAATTAATTCTACGTTAGTTGCTTTTACGTTTGGATTCCATTTCTTTTCAGCTTTCTTAACTTCTATTCCTGACATAGCTGCTTTTAACATGTTAAGTGCACGAATTGCATCTTCATGGCAAAGTGTGTTACATCCAAGAACTTCGTTTTCGATACCTGATTCAGATTTGTTGTTATCAACCATGTGTGTCATGTATTTGTTACCTACTACAAGTGCACCTTGTACAGCACAGAATGACATACCAACAACTGGAACACCTCTCATACCAATTTGTTCATGGTGTGATGCGAAGTCGATGTGGTTGTTTCCGAAACCTTCTGTTGTAACGAAAGCACCGTCAACGTCTAATGCTTCTACCATCATACCTACACGTTTTGATACATAGAATTTTTCAGCATTAATTTGTGGAGATCCAACGAATAATACACCACAAAGGTCAACTTCTGGATCATGTAATGTTTCAAGTACAAGTGGTTCTCTCCAGTAATGTCTTGACATTTCTTTTGAAGCTGGTCCGATACATGTTAATGCATGGATACATCCATCTAATACTTCAAGTGGAGATGTCATAACTGGAACGTTACCTAAGTCTACGTTAGGTTTTGCACCTAAGATACCAACTGGTTCTACTGGTAAAATTAAGTTATCATGCATAGCGCCTTGGCCCATGATTTCTTTTACGATAACTACTTTTTTCTTTCCTGGACGACGTACTTGTGTAAATTCTTCTGTATCTACTACAAAGCTTTCGTCAAGTTTCTTTAATGCTTCACGGATTTCTTGTGTAATCACGTCTGTAGCTGTATGAGCAGCTAAAGGACCTGGTCTTTCCATGTTTGTTCCTTCTTTGATGATAACTTCTGTTTTGATGAAGATTTCACCTTTTTCTGGACATCCTGGACGCCCCCACATAATGTTTTCATCTAAGTATCCTTCAGAAGAACCGAATTCACCGATTTGAACACCGTTAGCATCTGTACCTGTTACCATCATAAC
>CAZINB010000057.1:0-4152 GCA_964540565.1 uncultured Faecalimonas sp.
AACAGATTGCAAAAGATGCTCGTGATGCCGCTGATGCTAAAAAAGAATTTGTTGATGCGAATAAACAGGTTAAAGACAGTGCTGATGATAGTAATGGTTCTGTAAAAAAGAAAGGTTCTAAAAACGAGAATCAGAAAACTGTTGATAAGGCACTTACAGAACAGATTACTGCTTGGAAAAAGATTCAATCAATAAGAGAGCAAATCGAGAAGACAAAAGATTCAAATAATAAAACAGAGCTTGAAAATATTCAAAAATATTATCAAGAGCAATATGATTCTGCAAAAAGTATTCTTTCTGCAAATCAAGATTTATATGATACGGAAAAACAGATAAACAAGATAAAACAAATCGAATTAGAAACTGAAGCAAAAATCTCAAAATATAGAGCAAATCAAAAGGATTCTACGGTTTCTTCTTTTCAGTCTTCTATTGATAGTTATCAATCTAAACTTACCAAATATAACAATCGACCAAAAGAAAAACAGAGTGTTGAATATCAAAACTTACTTACAGAATATGAAAATCAATTAGCTCGATTGAAAGAAAGAGCGAAAGAACTTAGTGAAGAAGAAATCATTTCAAAAGACCAAATCAATAGTTTTAACGAGTTAAAAGGACAATTAGATAAAACTGACCTTAAATTTCAAAATGTATTCAAAGGTGATGACCTTATTAGTGTTAAAAAAGAAATTGACACAATTACTCAATATATGAGTAAGAATACAAGAATATCAAGTGAAGCAAAAGATAAATTAAGAGGATATATCGAAGAGTTAAAAACTAAGGGTGTTGATGCAAATGTAAAAGCAATTCACGCTGCCTTTCTTGATGTTTGTGATGGTGAACGAAAAGCAAAACGTGAAGGTCAAAGTTTCTTAGATGTTCTCAGAGATAAAGTTTGGTATCAGTGGGCTGCACAGATTGGTAGTTATTTTAGTTTTAATGATATTATCAATTATGGAAAACAAGCAGTTGAAACAATTGTAGAACTTGATACTGCATTAGTAGATTTAAAGAAAACAACCGCTATGTCTTCTTCTCAAATGGAAGATTTTTATTTTGATGCAAACGATGTTGCAAAAGAAATGGGTACGACAACTAAAGAGATTATCGAACAAGCGAGTGCATGGTCACGTTTAGGATACAACACCAAAGAAGCCGCAACAGAAATGGCTAAATTAAGTTCAAAATTTGCTACCATTTCTCCGGGTATGGATACTGATACCGCACAAGAAGGTTTAGTATCTATTATGAAGGCGTGGGGCATTGGTTATGAAGATGTAGAATCTGAAATTTTGGATAAAATCAACATCCTTGGCAACAATTTTGCCGAAGAAAACCAAGACATTGTGGAAGGTATGGAACGCTCTGCTGCTGCTCTTGCTGCTGTTGGAACTTCATATACAGATGCTTTTGCGCTTTTTACAGGTGCACAAGAAGTTTTACAAAATGCAGAAAAAACTGGTACTGCCATCCGATCCGTGGCTTTACGTCTCCGTAGTTTTGACGAGGAAACAGAAGAAGTATCTGAAGACCTTGCAAATATTACAGGAGAATTAGCAGATTTAACAAAGACTGCGGAGCATTCGCAGGGAGTATCTATTTTTAAAGAAGGGTCTACGACAGAATTTAAAAGTCTCGTAGATTACTTTGGTGAAATTAGTGATATTTGGGGCGAAATGTCTCAAAAGCAACAAAATGATTATCTTATAAAAGCATTTGGACGAACACAAGCACAAGCAGGTGCGGCTCTGATTCAGAACTACGATGCTGTAAAAGATAGTATTGCGATGATGGAACAAAGTGCTGGTAAATGTATTGCCAGAATATATAGTAATATATATGTAAGAATATATTTAATTGCAGGTAATGCGTAAAGCCTTGCACCACAATAGTCGAGAAATTAGATTATGATGGTACGAAAGTAGAAACAACGCAAGGATGATATATGGTCAAAAACCTAAGTATCACTTTTACTAATTTTATATAAATTAGGAATCGCTGTTCATGCATCCAAGAACCCTAACGTATCCCGTAGACCATACGGTACTTTAGTCGAGGGTTAAGGTTCAACGACTATCCCCATGTCGGGACTTAGAAATATCATATAAAATATGATTATAAAATAAAGGTGGAAATCCTGAATATCTAAGTCAATAGGAGTACGGCTCAATCGCAAATGGAGTTCGTGAAAAACGATTAAATGGAAAAGGTATACTCCTCTTCTATTTTATAGAGAGGATGAAGAAATAGTCTAAACTCATGTGAAAATATGAGAAGTTGTTAATTAAAATAGGTGAAAACAATGGAAAATTTTAAATGTAAATCTGTACGCTTGTGTAGATACTTATATAGTCTTGGATTCGAGAAAGAATCCATTATAGAAAACAATAACGAATATTGGTTATTTAAGAAATCTAATGAACTGCAAAAGGCATTAGATTTCTTTTTTGTTATGAGAAAACAAACAACAGGAGCTAACGAAAATGAAACTTACTCAAGAAAAGAAATTAGAAGAATTTAATAAAATCAAACAATTTTTCAAAGAAAAGGGATATGAACTACTTTCTGAAGAATATAAAGGAAGTAATGAAAAATTATTTTATATTTGTCCTAAACACCGAAGCAAAGGTGTTCTCACAACAACATGGTCAAATTGTAAAAACAAAAATAGTGGATGTAGATATTGTGCCAACGAATATGTTAATAGTCTAAAAAGAATGGATGAAAATATTATCAAAGAAACTACAGAGGGAAAGGGATTCATATTTGATCATGTTGGATATGAAGACGGATGTGCAATTGTTTTCTTTTATTGTAAAGAACATTATGATAAAGGTATTCAATCAAAAAAATGGGTAAATATGAAAAAGAGTTCTGGAAAATGTAATTACTGTAATGGCAGAATTAGAACTGATGAAGATTTTAAAATGGATATGTCGATAAAATTTCCTAATATAAAGATATTATCAAAATATAAAAGTGCTACTACAAAGATTAATTGTGAATGTAATGTTTGTGGCAATGAATGGAAAACAACTGCTAATGCTTTATATACTCAAAAATACGGATGTAGAGTTTGTGCAAATGCAATTTCTTGGAATGACAGATTAAAAACAAAAGAGTCTTTTCAATTAGAAATAGATTCCATTTATGATGGTAAAATCACAATACTATCTGATTATGTTGGTTCTCATGATAAAATCCAATGTATTTGCAATATAGATAAAACTGCTTGGTGGCAAACACCCACAAGTCTATTAACAGGAAGCATTGGATGTCCGACTTGTTATAGTAAATCTATCAGTGAAAGATGTAAAAAATCTAATGAAAAATTCTTAGAACAGCTTAATAAAACTAACCCAAACATAATTCCATTAGAAGAATATATAGATGATCATTCTAAGATTTTATGTACATGCAAGATACACACTGATTATAAATGGTATGCAGCTCCAAACAAAATATTACATAAAAACACCGGCTGTCCTAAATGTTCGAAATCAGTTTCTAGCAATGAAATAAAATTACAAGATATACTTTGTAAATGGGGTTATAACTTTTGTGTTCAAAAACGGTTTCCAGAATGTAGAGATAAGTACCCTTTACCCTTTGATATATATCTGGAAGATTTTAATATTCTAATTGAATATGATGGCGAACAACACTATAAAATAATCAATCGAAATACATCTAACAAGAAAATTAAAGATAATTTTGAAAAAACAAAATATCATGATGAAATAAAGAATAATTATTGTAGAACACACAAAATACCTTTAATTCGTATCCCATATTGGGAACAAGATAATTTAGAAAATTATTTATTTGATAAACTGTTAACATATGGTGCTATAGAAGAAATAGCTTAAATTTTAAAATTAACAACTTTCTATGATTTGCGAACATAGATAATATATTGAGTGCAGAAGCCGAAATGGCAGCCGTAGAATCCAGTATTGAGTTCAAAATCAATGCTTTAAGCCAAACATGGGTTGGCACAGTTCAAAATCTTATTGATCGTGGAGATATTGGAACTATTGTTGATGGTTTAACGAAAATATCAGAAGCGATTGGTTGGGTCGTAGACAAAGCAGGCTTGCTTGGCACAATAGGGCTAGGCACAGGTTTATTTGCTGGTTTTAAAAA
>CAZINB010000058.1:0-4049 GCA_964540565.1 uncultured Faecalimonas sp.
AAGCGAAAGAATACCCGTATCCGCTTACGGTTATTACGACATGGGAATAGTGGTTGATCCGCTTCCTTACGGTTATTACAACATCAACGCAAACATAACCGCAAACGGAAACACAATAACCAAGTCAGCAGAGTTTGTTTGTTCGGTTTCAAGCCCCGAGCTCAACGAGTGGGCATCTTTTAACTATCACCTCGGCGACCTTCCGGCATATCCCAATTACGAGGATTTGGACAAAAACCTTTACCTCACGAAAAAAATGGGATTTTCCAGAAACCGTGATGATATCCGTTGGGATTATGCCGAAGTAAAATTGGGCGAACCCAAGTTGGAGTCCTGGCAAAGAGATCTTTTCGACAGAACTTTGGCAGACGGTCAAAAATCACCGCTGTATATCTTAAATATATACAGCATGAAGTACAACGGTTATCGCTTCCCCCATGCTTATGATGAGGAAGCTTGCAAATATCACCCGAATTGTAAGGGTAACCCCTATACATTCGAACAGCAGGTTGAGGCGTATGCAAAATTTTGCGCGGCAATGGCAAGAGAACTAAAAGGCACGAAACCTGTATTCGAGCTTGGAAATGAGCCAGACATTTGGGCGTGCCGTTGGGGAACTGACTACGGCAAAGATTGGCAGGTAAACTACAACGGTGCTGATTACGCAAAACTTGTAATCGCCGGCTACGATGCCATAAAGGCGGTAGACCCGGAAGCTACGGTAATAAGTGCAGGCCTTTGCCAAATAATTACACCGAGCGGTAATGATTTATTCGCACAGCAAATGCTTAGCGTAAAAGGCATTACAGAGCACATGGACGGCTTTGCTTTCCACCCGTATGCAGGTGGTCAGAAGGGCCTCACAGATGAGCTTAAGGGTACTGATTACCTGACACAACAGATAAGGCGCGTTAAGTACCTTTTGGAGGAGGCTATGAAGCGTGACGGCACAAGCGGCAAGAAAATTTGGCTTAGCGAGTACGGCTCATGCGATGAAGATATTTTTCTTCAAGCGGCAGTTGATGTAAGAACGATGATTACTTCACGTTCTGAGAGCATTGTGGAAATGATAAATATGTATAACCTTGTCGAAAAAGGTACAGACCTTTCATACAGCGAAAACCGTTTCGGTATTATAAGAAAGAATTACACAAGCTCAAAACCGGCGCTTGCATCACTTGCCAATATGAATAAGCAAATCGCGGGTTACGATTTTAAAGATTGCATAAACGAGCAAATGTTCTCAGGAGAAAGAAACTTCAGCGCTTACGGCTTTAAAAGAGAAACCCCGCTCAGCAATAACTACACCTACGCGGTTTGGGGCCATACCGGCAAAAACGCCACTGTTACCGTTAATTCAAACGGCGCGGAAAACAGCGAAGCCATGGCAACCGAGGTGAACGGTCAGGCAGTGGTTACCGCCGCATCAAACGCTTCCGTTGAAGTTTATGATATGTACGGCAATTACCTCGGCTCTAACGGCACTTATAACATAGGCATAAACCCCGTGTACGTTGTGGCTAATACCCAAAACGGTACAAACACTGTGGTAAGCAAAAATGAAAACACCTACACCGTAACCGGCACCGCGTCAAAGGCAGGCGCAGATGTAACGCTTCTTGTGAGAAACGAAGCATCACTTGAGAAAAAATACGTCGCAATTGACCAGTGCAAGGCTAATAACCTTTCGGAGTATTCGTTTACATTTAATCTTCCCGAAGATACGCAAACTTATTCAATCTACGTGTTTGACGGAAGCTCAACCTTTACCGCCGCAAGAGCGGCAGAACTTTACAACATGTCGCTGAAATATTTTGTAAACGGTACTGAGGTTGAAAATATAGGTTCTCTAAGCGATACGGATACGGTTTCCGTAAAACTTACATTGGATAAATCCAACGGCGCAAACGGCAACCTTTGCTTCTATGGCGCCGTGAAAAACGGTGAAACGCTCGTTACGGCAAAAGCCTCAAATGTAGCGTGGAACGAAAATGGCGGAACGGCTGAAATCGAACTCGGAAATGTAAAATCAAAAGATGCAATAGCTTTGTATCTTTGGGATAACAACATGGTTCCGGTTACACCGTCGCTTAAAATTGAACAATAGGAGAGGGGAGCGGTTAGAATGAAAAAACAAAACATAAAACAAATTTTTCAAAAAAGCACGGCACTTCTTGCAGTGTCCGCACTTTTAACCACAAGCGCGCTTGCGGCGGAAGTTACATACAGCGTTAATTACGACTATATGAATAACACCGTTACCGTAAGCGGAAACGGCGATGCAAATACAAAGTTTGCTTCGCTCCAGGTACTTACAGAGGGTAAAACGTTTGAAGACGTTAAGAACAACCCCACAGACTCAAGCCTTATCTTGTACAGATATCAGGCAGATGTAAATGACGGCGCATTTACTTTTAATATTGAGTATGATGCTTTAAAAACAGGCTCATATGCGGCAATGCTCGTTGCCGATAACGGCGACAAAGCCGTACCATTCGAGCTCAAACTCATAGACGGCGCAAGATATTCCGCAGAGCTTGTCAAACTTAAACAAAAAGCAGATGCCGGCAATTTGGAAGACTTTACAAATTACGTTAAAACAAACGGCGCAGACCTCGGTTTTGACCTTACGCTTTTCGGAGAACTTTCTTCGTCAAAAGCTCTTGAAGGCTACATGAACCACATTGCATCAAATACACCGGACCCGAACAAAGCCGCTGAAAACACAGCAGATTTTAACACTTTTGTGCTTATAGAGGCTCTTAATGAGGGTAAGGTTGCAAACATTAAAGACTACATCTCCGATACTTCAATCGCAAATAGCGCGGAAGTAAAAGACTTCTTGTCTCTTGCCGAAACGGAAGAAGAACAAAAGTATATCACTTCAAAAATGAGCGGCAGAAACATTTCTTCCGTTGCAAAACTTGAAGATGTGTTAAAAGAGGGTATTATCCTCGGAGAAGTTAAATATGCCACAGGTTTTGAGGGCATAAAGAACATTTTCGGAAAATACGGTTCCGTAATCGGTGTTGACAGTCTCGCTTCATCATCTGTTTATAAGAGCATCAGCGGTAAAGACTACGCTGACGGCGCGGCTCTTGCAAAAGAGTATAAAGAGCTTAAAGTAAACGGTACCGACGATGATTACGCAGGTGGCGGCTCCGGCAGCGGAAAAGTTTCTTCTTCATCTGTCAGCGGTGGCATGAGCGGCGTGTATATGCCCGCACCCGTTACCGTTAAGTACAACGATATCGATGCGGTAGATTGGGCAAGCGAAGCTATTATCGCCCTTTCCGATAAAGGCGTGTTAAACGGCAAAAGCGAAGGCTACTTCAAGCCCAACGACAATATCACAAGAGAAGAACTTGCAAAAATCATAGTTTGCGCTTTGGGATATGATAAAGACGCTGTAAGCGCCAATGTGTTTGACGACGTAAATGCAAATGACTGGTTCTGCAAATATGTAAACATTGCCTATGCAAGAGGAATTGTAAACGGTATCGGCAATTCTCGGTTTGGCGTTGGAAATAACGTTACCCGCCAGGATATGATTGTAATGCTCTATAATGCGTTTAAAGCGGCAGGCGTTTCCGTTCAGGCGGCACAACCTACATTTGCAGACTCCAACCTTATAGCGGACTACGCTAAAGAGGCTGTCGGCGCTCTTCACGCAATGGGCATTATAAACGGCGTAAACGACACCGAATTTGACCCAATGGGCACGGCAACTCGCGCCCAGGCGGCAAAAGTTGTATACGGATTTTTGCAGTATATTAAATAATAGGGGGTAACGGCATGAAAAATATAAAACGTATTTTAAGCGTTGTAATAGTGCTTGTAATGTGCCTTTCAAGTCTTCCGACTTTTGCGGCATCTCAGACAACCGTTAAATCCACCGAAGAGCTCTACGCAGAGATGGATATTCTCCGCTCTCTCGGATTTATCGGCGACTATTACGACTACAACACAAACTTAAACGAAGCTGTTTCGCGTGCGGACTTTGTAAGAAGCGTTGCAAAACTTATCAACGCATCCACATCCGATGAGGA
>CAZINB010000059.1:0-3592 GCA_964540565.1 uncultured Faecalimonas sp.
CATTTGCATGAATGGTTTCTTTCATAATCTTTGCCATATATTTTTCCTCCTTGCCCACCAATAGAACATATGTTCTATTTTAATTTTACCATGTATTCGACTGTATTACAACAGGCAGGAGTATTATTTTATAAAAAGAAACAGGTAATGCACTTTTCCCCGATACATTACCTGTTTCCTTTTATGCTTGGACTCAATGCTCCAACATATTTTCAATAAAAATCCCATATCCCCGTGTCGGATCATTCACTAAAACATGCGTCACCGCACCAACAATCTTTCCATCCTGCAAAATCGGCGAACCAGACACCCCTTGCACCAAACTTCTTTTTTATTTACACAAAAAAATACCCACGAAACAACTTTTTCGTGAGTACCCTTTGCAATGCGCGATCAGGGGTTCGAACCCTGGACACCCTGATTAAGAGTCAGGTGCTCTACCAACTGAGCTAATCGCGCGTGTATTCAATTAACACAATAATTATTATATAACTTTTTCCACAAAAATGCAAGCATTTTCTTCAAAAAATTTAAGGAGTAAATAACCAAGATTATTTACTCCCTATCTTCACTGTCTTTATTCATTCTCAACAGCTTTTTTTCGTAATGTAAACCCACGTCCCATTACTTCTTTTACCTGATTGATTACAATAAAAGCTTTTGGATCAATATCCAATACAATTTGATTTAACTTTGGCAACTCACGATTTGAAATAACAGTCATAACTGTTTTCATATCATTTCGAAGATAACCTGATTCTGTTATATAGAACGTTGTTCCACGATCCAATTTTTGATGAATCGCGCCATTGATTTCTTCGTAACGCTTACTAATGATTTTTACTTGAAGCTGGCTCTTACCTGCAACAAGCACTTTATCCATTACCATTGTATAAATCAAGATCAACAAAATCCCATAAATGCTCTTTTCCACATCGCGGAATAACATTTGTCCAAATAAAATGATTACGTCACACGCGTAAAGTCCTACCGAAACTGGTATTCCCAACTTCTTATTCGCAACAAGTGGCGGAATATCCACACCACCAGTAGACGCTCCTGCACGTATTACTATACCAAGCCCAATACCAATTAGCATCCCTGCACAAACTGTTCCAAGCATTGGATCTGCTGTCACTGTCTGAAGCACCTCTACTTTCTGAAGCACTCCTAAGATAAATGGGAAGTAGAATGTACTTACCATTGTTGTCAAAGCAAATGAAGTCCCAAGTACAAACCACGCAATAATAAACATCAAAATATTAAATATTGCTGCAACCGTTTCTACTGGCACCCCAAAGAAATGGTCCATAATTAAACCAATCCCTGTTGTTCCACCTGTAATAAGTCCTAATGGCAAAACAAATGCTGCAATCCCCAATCCATAAATGGTATTTCCTAGGATTACACAAGCTAGCTTCTTCAGACTAAATACACTTTTCAGTTCTTTTTTGAATTCCTCTTTCATCCCTACACCTTTCATTTGTTTGTATTTTATAGATTTATAATATCGTATACTTCACGAAAGCATCGCCGCAATCTTCTAAGTGTACAGCGACATCTCCTGCGATAGCAAAACAAACGGCATCTCTTCACGAGAATCACTCCATCATCTTTTACTATATACTATATGTATCTCTTGTTGCAATCATTTTATGAATCGGATTGCCCATACTTGAGAATTTTTCTTCATATTCTGTCATAACATTTCCTACATTCATCACTTCATCATGATGTAAATCGAAGGAATGTCCTAGTAATTTCCATCCAGCTTCTTCCACTTGTTCAAGTGAAAATTCAAATAATGGTCTGTTATCTGTCTTAAATTCAACAACACCTTCTTTTGCCAATACTTTGTCATACTGTGCCAAGAATGTTGTAGATGTCAATCTTCTTCTTGCATGTCTTGATTTTGGCCATGGATCTGAGAAATTCAAATAAATCTTTGCAACTTCTCCAAGTTCAAATACTTCTGGTAATTCCATTGCGTCCATGCAAATAAAACGAATATTTGTTAAATCACAAAATTCTTCTGTATCAAATTTTTCTAATGCACGTAATAAAACACTTGAGTAGCGTTCAATACCAATATAATTGATGTCCGGATTTTGTTTCGCAAGTGTCAAAAGGAATTGACCTTTCCCCATTCCAATCTCAATATGAATTGGATTCGAATTTCCAAACACTTCGTTCCATTTTCCTCTATGTTCCTTTTCATCCTTGATCGCAATCGCATGTGCACGAATCACATCGTCTGCTCCCGGTATATTTCGTAGTCTCATATAATCTCCTCTTCCATAACCGAATGAAAAGAAGTCTCACAGCGAGGCTTCTTTTCAAACATCTTATTAAATTTCAAAAATGGCAACTCCATATGGTGGTAAATCATATCCAAATGAATATGGTCTTCCATCACATTCTGCTTTTGTTGGTTTGTATACAAGTGGACGTTCTTTTCCTTCCCCACCGTATTTCTTTTCATCACTGTTAATAAGCAATTTACACTGTTTACGTTTATCAACACCTACACGATAGTCTGGTCTTGCAACTGGTGTAAAGTTACATACAAACAATAAGTTTTTCTTCTTATCTTTTGAATGTCTTACGAAGCTGTAAATACTGCGTTCTGCATCATCTGCATTAATCCATTCAAATCCTTCCCAACTTCCTTCACAATCATACAACGCTTTGTTGCTCTTGTATAAATGAAGTAAATCTTTCCAGAATTCCTGTAATTGTCTATGTGAATCTTCCTTCAATAAGTACCAGTCTAATTCTCTTGCTTCACTCCATTCTTGAAGTTGTCCAAAGTCTTGTCCCATAAATAACAACTTCTTACCAGAATGTCCAATCATAAATGCGTAACCTGCTTTTAAGTTTGCAAATTTATCAAATCCAAGTCCTGGCATCTTATTTAACATAGAACATTTCAAATGTACTACTTCATCATGAGATAATACCAATACATAATTTTCACTATGTGCATAACTCATAGCAAATGTCATACTATGGTGTGCTCCCTTACGGAAATATGGATCTAATTTCATATATTCTGTAAAGTCATGCATCCATCCCATGTTCCATTTCACACTGAATCCTAAACCATCATCTTCTGGTTTACCTGTTACTTTTGGCCATGCTGTAGATTCTTCCGCAATCATCATCGTTCCTGGATTACGTCCAAGCACAACTGAATTCAAATGCTTGAAGAACTCAATCGCTTCTAAGTTTTGATTGCCGCCATATTTGTTTGCAACCCATTGACCATCTTCTTTTCCATAATCTAAATATAACATAGACGCAACTGCATCTACACGAAGTCCATCAATATGGAAATATTCAATCCAGAACAATGCATTTGCAATCAAGAAGTTTTTCACTTCTGCTTTGCCATAATCAAAAACTTTTGTTCCCCAATCAGGATGTTCTCCCATTCTTGGATCTGCATATTCAAAAACAGCTGTTCCATCAAAATTTGCTAATCCATGTGCATCTTTTGGGAAATGAGCTGGAACCCAGTCCAAGATAACACCAATTTTATTCTTATGGAAATAATCAATCATATATGCAAAGTCTTCTGGTGTTCCATAAC
>CAZINB010000060.1:0-3559 GCA_964540565.1 uncultured Faecalimonas sp.
TATCCATAGTTTTATCCTCCATTCGAATTTTTGTTAATTCCATTTCGAATGGGGATTCTATGGATACCTTATGTAATACAAGTGCCACCGGCTTGTCCACCGGTTATTATGAAAATATAAAAAGACCGCACAAAGCCGATACCCGGCTTTCATGCGATCTTGACAAACGAGTTAAAGTTCTGTTTATAATTATCCTGTAGCTTTCGGGGTAATATGTAGAACTTCTCATAGGCAACCTCATAAAGACAAAAAGGGTACCGCAGTCAATTCACTGCGACACCCTCATCTGTGGTTATGCGATATGCTTTTTATGTACGAAATTAAGAGCCACCAGTCCCTTTGTCATACAAAGCACCTATCGCAGTAAATTTCGAATAAATGATATATTCATTTGTAATAACGATCTGTAATCTCATTGTTTTTTACCTCTGTTTGGCATAAAGCTCTATAAAAATTCTAAAATTATATTTTTGGCCAAAAATACCGCAGAAACAAGCCATTTCTGCGGTCATAACTCTGTGTATATAACAAAAAAGTACCATGCATTATACCATAGCACTGTTATGCTTAACCTTAACTCAATGCTTCGGCATAAACATACATTCTGTATAGATTTTACTTTAGATATGTTTTCTCTTTTCTGTAAAAATCTATGTATCTCAACAAATGTTTTAATTCATCTTCTGACCAATCACATACACTGTTAATAATCTCGCTTATATATTCTTCTTTTTGTTCACTTACCGCATCCGATACAAGGTAATTTAAAGAAATTCCTAATGCACTTGCAATAAGTATCATATGATCTAAATGCGGATTTGCTTTTCCTGTTTCAATATTGGATATTGCTCTGTCGGACATATCTGTCAGTTCTGCCAATTGCATTTGAGTCAAATTTCTTTCTTCCCTCATTTTTCGGAGTCTGTTTCCCATAAGTATTTGTTTCTGTTTCATTGGCTACCACTCCTGAAATAATTATACCATTTTAAACTTCGTTTTTGAACGAAGCGCAAATTGAACTTTCTCAAAGTGGACTTACAGCCCAAAAAAATAGGCGGTCAACTTTCGTCAACCGCCCAACCCCAAATGCTGTATTATTTAAGCATATCTTTGAACGCTTTTCCTGCTTTAAATGCAGGTACCTTGCAAGCAGGGATTGTAATTTTTTCCCCGGTACGCGGATTCTTTCCTTCACGTGCCGTTCTCTCGCGCGATTCAAATATACCAAAACCTACAAGCTGAACTTTATCATCTGCTTTAACCGCTTCTTCAACTGTATCAATAAATGCTTTAAGTAAATTTTCCGCATCTTTCTTTGAAACATTGGCTTTTTCTGCCATTTTTGCAACTAATTCTGCTCTGTTCATTAGTAAACACCTACCTTTCGAATATCGTATATGTATAATTATATCACAAATACATATTTTCGGCAATATATTTACTTGAATTTCCTTTTGATTTATTTTAAACCCGATTTTTTTGTGATATCTTCTGTCTACAATTCTCTTCTAAAAACTTACAACACAAGATGTGTATATAAAATTTATTTACATATAATTGTATGTATTTTCGGTACAGCAAAACGAGAAGGCGGCTGACTGTCTTGCCAACCGCCTTCTCTCTAACATTCATTTTATTTCTTAAAATAGTTCTCAATAAGCATATCCACAATATCCGTATCCCACTTTTCGTCAAGGATATTGGGGACATCACTTATAAGTATCAGACCTTTACTATAGAACACCTCTTTTCCTATTGCCTCGGTACAAGCACGAAGCGGTAAAAATGTCCTTTCATTTCTGATAATCGGTGAAACATCAAGTTCCTTCACCTCACTGTTAATGATAATTTCCGGTTTGCCTATTGTAAGTGATATTGTTCTGTCTGCAAACGCAATATTTACAGTCTGTGTTTCCGGTAGCCATTCTACCTGTCCGTTATAGCTTTCACTGATGAATCTTACCGGAACATAGGAACGGTCATTTTCTACAAAGACTGCAACATCCGGATTGTCGATGTCAATTTGCTGTTTGACATCATCCACATAAGCTGCGTTGCTGCCAACACACAGTGCAGTATATGACAGTTCAGATGCTAATACACTTATATTCAGAAAACATATCAACACTAAACATAATAATATTATTTTTTTCAAGTTTATGTCCTCCTATTCGTTTAATCGTTTCCAGTCGTTAAAGTTTTCCTCGTAATAATACCAATTTTCTTTATCAATTTTTTCTAATTTTGTCAAAAATTGCAATGTTGGTTTCGAACCGTCTATGGAGTATGCAATGCCACTCCCCGCATCAAGATTTGCCCATAGCTGAAAATATATTGTATTTCCGTTTTTGGCTATAACTTGATATTTTCGCTTATTAAAAAGTTCCGAAATTGTATCAATAAAATATTGATTTTCGATATTTTCAATACCTTCTACATCGCCATTTTCAACATACCATGTACCATAATCACCATCATCATATATATAATCAGCAGCTTGAATATTCACGTTTTCAAATCCTGTATTCTCTATATATGATGTGATTTCTAAAAGTGTTTCGTAGTTTTTATGAAGTTCCTGTTCTATTTTTTTTTGAGAATAATATGTTCCAAACAAACTTCTTAGGCACATAAATATGATTATTCCGCAAACGATTAATATTACACTAATAATCATAATAATCAATTTTATTTTTTTCATTTATTTTTCACCTCTTATCTGTTATACCAGTTAACACCTTTTTTGATATTGTTTTTATCTTCTTGAGAATCCGCACTTTTTATAATGCCGGTTACACCATTATATATACCTTTAGGACTTAACGATACACCATTTGCCGCAGCATCGCCCCCTTGTAACAAGATCGACTCTGAAAATCCTGCCGCAGATCCCAAGTAACCATATGTTATATTTCCAAGTGCCTCCGGTGTCGTTAGTTCTCCATACAACATAACTTTTGTCGAATAACTTCCAGGATATGTTCCCGGTGCAATAGTTTTATTCCAATTATTTTTCAATTTTATATCCCACGGAGCACCTGTTTTAACCTGGTCGTAGAACCACTTAAAGTTATATTTATGCTCTTGAAATGTTCCTTTAGCGTTCAATAATGCATTATTGATAGGTTTACTTACATCTTTATATTGTTTTCTTCCATTATACATAACTATTTCAATTCCAGCATTAATGTCAGCTTGTGTACGATAAATAAGTCCTAACGATTCCCATGTAGTGACTCCGACAACACCTTTGTACTGACCAAAATTCCACAGACCTTTGTCGTTTTTATAGGCATTAACCGCTGCTTGGGTTTTTGTTCCAAAATAGCCCCAACCGCCACCTGACATATCAAGATATCCTAGCCAAGCCAACTCATTCTGCAAGACTTCAACATCTTGATTATAGGTCTGATTATACGATAATTTTGTGTTATAATCAAACAGTCCAAACGGATCGACAAATACTATCGGATTATTACTGCAATATACATACCAGTTATAATTATCCCTTGCCGGATCTTCATTCACGAACCTGCCGGTTTCAGAATCATACATTCTA
>CAZINB010000061.1:0-3554 GCA_964540565.1 uncultured Faecalimonas sp.
TGTAAGAGATGGCCCTTGTTTGAAACACGATGCACAGGGCGGCCGCCATCACCACGGTGGTCAGCGCCCACTGGGGAAACCGGTAAACTTCAGCCACAGGACTCACCTCCCAAGGGCAGCGTCATGCAGATCCCAACGGCATCGTCCAGATCCTTGCAGGCGATCTGACCGCCCAGTGCGGCCGCCGCCGTCGTCAGTTCCTCCGAAAAACGCCATTGTCCGGGATCACCCCCCGGAAGAAAGCGGAAAACCAGATGGGCGCCCTCCGGCTCCAGATACCCCAGCAGAGGAGAGGCGTTCTCCCCCAGGGCC
This sequence comes from uncultured Faecalimonas sp., assembly GCA_964540565.1. GTDB lineage: Bacteria > Bacillota > Clostridia > Lachnospirales > Lachnospiraceae > Faecalimonas. The sequence continues at coordinate 313 of CAZINB010000061.1, forward strand.
CAGGATATGGCTTCAAAGGCAAAGTCGTAGCACAGTGCCGCCCTGCGGATCTCCAGCGCTCCACGCTGCCCGCAGCGGATGAGCAGCTGCAGCCCCGCATAGCGGGCCAGTTCTGCCAGCTCATCCAGATAAATGCTCAATTCCTCTCCGGGCAGTCCATCTCCCTGACGTGCCAGGAAAAACAGATTGCATCTGCGTTTGATATGGCACAGGCAAAGAGTGATGTAGGCGGTCAGGCCCCGGGGATGGGGGGTCTCCGGCAGAGTCTCGATCAGCCGTCCCAGCGTCTGGATGCGGCGCTCCATGTCCCGGTCCAGCTGTTCAAACATGGCGCGGTTTGTCTCCGCGGCCAGCAGGCGCTTTTTCACCTCGCTCTCCTCACGCAGCAGGGCGTTGGCCGCCTCCAGACGGGCCTGCACAGCCTGGATCTCCCTGCGCAGCCGGTTGAGCTGGGAGAGGTCCTCCTGCCATACCGCCATACCGCCGTGAATAGGAACCGCGTGAAGCTGGGTGTCGCTGTCCCGCAGCAGCGGATGGGTCATATCCATGGAGATCCTCCGCCAGATGGAGCGGGAGACGGGAGACGCGCCCCGGGAGGACAGGACGGTGCGGCCCTGCTCATCCAGCAGCATCAGCCCAATGGGAGTGGCGGTGAACAGGCGCTGATACTGAAGATTGACCGGGATAAACCCCGCGTGGAGGGCCGACTCAAAAAACAGGGCGGACAGCACGCAGATGTTCACGGTAAGATCGCTCTCCCACGCCAGAGGCACCCGCCTGATGTAAGCAGTGATGTAGGCCAGAAGCCCCGCGCAGAACAGCAGCGGAACCACCCTGCCGGCCCAGTAGGGGCTATACCGCCCCCTGTGGAGCAGCTTCCAGACTGCGCGGGCCAGGAACAGGAGGGATAAAGCCATTACGCCCCAGTATCCCGGACCGTACCGATAGTCTGAGGCCCAGTCCCCGGCCGGGTCAAAACGAAACACCAGCTGGTGGAGATCGTTTGTGAGTACCAATAGCACAGAGAGGGCATAGCAGGCCAGAGGCGGCCACAGAGGGCGCAGCGGCTTTTTCTCACCCTCCGGATGGTCCAGGATTACGGCCAGATACAGCAGCGTTACCGGAAGGGCAAGCTGAAAGATGTAATAGCCATACCAGCACATCCGGCACAGAAGCCCATCTGCTGTCAACTGATATTTGAACAGGCGCAGCAGCAGCCATCCCACCATCAGCCAGCCCATGACCCCGACTACTCTGCGGACATCCCGACGGATCATCCGATGGGATACCGTCCCCTTCCACAGCAGGATGGCGGCGGCAAGGAACAGGGCGGATAAAATATGCTCCCGGAGATCTGCTGTGGTATAGCGCCGGATGTGGAGCACCTGCCGGCGCAGGTCCCGGCTGATGTCCCCGGTCAGTTCCAGAAACCAGCCGTAGTCCTCCTCGCTCAGGGTACGGGCCGACCGGTAATCGCCGGGGAAGTCAGTCGGCCGCTCCCCGTCCGCCAGGGGCAGCCCTGCTGACAGAAGGGTTTCATCCAGCCCCGGCTCCAGGGTCAGCGGAGTATCCGAAAGCAGCCCCATACGGTAGGTCAAGGTACCCTCCACCGGCACGATGATCTCATAAGTTCCGCCGCTGCGGTTCCTTGCGGCGGCCTCATAGTCCAGACAGATCAGAATGGGGGCGTCCGACCCGTCCAGTTCGAAGCCTCCGTTCTGACAAAGCTGTTCCAGGAAATCCAGGGCATCTCCCTTTGTCGGCTCTTTTGGGTTCAACCCGTAGGACATTGCGCCTATGGCCAGCATATTGCGTACCACGGAAAAGCTGCTCATGCCCACGGGGACCCTGCTCTCCCGTAGGCTGTTCCAGCCGGTGATGACCGCATCCGTCCGCGTGCGGTCTACCGCCAGCACAACCGTAGCCGATACATGGGGATACCAGTACCGGCCAACCCCTCTGTCCATGGCCGGGATGGCCTGCACATCAAAGCATGCCACGGCATTGCCCCGGGAAACCTCCGCATAGAGGGTATCCTCCCCATCCCGGAGCGCATATCCGGGAAGGAAGGGGAGCAGCGCCTCACTGTATGCTCCGGAGCCCTCTGCCGCGGAAATCAACTGCCCTCCGGAGGCCTCCGCGCTGCATCCGGTCAGCAGCAGGCACAGCAGGATCAGGAGCGACCATCGCCTTTTCATGGTGCCACCGGCTCCCCGGGCTCTTTCATGCGAGCAGCGCACTCCCGGCACAGGTCCATCTCATCGCAGATGAGAAAACAGGCATCACAGACCAGCCGCCGGCAGACAGGACATTGGCTGAACCGTTCCCTGGCTTCCTGTCCGGCTGCCAGCTTGGCCCGCTCCTTCTCCCGCTGATAGATGGCGTCATAAAGCTCCTTCTTTTCCCGGTGCTGGGCCGCCTGCGCCGCTTTGGAAAAGGAGATGCTGCTGCTGTACCAGTATTCTCCGCACACCTCGCAACGAACAGAAAAGCAGAAATACTGGGGCGTGGAGCAATCCTCCAGATGACCGAACAACAAGTTTCTCATAGAGCGCACCTCCTTTCTGCTCCTGTTATAACAGGAGCGGGGGCCTACGTATATGGTCTGCCGGATACTTTTTCCCGCTTTTTACAAAAGGTATCCATTGGATAATAGAGAAAGCGCACAAAACCAAAGGGCTGGTTTTGTGCGCTTTACTGTGTTGTGGGTAGGATATCAGAACAGCTCCTGGAGCCGTCCGCACCGGCGAAGCAGATCGATATAGAGCATCAGTTCATCCCGGGAGGCCACCCCCAGCTTCTCGTAGATGCTCCGGTTGTGCTTCCGGACCGTACTCATGCTGATAAACGCCAGATCCGGGATATCTGCGATCTCATGTCCATCGATGTAGTAGCGGAGGATGTTCCGCTCTGCCTCTGTCAGCAGATCCTTCCTCTCCACAAACTGATCGAAGAGCTCTGCGATGTTAGGCGGAAGTTCCCCCTGCTCCAGCCGTTGGTTTCGGGCTCGGGCGTTGAGAAACTCCGCCAGTTCATCTACCTCCGAGATTCCGGAAGACAGACCCTGTTCCGGCAGTTCTTCCTGCTGGAACCGCTTCAGGCTGTCGGTAATAGGCCGGACAAATCTCCGCGCCAGGAAGAAGGAGAGGGCCAGCAGCACCACCAGCAGTCCCAGGGCCGCAATGATCCATGTTTTTTGTATTTCAGCGGTGTATGCCGCATAACTGTCCTGGGGGATCAGG
>CAZINB010000062.1:0-3116 GCA_964540565.1 uncultured Faecalimonas sp.
GGAGGTGAAAGCTAATGGCAAACAACATAAATTTGTCCGATATACTCCATAATCGTCCTGCTGTTGTGCCTACCGTTTACGGTTATGTTTTGCCTACCGTTGCAGACCACGACGGTTACATAAAAATCGGCTACACCGACCGAGAAAATGCGGAGGACAGAATTAAAGAACAACTGCATACAGCTGCAATTCCCTATAAAGTTTTGTTCAAAGAATCCGCAATGCGATCCGACGGGACTTGCTTTACCGATAAAGATATTCACAGATTGCTCAAACATAAAGGCTTTCGACAGCTAAACGAGGACGAAGATAAAAATGAGTGGTTTTACTGTTCGGAAAAAGAAGCACTTGATACAATAGAAGAAGTGCGTACCGGTGTCCGCTTTGAAGGGCAGCGTACTTGGGATTTTGATATGCGTAACGAACAGAAAACTGCTGTTAACATGACGCAAAATTACTTTGCACATGCAAAAGAAGAAGACCCCACTCGTCCGCCCAAATTTTTATGGAACGCAAAGATGCGTTTCGGAAAAACCTTTGCCGCATACAAGCTTGCAAAGGCAATGGATTTTAAAAGGATTTTGATTTTGACTTTTAAGCCTGCTGTTGAATCGGCTTGGCAAGAGGATTTGTTGCATCACGTTGACTTTGAAGATTGGCAGTTTGTTTCCAACAAAGAGGCAAAGTTTGACGCAAAACATCTTGATGGGCAATACGATGCTTGTGACAAAACAAAGCCTATTGTTGTTTTCGGATCGTTTCAAGATTTGCTCGGCACGAATAATGTGGGCGGTATAAAAGCAAAAAACGAATTTATTCATTCTACAAATTGGGATATTGTTGTTTTTGATGAATACCATTTCGGAGCTTGGCGAGAAAATGCAAAAAATCTTTTTGAAAAGTTTAATGAGGAAGATACCGATTTTGATATGGAAAAATATCAAAAGGAAGAAGCGGGAAATGCGATAAACGAAACATTTTTGCCGATTACATCGGAGCATTATCTTTATTTGTCGGGAACACCTTTTCGTGCGTTAAATTCAGGTGAGTTTTTGGAGGATCAAATTTTTAATTGGACATATTCCGATGAGCAATCCGCGAAGGAAAATTGGAAAGGATACGGTGAAAATCCTTATGCGGCACTTCCGAAAATGATTATGATGACATATAAAGTGCCTGATTCAATTACAAATGTTGCAACAAGCGAAGGGTATGACGAATTTGACATCAATGAATTTTTTCGTGCCGAATGTGAGGATAAAAACAAGCCCGAAACAGCAAGGTTTGTATATGAGGACTATGTTCAAAATTGGCTCAAAATGATTCAAGGGAATTATATGCCTGTTGACGGACTGAAACTAGGTGCAGAGCGACCTCCTATGCCCTTTTCGGATACAACACTTTTGAACGTTTTATCACATACACTTTGGTTTTTGCCAAATGTTGCAAGTTGCTATGCAATGTATAATTTGCTGAGACAAAGACAAAACAATTTCTTTGATGATTACAAAATTATTGTATGTGCAGGTACTAAAGCCGGTATAGGTATAGATGCACTATCTCCGGTATTAAACGCTATGGGTGATCCGCTTAAAACTAAAACCATAACTTTATCTTGCGGTAAACTGACAACAGGCATTACAGTAAGACCGTGGGCAGGTGTATTTATGTTACGCAATTTGAAATCGCCCGAAACATATTTTCAAACAGCTTTTCGTGTTCAATCACCGTGGGAAGTAAAAGATGAACATGGGAATAAAATTATTGTTAAAAAAGAATGCTACGTGTTTGATTTTGCGTTAGAGAGAGCTCTTAGGCAAATTTCCGATTATTCCTGCCGGTTGAAAGTTGATGATACAAGCCCGGAGCAAAAAGTATCGGAATTTATAAATTTTCTTCCGATATTGGCATTTGACGGCTCATCAATGAATCAAATAAACGCACAAGATGTTTTAGATATTACTTATGCGGGAACTTCAGCCACTTTGCTGGCAAAGCGGTGGCAAACAGCACTTCTTGTCCATGTTGATAATGATACACTCAAAAAATTGCAAAACAATCAAGATGCATTGGACGCACTTATGAATATAGAGGGTTTTCGTTCGCTCAACTCTGAAATACAAACAATCATCAACCGTTCAGAAAAGGTTAAAAAGCTGAAAAAGGAAAAAGGTGATGAGCTTACACCAAAAGAAAAGAAAGAGATTTCAGATGATGAAAAGAAAGCAAAATCGTTGCGTAAACAAGTACAAGAAAATCTTCTGAAGCTTGCCGCGCGTATTCCTGCATTTATGTATTTGACAGATTACAGAGAGCAAACAATTAAAGATGTAATAACGCAAATAGAACCGGAGCTTTTCAAAAAGGTAACGGGACTGTCTGTCAAGGATTTTGATATTTTATGTTCGATAGGTTTGTTTGACCCGGAAAAGATGAATCAGGGGATTTTCGGGTTCAGAAAATACGAAAATTCAAGCCTTTCGTATACCGGTATCGATATGCACGAGGGCGAGTCTGTCGGCGGTTGGGATACAGTACTGCGTCGAGAGGAATATGAATTGTTGTATTCAAAACAACAAGCGACTGTTACGGATTTGGAAAATGCGGTAATCTCTGAGCCGGAAACGAAAAAAATGCTCAAAGGGATTTTGGAAAACAGTACGATTAAATCAGAAAAACGTCCTGTTTCCAATAAAACAACAACCGAGCCGACACCCGAAAAAAATTGGGACAAAATTCTTGCTTCGATAGGTGTCGGAAGTGTGGTTAAGCACAAGACTTTCGGCAGCGGTACGGTTGTTTGGATGGACAAGCTGAAAAAATATATCAGAGTTAAATTTGATGCAGGTGAAAAACAGTTTATATTTCCTGACGCCTTTATCGGCAGATTTTTGAATATCGACTGTTAAGAAAAATCACTCACATTTTACCGATGTGAGTGATTTTTTTGTGACTTATAATTAGAAAAAAGAAGTTATTATACATAAATCAATTCTTGGAATACAAATTCTTCCGCCGTATGCTTAATCTGTTCCATAGCGGAAACCCAAGCAAATTGGTCTTTTGTCTTGAGTTCTTCTGTGATGCCTTGTTTTGCAACAAGCTCTTTGATAAGG
>CAZINB010000063.1:0-3090 GCA_964540565.1 uncultured Faecalimonas sp.
TCTCTTGTTGCAATTTTCTTTACTTCTGACATAATGCTTCACCTACTTTCTCTAAATCTGCCATAGCAATTGCATATTGTTCGTCGTTAGGAGCTGTTCCATGCCATGCAGCTTTGTCTTCCATGAATGAAACACCTTTTCCTTTTAATGTCTTAGCAATGATTGCTGTTGGCATTCCTTTTGTAGCTTTTGCTTCATTGAATGCCGCTTCAATTTGATCAAAATCATGTCCATCAATATTGATTACGTGGAAGTTGAATGCTTCAAACTTCTTATCAATTGGGTATGGAGAGTTAACTTCATCAAGATATCCATCAATTTGAAGGTTGTTGTTATCAACGATTACTACTAAATTATCAAGTTTTCTATGACCTGCTAACATAGCTGCTTCCCATACTTGACCTTCTTGAATTTCACCGTCTCCAAGAAGTGTGTATACTCTATAATCATCTCCGTAAATTTTAGCTGCACAAGCCATACCTACTGCAGCAGAGATTCCTTGACCTAAAGAACCACTTGACATATCAACACCTGGAATGTGTTTCATGTCTGGATGTCCTTGAAGGTATGAACCTGTATGACGAAGTGTTTTAAGATCTTCTACAGGGAAAAATCCTCTTTCAGCAAGAGCTGCGTAATATCCTGGTGCTGTATGACCTTTTGATAATACAAATCTGTCACGATCCGCTTTTTTAGGATCTGCTGGATCTACATTCATTTCTGCGAAATAAAGGTATGTATAAATATCTGCTGCTGATAATGATCCACCTGGATGTCCAGCTTTTGCAGAATGAACAGCTGTGATGATATCTTTTCTGATATCGTTAGCTTTTTTCATAAGTTCTAACTTGTTCATGAATATTTCCTCCCAGTTTTTATTCACCGAAAACTGCTTTATAGTCTGCTTGGAATTTTGCGATTCCTTGATCTGTTAATGGGTGTTTTGTCATTGTTTCGATTACACCATATGGTACAGTTGCGATATCAGCTCCTGCTAATGCACAATCTGTTACGTGGATTGGATTTCTTACACTTGCTGCAATGATTTCTGTTTCGATTCCTGCTACTGCGAACATTTCAGCGATTTCAGTGATTAAATCTACACCTCTTACAGAAATATCATCAAGACGACCTAAGAATGGTGATACATATGTAGCACCAGCTCTTGCTGCTAATAACGCTTGGTTTGCTGTGAAGATTAATGTTACATTTGTTTTAATACCTTCTTGAGATAATACTTTACATGCTTTTAATCCTTCTACTGTCATAGGAATTTTAACAACCATGTTTGGATGGATTTTAGCAATTTCTCTACCTTCTGCGATCATTCCTTCTGCATCTACTGTAGTTGCTTTTACTTCTCCACTGATTGGTCCGTCTACGATAGAAGCGATTTCAGCGATTACTTCTTCAAATACACGACCTTCTTTTGCAATAAGTGATGGGTTTGTTGTTACACCACAAATTACACCCATGTCATTAGCTTTTTTAATATCTTCTACGTTAGCTGTGTCAATAAAAAATTTCATTTTTTCTTCCTCCTCACTTTTTATTCATATAATTTTCTCCTCTAAAAATTGAAGTGAGAAAACAATATTTTCTACGTCTATACTACCATATTTTCTTGGTAAAATATAGTTCTTATAGCTACATTCATCTTATAATTTTTTACATATTCTAACAAGGTCACTTGTCCTTTTCAGACACGTTTTTTCAGATATCAAAAACCCCTTACGCCAAGGAAGCGCAAGGGGTTTATTTTAAATATCATTACCTGTAATGTAACTATTTGCTAGCGATTGCAGCTTGAGCAGCAGCTAATCTTGCGATAGGTACACGGAATGGTGAACAAGAAACGTAGTCTAAACCAATTTTGTGGCAGAATTCTACTGAACTTGGGTCTCCACCATGTTCTCCACAGATACCGATGTGAAGTTTGCTGTTAGCTGGTTTACCTAATTTAATAGCTGTTTCCATTAATTTACCAACACCAACTTGGTCAAGTTTTGCGAATGGATCGTTTTCAAAGATCTTAGCATCATAGTAAGCATCTAAGAATTTACCAGCATCATCACGTGAGAATCCGTATGTCATTTGTGTTAAGTCGTTAGTACCGAAGCAGAAGAAGTCTGCAACACCAGCGATTTCATCAGCTGTTAAAGCTGCACGTGGGATTTCGATCATTGTACCAACTTCGTAATCTAATTCTACGCCTGCTGCAGCGATTTCAGCGTCAGCTGTTTCTACTACAACTTTTTTAACGTATGCTAATTCTTTTACATCACATGCAAGTGGAATCATAATTTCTGGAACTACTTTCCAATCAGCGTGTGCTTTTTGTGTATTGATTGCTGCACGGATAACAGCTCTTGTTTGCATCTTAGCAATTTCTGGATATGTTACAGCAAGACGAAGTCCTCTGTGTCCCATCATTGGGTTGAATTCATGTAATGATGCAATAAGAGTTTTGATAGATTCTACTGATTTTCCTTGAGCATCTGCTAATTTCTTAATATCTTCTTCTTCTGTTGGAACGAATTCATGAAGAGGTGGATCTAAGAAACGAATAGTAACTGGGTTACCTTCTAATGCTTCGAATAATCCTTCAAAGTCTGCTTGTTGGAATGGAAGGATTTTTTCAAGAGCTTCTTCTCTTTCTTCTACTGTATCAGCACAGATCATTTCACGGAATGCTCCGATTCTGTCTTCTTCGAAGAACATGTGCTCTGTACGGCAAAGACCGATACCTTCTGCACCAAGTTCACGAGCTTTTTTAGCATCAGCTGGAGAGTCAGCGTTTGTTCTAACTTTCATTGTTCTGAATTTGTCAGCCCATTCCATGATTCTTCCGAATTCACCAGCGATTTGAGCATCTACTGTTGGGATGATTCCGTCGTAGATGTTACCTGTTGTACCATCGATAGAGATTTCATCTCCTTCGTGGAATACTTTACCAGCTAATGTAAATTGTTTGTTTTCTTCATCCATTTGGATATCTCCACATCCAGATACACAGCATGTACCCATACCACGAGCTACTACAGCAGCGTGAGATGTCATACCACCACGAACTGTTAAGATACCTTGAGC
>CAZINB010000064.1:0-2900 GCA_964540565.1 uncultured Faecalimonas sp.
ACATTACAGTGCTTGCAGTGGAATGTAGTAGAACCTCTACCCTCTTTCAGAATAATCACTTCTCCATCATTCTCTCCGCAGTCCGGGCAAGGTAACAACTCTTTATTGTCTGCATAATGTATCAGATATTCCAGCCACTTATCTTTTCTATGCAAGTGCTTTTTCCTTCCTTTTCTTTAACTCATACTTCTGTATCTCAATCAGTTTCTTATAGGAAACACTATTCTTTCCAAAAAGTCTTGCCAGCTCAACACTACTGGTATTGACTACATCCTCTATTCCCCGGATACCGGCTTCAAATACTTTTTCATAATATGACTGTGCAAAAGATACACCTATTTCTTCCACCGTCAAATCTCGGTGGCTATAAATATAAATTCCGTACTGCTCACATATTGCTCTTAACTCATCAATGGTGCTTTGCCCCATATTCCGGAACTTTAACAACTGTTCCTCACAGTATCGCTCCACTTGATACAGATAATCAACCTTATTTCTGGTCAAAATATGGCATAGTCTTACCGATATAGGCAAACTTTCAACCGGTACATACTTTCTATTTATCTTCTCTTGCTCATCATTTGTTTCCAAATACCGCACCGGCTTACCATGTTCCAGTGCATACGCTACTTCTGATTTTGTGCTTTCTCCAATATAGCCACCTACATTGATAACATAGATTTCATCTGCCATATCAATTTTTCTTTTATGCATATCATCAAGCATAATTTTTGTACGGGTAAGTGTATGTTCATCCATTCCTTCCCATACCTCATTATCTCCGGAATGACCAAACAGCCCGACACTAATAACAATGTTCTCCTCTAAGGTCAGTCTTTTTTGAGCTTCTATAAAAGCATCCTTAAATCGTGTGCTTCCACACAATGTTATTACCTTATATTTTCCCTGCATACCAAACCTCACACTTCCTATCAAAGAACTCTTTCCCAGATACGTTCAGTCATTCTTTCCCCATCCTGTACCAGAGAAATCACACCGCTTTTACCCATTTCCCATATCCGCTGTTCAACAAAACCAGACGAAATGCCTAAATATAAACTCATAATATCGGATATCCATTCATTTTCATGGATGGTATCTCCGGTAAAACAGCTCATTATAATTCCATCATAAAAATCTGTCGGGACACTTATAAGCACATTAGATACCACAGCCCTAAGTGGTGCATTTTCCTCAACCAATGTTTGCCACAAAGATGCTCTATATTTCAACTCACACTTTTGCAAAAGCCTTTGATTCTCTACCAAATAGCCAAACTCATAAGTATGCGCCATTCCCCAACTGCTAATATGCTTTGATTTATCCCCTATTGTAAATACTTGCGGAAGCTCTACTACATACACATCTGTCTCATAATCCTTCAGCACATTACAAAGATAATAAAATCCACTCATTTCCATAGCACTACTGCTATACCAAATCCTGAATGACTTTCCTGCCTCTGCTAACTTTTTCAAAGCCTTTAGTGTTTTCAGATTATTCTTTCCCTCTTCTAATAGTTCCGCTTCATCTTCTGGATGCAGTCGCACATGATGACCATAATACAGACTTGCTGGCAGCTTCATTCTATATTCACTGTCCTCCAACTCATTTAGATAACCTATGTCCCACTGAAATTCAAATGATAATATGCCCTCCGGCTTTTCCATAGCTTTAACAGCAATACCGCCACCATATTCTTTTGCATCTTGCTCTACACGCTTTACGTTATCCGGATGAGAGCTTGTTGCTACTGCAAGCCCACCATACACTGTCCCAGAAAATACTATTTCTATCAAATTCACTACCTCTTTTCGTTAGCCAATCAAATAAAACACCTTATCATCCTTAAATACTACCCTGACATCCTCATCAAACAAATCTCTTGTAGCTGTCAGTCGATTTTCCACTTGTGTATTTACCTGATTTCTGATATTTACCACTTCTTTTTTATTCATTTTCTTGTAATTGTGGACTTCATCAATCAAACCAAATGGTTTATGTAATAAGGCATCCAGCCCTTTCCTTTCAAGTACAGCTCTATCAACATCCACACCGAATTTCTTTGTATGAACAGTATGCCATTTATGCAATCGTTCAATCATTTTGGAAGTCTGATTATACATAGATGTGTATGTAATGTATGCCTGATCCTGTGACAATGCTCCCAAATGCAACACATAATTTAGGTCAGCAATCATATACATTATTTCTATAAGTGCTTTCTGGTACTGTTGCCATTTTGCTATTTCATTTACCTTATCGCAATAACTGTCATAGCTTGCAAATTCTTGACCACACAACTGCTCTACCGTAAGATTTGCTTGTCCCAAAAGCTCCATGCAGTCTTTCTCCATAGTTTGAAGTCTCATTATTTCTTCCTTTCGGAGTTCTGCATTTTCAATTATTTCAGCCTTAAAATCAGCTATTCTCTTAACTTGCATTGTTAATGTCAATACTTTGCTTTTATACTCGTTATCCTGAAACTCTGCTATTCTTGATAATCCGTTATTCACTGCCAACAGCTCTGTGTTTATCTGTTTCATGTAATATTGACCGACCACCATTGATGCGGCACCCATAGCCACATTTGTAAGATTCATCTGGACGATTTTTTCCATAGTACCATCAACAGATAAGAAGTTTGCCTGACCTTTTATGGTAGAACCACTTTTGAAAAATCCTCTTACTGCACCTTGCATTTCCTGTGATTTCACAAGTTGCGCTCCACTAGGCAGTTTTGCCATATAGATACCACTTTTCGCAAGCTGTAATCCTTCCGCAGCCACAGCAGAATTTGCTACTACTTTTGCCACATCCGGAACTGCACTCACAACTCTGGATATTACATTTTTATCCTCTATTTCAATCAAATTGTATTGTTCCTGCTCTGTTAATGC
>CAZINB010000065.1:0-2876 GCA_964540565.1 uncultured Faecalimonas sp.
GTTCGGACATAATGGCTTGGATTGCTTCAGGTGTGAGTTTTCCTTCCTCAAACATCTTTCGCATACGGATTGTTTGGTCGTGGGAAGGGGTACAGTCGTTCAGGTCGATTTCGTCAACAAGGTCACGCTGACAGTCCTCGTCAAGATACGACAACTCAACGGCAGGTCGCATTTTCATTTTGCCCTCATCTACGAACTCAAGAAGTTCGGGGACAAGGTTGGTTAAGCGAATAAAGCGGCGAATTTGGTCTTGGCTTTCTCCGACTTGTTCGGCAAGTAACTCACGAGAAGTCTTACCATCAAAATTCTGTGCCACTGGCACAGAATTATCTTTACTCGGTCTGCCTGCCTTTCTTTTCATCGCTTCTAACCGCATTTTATATGCAAAGGCTTTTTCGCTCGGTAGAATTACCGACCTCTGCAAATTGCTTTCTACCATTAAGATAGTCGCTTCGTCACGGTCAAGTTCTACGACTTCGCATCTCAGGGTTTCTAATCCTGCAAGTTCGCTTGCTCTTTTTCTTCTGTGACCTGAAATGAGTTCGTATCTGCCATCTTCCTTTTGACGAACAGTAGCGGGTGTAATCACGCCACGTTCTTTGATACTCTCCGCAAGCTGCATCATATCTTCATCGTCACGAACTTTATACGGGTGATCGGGGAAATCGTCAATCAACTCTAAGGGAATATCTCGGATTTTGGCGAGCTTTTCATCATCTCTCATTTCCTGAGTCGAGAAAATATCATCGAACTTGGGCAGAGTGAAGTCGCTCTTTCTTCCTGCCATCGGCTAACACCTCCTTTGAAAATTCGGTGTAGGCTTTAGACACCGTGCTATTGGGTTCGTAGGCATAAATGCTTTTGCCTTTGGAACTGACCTCTGCCGCTTTGATTGCAATGGGAATGTGGGTGTTGTATATCTTGATATAACTACCGAAGTTCTCACGCAAAGCATCTATGGTGCTTTTGGCAAGGTTTGTTCTGTTGTCTACAAGGGTTAAGAGAATACCATCTATTTTGAGTTTAGGATTGATATGCTTCTTTACCTTTGTAATGGTTCTCATCAACTGTGTCATACACTTTGCCGGAAGGTAATGTGCCTGAACGGGAATGATTACGCTATCTGCTGCCGATAAAGCATTGAGAGTCATCATACCAAGCGAAGGTGAGCAGTCGATAATAATATAATCGTAGTTGTGTTTCACTTCGTTTAGGTAGTTTCTCAAAATGGCTTCACGGTTCATTGCAGTTACAAGACTGATTTCAAAATCGAAAAGGTCGCTGTTAGAGGGGATAAGGTCAACACCTTCTTTATGATGTAGAACACCTTTCATTGGTTCTTTACATTTGTCCTGCATAACTTCAACCATCTTGTCCGGTAATGCAATGGGTAGATTGTCCGTATCTCGCCATCCAAGACAAGTTGTGAGGTCGCCCTGCGGATCGGCATCTACAAGGAGTACCTTTTTACCTTGCATTGCTAAGCCTACGCCTAAATTGACAGTGGTGGTCGTTTTACCGACACCGCCTTTTTGATTGCATATAGCAATCGTTTTACAGTTGGGCATTGTATTCGCTCCTTTCTTCTTTTTTATCCAAAATGAGCTTATGACTCATCGGGGACTAAATCTACCACCCTGAAATGGGTGTTGTAACCCTTTCTTTATATAGGAAGGGGTTTTATATACTTCGTGAAAGTCTAAAGGTTCGGGTTTGTAATTTGGATCAGGCTTAAAATCACTATTCTTTACCATTTCCTGATAAGGTGGTTTACCATCTTTTGAACGGATAAATATATAAGATTCAAAGCAATAACAGAATTTTTCATACTTTTTATATGGTAAGAAAACTTTATTGCAATTTGGACATTTCTTAGCGAGTAGTGGAACTATCTCTTTATTCCTCATTTGAAAAAAACAAAAAATTTTTTCGTATTCTTTGGAAACGCTGTCGGTGCATTTGATTGTATCTGAATGACCTGAACCTACATAAATAGCATCGTTGAATGATGCCAATATTTTCTCCATAGGAAAATCCTCCTTTCAGTAATTCAATATTTAAAAACAGATAACTATGTAATGACCGAAGTTTTTCTTCGGTCGTATGTTAAAAAACAATATTTGTCCTCGACATCCCTTGCAGTGGGAAATGTATAGGTAGCGATGTGCTTCATCGCATCATAGGAATTTCACCTCTGCCGGGTTCTCCGCCAGCTCCGTAGAGAAGTATCATTATTATTTCGACTGTCATCGCTATATTAGGAGCAACCTAATACTATTTATAGGGGTTCTCGCTCGTTTCGATATAGAAAGTCTTGGCGTACCTATAAAATTGCTAATCATCGAAAACAAAGTCCTATACACCTGAATATTCTGTTTTCAAAGTGCGAAAAAGGGAATACTCCAAACAGGAGTTTTTACACCTTTCACTTATTTGGAATTTCAGAGGTATGAATGGACACTCTAAATATAAAATTTTTTCAAATAAAAGCAAAAAGCCGCTTATTCCTAAAATGGAATAAACGGCTTATCGTTCCTATTTGTATAACATAATTATGTGTTAAAAGCACAAAAAAAGCAGGCATACTACTTTTTACAGTAATATGCCTGCTAATTGATTTAGATAAAGACTTCAACAGTTAAATCTTCCCACTGTTTTGCACGAAGATATTGATCTGTTGATTTTCTGTATGCTTCTGCTTGGTCGAAATTAACCTTAAAACTGAAGTACAGATTAGTCCTCCCCATATTTGATAGCAGCCTGTGCTGCTGCGAGACGAGCAATCGGAACACGGAAAGGAGAGCAAGATACATAATCAAGTCCGATCTTGTGGCAGAACTCAACGGAAACGGGGTCGCCGCCGTGCTCACCGCAGA
>CAZINB010000066.1:0-2743 GCA_964540565.1 uncultured Faecalimonas sp.
TATTAAGATAACATAAGAATGAAAGGATGTCAACAGGAAAATAGGAATATTTCCTATTTTTATTTTATTTTTATAATTATTTACAATTCTTTTCTTTTATATTCAATATTGCTATCATAAACTTATAAAACGAGAGGAAGGTGTTTTATGTACAGATATACAATATCGCAATGGTTACTTTTTTTCTTTTGGTATTGCTTTTTAGGATGGATTTGGGAATGTTGTTACGTTTCTATAAGAAAAGCAATTAAGAATCAAAAATGGAAGTGGATTAATCGAGGATTTTTAAATGGTCCATTCATACCAATTTATGGATTTGCAGCAATTTCTATTTTAATTGGAACCATTGGAGTGAGAGAACATTTGCTTCTTGTATTTGTAATGGGAGCATTAGCGGCTACACTAATGGAATTGGTAACAGGAAGTACAATGGAGCGACTGTTTCATGTGAAATATTGGGATTATAGTAATCTGCCACTGAATTATAACGGACATATTTGCTTCTTTATATCATTATTCTGGGGAGCGTTAGCTGTATTTTTGGTTGAGGTAATCCATGTTCCGATTGAGCAAATCCTGTTAAAATGTCCAACGCTTGTAACTGAAATTGCAGCATTGGTTTTAGTTGGATTATTTGTTTATGATTTCAATGATTCCTTGAGAGCAGCACTGGATATGAAAGAATTACTTGAAAAATTGACAGAGAGTCGCATTGCTATTGAACGATTAGAAAATCGTGTGGATGCAGTGATTGCATTTACGCCGATTCCAGATTTATCAGAAATCAAAGAATTGCCTAAAAATGCAAAAGAAGAGATTACATATCGTTTGGAACATGCAAGAAATAAGCGTGTAGCAAGATTAGAATATTTGAAAGAACGAATTGTATCGGGTGATTTCCAAGATCGTGACGAACTATTAGAGCAGTTAGAAAAACAAATACGAGAAGTATTCAAAAGAACAAACAAGCAGTTTTATCGTACGAGACTTCATTTGAAACATAATCCAACTGCGATTTCGAAAAAGTATAAGGAAGCTTTTGAGGAATTGAAAGAGTTGTTGGAAGATAGGAGATAGGAGACTGGTGTTTACTTGGAGCAGGCGAGCGTATCGCCTGCTTTTGACATGTAAATTTTATTGTTGGAAATCAATTCCTGCTTGTTCTAGTAACCTCATACATTGTTCCAGTAATTGCTTACACTGCTCAAGTTCTGTGGCCTGTTTTGCAATCTTCGCTTCGTTTTCAGCAATCCTTGCATCTCTCTCAGCAATTTCTTTATCCTTTTCTTCAAACATGTACAGCACTGTATTTTGATCCATTATTTTTAATGCTTCCGAAAACATTCCCAGCACCTCCTTAGGATTACATAAATGTTGCGACACATCCTGATACACTTCCTCCAACCATGGATAATCATCCAACAATGTCCCTGCCTCACTTATGTTATCAATGGCTAAAAAAGAAAGCCATCTATTCAATTCATTAATTTCTACACCTTTAGTATACTTAGTTTTTCGAAATACATCAAGGCTGATCAAGCAATATTCCTGCAGCATATTCATTTTTAATCCCGTATCAAAAATGACCTTTCCCTTATGGATATAATTCATTCCTGGTTTATGAAATGCTCCCATACTATTTTCAAAAATAACAATGGTATATACCTTTTTCAAACTACGATAATCAAATGGACTGGTTGAATTTGCTTTTACTTTACTATATTGTCGCAACAGCAAATCAGAACTATAACAGCTCATTCGTTCCCCTGCGAATTTATATGGGATTTTTTGGATTTCAATATTGGTAAGTGAACCATCTGCTAACTGCACTAAAATATCCATGATTAGAAGTGCACCTCCATCAATCATGACCTCTTCTTGTGGAAGTATTTTCACCACCTTTACTTCTTCTCCCAAAATGCTGCTTATAAATCTAGATAATCGCTCTGGATAAATTTCAGGGTTAAAAATTCGTTTAAAAAACGGATCATACGTAAACGGAAGTGTCTTTTTCCCAGCAAAATAATCGCAGAAATGCTCCTTCCATCTTTCTTCCATTAGTTGATACTTCATGAAAAGCATTGGGTCTTCTCGCAGAATTGCTTCTAATTCCTTTCTGCTTTGTGGTGTCATAAAGCAATCATGTGTCTTTGTTTCTGTCATAGGCAGAACTCCTCCTTCTAGTATAAAATTTTAATTTTACTTGGGATTTCTTCTTAGATATTAGATAGTTAGAAATGTTTAAACGGATAGAAACTCCGTTTCCCAGATAAGTTTTTATAGAATAGCAGATATAAAGACAATTGTCAATTACTATAAAAAGAAGCATATTATGTGAAAGATAAAGCTACGCCGAGCCAGCTCGAATCCGCTACGCTACTTCTCGCTGTGGGCTGTCGCCCAATAAAAATACAAGCCATGCACCATTCATAGCCCTGCTGGCTATTTCATGGACGGCTGTCGCCGTATAATAAGCCAATAATAAAAGCTCCTTACCAAGCGAGCTTGGAGGAGCTTTATTATCGTCTTATTGCATGGCTTGTAGCTTAGCCAAAGTATCTCTTTAATAAGCCTTCGAATGCTTTGCCGTGTCTTGCTTCATCTCTAGCCATTTCATGTACTGTATCATGGATAGCGTCTAAGTTAGCAGCTTTGGCGCGTTTTGCAAGGTCAAATTTACCTGCTGTAGCACCGTTTTCAGCGTCAACTCTCATTTCAAGGTTTTTCTTTGTGCTGTCTGTTA
>CAZINB010000067.1:0-2623 GCA_964540565.1 uncultured Faecalimonas sp.
AAAACTTTTCATTTAACATAAATAGTCCTCCATATTATTGCAAATCAAAATCATTGGTAAATTCATCTGCCAAATCCGAATATATTTGCCACCGCACCGTGCTTTCGCTTTCATCAAAGTAGGCCTTATTTATGTACTCAACGGTGAAATCGGACTTGTTTATCCTATACAACAAATATGTGTTACTATTATTTAATCGAACACTGAATAGGTAATGAGTATCGCTTTCAGCTTCGGCTTTTATTCCGAATACGGTCTCAATACTGTTGCCGTATTCGTTAAGAGCAGTCATTTTAATTCTTGTTTCGTATACATATTTCTCTACCAGACTGTTCCAATGCTCCGTGCTTAACAAGGCTTTGGAAGTACAACCGATTTGCATATCATCTGTAATTATGTCGGTGCGTTCCGTATCGGGAATATAAAAATCAAGTTGCTTGTATGATTGTTCCATTTCCGAATTAGGTATATACAAAATATCATCTTCAATATACGGCAATGCACTTTGACCTATTTTTTCGGGAATTAAAATATTTGCCGGAGCGGTAAATCCAAATGCGGTTTTAGAGTCAAGTATAGGTGCGGTGCTTCCGATTGTTCCGTCTGTTTTTGAAATATCGTAATCAAACAAAGCAACCTTGATTTCTGTATTTTTAATGTTATATTGACTTGAAGCGGTATCCTTATATAAAGCATGCTCGAAAACCAACTGATATCCCAAGGATTTGATGTTTTGTTCCGTTGTCTTACTTTTTAACCAGCTTTTAATAGTAGATGCATTTATTTCTTCGAGAATCGGTTGATCGGATTTGTCACTTATATCAAAAAAGGTTTTCCAATTGTTTCCGTTATCAATATCAACAGATAGGTTTATACCTTGATTCGTGAATTCAATAAAAGCCGTTCCCTGATTGTTTTCACTGTCGTTAAAATATATTTTAATTGTATCGGTCGTAATTTCGGCATTTTCGGAAATTTTTACGATACCGAAAGTAGAAGATGTTTCGGTTATCTCAATATTTGCATTTCTATTATCGGAAATTATAATATGTAATCCTATCGTTCCGTCTTTGCTTTGATAATAACCGGCGTATTTATTATAAATTTCACTCAAAAGAATGTTACTGTTTTTATAATCGTATATTTTATTGAGCATAACAATCGCTTCGGCGTATTTTTCATTTTCTATCGATTTTTGTGCATAATCATATTTTTTACTTGATAAAACAAATGTTGTTCCGAACACTATATAAACAGCAGTAGCAAGTACAATTAAAAACACGCATAAAATGCTAATCAGTACAGTCATTTTTTGCTTTTTTCGGATGCGTTCACCCTCGTTGATAACATTGATTTCATTTTCTCTGCCGATAATTTTAAGAATACTTTTGGTTAAATCGGAAATTGCACCTACGGAATTATAATTCAGTGCTTGCAACGACTTCAATTCATTCGGAAGTTCACGGGCATCCATATCAACATAGACAGGCAAAATGATTTTGTCGGTCAACTTATTTCGATATTTTTCCAGCAATTCGGTAAAATGATGATTGCTTGTTCCCAAAAAGATTACAACTTCGGCTAAATTAAACGCAGTTGCCGATAATAGTTCTACCGTATCACCGAAAAAATCTTCTGCGGAAATTCTTTGATAATAGGTTCTTATTTTCGAATTTTCCAATTTGTTGCATATTTCCTGACCTATAACACTATCTTTTGACCGATGCCCATATTCATCATTTTCGATATATGCTATAAATACATCGGTTTTTTCAAATCCCAAAGATAAATCAAATTTACTTTTACAACTTTCGCAATAAAACAAACCGTCTTTAACGGTTAATTTTCCACCGCAATTTTCACATCTCATTTAATTCATCCTTTTTAACCATTCGTCGTTTATTTTGGTTTTTCCATTTGTTTTTTCGGGCTTTGAAACAGTTTTATATATGCTGCCACTTCTTGTTACTATATAATTATCGGATAGATATACAACATCATTCAAAATGGATATATTTTTATCTTTCTTTTTTAAACTGCCGTCACTGAAAACACAATAAGTTTCAATAAATGATGTATTTTCCGTATATTGCTTAACTAAGCGAATGTTGACAACATCACCGACGCTTTCTTCGTTATATATTCCGTGAATACTTGTTTCAATACGGTTTTGATTCGTTACAGCGGCGATATTAAGATGTTTTACTATTCTGTTTTCCGCTTCCGAGTATTCCGACGATATATAAGTATCAAAATCTTTAACATCGCTGAATCGACTAACTGTATCTATACCTGCAATTGTATACCCATCGTAATCATATGCAACTGCAAAAACATTCCCGTTTGCATCTATGCCTATCAGAGCAGCGGTTTCCAAACCACCGTAGCCAAATCGCTGTATGCAACAATCAAGTTTTACAATGTTTTCCCATTCCAAAGCCGGTGATAACCAATTATCGGTATCCGTGCTGTTGTACTCACTCGCAAAATCGTCTGTGAAAGTGATTGTGCCGTCATCTTTCAATGCTACTGCAGTATTATTAAAACTGTGCGTAATTTGTATTATATTATCCAAACCGGTTTCCATATTATTCAAATCGACAAGATGACCGTCTTCGTACAA
>CAZINB010000068.1:0-2540 GCA_964540565.1 uncultured Faecalimonas sp.
GGTCTAGTATCTTTTACTGCATTTCTCTCTCTTTTGATTTGGGATCTATGTCCTTTTGCCATGGATGAACCCTCCTTTCAAATTACGATTTATTAACGTACTCTTGATTTCTTTTCGTCTTTTCCGTGTCCTCTATATGTTCTTGTTGCAACGAACTCTCCGAGTTTGTGTCCAACCATATCTTCTGTAACATATACTGGCACATGTTTTCTTCCGTCATGAACAGCGATTGTATGTCCGATCATTTGTGGAAAGATTGTTGAACGACGTGACCAAGTTTTGATAACTGATTTGTCACCTGTTTCGTTCATAGCATTTACTTTATTAAGTAAGCTTGCATCCGCGAATGGTCCTTTTTTAAGTGAACGAGCCATTTAGGTTACCTCCTTGTAA
Source organism: uncultured Faecalimonas sp. (assembly GCA_964540565.1). Classification (GTDB taxonomy): domain Bacteria; phylum Bacillota; class Clostridia; order Lachnospirales; family Lachnospiraceae; genus Faecalimonas. The sequence continues at coordinate 394 of CAZINB010000068.1, forward strand.
ACTGATTATTTAATACCTTTACCGTCTCTTCTTCTTACGATTAATTTGTTAGATTGTTTGTTTTTCTTACGTGTCTTAAGACCAAGTGCTGGTTTGCCCCATGGAGTACATGGACCTGGACGACCGATACCTGTCTTACCTTCACCACCACCGTGTGGATGGTCGTTAGGGTTCATTACAGAACCACGAACTGTTGGTCTGATACCCATATGACGTTTACGTCCGGCTTTACCAATGTTAATTAAGTTGTGGTCTCCGTTTCCTACAACACCGATAGATGCTCTACAAATAATTGGTACCATTCTCATTTCACCTGATGGTAATCTAAGAGTTGCATATTTACCTTCTTTAGCCATTAATTGAGCTGAGTTACCAGCTGAACGAACTAATTGTCCACCTTTTCCTGGGTATAACTCGATGTTGTGTACTTGTGTACCTACTGGGATTTCAGAAAGTGGTAAGCAGTTTCCTACTCTAACTTCTGCTTCTGGTCCGTTCATTACTTTCATACCATCTGTTAAACCTTGTGGTGCAAGGATGTATGCTTTTTCACCATCTGCGTAGCAGATAAGTGCGATATTTGCTGTTCTGTTTGGATCGTATTCGATTCCGATTACAGTTGCTGGGATTCCATCTTTTCTTCTCTTGAAGTCGATGATTCTATATTTTCTTTTAGCTCCGCCTCCGCGGTGTCTTACTGTGATTTTTCCTTGATTGTTACGACCAGCAGTTCTGCTTTTTGAAGCTAATAAAGACTTTTCTGGAGTTGTCTTTGTGATTTCTGAGAAATCAGAACCTGTCATATGTCTTCTCGAAGGTGTATATGGGCGATATGTTTTAATTCCCATTACTGTCACTCCTTTCAATTCCGATTATTTATTATCACGGTTTAATCCGTATGTTTTTAGTTACGTTTCGTTCTCTAAATCTTATAGTCCTTCAAAGATTTCGATATCAGCTGAATCTGCTGTTAATTGAACGATTGCTTTTTTTGTTTTTGCAGTTTTACCAAATGTCATACCACGTCTTTTTGTTTTACCATCAAGGTTCATAGTATTTACGCTTTTAACTTTTGTTCCAGCGAACATTTTTTCTACTGCTTCTTTAACTTGAGATTTAGTAGCTTCTGTGTGAACTAAGAAAGTGTATTTCTTGTCAGCCATAAGTTCCATACTTTTTTCAGTAACTACTGGTTTAAGGATCACGTCATAGTATTTAATATTTGCCATTATGCGTATACCTCCTCGATTGTTGCTACAGCAGCTTTAGTAGCGATTACTGTGTTGTATTTTAAGATATCGTAAACATTGATTGTGTTTGTACCAGCTGTTTTAACTGATTCAATGTTTCTTGCTGAAAGAACTGCGTTTGTGTTTCCTTCTTCAAGAACAACTAATGCTTTAGATACTGATAAGTTATTTAACATGTTTTGGAAATTCTTTGTTTTGATTTCTCCAAAGTTCATTTCATCAACTACGATGAATTTGCTTTCTGCTACTCTTGATGTAAGAGCTGATTTAAGAGCTGCTCTCTTTTCTTTTTTGTTTAATTTGAATGAGTAGTCTCTTGGTGTTGGAGCGAATACTACTCCACCGCCTGTCCATTGTGGAGCTCTTGTAGAACCTTGTCTTGCATGACCTGTTCCTTTTTGTCTCCATGGTTTTCTTCCGCCGCCTGAAACTTCTGAGCGAGTTTTCGCTTTTTGAGTTCCTTGACGTTTATTTGCAAGTTGTTGAACAACTGCCATGTGCATTAAGTGTTCGTTAATTTCTACACCGAATACTGCATCGCTTAAATCGATTGTTCCAACTTCTTTACCTTCGATATTGTAAACAGTTACGTTTGCCATTTGTGTGTTCCTCCTTTCTCAATTAAGACTAGATTGCTTTTACGCTTTCTTTAATTGTCACTAAAGATTTCTTAGGTCCTGGAACTGATCCTTTTACTAAGATTAAGTTGTTTTCAGCATCTACTCTTACGATTTCAAGATTTTGAATTGTAATTTTCTTTGCTCCCATGTGTCCTGGCATCTTTTTACCCTTGAATACTTTACTTGGGTCAGAAGCAGCACCATTAGAACCTGCATGACGATGGAACTTAGAACCATGAGTCATAGGACCTCTGTGTTGGTTATGTCTCTTGATTGC
>CAZINB010000069.1:0-2409 GCA_964540565.1 uncultured Faecalimonas sp.
CGATTATGGAGTATATCGGACAAATTTATGTTGTTTGCCATTAGCTTTCACCTCCCGATATTTCCATAGGGCGTATGGTATTTTCAATTAAACTTATTTCTCCTTCTGACAAATTATATTTTCTGTAAAGCATTTCATCTGTCCATTCTTGTGTAAAATCTTGAACCGGTACAAATTGATATACACCACGAGGACCGTTTTGTGTCTTTTTCTTTATACTGACTAAATATCTGAAAAATTTAGTTTGTATATATGTGATAATGTTCTCGCATTCTTTTTTAGAAAAATTATATTTTTCGGAGTCATATCCTATTACCAAAAATGTTTGTGAACATACACTATTAGGTTCTCCAAGAAACGGCTTCCCTAAAATCATATCGTCATATCCGCTACCACCTGCCGCAGGTATAAATACCTTCCATAAATCTTTTGTTTCTTTGTTTTTAGGTAATTGAGAATTGCTTATCCATCTAAATGTTCTTTCTCTGTCAACATTAAGATAATACTTTATATTATAATCCGAATCCTGTTTATCTTTATATCCTTTCCAATTTGATGTCAGATATTTACTGTCATCAAAGAAATGTTTTGCGCTTACCAAGCCTGAGAAATTGTTGTTAGTGTCGTTATAATAATTGCCTTCACATTGCTCAATTTTTTCCAATATTGAATATGCTTGTGGATCTCTGACAACAATTCCTGCATTTTTAGAATCAAGATAGTCATATCTATAAATAGGCTCTTGCAGTGATGACTTATGAAAATAATAATCACATTTTCCTTGGTAATCTTTTTCCCAAAGAAAATAGCTTACACCTCCCTTTATTTCTACACCTGGAAAACATTCAGAGGCATCTTCAAAATCGTGTATAACTTTAAATTGATTAGAATGTAGCGCAGTTTCAATCCATACATCAGGTATACCTTGGGCGGTTTTAGTCATCCACCTACTTGGGGTAATCATACACATATATCTCGGATTCAACTTAATAGCTTTATCAATAAAAAGATTATATATGGATTTTGCATTTGAACTGTTACCGCCTTCAATACCAAAAGTCATTTGATACGGCGGATTGCTTATAATAACATCAAATTTCATATTAAAAATCTCCTCGGGATTGCTTGTATGTATCAGTTCATAAGCATAAGTTTCCAGCTTATCGTTTCTGTCCCATTGTTCTTTATTTGCACCGCAAAAAGCACATTTTCCGTTTTTATCCCATGTATGTTCTATTCTTCTGTATCTGATATTCCCCTCGGAATCATCAAATTTTGTGATTGAATACGGTCCGTTAGGGTATTTTGAGCAATAAAGGCTACGACGTGACAACAAACTTGTAAGTTCAGTTATGGCAATACCGTAAAGTTGGTTATGAAAAATATGGTCAATACGTTCCTGCAAATCGGGGATTTTATCTTCAAGTCCAACAAGCAGTCTTTTTGCAATTTCACGCAAAAAAACACCTGTTTTGCAAGCAGGGTCCAAAAATTTTGTATTCGGATTTTGAAACAGCTCCTGTGGCAAAAGGTCGAGCATTTGATTTACCACATCAGGCGGAGTGAAAACCTCGTCGTTGGACAAATTTGCCAAACACGAAAGTACATCAGGTGTGTGCTGTGTTTTGTTTTTATAAACTTTATCAAAAAAACTTTCAGGCATTTTCCCATATCCTCCTATAATTCATAGGCGGATATTCACATATCGGCTCCGCCATATATTCCCCTGTGACGGGATTTTGTGACAAATATCGGCTCAATTCTTCTTTTTCATCAAACAAAGATTGCTGTTTGCTATTCTTTGGTTTTTCTCCGGCTTTCAGCATTACATCAAGTCGAAAGTCACGTCTTTTAAGTTTCGTTCCAAGTATTAAACTCCATTCAGGGAAAATAATGGGAACATCCGTATCTTGCTGATTTTCATCAACACACATAAGAGAGAGTGCATTACCGCATAAAATATTTTTTTCGAGTATATATTCAACCGATTTTCGTGTATCTTCATTACATTGTTTTTTGCAAATTGATTTGTATTCTTTGTTCCAAATTGCATATAAACGATTGCGACATTCTTTTGTATTGTCCTGCATAATGTCAACACCGTAAATGCTTGATACCGCTATTACCGAATAGCGTTCATAGTCATATGAATTGCTCTTATAAAGTTTTTTAACTGTCGCAAGTTTTCTTGAAAGAATCTCGGCAAGAAAATTTCCATTACCGCAGGCAGGCTCCAAAAAACGGCTGTCAATTCGTTCACATTCCTGTGATACAAGATCGCACATTGCTTTTACTTCTTTTTCAGCAGTAAAAACTTCGCCATGTTCAGCAACTCGCTGTTTCGATTTCACTTGTTTTGACACGCCTTTTTTGCCCCTTTCGATATATAACTTTAGCATTTGTTAAAAC
>CAZINB010000070.1:0-2347 GCA_964540565.1 uncultured Faecalimonas sp.
TTTGTACTGTTTACCACCTGTTGCTATAATTGCGTACATATGGCACCTCCTATTTATCATTACTCGCCAACTTCGGTGTCTACACGCTATTGTGTAGCGCTTATCTACCTCGCTGTGCGGCATACTCATAGAATATAACATCAAGATTTGATTTTGTCAATACTTTTTTAAATATTTGTTGTAACAAAAATATCATAAATTGCTTTGATTGCATTTTCGAAGTCATGATTGCGTACACCGATCACAATATTCAATTCGCTTGAACCTTGGTCGATCATTTTTACGTTTACATGAGCATGTGAAAGTGCTGCAAAAATACGTCCTGCAGTTCCTCGTTTTGCACGCATTCCACGTCCTACCACTGCAATCAATGCAAGGTCAGATTCTAATTCAATAGAATCTGGTTGTACTACTTGATGAATTCCTGCTAATACTTTTTGTTCTTTTTCTTCAAATTCTGCCTGATGTACGAAAATAGTCATTGTATCAATACCAGAAGGCATATGTTCGATAGAAATACCATTATCTTCAAATACACCTAAGACTTTACGGCAGAACCCGATTTCTGAGTTCATCATTGCTTTTTCAATTGTAATAGAAGCAAATCCTCGTTTTCCTGCAATACCTGTGATCGTATATTTTGGATGTCTGCAAGTTGCTTCTACGATCAAAGTCCCTTTGTCATGTGGTGCATTTGTATTGCGGATATTGATTGGAATTCCTTCCTTGCGAATTGGGAAGATTGCATCTTCATGAAGCACGGTTGCTCCCATGTAAGATAATTCTCGTAATTCTTTATATGTAATTGCTTCGATTGTCTTTGGATTTGAAATGATACGTGGATCTGCTACCATACATCCAGATACATCTGTCCAGTTTTCATACATATCTGCTTGTACTGCTTTCGCTACAATCGAACCTGTTAAATCAGAACCGCCTCTTGAGAAAGTTTTGATTGTTCCATCTGGCATTGCTCCATAAAATCCTGGAATAACTGCTCGTTCTGTGTTTTCCAAACGATGGCTCATAACTTGATTTGTCTTTTCTGCATCAAAATGTCCTTCTTCATCAAAGAAAATCACTTCTGCTGCATCTACAAATTCATATCCTAAGTAGGCAGCCATAATAATCCCATTCAAATATTCGCCACGAGAAGCTGCGTAATCGCGTCCTGCTTTCTTTCCAAAATTTTCACGAATAATTGTAAATTCTTCATCTAAAGATAAATCTAATTCAAGGCCATCGATAATTTCCTGATATCGAGCTTGAATCTCATCTAATAGAGATACGAATTTTTTTTCTTTTATTGCCGCGCCATAACATTTGTATAGCATATCCGTTACTTTAACATCATCTGAAAATCGTTTTCCTGGAGCAGATGGTACTACGTATCTTCTGCTTTCCTCTGCACGGATAATTTCTCCTACTTTTTTAAATTGCTCAGCACTGGCAAGTGAGCTTCCTCCAAATTTTACTACCTTCTTCATTTGCGTTTCCTCCTAGAAATCGTTTCTAATTTTTGTTTCATGAAATGGCTTTCTGACCTTTTTACGTGTTATTTCCACAAGGTGTAGCTTTGTAATATCAACTAATGTAGTCGCAATTGGATCTTTTTTCAGTTCCTTACGGAACGCCTCCAATAAAGCATCTGTCATTTCCTGTTTTGCTAAATTGATAAAATCAACAATAATAATACCTGAAAGATTTCTCAAGCGAATCTGTTTTGCAGTCTCTAGCGCCGCTTCCAGATTGATCTTAAATCGTGTTTCTTCCAAGTCTTTTTTATTCACACATTTCCCTGTGTTAACATCAACAACTGTCAACGCTTCTGTCGGTTGGATTACAAGGTAGGCCCCCGATTTCAACCAGACACGTTCACTAAGTGCATTTTCGATGTGTTTCTCAATGGAATAAAGTTTATGCAGGGGAAGTAATTTGTCTTCGTACAAACGAAGTTTTTCCAAATCTTCTGGCTGATTCACAGCAAGATACTGCTTCACTTCCTCATAAATCTCTTTATCCTCCACAATGATATCAGTTAATCCCTCTTGGTAAATATTGGTTATCTCTGTCAAATATTGCTTTGGAGCAGATTTGAGACACGAATAACAAACACGAGTGGTACTCATTGCTTTTATGGCTTCGTACTCTGCAATCAATTGCTCCAATTCTTGGCAAATCATCTCATCGGATGCATCTTTCGCATTGGTTCGTACAATAAATCCATATTCGCTTGAAACATAAGGTGTTACAATTTTTTGCAGTCTTTCTCGTGCCTCATAACCAACTTTTGAGGACACACCAACTCGTGTGTCTCCTAAAGTAAGGATTGCAAATTTACCAGTAA
>CAZINB010000071.1:0-2295 GCA_964540565.1 uncultured Faecalimonas sp.
GCCATGCCCTCCATCGCCGTATACAGACGCGTCCGCACCCGCGATGCTGTAGCAAACGTCGCCGCGTGCGTCAAGTACCGCTCACCATAGCGAAGCACCGCCCGACCGATACCGAAGAACCGCACCGCCACAATCGGCAATGTCAAAGCACCAATATTGACCATCAGCGAAGACAGGCTAATGAGATACGATGCCGCCGCCAACAGACCCGCACCGAACAGAATCGTCAGCACACCGCAGATAATCCCTAAGACAGCTTTTATCCTCATCGCTCGCACGCCCCTTCCTGCGTAACAGCAGACGACTCATCCGCACACACCGCACCGCACACCGACGCACCACCGCACACATCACACGCTGACGATACCGCCTCTGCCGACGCACCGACCAGACAGGAGAACGCTCCGCCTTGTGCCAACAGCTCTCGTGGCGTACCGTACTCGACAACCCTGCCCTCTGCCATCACAGCGACATAGTCTGCCCGCATCACCGTACTCGTCCGATGAGCAACCATCAGCACCGTCCGCCCCTCTGCCAAATTCGGCAAAGCCGACTCAACCGCTCGCTCCGTCACCGCATCAAGCCCCTGCGTCCACTCATCCAAAAGCAGCACATGACCACCATGATAGAACGCTCGTGCCAACGCAATGCGACGCATCTCCCCGCCCGACAGCGGATGACCGCCCTCTCCAAGCATCGTATCATAGCCTGCCGGCAGCGACGCAATGAAGCCCTCTGCCCCCGCACAGCGAGCCGCCTCTGCAACGCGTGCCATATCAACCGTACTGCCCCAGGCGATATTATCCCGCACCGACGCACGGAACATATGCACCCGTTGGAGAGCATAGCCAACCTCTGCCCGCCACGCCTTTTCGCTCCACGCATCAAGATGAGTACCTGCAACCGACACCGCACCTGCCGATGGACAGAGTAGCCCTGCGACCACCTTCATCAGCGTCGTCTTGCCACTACCGCTTCTGCCGACCAGAGCCGTCACACAGCCACCACGCACCACAAGCGACGCACCACCAAGAGCCTGCCTATCACCATACGCATACGACACATCCTCTACCACAATCGTCGGCGGAGCAGTCAGCACGATATCACGACCATCCGCACCGAATACCGCCTCCTCCGCCGAATCCACCAGCTCATACAGACGCACCGCCGCCGGCAGACTGACAACCGCCGTATGGAACTGTGCCCCCAACCGACGAAGTGGCAGATACACCTCCGGAATCAACAAGAGTACACCGAACGCAATGACAAAATCAAGCTCGCCCATCAGGAGTCTCAGCCCGATTGCCACCGCCACGATAGCCGTCGCCAGCGTCGCCGTCAGCTCCAGCACGAACGCAGACAAAAAAGCCACCTTCAGCACCTGAAGCGTACTCGCAGCGAACGCATCACTCATCCGAGCGACGACCGCGACCTGCTCCTTACTCCGCCCGAACAAGCGAAGCGTACCCAAGCCTGCCAATACATCATAGAGATGTGCCCCCAGTCGCGACATCTCCTGCCACTGCCGACGAGCCTTGACCTTCGCCAGCCGTCCAATCAGTGCCATGAAAAGCGGAAGCAAAGGAATCGTCACCGCCAGCACCAGAGCCGACCGCCAATCACTCCACAGCACCGCCAATACCAGCATCGGCACAATCACCGCTGACCGCACCACCTGCGGGAGAAAATGAGCATAATACAAGGACACATCCTCCGCCCCGCGAAGCGACATCGTCACCAGCTCGCCTGCCTCCTCACGTCCGAGCGAAGCCAGCTTGCCATGCACCGCCCGCACCACCATCGTGCGAAAATGTGCCGTCATCCGCGACGACAAGCGTGCCGCCAGTACACCATCGACAAGCGACGCACCGCCCCGCACGAGATACGCTACCGCCAAGACAGCCAGCATATCCCCACACGCACCAAGCGATACCCCATCGGCAAATACCATCGCCACAATACGAGCCAACGCATACGCACCGACCAGCACACTTGCTGCACCAGCCCACGCCGACACGCCCATCAGCACGAACTGACGCACCGACGACACCTCTGCGAACAATCGCTTGTGCATCCCCTTCTCTCGACTGTCTGTATCCGCACCTACATCGCCCACCTGCGTACCTTGTCTATCTACATCCTCTACGCTATCTATTCGGCTCATCGCTATCCTCCTATCTGCTCATCTATCGCCCTATATCGCCACCATACCGACCACACAGCCGTATGGAGCGAGCCTCGGCTATATTATACCATATCGGTAATATTTAGACCAGCAAAATCTCTCCTCCCGCA
>CAZINB010000072.1:0-2293 GCA_964540565.1 uncultured Faecalimonas sp.
ACATCAGCCACCCCGCTTGCCGGAGGAGAATATAACATTAAACAACTCTTTTTCGGCACACATGGCGGTTGCATAGGCGAATGTTTTTCATTTTTGCTTATTGTCGGAGGAATATATTTGCTGATGAGAAAGGTTATAAGCCCGATTATTCCGTTATCATTTATCGGTACTGTAGCTTTGACCGCACTCACGGTTGGCGAAAATCCCTTAAAATGGGTGCTTTCGGGCGGTGTTATACTCGGTTCTTTATTTATGGCAACCGACTATACCACAAGTCCGACCGAACCGCTCGGAAAACTGATATTCGGTATAGGGTGCGGACTTTTCACCTTTATTATACGCCATTTCGGAGCTCTTCCCGAAGGAGTTTCCTATGCCATACTTCTTATGAACATTTTAACTCCGCATATAAATCGCCTTACAGAAGGACGTCCTTTCGGTGCGGTTAAACCCGAAAAACAGAAAAAGGGGGCGGCAGAAAATGAATAAAATCAAAACGTTTTTTGCCGATAACTTCGATAGCATTATAAAACCTACTTTTGTGTTGTTCGCAATCTGCCTTATAACCGCATTGGCGCTGGCATCGGCAAATTTAATAACATCTCCGAAAATTGCCGAACTCGAAAAACAAAACCTCGAAAAAACAATGAAAAAGGTAATTACAGCCGAAGAATACCCCAAAAACACCGTTTCGGACAAAAATGGAGACATAATCTATTATACAGCCGTTAATAACGGTGAAACAGAGGGTTATATTTTCACATTTACGGAAAAAGGATACGGCGGTGAAATCAATGTTATGACCGTAATAGGTAATGACGGCAAGATTATCGCAGTTGAAATTTTGGATGCCTCCGACGAAACCCCCGGTCTCGGACAAAACGTTACAAAAGAGGACTTTTGCTCCCGGTATAAAGATAAAATCGGCACTGTTACCGCAGTTAAAAACAATGCAAATCCCGACAAAAACGAAATTGATGCCGTAACCGGTGCCACCATAAGTTCTAAGGCGGTAACGCGCGCCGTAAACTGCGCTGTGGAAATTTACGGCAAAATAACCGATAACGGAGGTGGCGAAAAATGAAATCAAAGAATTTGAACTATTTTACAAACGGACTTTTAAATGAAAATCCCGTATTACGCCTTGTTCTCGGAACCTGTCCGACACTCGCGGTAACAACCGCAGCAGTCAACGGAATCGGAATGGGTCTTGCCGCAACAGCAGTGCTTGTCTGTTCAAATGTTGCGATTTCGCTTCTTCGCAACATTATTCCGGATAAAGTGCGCATTCCCGCATATATCACGGTTATTGCGGGTTTTGTAAGCGTGGTTCAAATGCTTGTAAAAGCGTTTTTACCCGACATTGACAGTGCTCTCGGCATATTTTTACCGCTTATTGTGGTAAACTGTATAATTTTGGCTCGTGCCGAAATGTTTGCTTCGAAAAACTCGGTTTTGCCAAGCGCTCTTGACGGTCTCGGAATGGGGCTCGGCTTTACGGCAGTTCTCACACTTATGGGAACCATACGGGAACTTTTAGGTGCGGGAACGGTATTTTCACTTCCCGTAACATCGAAATTTATCGACCCGATGGTTATTTTTCTTTTGCCTCCCGGAGGATTTTTTGTATTTGGTTTACTTGTTGCCGCTTCAAATGCGATTGCAAAACGGCAGGGCAAAAAAACCGTAGAAAATATCGGCTGTGAAAATTGTCCTTCAAAGGGTGTTTGCGGCAAAGAAAACTGCGAAAGAGAGGTGTCCGTAGATGAATAGTGTTACAACCGTTGTTTCGATTATGCTTGCGGGCATACTCACAAATAATATGGTGCTTTCAAAATTTCTCGGTATATGTCCTTTTTTAGGCGTTTCAAAAAAGGTAAGCACCGCGTTTTCAATGAGTGTTGCCGTTACCCTTGTTATGGTTATCGCCACAGCAGTTACACACCCGATATACACATATCTGTTGGCGGGCAGATTTGAATATCTTGAAACAATCATATTTATTTTGGTTATTGCGGCAATAGTTCAACTTATCGAAACATTTCTTAAAAAGTTTGTACCTCCAATTTATAAGGCGCTCGGAATATATCTTCCGCTTATAACAACAAATTGCGCAGTTCTCGGAATAACAATGCTTAATATAACCGATGAACTCAACTTTGTAAATTCGCTTTTCAATGCTCTTGCGGCGGGACTCGGTTTTATGCTTGCAATGTTGCTGTTTTCGGGTGTTCGCCAAAGAATGGAAACTTCGAATGTTCCGGAATTTTTAAAAGGGTTACCCATAACCCTT
>CAZINB010000073.1:0-2274 GCA_964540565.1 uncultured Faecalimonas sp.
GTATAGGTTCGATAAATATTCAGGATTTTCTGTTTCTGACTGTCAGAATAATCGGCTGCCGCCTCTGGAAGCTGTTCAGCTGTTTTTGAAGTTGGAAACAGACGGTTCAGATCGTCAAGCACACCTTCTACTTTCTGATCGGTCTTCTCATTTTCCTTTTTTGTGCTGTCTTTCTTTGTGCCGCCAGCCTTCTTCTCCGTTTCTTCCGTCTGCTTTTCGGTTTCTTTTTCTGTCATTTTCACAGTGCTTCCTGCCGGTGTGCCGCCTGTTACAGTACCGCCCGCAAACGTTCCGCCAGTCGTCGTGCCGCCCGGATTTTTATTGCCCCCGGACACCAGATCTACTTTCTGTGTCGTACCGCCTGGCTTTTTCGGCGGCTCCGTCTGCTTTTCTGTTTCTCTCTTATCTCCCTCTGTTTCCGGTGGATTGGTCTGCGCTGGTTCTGTCTGCTTTGGCTCGGTTTGTTCCGGCTCAGTCTGCTCTGACTCGGTCTGCGAGTTATCGATTCCCTGCTCCTTTTCCAGCTCTGCCAATGCACTCACAGCCCGCTCCAGACGATCTGCATTTGTAACCAGTGTTTTCTGCGTTTTATTCAAACTGTCGTACTGCTTTTTCGCCTCATTGATCTGCGCCTTATCCTCCAGTGTTACTGTCTCTGGCAGCGCTGCAATCAATTTTTCCACTTCCGCAGCCTTATCATGATCTGATGGCAGCACCACATCTGTCATATCGTACAGCCTGTTTTTGCCGCCTACAAAACGCTCATAAGCAGTCAGCGCATAATATGCCTGCTCAGTCGCCATTTGATCCGCCAGTCCATCTAATACATGTCTAAAGGAACCGTCTGCATTTGCGTAGTCAGCAGTGCATCAATGACGGACTTTCCGTTTTTTACAAACCGACTGTCCTTATTCGGATCAATTCCCATCGCAGTCAATGCTACAATAACCTGCGAACAGCTCTCCGAAGTCTCTGAACCGTAGGTAGCAAACGAACCATTTTTCTTCTGGATTGCAGAAAGCTTAGCAATTCCACGGTCAATCGCACTTTTCACCTTTGCATTTGTTCCATAATAAGGTGCCAATGCCTGAATCGCCATTGCAGTCACATCCGGATCTGCACTTCGTCCAGACATATCCCAGCCTCCGCCAGATACTTCCTGCGCCAAAATGTGATCAATCAGCTTTTCCCTTGAGTTCTGTGTCTTGCCTTCTGCCGCTTTCGGAAACTCATATCCGTGGCTGTCCACAGCAATCAATGCCCAGATTGCACCGTTTACTCCCTGCCATACCGTCTGATCAAAATCTGCCAGCGGCTCTAACAGGTTGTAGCCTGCCACATTCGTCACATCAGCCCCCAGCGCAGTCAGTGCGATAATGACTCTGGAATAATCTGTATACTTCTTTTTATGCAGCACACCCTTTTTTTCTTTTATCATGTGCGTCACATTGGAAAGATAATCCTCATACACAGAAGCTTTGACTTTCTGATCACTTCTTGCCAGTCCCATGATCTGCCATTCGCCATTGATCGATGCGACCGTCGGTGTATATTTTGCTGCTGAATCTGCCAGATTTTTTCCAGCAGAAGCATACGCCTGATTCACCTTTGCGGCACTGGCTGCATAAACTGCCCGCTCCGCTTCCTTCTCTTCTAACGTTTCCGCCTCCGTCCAAAATTCCTCAGTCTGCGTTTCACCCATCTGAATTTCTTCGCTCTGATTTTTTTCTGGTAATGTTTCCCCTGTCTGAACTTCTTCGCTCTGCTCTTCTTCCGGTAATGTCTCTCCTGTCTGAACTTCTTCGCTCTGCTCTTCTTCCGGTAATGTCTCTCCTGTCTGAACTTCTTCGCTCTGCTCTTCTTCCGGTAATGTTTCCCCTGTCTGAGATTTCTCACTCTGCGCATATTTTATCAGAAGCAATTCCGAACGTTCTTCCCCTGTCAGCAAAATTTCTGCATACACTGTTTCTTCGGACAATTCCCCATAAACAGCCAACTGTTCCAGTGTAATTTCCTGCATAGATAAGGCATATGCTTCCAGATCCACCAGATAACAATTTTCCTCCACCGTATAAGCCTGCTCCATCGGCTCATCCATGTAAAGATACCAGATCTGCTCTGCTTCTGTCAGATATCCGCCCCACTTTGTCAAAAGAATCTTTTCTTGTGCGGTCTGATCGGTTACTGTGATCTGCAGCTTCTTTGTCTCTTCCGGAACAGTTATCTTATAAACCCCTTGCCTGTAATCCACCGGATACGTTTCTGTTCCTACTG
>CAZINB010000074.1:0-2260 GCA_964540565.1 uncultured Faecalimonas sp.
GTGCAGCAAACTTTTTTTCTTTAAGGGTAAGCGGCGTTGCCATAACCACTACTTTCGGGTTTGGCATTGCATTTACGGCGGGTTTGAGCGCGGGTTCTATGCCTACTATGGGCATATCGGGATATTTTGTTCTCAAATCGTCTATGCAAACGCTCGTTGCCGTGTTGCATGCCACTACAAGCGCCTTTATGCCGCGCTTTATGAGCATATCCACGGCACTGTTTACAAGACTGAAAATCTCTTCATGGGTTTTTGTGCCGTAGGGCGAATTTGCGCAATCGGCAAAATATATGTACTTTTCCTCGGGAAGAATGGCAACAAGCTGTCTTAAAACGCTCACGCCGCCAACGCCCGAGTCTATTACGCCTATCGGCAAAGAATTTTTTTGCATAATTCTACTCCTGTGGTTCAAAAGGCTCGTCGAATATAAAATTGCCATACACTTCAACACTGTTTCCGTCTATTAAAAATTTAACTTTTTCCACATTTTCAAGCTCGCAAAGCGAATTTACCACGGAATACACGCTCAAAGTTTCAAATGCGGTGCCTCCGGCGGAATTATCTATAAATTCGGAGCTTAAGTTTACAGTGCAAACGTCATCTTCTGCAGAAACGCCCAAAAGACGCGTGCCGTCGGGCATTAAAGAAACTCTCTCTTCTTTTTCACTGCCTTTTATAAGCTCGCAAACAACGGCTTCTTCAAGGGAAGAATACTCATCGGCGGAGATTTTTCGTTCTTCTTTTACAAGCGATGTTGCAAGGCTGTCAGCAAAGTAGAGGGAAATTGTTTTTTCGCTCTTTTTTTCGGTGTCTTTTTTAGGTGACAATTGCTCGGTTTTTGAAGTTTCGGGTGCGGTGCTTTTTTGATTTGTGCACGATGTGCAAAAGAGCATTAATGTTGATAAGATGATGCAAAGTGTTCTTTTCATAGTGTTGGTCTCCTATTGGATTTGTGGGGTATGGGGTTAAGGTCTTATCCCCTCAGTCGGCTCTGCCTACAGCTCCCCTTACCATAAGGGGAGCCTTATGCTCAAGTGTTAGCAATGAAAAGGGGAACAATCCCTCAGTCACTTAGTGACCGTTCTCGGCTCTCGCCTCGATTAGGCGCTAAACGATTGCCACCGGCAATCAGCGCCCATTTACACAAGGGAGCCTTATGCAAATGCGCTTTTATCGCATTGTATAAGGTTTTCTTATGGTGCCGAAAAATATACCAATGAGGTCTGCACTTTCGGTGCCGTGAGGCTCCGCTTATTGTAAGGGGAGCTGTCAACGTTAGCTGACTGAGGGGATAAGAATTTTTTGTTTCCACCTCATCCGAGTTGCTGCGCAACCCACCTTACCCTCAAGGGGAAGGCTTTGCTTCGCCTCATTTGAAATGATTGAAAATGAGATTGTATTTTATATTTTTCATATCAAAGCCAATCCACAAGCGGAATGGATATTGTGAATTTACTGCCCACGTTAAGTTCGCTTTCTACGGCGATAGTGCCATTATGAAACTCTATTGCCGACTGTGCTATTGAAAGTCCGAGGCCTGTGCCGCCTGTGGCGCGGCTTCTGGCTTTATCCACGCGATAAAATCTGTCGAATATTCGCTCTATATCTCCCGGGGCAATGCCTACGCCGTTATCTTCAACGGAAATCACGGCGCGCTTTTTCTCCTTTTTAAGCTCCACGGTAACTGTGCCGTACTCTCTGGTATATTTTAAAGCGTTATCCACAATATTATATATTGCCTGCCAAAGTATATCTTTATTCGCCATTAAAAGAATATCTTCTTCGGCGTTTAGAGCAAGCTGTTTATTTTCCATTTCGGCAATGGGCATAAGGTTTTTGTTTATGCCGTCCACAACGTCTTTTAAATTTATAAGCTCCAGGCTCCCCGACATATTTTCGGGAAGTGTGTCCAATTTTGTAATGTAAAGAAGTTTATTTACTATGCGGTTTAAACGCTCCACTTCTTCGTTCATATCGCTTAAAAATTCGCGCACATAATCCATTTCTATCTCAGGTGTTTGAATTATAGAGTCTGCCATAAGTTTTATGGAGCTGAGCGGCGTTTTAAGCTCGTGAGAGGCATTTGAAACAAACTCGGTACGCTGTTTTTCCAAAACAGATATTTTTTCGCTCAAATTGTTAAATGCTTCACCGAGTTTTGAAATTTCGTCATTTTGCTTTATTTCCAATTTCTCTGTGAGGTTACCCTCGCTCATTTCGGAGAGCTTATTTGTAAAGCTCACTATGCGATGCGTTACAA
>CAZINB010000075.1:0-2095 GCA_964540565.1 uncultured Faecalimonas sp.
CGGGTTTTCAACACTTGTAAATTAAAAAAAATCTCGCAAGCCGCAGAAATGCGGTATTTTTTTGTCAAATTTTATTTATTTTTATGTTGCATGTGTTGTATGTTTGTGGTATACTATAGTGATGGAGGTGTCCTGTATGAAATTATATTTTGACAAACGTTTAAAAGATCCCACATATTACGGACAGCAGGGAATCCGGAACGGGAAAAAAGTTACTTCTAAAAATATCAAAAACTTTGGAAAACATTCAGAACTTCTCAAGATCACAGACGATCCCGAAGCCTATGTGAGAGAAGAGATCCGGAAATGGAATGAAGAATACCGGATCGGTAAAGTGGATTATTCTTTTACTGCTGACTTTAACGAACGGGTTACACATACTGACGCTGCTGCTTCCTCCTGTAATTCGCTAAACATTGGTTATCTTTTTCTACAGAAATTTATGGCTGAACTCAATCTGAAAAAGTTTTTTGCAGAAAAGACGGATAAACGAAAAATAACCTTTGACTGTTATACCATACATCGTTTCCTGACTTATGCCAGAATCCTTGACCCGCTTTCTAAATTTGCCACCTGTCATAAGCTGGATAATTATTATGAGAAACCCGACTTCGATTACCAGCATGTTCTTCGTTTTATGGATCTTTTGGAAGAACACTATGACGATTATCTCGCGTGGCTCTATCAGCAAAGCAACTCCATTGTAAAAAGAGATACATCTGTTCTTTACTATGACTGCTCTAATTTTTACTTTGAATGTGAACAGGCTGATGAAGATGTCGTTGACGAAGTAACCGGAGAAGTATTAAAGGGCTTACGCCAGTATGGAGTAAGCAAGGAACACCGACCGAATCCGATCATTGAAATGGGGCTTTTTATGGATCGGGATGGCATTCCGATCACCATGTGCCTTCATCCAGGAAACACAAATGAACAACAAACTGCCATTCCTCTGGAAAAAGAAGTTACCAGGATGCTCTCTCAGGCAAAGTTCATATACTGTGCAGATGCCGGACTTGGTTCTTATAACATACGAAAATTTAACAGCATGGGCGGAAGAGCTTTCATCGTCACTCAATCCATCAAAAAACTCAGTGATACATTGAAAAAGGCTGTGTTCAACGATTACGACTACAAACTTCTTTCTGATAATTCTGTAGTTACGATCGAATCAATGAAAAATTTTGACCGGAACGCAGAAGAAAATCTTGGTCTGTATAACGATTTCGCATATAAAGTGATCGAAGCGGATAAAGCTCTGGATCTTGGACTGTATGAAGAGATAACATTAAAAAATGGAAAAACGGCAAAGCGAAAAGCAACCGGTCTCTTAAAGCAACGTATTATCATCACATTTTCCAGAAAAATGATGGAATATCAGAGAACTGTTCGCAGCCGACAGATCGAACGTGCAAAAAATATATTGAACTCAAAAGATCCGGAAGAGATAAAAAAAGGCTCGAATGATGTAAGACGTTTTATGAAAAGAGTTGTAAAAACAAAATCGGGTGAAAAAGCAACGATTGAGTATACATTGGATGAAGCCAAGATTGCAGAAGAAGAACAATACGACGGTTATTATGCAGTAGCAACGAATCTGACTGATCCGGTAAATGAAATCCTTGCCGTATCGCATAACAGATATAAAATAGAAGATTGTTTCAGAGTCATGAAAACAAATTTCGATGGCAGACCAGTCAACCATCGACTTCCTGAGCGAATCAGAGCACATTTTTTGATCTGTTACACTGCTCTTCTTATTTATCGTTTAATAGAAAAAAAGCTGGATGAGCAAGGCACACATGTTACAACAGATGCTTTTATAACCACTTTGCGAAATATGAATGTAGCAAATATTCATGATTTTGAATATATGGCTCTGTATGATGGCAGCAAAGCGCTCGATGCACTGACACAGTTAACCTCGTTTCCATTAGATAGGAAACACTATAAACCAAAAGAATTAAATAGTATGATTAAAAAATTTTTAAAATAGCCATAACATACAACATTTTCAGAATGTAAAAAAAGCCGAAAGACCCTTATTTTACAGGGAATTCCGGCTTTTTCTATTATCCAACTGTCGAAAACGGGA
>CAZINB010000076.1:0-2049 GCA_964540565.1 uncultured Faecalimonas sp.
CGCCCAGCTTGGAAGCGCCAGCGTTCTTCAGGATAACGTCGAACTCGGTCTTCTCCTCAACCTCAGCAGCAGCGCCAGCAGCGGGAGCAGCGACAGCAGCAGCAGCGGCGGAAACGCCGAAAACTTCTTCCAGAGTGTGGACCAGTTCGGACAGCTCCAGGACGGTCAGTTCCTTAACCTGCTCAACCAGAGCAGTGATCTTCTCAGATGCCATGATAATAATCCTCCTAAAATATGTTTTGAGTTAGAGTGTTTGTAGGGTTACGCGATCAAGCTTCTGCTTCTGCAGGAGCGGCGCCGCCTTCCTTCTGGATACGAACCTGATCCAGGACGAAAGCCAGGCTGGAAATGGGAGCCAGGAAGGTGCCGAGGACGGAAGCAACCAGAGCATTCTTGCTGGGCAGCTCGCCGAAACCATTGAGCTGGTCAGCGGACAGGACAGAGCCTTCCACGATACCGCCCTTGATGTTCAGGGTCTTCAGCTTGTTCTTCTTGGTAAACTCGCATACGATACGAGCAGGGGCGATGGGGTCGCCGGTGGTGGATGCCATGGCGGTAGTACCGTTCAGAACCTCGGAGAAATCGTAGCCACAATTCTTAGTGGCGAAATTGGTCAGGGTGTTCTTAACAACGGTGTACTCGACGCCGGCCTCCCGGAACTGCTTACGCAGCTCGGTGTCCTGAGCAACAGTGATGCCCTTGTAATCAACGAAGACCACGGAAGTAGCTTCCTGGATCTTGCCGGTCAAGGATTCAACGACTGCCTTCTTGCTCTCAAGAACCTTTGCGTTGGGCATGAGTTTCACCTCCGAAAATAAAAAATGTCCTTTTGCCAAAAAGACAAAAAGACACGCAAACAAACAATATGTCAGGCGCACCTCGGCAGGAATTACATCTTACGAAACCTGCTGTCTTTGGCAACAGAGGTATTCTAGCATATAACTATGGAAATGTCAAGGATTATTTTCATATTTTTGTATAGAAAATAACACTTTTTACTGTTCCATTCCCACAAAATGCATGCTATAATAGCATCAACCGTTTATACAACAGAAGAAAGCTAACAGTTTGCGGACTGAAGGGGGTACAGAACATATGAGTCCTGCGGATATGACAGCGGAAGAACAATTTGAATTCGACAAAACCGAGATATTTATAACAGAACATTATGTATTTCACTATCGAAAGGGAAGCTTGGCGGAAAAAGAGATCCAAACGATTGCTCAAAAGCAGGAGGCTGTGTTTTCAAAAATATGCTGCATACTTAATGTCACCTACCCCGAACGGATCGATTACTATTTTACGGACTGCCCAAATGCAATTGGACGAGCGGTTTGGGAGGAAGATTTTCCCTGTAATGGGGTCGCACTCTGCGGAAGAAACAAAATATATGCCGTCTACACAGAGAAAATACGCTGCATTGGTGCCCATGAAGATACGCACCTTATATCATTATTGATAAATTATCCTGAATCCGATTTTGTTGTGGAAGGATTAGCGGTTGCCCTTCATGGCTTGTGGTGGGGGCTGCCCAACGAAACATGGGCAGCCTATTACATGGAAAAATACGCCGATTTGTCGATAGAATCTTTGTTTGACAATGATGCATTCGCCAAGATCGATTCTGTAATTACATATCCCATTGCAGGGGCGTTTACCCAGTTTCTGATGGACACATTTTCCATGGAGCGCTATCTTGATTTATATCAATACGACGGATGTGAATACAGTGAAGCTGTTCTTTCACTTTTCGGCGTTTCATTATCGGAGATAGAGATTTTGTTCCGAAATAAAATGAAATCGGTCGCGTTTGATGTGCCAACATTGGAAAATCTGCTGAAAGAAGAAGGCGTTTAAGGCAACTAATGCTGAAAAGGAAACGGGCACCAATTGTGTGGTTCTTCTCGCATTGCAGGAAAATATTTCAATAAACAAAACCGCCGTCGCTTGCGCGACGGCGGTTTGACAATATCAATTACAGATACTTGGCAGTAGAGACCTTGACGCCGGGGCCCATGGTGGACACGACGGTGCAGGACTTGATATACT
>CAZINB010000077.1:0-1878 GCA_964540565.1 uncultured Faecalimonas sp.
CGTTCAACGGCGACGGTCATAAAATAACCGGTTTGTATATAAATAACTCCTCAGAATATCAAGGCTTGTTCGGTTATGTCGGCGAAGACGGTACAATCAAAAACCTGAGTGTAGATGGTACGGTCAAAGGAAAAAAATACATCGGCGGCGTGGTTGGTTTAAACTACGGCACAGTCGAAAACTGCTGTAACACAGGCAGCGTAACAGGAAGCGGCGACTTTACCGGCGGCGTGGTTGGTTACAACAACAGCAATAGCACAGTCGAAAACTGCTATAACACAGGCTGTGTCAGTGGAAACTGGAGTGTCGGCGGCGTGGTTGGTTTTAACGGCGGCACAGTCGAAAATTGCTATAACACAGGTAACATCAGTGGACGCTACTATGTCGGCGGCGTCGTAGGCAGGAACTACAGCGGCGGCACAATCAAAAACAGCTATAGCACAGGCAGTGTAACCGGAAGCGGCTACTATGTCGGCGGCGTGGTTGGTGAGAACTGTAGCAACGGTACAGTCGAAAATTGCTATAATACAGGCAGCGTAACCGGAAGCGGCACCTATATCAGCGGCGTGGCCGGCAATAACAACGGCAGAGTCAAAAATTGCTATAACACAGGCAGTGTAACCGGACGCGGCGACTATGTCGGCGGCGTCGTAGGCAGGGGCTACAACGAAAACACAGTCAAAAATTGCTATTACCTTGAAACCTGTGCGGCAGAGGGCACGACGTTTACAAACACACTCGGCGATGAACTCACGGCAGAACAAATGAAGAACAGTGAAAGCTTCGCTGATTGGGATTTCACGAACACATGGATTATGGGTAGCTTTAGCCCGATGCTGAAAGCAATCCCCGAAAAAGATACAAAGAATACGGCAGATTTGCTTATATCCACAGTCGATAAATTTAAAGAGTTCCGCGACAGCGTAAACGGCGGCAACAACTACAGTGGTAAGTATGTTGTGCTGACGGCGGATCTCGACCTTGCGGGAAGCGAAAATAAACAGTGGACACCGATAGGAACGAACACAAAGCAATTCAAAGGTATGTTCGACGGCGACGGTCATAAAATAACCGGTTTGTATATAAATAACTCCGAAGAATATCAAGGTTTGTTCGGTTATATCGGCGAAGGCGGTACGGTGAAAAAACTGAATGTGGACGGTACGGTCATAGGAAAAAACAATGTCGGCGGCGTGGTTGGCTTGAACATCGGCGGAACAGTCGAAAATTGCTATAACACAGGCAGCGTAACCGGAAGCGGCTTTGTCGGCGGCGTGGTTGGTTACAACGACGGCACAGTCAAAAATTGCTATAACACAGGCAGTGTAACCGGAAGCAACTGTGTCGGCGGCGTGACCGGCGACAACTTCGGAGGCACAGTCGAAAATTGCTATAACACAGGCAACGTCAGCGGAAGCGACAACTATATCAGCGGCGTGGCCGGTCAGAACAACGGCAGAGTCAAAAATTGCTATAACACAGGCAGTGTAACCGGAAAAGCCTATGTCGGCGGCGTGGCCGGTCAGAACAACGGCAGAGTCAAAAATTGCTATAACACAGGCAGTGTAACCGGAAGAGACTATGTCGGCGGCGTGGTTGGTTACAACAGTAGCAACGGTACAGTCGAAAATTGCTATAACACAGGCAGCGTAACCGGAAGCAACGAATCTGTCGGCGGCGTGGTTGGTCACAACTACGAAGGCACAGTCGAAAATTGCTATTACCTTAATACCTGTACGGCAGATGGCACGACCTTCGACAGCAACGAAGGTAAGGCGCTCACGGCAGAACAAATGAAGAACAGTGAAAGCTTCGCTGATTGGGATTTCACGAACACATGGGTTATGGGTAGCTTAAGCCCGATGCTGAAAGCAATCC
>CAZINB010000078.1:0-1846 GCA_964540565.1 uncultured Faecalimonas sp.
GGCTTTACCTGCGCCGACGAAATGCTTTACAGCGACAATTACCGCTACCTCTCCGACCTTCTTTCTTACGTTGCCGTTGGCGCGCGCTCCGTTGAAAACCAGTCTCACCGCCTCACCGCAAGCGGGCTTGACATTCCCGTAGGCATGAAAAACCCCACCGGAGGCGATATTTCCGTAATGCTCAATTCCATTACCGCAGGTCAGCATGCGCATACGTTTATTTACAGAGGTTGGGAAGTTGAAAGCGAGGGCAACCCCTACACCCACGCTATTTTAAGAGGATATATGAACAAACACGGCCAGTCGCTCCCCAACTATCACTATGAGGATCTCATTCACCTTTGTGAAGTGTACAATAAGGAGAAATTTGCAAATCCCGCGGTTATAATCGACACAAACCACGCAAATTCGGGCAAAAAGTACCTGGAGCAAATAAGAATTGCAAAAGAAGTTCTACATAGCTGCAGAATGTCTGCCGACGTTAAAAAACTTGTAAAAGGCCTTATGATTGAAAGCTATATCGAAGACGGCGCTTGCAAGGCAGAAGAAAAAATCTACGGTAAATCAATCACCGACCCTTGCCTCGGTTGGGAAAAAACAGAGAAATTGCTGCTTGAAATGGCAGATATGCTGTAAGAGGGGTATAAGTAGTTTTATTTTGGAAAATAAGAAAAAACGTGGTCTCCGTGCAAGTGAGACGAAACAAAGGCTTCCCCTCAAGGGGAAGCCTTTGAAAAGGGGTAGCGATGTGTTCATTGGATAGATATGCAATCCCTCAAGTATCACCGCCAATGAGGATTTTTCCCACCCTTTTACTCAACGAAAAAGCGCCCCAAACATGGAGCGCTTTTTCATTTTATTCTTATTCAATTTCAACCGAAAATCCTATTTCAAATCTCCCTCGCACATAGGCGTAATATTATCAAAGCCGTCGAGTAAGAAAGCCTTTACATCTTTTGCGCCTACGATATCGAACGAAGTAGGTACGGCAACTTCGTTATTTGTTTTATCGGTTGCAACGCTTACGTTAATGCACTCATAATCTGCCAATCCGTTTTCATCATACGCTGCCAAAACGAGCTTATATTCGCCCGCCTTATCGGCATACACATTTACTTTGGTTGCATCTTCCGAAATCGTAAGCGAATAGTTTACCGGCTTGGATATAACCGTAATATCATCCGTCATGGGAATTTTTGCGGTAAACTTTATATCGTGGAAGAACCAATCGGTGCCGAGCGTTTTGGGAGCGGGAGTTGCCGTCAATCCCGAAGCGTTGGCAAATTTTAAATCTAAAACATTATCCTCGGCATCTATAAAACGTATTCCATAAACCCTCTTTGCGGAGTCCTCGGTAATCACGGGGAAATCATCGGCATCCTTTCCCGTAAGGGTTTGACCCCAAGTTCCGCAAATATCAGCAGCCAAGTATGTGTTAAGTTCTTCTGCGGTTTGCAAACAATATGCAGCCTTACCGCTTGCAAATTCATCTGCGGTTAATTTCAAAATAAGATCACTGTTGTTTTCTACCAAAGTAGTTCCCTCTTCGGCACATGTATCCAAGTAGCAACAACAATATGCGACGGTCGAATTATCTGCAGTTGCCACAATTCCGGCCGCACCATTGGGCGCGCTTAATTTTCCCGTGTTATAGCAGCCTGCCACCGCGCTATTATAAGAAGCAGCTACGCAAATTCCCGCCGCATATCCCATTTCGCTTTTTACATAACCGGTGTTATAAGAGTCCGAAACATATGCCTCCATCGCAAGTCCCGCTATTCCGCCGGAATACACTCCGTATACATAGCCGGAGTTTGAACAGTTATCAATTATTGAATATACCGCC
>CAZINB010000079.1:0-1791 GCA_964540565.1 uncultured Faecalimonas sp.
CATCTTAAATAATTTGTTATAACAAACGTCCACTGTTCTTTCTCCTCTAATGACTACTGAAACTTTGTGTATTGTTACTCTCTATCCTAATATGAATGAACCTCATATTGCATCACGCCATCAATATATCCGGCATCCAATTCCGTTACCCGGTTCGCAGCCCAGTTATTAGTGCTTCTCTTATCCAGCCAGTGCAACCATTCACATTCTATTTCATATATAACCACAAAATATAACTGACACTGCAACTTACTTTTCTGCACATACTCTTTCAGCTTTTTCAAATCTTCTTTCATCCAATTAGCTGTACTCTGTGTAGTGTCACTGGTAAATTTAAGTTCCAACAACGCCACTACATCCTCCTCACGGATGGATGAGTATAAAGTATTTTCTTCAAAGTCCTCACGCATTTCTGCAATGATAATATCCGGCTTCTTTTTCATTCCCGGAAAATACTTCTCCGTGTATATCCGAAGATTATTTTCTTTCAGAAGTGATGCCAGCTTTCTACGCAGATGATAACATAGAGACATCTTCAAGCAGTCCTCATTGATTATGTATCCCTCATCAAAATCTTTCGGAATATTTTTGAGCCATATTTCTTTTATCGTTTGGTCAATTTTTTTCTTTATTTCCTCATTTACCAATGGCTTCTCCTCCAGTATAAACATCCATCTAGGTATAAAATCCCCACTGTACAAGATTATATCACAAACCCCATAAGAATTAAATAGAAAACTGCACGTTCTTGAAGATTTCTTCATTTTCTTACATCATTCAATCCTGATGTTAATACCTCTACGGTATTACACCCATCCTGAATGATAAGAAACGCCACCCCTTCCTCCATATTCACATAATTTCTCACGTTTTTTCTCGTCCACCCCTACGATTTTTCGGCTAATATATGAGGGTGTCTTTTCTTCACAATACAAGAGCAAGTTTCGCCTTGTAGTCCAAATTTCATTTGAACACAGGCATAACTTGTTGGGGATTACGTTTCCCCAAGCCCTCGTTTGGTGTCCTACGGACACATATTTTTTTTACCATACGAAAGGGGGCTTTCTCATGAGAAAAAAATATAGCACGCCAAAGCGTGACCGCTACATTCGTGCAAGGCTTACATCAGAAGAAAAAGCAGATTTTGATGAACGCCAAGCAGCCTCCGGATTATCCCAGAGTGATTTTATAAGACAAGCTGTATTTCACAGCAAAATCAATCTGACCATCCGTACCGAATGTTCCATTGACCAACTGGAACGAATGATAGCAGAATATGGAAAAATCGGAAATAATCTTAATCAGATTGCAAGACATCTGAATAAGGGTGGGACTGCCACCAGAGAAATTGTAGAAGAAGTCAGAAGTGCGGCCTTAGACCTTGCAGATTTAAAATACGAAATCCTAAAGATTGTGGGAGATGCTTATGGCAATAATTAAACATATCGCTTCCAAAAATGCAGACTATGGAGCTTGTGAAAGATACCTGATTTATAAACATGATGAATTTACCAACAAGCCCATTTTGGATGAAAACGGCAGAATGATTCTTAGGGATGAATACCTCATTGATGGCATCAACTGCTCCCCGTATACATTTGCCATTGAGTGCATCCGGCTCAACAAAAACTGCAATAAAAATCTTACCCGGAATGAAATCAAATCCCATCACTACATCCTCTCCTTCGACCCCAGAGATAGGGACGAAAACGGGCTGACTGCTGAAAAGGCACAGGCAATGGGTATGGAATTTGCTAAGAAAAACTTTCCGGGACATCAGGCTATCATCTG
>CAZINB010000080.1:0-1785 GCA_964540565.1 uncultured Faecalimonas sp.
CGCTACCGCCGACCACAAGCACATTAAGATTTCGCCTGTGCTTTTTTGCATTTAATCCGAGTCGCATATTCTGTGAGAGAATAATATTTGAAAAGTTATCCTTATCCATATACCGCCTTACAACGCTTTTGACATTGCCCCAACGAGCAGAACCGTGTTCTTCACCCGGTCGGCGGTTTTCTTTTGACGAGAAATACACGCCGATACCCATTGCATACAGAAATAAAAAAATGAGTACGGTTTTTAGGCTATACTCATTAAAGGTTATATTCATAGGGTTATTTATTGCCACTGTCAAACGGTCAAGCAGTTCAAACAGTTTTATGCCCTGCTCATAACAGCCTGCGACCATCAAAGCAAGCCATATAACAAACATCGACAGTATTGCGAGCAAGATATATATTGTCTTTTGATTTTCCTGTCTGTTCACGAGGTATCCCTTACTGTCATTGAATTTTGAAGCATAATATCATTCCTTTCCATAATAAAAAATATTGGGGGCAACCCCTGCATAAGTTCCCTTATACAAAAGCTGCCCCCAAAATGTGTGATAGGCTTACTTACGGAATTTATCGTTATAGATTTCCATAAGCTCATTTAATCTTTTATTCTGTTCCACCCATTGTTTTGTTACGGGTACGCCCGTTTTTTCGTCGATGTATGTATAAGCCGGATTTTATCATTTGCGAACTCGTAATTCTACAAGTGCTGCATAATGTTTTATATCAAATTCCTCCGGGGCTATTTCCGAAAGCATTTTAATGTGTTCAATTTCCCATTTTTCTATTTCTTCCTTTGAGAGAGATGCACCTATGCCACGGCAGGCTTTCATACGACCATTCCAAGTTTCTCTTGAGAAATGAACTTTAAGCGGATATTCCTCACGGTATATACACTCAAAATACTTATTATATTCATCTGATATATCAATCGGATGTAGTTTTTCGCCTGCACCACTCCATTGAGGATTATACTTCAAAACAAGATTTTCACTTGAACTTGCTATTTTATCTTCAAATGGCAGCCAAGCCATATAAAGCACGAGCAAAGAGCCCCCGGATTTAAGCATACGAAACAAGTTTGGTGCAACTTGTTTATGGTTAAAATACCAAAAACATTGGCAAGCAGTAATCACATCAAAGCAATCATTCGGAAATTGAATATTCTCCGCAGAAACGGCATAATAGTTGATTTTTAACCCTTTTGAAAGAATTTTAGCTTGTTCAATTTGATTTTCTGAAATATCCGTTGCTGTCCAATTTGCACCATAACCGTATAAATTTCTCGGTAAAACGCCTGTCCCCGTTCCCAAATCAAGTACCGTTTGACCTTTGATACATAAGTTGCGACTTATGATTTTATCATAAAATTCTTGCGGATATATATCTCTGTATTGAGCATAATCTGAAGAAACTCTACCCCAATCAAAAGCCTTACCTTTATCTATATTCTTATCGCTTATAAACATATCTCTTTTCCTCAAAATTCCGATTTATCTTACAGACAGTATATCACAAAAATGCAGAGAAAGCAACCGTTTGCGGCTGCTTTCTCCCATTTGCACAAAGGTTATTTCAACCAAGTTTCGGAATTGTCGTGAGAGTTTGCAAGGTGGGTGTTGCTTGCCTCTGCTATCGCATAAAACGCCCAATGCAAATTGTTTTTAAGGTCGGTAAATTTGTTCAGCAACGAAAGATTTTTATTGATATATCCCTCGTCTGCAATTCTGCCGGTTGCCTTGTTTACAACAGTTACGACCTCTGCTCTTGTAATAGCGTTATCGCC
>CAZINB010000081.1:0-1711 GCA_964540565.1 uncultured Faecalimonas sp.
TGCGTCAACAGTTTTTTGTGTTGGTGCAATGATGTCGATAAGTCTTTTGTGAGTTCTTTGTTCGAACTGTTCTCTAGAATCTTTGTATTTGTGAACCGCTCTTAAGATTGTTACAACTTCCTTCTTAGTTGGAAGTGGCACTGGTCCACTCACTTGTGATCCGTTTTCCTTTACAGTTTCGATGATTTTTTTAGCAGATGCATCAACTAATTGATGTTCATATGCTTTAAGTGTAATTCTCATTACTTGACTTGCCATAAAAAAAGTCGCCTCCTTTTCGTACTATTGGTTTCAGTACGACAAGCGGTGACTGTACACTCTCCCGTGTGTGTCGTGAGTACTCACACGTTGTTACCGTCTTTCAACGGCCGTTATAGATTCGTACAGTGACTTGTCGCCAGTTTCCTAACTTGACATTCGCTCCACGGAATACCTGCTTTTCTTTCAAGCAGCAACCTCACGCTTCATAGCTATCTTGTCACAGCTCTAATAGAATACTACATGTTTCTTATAATTGCAAGTATTTTTTTATACATTTTTAAACTTTTTTTCGGCAAGTTTTTGTGCATATTTTCAGGGTACATTATATATAGAAGAAACTCGTACTTTTCCACGTTTTCGCTTTAGCACATTGCCCTTATTTTATTGACATTTTCGCATTTTATTGTTAGAATATTTTCTAACAGACAGACATATTTTTAAACAAAAGTGATACATTTTCGGGGGATGTAAAACTTATTATTTCAAATGTGTTACGTCAGCAAAAAATTTAATATTTGGAGGAATGATTTATGAACATTATTTCAATTCTAAGAATCGTCTTAATTATTGTTACAATCGTGACAACAGCACTTGTTCTTTTTGATTGTGCTAAACACAAAGATGAACTCGGTGGAGTTAGCATCGGCAGATGGATCGTATTAGGAATTATCGGTTTTGTTACAAACTTCTTTGATACATGGGGAATCGGATCTTTTGCTCCTACACAAGCTTCATTTAAGTTTACTAAAACTTCTCCTGACGAAACAGTACCTGGTACTCTCAACGTTGGTGATACACTTCCTGTATCTGTAGAAGCTATTTTATTCCTTAACTTCGTAGACATCGAACCACTTACATTAGTTACAATGTTAGTTGCTGCAGCAGCTGGTGCTTACATCGGCGCTGGTATCGTATCTAAATGGGATGTTAAGACAATTCGTATCGTAATGGCTGCACTCTTAGTAATCTGTGCTGTAGTTACAGCATGCAGAACTGCTGGAATTGGACCTTTCGGTATGGCTGGTACAGCTTTAGGACTTTCTGGCATCAAATTAATCATCGGTATTGTTGTCAACTTCTTCTTAGGAGCTCTTATGATGGTTGGTTTCGGACTTTACTCACCTTGCTTAGCTCTTGTTTCTATGTTAGGCATGAACATCGGTACAGCTTTCCCAATCATGATGGGTTCTTGTGCTTTATTAATGAACGTATCTGTATTCAAATTCGTCAAAGAAGGAAAATACGATCGTCGCGCAACTTTAATGCTTATGTTCCCAGGTGCTCTTGGTGCATTTGCAGCTTACAAAATTGCTTGTTTCTTCAGCTTAACAACACTTTCATACATCGTTTGTGTAGTTATGGTAGTAACAGCAGTAATGTATGTGAGAGATGCTAAAAAAGCAGCCTAATTCTAAAAAGTAAATACATAAAAAGCGAGAGCAAATTGCCC
>CAZINB010000082.1:0-1683 GCA_964540565.1 uncultured Faecalimonas sp.
TTGGAACTTGTGGCGCGTGTCAAATCACAGCTTCGGCGTTATATGCAGCTTGGAGGGAATAATCGCCTTGAAGAGTCGGAAATATCCATAGGCGGTATCACGGTGAACGATGCCGCAAAAACCGTTACGGTGGACGGCGAAGGTGTAAACCTTACTCCCACGGAGTATGAAATACTTAAACTTCTTATGCAGAATGCGGGAACGGTGATGTCACCGAAAAAGATATACGAAAGTATCTGCAAGGGCAGTGCCTACGGTGCCGAAAGCGCAGTTGCGGTACACATAAGGCATATACGAGAAAAAATCGAAATAAATCCCGCGGAGCCCCGTTACTTAAAGGTAGTATGGGCACACGGATATAAATTTGAAAAAGGGTGATTTTTATGAAAAGGGTAATCTACGGTACGCCGATGAAAGCGGCAGCATTTATACTTTCGATGTTTGTTACCGCGGCGGCGGTTCTGTCGGCTGTCGGAGTGGTAGTGCTTTTGGCTGTAAACGGCTACGGCGGCAGTCTTACGCAGGTGCGCAATAGGGCCCTGGAAAGGCTTGCCCTCGGTGATTCTTCATATATATCCTCATTTTGCAGCGACGGTGAGCTTGACGGCTATGCCAAAGATTGGTATGAGAATACCAATCTTCGCTTTACCGTTAAAAACGAGGCGGGAGAGGTTATAGGCTCTACCTATAACGGCGAGGCAACTATCTTTGAAAGCACCGACACACATATGACCGACCGTTATGTTACAAAATCCGATGAATACGGTAACGAGTGGAGTGAGCTTGTTGAAACCGATAAAATCGAGGTTACGGTATATATAGCATCAGATATGTCCGAATTTGACGAATATTATTACGCTGTTAAGCTGGTTGATGGGTGTTATGCCATGCGTAACTGGCTTCCTCCGATAGCCTTGATAGGACTTGTGTCCACGGTTGCACTGTTGATATATCTGATATGCTCGGCGGGCAGAACGGCTCCCGACGGTTCGCTGAAAGGGAGTGTGCTTGACCGAATACCATTTGATGTATGGCTTGCGGCGGCGGTTGCGATATCACTGTTGATGATATGCGTTTGTGCCGAGATGTATTATAACGATATGTTTAAGTATTTTTGTATCGTGCTTACCTGTGTCGTGATATATGTTATTTTCCTGTTTACCGTTATAACCTTCGCCTCGCGCGTAAAGCAGAATATACTCATAAGGCGTACCGTTGTTTACGGAATTATCCATATGCTTTACCGGATTGTAAAATGGGTCTTCGGGCGTCTCGGATATATATTCAAAAATCTTTCGGTTGTATGGAAAACCGCTTTAATAACCACGGGTGCGGCTTTGCTTGCGCTGGTTCTTACCGTTATTCCGAACTGCATTTATACCGATCTTCATGCCGTTATTTGGTTTATGGGCTGCTTGATTGTGATTCCCGCCGTGCTCTATATCGCAGTTATGCTGAGCAACCTCAAACGTGGCGGCGAGCGGATTGCCTCGGGAGACCTAAATGCCAAGATAGCTACGGGATATATGCTCGGTGATTTCAAGCGTTTCGGAGAGAGCCTTAATCATATCAGCGACGGTGTGCGCAGTGCCGTTGATGCACAGATGCGCAGTGAACGTATGAAAACCGAACTTATAACCAATGTTTCACACGATATAAAAACCCCGCTGACCTCCATTATAA
>CAZINB010000083.1:0-1656 GCA_964540565.1 uncultured Faecalimonas sp.
GAAACGGTTTGGGCTTGGCTCTTGTAAAGCGCGTTGTTGATATATTAAAGGGCGAAATATCGGTCGAAAGCACTATCGGTGTCGGAACCGTTTTCACCGTTAAAATCAGGAGAGAGCTTTAATGGATTGGAAAAAAATATTAAAGCACATTTTATTCCCGAAAACTTTTGTTATTGTTTTACTTGTGCCGATTTCGGCCGTTTCGCTTGTTTTGGCGATGCTGAAGCTCGAAGAAAACGATATATTGAGAATACTTTCTTACGTCTTGGCATTTTACACTCTGCTTACTGTTTGTGTAAAAGCTCCGTATGTTGTTAAAGACTTTAAGGGCTTTAAGGAAAACAACAAGTATTTAAAGCTTTGGAGCAGTAACCCGAGGTTTCGTGTCAACGTATCATTGTGCGGAAACGTTGTTTGGAACGGAGCATATGCTGCTTTACAGCTCGGGACTGCTGTTTACCACCGCTCGGCTTGGTTTTATTCGTTATTTATGTATTACGCTTTGTTGGCACTTATGCGTTTCTTTATAGTAAAGCACACTCTGCGCCACGAACCTGGAAAACATATGGCGCAAGAACTTAAATATTACCGAATTTGCGGTATCATTTTCCTTATTATGAATTTAAGCCTTTCGGGTATGATGCTTTATATGATAAGAGACGGCCGTGTTATGCAACACAGTGAGATAACGACCATCGCCATGGCCGCATATACGTTTACTACGCTGACCTTTGCGACAATAAATGTATTCAGATACAAAAAATACAACAGCCCGGCAATGTCGGCCGCTAAGGCGATTTCCTTGGCATCGGCACTTGTGTCTATGCTGACCCTCGAAAACACTATGCTCAACACGTTCAGCAAAGCGGAAATAACAAAGAGTGTGCAAACGTTGTTTCTCAGTCTCAGCGGAGTCGCAATTTCGGTATTCGTTATAATTATGGCGGTGTATATGATAGTACAGAGCAGTAAAAAACTCAAAAATTTGGAGAAATAAGCATGGAAAA
This sequence comes from uncultured Faecalimonas sp., assembly GCA_964540565.1. Classification (GTDB taxonomy): domain Bacteria; phylum Bacillota; class Clostridia; order Lachnospirales; family Lachnospiraceae; genus Faecalimonas. The sequence continues at coordinate 1,008 of CAZINB010000083.1, forward strand.
CAAAGATACCTTTAAGATGACATATTCGGCCGACGAACAGGACGAAATTAAGAACATTCGTGAAAAATATTTGCCTAAAGAGGAAAATAAAATGGAGTGTTTAAGGGCGCTCGATAGCAGTGCCGGAAAGAAAGCTACCATAGTCTCAATTATCATTGGAGTATTTGGTACACTGATAATGGGACTCGGTATGAGCCTTTTAATGTCCGATTTCGGCGATTTGCTCGGAAATACGGCATTACCGGTAGGAATAGTCCTCGGTGCCGTAGGTATAGCGATTTTAACGATTGCATATCCGCTTTATAACCGCATACTTCGCAAGGAACGCGAAAAAATTGCTCCCGAAATAATCCGTTTGTCGGACGAACTTATGAAATGAAAATTATTAATATATTGACATTCGAATGTTAGATTTCTATAATATTTGTGTTGTTAGCGACGGCAAATCACCGTCGCTTTAATTGCGACATTTAGTTAGTATGCGCTAACTAAATGTCGAGGTTATTATGCCGATAGTTGAATTCGAAAGTGTCACAAAAACCTATAAAAGCGGCAAGCACGTTCTTAACGTGCTTGATAATGTTTCACTTTCGTTTGAAAGCGGTAAGCCGATCGTTATACTCGGCCCGTCGGACGCGGGGAAGAGTAC
>CAZINB010000084.1:0-1597 GCA_964540565.1 uncultured Faecalimonas sp.
GTTATATCAAAAAATGAGCAGGTCAAAAAGACCTATATTTTTTTGCTCATTGTAATTTTCAAATTTTAGTTTTCGTCATTTTTTCAAAATATTCAGTTGTATAGTTTTCGACAAATTTCTTTTCGGCAAGTGTCATTTCGTGATTCTTACCTTTTTCTGATGTAAGATATTCATATATCTTTTTGCGTATTTTACGGAATACCGTATCTTTCATATACCGCACTGCTCTGTCTGTTTTACCTTGTAATTTTGCAATTTCGGTATTACTCAAACCTTTAACTGCCGCTAAATACAACAGCTCTTTATGTTCGGGTTTTAAATCTTTCAAAATTTTATATAAGTATTCATCGGTTACAAGCTCTTGTATTTCGTTCGGGCTGTCATATATTGCGTCTATAAAATCTCCATTTCGTATTTGCTTTTGAATAGCGGTGTTGAGATTTTTCGGAAATACAGTACCCCAACCGGCTTCGCCGTATTCAAGCGGAAAATCCGTATCGTTTCTGCTTATTTCCCAATATCGCTCTTTTCGCTCTCTGTTTTCGTCAAGCCTATCCCATTGAGATATGACATTTTTAAAATCATCTACACTCTCTGCGGCTTGTTCAAGCCTTTCAAGTGCCGCCGCTTTAATATCCCGTTTAAGTTGCTCTTTTGGAGCTGCTGTAATTTTGGAAACGGATTTCGGCGGAGCATTTGAGGCTTCAAGCGAAAGTGCTTTTTGCAGTAATTCCGCTTCCCTTTGCTCAATTACATCGTAGTCAAATTTATCATACACCGAAGTTTCACCACCCGTCCGTATTAAATTTTAAAGGTGCAGAATAAATTTTTAAAAACCTTTCCGATTTTGTATCGGTATTTCTCCATAATATAGAGGGAGTAATCTGCTATAGTATAAACGGATTACAAATTTAATTATACAACATCCCCTCGTATTTGTCAATAGATTTGGAGGAATAAAAACTATGAGTAATACAATTTTAACAAAAAGGATAGGAACGACTACCTATAAGGTCAATGTGTTTTTCAGCGAAAACGCAAAGGAAACAATGGAAGAAAAATTTTTACGGATAATTTCGGATTATCCATTGGCAAACGGTGAAAAGTGTGGTATAATAAATGTATCGCAAATGAGCCGTTCAGCCTGAAAGGAGTTTTATTAAATGACAAACAGGCAGACGGAAACGAAGATAACAGCTTTATATGAGAGGTTGTCAAAAGATGATGACCTTATGGGCGAAAGCAACAGTATTGTAAATCAAAAGGCAATGCTTGAAAATTACGCAAAGCAGAACGGATTTTTAAATTTATCCCATTATACCGATGATGGATATTCGGGCGGAAATTTTGAAAGACCAAGTTGGAAAAGAATGGTTACGGATATTCAAGCCGGCAAAGTCGGAACGGTTATCGTAAAGGATATGAGCCGTGTCGGCAGAGATTATTTGCAAACGGGATTTTATACCGAAGTGTTGTTCAAGCAACAAGGTGTGCGTTTTATTGCCGTATCAAACGGAGTGGATTCATCGGACGAAGCTTCAAGCGAATTTGCACCATTCCTTAATATTATGAACGAGTGGTATTTGAGAGATTGCAG
>CAZINB010000085.1:0-1560 GCA_964540565.1 uncultured Faecalimonas sp.
CCGCCACCTATGCCAGCACCGTTTTCGTCCCCTTACGAGGAATTCATTTATAAACAGGAACTGATAATGCAGTTTTTGAAGGAGACACTTTCCCAGGTTTTCGTCCCCTTACGAGGAATTCATTTATAAACTATAAATATAGCTTAAAATTGAATAGCTCTTAAAATAGAGTTTTCGTCCCCTTACGAGGAATTCATTTATAAACCTGTTCGGGTTTTGGCGGTTGTTGGAACAGTCGAGGTATTACAGTTTTCGTCCCCTTACGAGGAATTCATTTATAAACTAGAAGGTTTTATTGACGGAATGATTATAAGAATTAATAGTGTTTTCGTCCCCTTACGAGGAATTCATTTATAAACAAATATTATGGAGCGCTAAAGCAGAAGTGAAAACCATGAGTTTTCGTCCCCTTACGAGGAATTCATTTATAAACCTGTCCTAAATATTTCTCGAATGCCTCTGTATCTGTTCTGGTTTTCGTCCCCTTACGAGGAATTCATTTATAAACTGGCTAGCCCGTAGAGGATACCGTTGAGGCCACCCACGCCATCGGTTTTCGTCCCCTTACGAGGAATTCATTTATAAACACAGAAACAATCAAAAAAATTTACGGTGTTTCCGAAGCAGTTTTCGTCCCCTTACGAGGAATTCATTTATAAACAAGCTTATTACGATCAAATCGAAGAAGAAGCGAGAGTTCGGTTTTCGTCCCCTTACGAGGAATTCATTTATAAACTAAAGTTTATCTTTTTCAGCATTATATGGGACAAGTGTGTTTTCGTCCCCTTACGAGGAATTCATTTATAAACCTACATAATAGTGAAGTTGAACACTATGCTATTGTGAGTTTTCGTCCCCTTACGAGGAATTCATTTATAAACCAGCAATTAAGGAAGTGGAGTTGGGAAAGTGTTTTTATGGGTTTTCGTCCCCTTACGAGGAATTCATTTATAAACATATAATAACTATGAACTAACAAATAAAAAATATTTGTTATGTTTTCGTCCCCTTACGAGGAATTCATTTATAAACACATCCAGAGCGTCCTTTATACTATTATACATTAATGTTTCGTTTTCGTCCCCTTACGAGGAATTCATTTATAAACTAAAAAGGAGGAAAGGGTATGCTTAAACCTTTCAATTTGTTTTCGTCCCCTTACGAGGAATTCATTTATAAACGAAAATTACGAAGAATACTTTACTTATGAAGTTGAATACTTGTTTTCGTCCCCTTACGAGGAATTCATTTATAAACTTGTATCATATGGTGAATATTTCCCTGAATCTATAAACAGTTTTCGTCCCCTTACGAGGAATTCATTTATAAACCATTCATGGGATTAGCCTCAGCACATGCTTCAAGATCACTAGTTTTCGTCCCCTTACGAGGAATTCATTTATAAACAGACAGAAGTTATATATCAAGCACCAAAGGTTCCAACTAGTTTTCGTCCCCTTACGAGGAATTCATTTATAAACGAGACTGATAAGAGAATTGAATCTGACGGCAAGTCTATAGATAGTTTTCGTCCCCTTACGAGGAATTCATTTATAAACA
>CAZINB010000086.1:0-1501 GCA_964540565.1 uncultured Faecalimonas sp.
AGTCACTACTTGATAAACTAATTTTAATTTCCATACGCACACCTCCGTGTTTATTGATGAATTTGTGTTTCTATTGCCTTACATAAAACTTATTATTTCCAACATTTCGGGACAATCTGTTTTCCATCCATCTGTATCTGTAGCCTTAACTACATGTACACAACCCGGACAAATATCATCGCTATGCTTCTTATATGATGCTACAACAGTTCCGATTGCTTCTTGTTCACTATTTGCAATTACAATTCCTTTAGCTTGTTCTTTTACAACATATATCCAAATATTATCCATATCCGTTTCCTCCAATCTGTTATTCAAATCATTATTCAATGGCTAAAATTCGATTTCCATATCTGGAATAATAGAATAAACTTCTGCATCTGCTCCGAAAATTCTTTCACAAGCCTCTTCAACAACAGAATCAGTATCCCATTCTCCCCATTCTTCTTTGATTTCTTCAATTACTTTTCCCAATCTCTCTTTAAATCCATTTGTCAAATCTAAATCCGATTTAACCATAATCAAATGTTCTGCATTTGTTCCGCAACCATCAACATCTGTTTCTACAAATCTAATAATTTGTTCTTTCATTTTTTCACCTTGTTTAACCTTTCTTTTTACTGTTAAAATCACTCTTTTAAATGCATTTTACTTTAAAACCATTATGACAATATTCATATGTATCTGAAAGATAATCAGAAAGATTGTCGGCATAGTATTCAATATCTTCCAACAAATATTCATTATCTTCATTGACATCAATCACAATTTGTTTTGGCAAATTAGCTGACTTAGGTGCATCCCATTTAATACATGTTACAATAATTTGTTTTGTGTTTTTCATATCATCTTCTCCTTAAAATCGTCATTCTTTTACCTTTTTATACATATTGTATATACCATCCACAAGGGAGCTTAAATATGCTATGATTTATTTCCATTCTGCATTCAATCTCAGTCAATCCATATACCCCTTGATCTTCTTCACTCTCAATCAATTCATCCCATGTCTGATATGTATAATAATTATCATCATACATTCTGATATAGTCTTTTGCCGTTTCAAGCGGTTTTCGTGACACCCAATCTCCAAGTGGTTTTGTTTCCTTAATATAATCAAATAGTTCCATCAATTCCTTTGTCGCTTGTAAATCCTCTGAGTATGTTGGGTTACTTATTCCTCTTGCAACTTCTTTTACTGAAATGTTTTTATGTGTCATATTCCATCAACCACCTTTCTAAACAATTCCCCTTGGAATATAATCAGCTAAGTAATCAACCCGGCGTTCTCCAAATGTTAAATCAATACTTCCAACCGGCTTGAACTCAACACCATTATTATTCATCCATTCCTCAAAGTAATCACCAATGCATAAACCAAGTTCTACATTCTCTTCTGAGTGAAAATCATTATGAGCTTCTCTTGCATAATGTTCAACATCTATCTGTCTATCTAAAGGAATGAGATATACAAAAGGTTGTACACCTACTGAATCGGGTT
>CAZINB010000087.1:0-1484 GCA_964540565.1 uncultured Faecalimonas sp.
ATGATTTCGTAAAGTATGCTACTTGAAGAGATGGTTAAAAAATATTCGAATTTGTCTTTAGTTCGGTGATTTTAGGACAATCATTTTGACGGCGTTAAAAAACGACGTAAAGCTTGCACATATTATTGTATTTTAAATCAAAGGAAGAATGGACATAACGATTCAAAGTGATATTTACATTAGCATGTCCTAGAATTTCGCTTAGACTCTTTATCTCGAAGCCGACCTCTACACAACGCGTAGCAAACGTGTGGCGCAAAGCATGATAGTTTGTTTTCTGAATTCCACTTTCTGCTACATATTTATAGAAGCGGTATTGCAAAGTTCGTGGCTCGATATATTGATTTTCCTTTCCGGTAAGCACGAATGCACGCGGACTACTTTGGTGTTCCCGGATCCGTTCAAGAAGAAAATCCGGGAGAGGAATATCCCGTACAGAGCATTTGCTCTTGGGCTCGGTAATAACAATCTTGGTCTTGGATTTTGTGTTGGAATCTGGATTCTGGATGCGTTGCATCGTCTCGCGTACCTGAAGCGTCTTGGTCTCAATTTGCAGATTCTCCCATCGGAGAGCGCATAGTTCTCCGATTCTGATTCCTGTATATAAGCTAAGCAGAATCCCAAGCTTCGTTAAATCCGTTCGATATAATAGAACCTTCGTTAAATCTTTTTGTTCCGCTCTGCTAAGAACACGCATTTCTTTTTCTCTTTTCTTTACCGACAGTCTTCGCAGATTGCATGACACGTCATAGCCATGACATTCCGCATAATTCATACTGCTTTTAATAATAGTAATAATATCTGTGACAGTTTTTGGAGAGAGACCGCCGGCTCCGTCCGTTCTACCGTTTTCCAACTTGGATGCCACATAACTCTCAATCATCTGGCTGTTGATATGAATGAGCTTACACTTTCCAAGACTCGGCGCAATATGAGTCTCAATCAAATGTTTATAACGCATATATGTGGAATCTTTGACATTGATTTTGGTGGATTGCAACCACGCGGACAGGACTTTATCGTAAGTGACATTTGTCTGTGAATGATGGCATCGTCCACATCGAATCTCTGCTTTGGTTTCACTTAATTTGGCTTTTACTTCTGTGTAGGTTCTTGCGTACAGATAGCCATATTTTGCTTTGCCACAGACATCATAGTGTTTGATATACCGCGCTTCCCATCTTCCATCTTTTCGTTTGTAAATATTCTCGCCTTTTCTTGACATACTGACTCCTCCTTATCATGACGTGATTTTTGACGGCATTTCATGTGAAATATTTCGCCAAACATCCTTATTTTATGGTTCAAATTATGAAAAAATCGTTAAATTCCGAAAACAAAAGACATCATTTGATTTTTTTGCGCAAATTTATTGACGAATTTAGCACCATTGTGTATAATTATGAGCATAACTTGTGTGGTGGGGATACTCTTCAAGTAGCATACTTTACGAAATCATGGAAAGGAGTTGAAGCAGATGGACA
>CAZINB010000088.1:0-1461 GCA_964540565.1 uncultured Faecalimonas sp.
GCCTCTATACGAAGACCATCCAATTCCATATAATCAATATCCTTAGGAAGTTTTCTGCTTTCAAGCTTTTTGAACTTTTCTATTTGAACAAGCTGCTTTGCTATATATCCTTCGTATTTAATATTTACATGTACTTGTACTTTACTATGATATGAAAGTTCAGGACGATTTTCATCAATCTTAATCAAATTATCATAAGTTACCTGTGGACGCTTTAGTAAATCTGCAAGGCTTGTACTGTTTGATATCGGTGCACTTCCAAGAGACTCAAGGAACGGATTTGCTTTTGCAGCAGTTACTTTTGTATCTCTGAGACGCTGTATTTCTTTTTCCGTCTGATCCTTTATAAAAAGATATCGTTGATATCTTTCTTCAGTTGCAAGACCGATCTTATATGCTTTTTCTGTTAGACGATCCATAGCGTTGTCCTGTCGAAGCATAAGTCTATACTCACATCTTGAAGTCATTATTCTATATGGTTCATCTGTACCTTTTGTCACCAGATCATCTATTAAAACACCTATATATGCTTCTGATCTGTCAAGTATAAAAGGTTCTTCACCTTTAATTTTCTGTGCTGCGTTTATACCTGCTATAAGACCTTGGGCTGCAGCTTCCTCATAACCAGAGCTTCCATTTGTCTGTCCAGCAAAATATAGATTTTCTATTATTCTGCTTTCCAATGTGGTTTTAATATCTAAAGAATTGATACAATCATACTCTATAGCATATGCAGGTCTAACAATTTTTGCATTTTCGAGACCTACAATAGATCTGTAAAATTCTACTTGAACATCTTCAGGAAGACTTGAAGACATCCCCTGAATATACATCTCGTCTGTTTTAAGACCTTCTGGTTCAACGAAAAGCTGATGTCTTTCTTTATCCTTAAATCTATCAATTTTAGTTTCTATAGAAGGGCAATAACGAGGACCAACTCCTTCAATTTCACCTGTAAAAAGAGCTGATCTATGGAAATTCCTTCTTATTATGTCGTGGGTAGTTTCATTTGTGTAAGCCAGCCAGCAATCTATTTTGTTTTCTCCAATATCTTCGTTCATAAAAGAAAAAGGAACCACATTTTCATCACCGTGCTGAACCGTCATCTTGCTATAGTCGATAGATTTAGAATCTATGCGAGCAGGTGTACCAGTCTTGAATCTTCTAAGAGGAATACCATGAGCAGCTAGACTATCTGAAAGTTCTATAGATGCTGCCATTCCATTTGGACCTGCATAATATGCAGATTCTCCAATAAAAATCTTACCTCTGAGGAATGTACCTGTAGCAATAATAACTGCTTTAGCTTTATATATACCTCCTGTTCTTGTAACAATTCCAGTAACCTTTCCATCTTCTACGATTATTTCTATTACTTCGGCTTGTTTCATATCAAGATTTTTAGTATTCTCAATAACTTTTTTCATTTCTTCATGATAAAGCTGCTTGTCAGCTTGAGCA
>CAZINB010000089.1:0-1438 GCA_964540565.1 uncultured Faecalimonas sp.
TGACTATGAAAATGTCGATGAACTGCATAACGATTGTGTTCGGGAAGTGAAGAGTATTAACGGTGCGATTGAATATCCGATTGGGGAAAAGTAGATTTTGTAAAATTAAATGGTTGTAAAAAACAATATTTTATATTATTATTGACAAACTATCACTTTGGTGATACAATATAAATGTAAAGTTAGGAGTGATAGAATGAAAAAAATAATATGGCATGGCTCTCCGGAAATAATTGAAAAACCAGTATTCGGATTAGGCAAAGAAAATAATGACTATGGCTTGGGATTCTATTGCACAGAAACTTTGGAGCTTGCAAAGGAATGGGCTTGCCAGAAGCCTGCCAAAGACGGATATGCTAACAGCTACGAACTTAATATAGCCGGACTCACTACACTTGATTTATCGGGAGATGAATATACAATACTTAACTGGCTTGCGGTTCTTGCCAATAACAGAAATTTCAGGGTGTCAACTGCGGTGTCAAAGCAAGGCAGAGATTATTTGTTAAATACCTTCCTGCCCGATATATCAAACTATGATATTATCACAGGGTATCGAGCAGATGACTCATACTTCTCGTTCGCTAGAGCTTTCGTAAATAACCAAATATCCATCGAGCAACTTTCCGAGGCGATGAAACTTGGAAAACTCGGTGAGCAGATTGTGTTAAAAAGTGAGAAAGCTTTTGATGCAATCAAATTCCAAAAGTATGAAATTGCTGACAGTGCAGAATATTATATCAAGAGAAAAAAACGAAACGAAGAAGCTAATAAGCAATTTAGACTTCAGCAAGAGGTGGATGATATCAACGGATTATTTATGCGTGATATCATCAGGGAAAGGATTGATAATAATGATTCACGCTTACGATGAAATGTATATTGACAGCGCAATGAATAACTTAGGCGATGCCTTTGATTATGTCGCAAGCGACCTTAATATGGACAAGGACGAATTCTTAAAATTATTTATATCAACCGGCATTGCCGAAGAATTCGGAAACGGTAACCCAAAGTATATAATGGGAATGTCAGGCCCCGAGCTTGTAGAAGAAGTACTAAAAGAAGCCGGAATCGAAAGAACGATACTACCAAGCAGTGAGAATATAAACAAGAATAGAGATTACTGGTGCGGATGGATACTTGCATTTTATCAATGGTACTCTAAAAGACCGTTTAGTAATATAGCAAGACATATAAAAATGAGCGACATTGAAGTTATGTTCGACCTGTACCACGAAGCACCCGAAGAAAAGTTTGCAGATACAGTAGAGAAAATGATTAAAGAGAAAAACGAGCCTACAAGACTTCAGGTAATCAGAAAAAGCTGCGGAATAACCCAAAATGAGCTTGCACAACAATCAGGCGTATCACTTCGCTCTATACAAATGTATGAGCAAAGAAATAAGGATATAAATAAAGCCCAAATGGAAACCGT
>CAZINB010000090.1:0-1432 GCA_964540565.1 uncultured Faecalimonas sp.
AAGGTCATTTCTTTTGAGCAATCCTTGTAATTACAGCCGAAATAAATTCTGCCGTCATCCCAAAGGACTATTTTATTTATAAAAGTATCAATTAAACGGCGGCGATGGTCGTGTCGTTTAAAATTCAGCTTGCGAAGACGGTTAAAATAGGCTTCTATATCCTCTGCCGATATTGTCGGCTTTGTCATTTCCTCTTTTATTATTTGGATAGACAGTTCCGTTTTCTGTTGCTCCAGTTCTTCCATACGCTGCTTTGTTGATGGAGTGAGAATACCTTGCTGAATGGCATTAAGCAAATTATCTATACTTTTAACCGTATCGCCATACTGCTTCTTAAGCAACGGCAAATTGGTATTTGCTTGGCTTTGCACCTTTGTTGCGGTTTCGCAAAGCATAGATACCAAATCATCATCAAAAACAATTTTGCGTATAAAATCAATTGTTGCATCTTCAATCCATTCTTTTCTGACGGTTTTCTTATCACAACCTTTATGATTTTTAACGCTTACGCATTTATAATAACGATGTACCTTTTTCTTTGCGTGGCTTGTACCGCTTTCGCCAACCATAAGACATTGGCACTTTCCGCAGAAAAGTTTAGTAGTAAGCAAATATTCGTCTTCGGCTTTATGTTTAGCCGGAGCTTTTTTATTTGTAACCATTCGCTCTTGTACTCGGTCAAACAAATCCTGTGGAACAATGGCGGGAATACCGCCAGGTTGCACAATATCCCGATATTTATATTCACCGATATATTTGCGGTTGTGTAACATACGGGTTACGCTGTTTATGCTGATTTTACCGCCACGCTTTGTGCGAATTCCTTTAATGTTCAATTGGTCGGTAACCTCTTGCATACTTGCACCTTCGGCATAAGACTTAAAGGCTTGTAATACAGCAGGTGCGGTCAGCGGATCAATTTGAAAAAACTGCTCGGAATCAACGGTATATCCAATTGGAAGTGTACCGCCGTTATATTTGCATTTCAAAGCATTTTCTGTTAAACCTCGTATAACCTTTTCCGCAAGATCGGCAGAATAATATTCCGCCATACCTTCAAGTAATGATTCAAGCAAAATGCCCTCGGCAGTATCGGATATAATTTCGGTAGCGGATATTACCTTAACACCGTTTTTGCGAAGCAATGCTTTATAGTGTGCCGAATCATAACGGTTACGGGCAAAGCGGTCAAGTTTCCATACAATGACAGTATCAAAAAGATCTTTGTCACTGTCATTAACCATACGCTGAAAGTCAGGGCGGTTATCTGTTTTTGCCGACAATGCACGATCAATATATGTGCCTACGATTTGAATATCATTCTTTTCGGCAAAGGCCTTGCACTCTCGCAACTGACCTTCAATTGACTCTTCTCGCTGATTATCACTTGAATATCGTGCATATATTACTGCGTTCATTGTTACACCCCACT
>CAZINB010000091.1:0-1405 GCA_964540565.1 uncultured Faecalimonas sp.
ATTCGGCTCTTGTAAGTTCCTTTTCTTCCGAACAGTAAATCTGTTTTTGCAGTTTTATGGATTTCACTTTAAGCTCATACCAACCGACAAAACCGAAAAATGAATTTAAACTCGCCAAAACGGAATTAATCGAACGGACTTTGTACTTTTCTTGCAACTGCCGTTTGTATTCAATAACTGCTTCTTTTGAAATTTCCGAACCGTTCATATAATCGGCAAACGCCGTCACATCACGAATATATTTCTCAACCGTTGCTTTACTCCTTTCCTCTAAAATCAAATGCTCTTTGAAGCTCGTTATAAGCTCTGCACTTATAGCTTTTCTTTCCATTTCGCTACCTCCGAATAATATTTTACTCTAAAGTCACGAAAACAAAAATTGTCATTGCCCAAAATGGTTGTGGTATATTAACTTGGAAAGAAAACTATTGCAAGTTATATTTTCAAAAAAAGAAATTTATATTTCCGGCCTTGACAAAATTTAAAAGCTCCGGTAAAATATAAATCCAATCGAATAGAGTATATATAAGTCTTCGTGCAAAAGCAGCCAAAATCGGCTTTGCGGCACAAGACTTATTTTTATCTCTGTCGGTATGTTCTTTGACAAAATTATAAGCATAAAATAAATCCCTGCGAGGATACTGTCAAGGAATAACCATACAGTTTTCACGCAGGGATTTTTACATATCTGTTGAAAGGAAGTGACGGTAAGATATGATTGAAAATATAAAAGATTCCTATCCCAAAGGGATAGGGCAAGCATATTGTTTGTATATACGCCGTCCAAGGCCGCCGCAATACAAACAGCTTGTCGGGGCAACCCCCGAACCCCAAATAATACGACATTGGGGAATAACAGGCGGTAGCAAAACTACCGCAGAAAGAGAGGATAACTAAAACCAACAATAAAAGCAAAATGATTGCCATGCGTTTTCGTGAGAGCGATTATGCGGCAATCAAAAGAAAAGCAGAAAAAGCGAATATGAACTTCACCGAGTTTGTAACAATATCGGCAATGAACAAGCAGATAACGGTTATAAACGGTCTTTCGGAAGTGCTGAAAGAACAGAAAGCCATCGGCAGAAACATCAATCAGTTAACAACGCTCTGCAATATGGGCAAAATTATTTGTCCCGATTTGCAAGAATTAAAACAGAAATATTCCGAAGTGCTGACTGCACTTAACGAGATAGTCGGGAGGTGTGGATAATGGCAACCTTTACGGCAATTCCCGAAAAGACACAAACCGCAACCGCTATGAAGCGGGTGCTGGATTATGTTATGCAAGACAAGAAAACCGTATTAAACGGAATAAAATTAGTAAGCTGTCAAAACTGCGTTCCCGAATCGGCATATCAGGAGTTTATGGCTACCAAGCATCAATACGCTAAAGCAAAAGGCGTAT
>CAZINB010000092.1:0-1395 GCA_964540565.1 uncultured Faecalimonas sp.
TTAAATTTAATTCTCTTGAGTCCTCAATGCTGTAAATTCTTTTGTCATACGGAATACTCCGCAGAATATATCCTATATCGGTGGTCTTTCCGCTTCCGGTAGAGGTTGTACTCCTGGTATTATTCAATGGGAAGTTGTTGAGGTATAATTATTTAACACAAGGCATCAAGTTAAAGAGCACCCTGGGGTTCATTCCAGGGCGCTCTTTTCATTACATAATATTATAAATTTTTTTCAAAATCACAGAGAATAAACGATAAATTGTGATGATCGATTGTTCTTTTGTATATATCTGTTTAGGGTTAAATAAATTCATTTCATCACCCTGCATTACAGATACACTTTTCATATTATACACACTATTTTTAGCCCATTCCGATATGTCAATATCGTCTAAATATTCACCGCTTTCCAATGATATTTCTAATTCGAAAAATGTAGCAATTCTATTTAAAATGGTTGCAGCTTGTTCTCTTGTTATATATGCCTTCGGTTCAAACTTACCATCTCCAGTGCCGCATACAATTCCTAATGCAGACAGAAATTTGAGTTCGTAGTTTATAACCTCAACATCTGTATATGATACGTTTTTATATATATTATTTAGATTTTTATTATTTACTATTTCCTCTGCAACTGATTGAATTTCCTTAGAATTTACAGTATCATATGATGAAGTTTCAGATAATACAACTATTAATTGTGTTGCTAATTTACAAAAATCTTCACATGAAATTCCGTCAACATAATTATCTGCAATTTCATATGGTATAAGATTTTTGGTTGCGGCTAACTGTAATTCCGTCTCTGCCCATTGGCTACAACCATCTGTATAGAAATAATTTGGTGTTGCAGAAGGGACTAAAATACCATCATCATTATTTCCTTCTCTTTTTTTGTCAATATATTTTTTAACTAAATTTTCTGTTGCTTTTTTTATAATTTCTAAGCTATCATCTGTAGGAACATACCATATGTAATTGTATGCATATGCTACACCGGTACTCTTTATTTCATTTCCATAGGCACCATATAAAAGTTCAGTATTATATATCGTTTGTTTACAACGATAATTAGAATTAAACTTATCTTTTTCATCTGTCCAGATGTTTATAAAAAAATCAGTTGGTTCGTTGTAAGGACGAATAACAACTTCATATTTTATATCCCAACAAGTGGATATAAATTCTCGAATATCATCCGTATTAATATCTGCATAAACATTGTTTGGGTATTCTATATAACCAATAGTGGCATATTTTATATCTTCAATTGAATTAAGCTTTAAAACTTCTTGAAAAGTTTTTGTAGGCAATATATCCGTGTGTTCAATTTCTGAAGCATATATTGTAGGGCATACTACCTGACTTAAAATTGTAATTATAATAAATATAT
>CAZINB010000093.1:0-1386 GCA_964540565.1 uncultured Faecalimonas sp.
CCCCTTCGAAAAGGGGAGGTGGCATCGCGAAGCGATGACGGAGAGGTCGATACAGACGAATTGTTGTGTGCAAAACAATTATTTTGTACCAACGACCTCTCAGTCGGCTAACGCCGACAGCTCCCATGGCCAGGGGAGCCAAGTAAAGTCTGTGCGCTGGTTTTCATTGAGCCAACCCCATGAGCCCCCCCAGAGGGGGCTCCTGCGGTGGTGCGCCTAGCGGTCGGCCCAATATTTGCGGTCGAGACTGCGGTACTGAATCGCTTCAGCGATATGCTCGGCGCGTACGACGTCCTCGTCTGCCAAATCCGCGATGGTGCGCGCCACCTTCAGCACGCGGCCGTAGGCGCGCGCCGACAGCTCCAGCCGCTCGAACGCCTCCTCCCACAGCCGCGACGCCTCGTCGGTCAGCCGACAAAACGCACGCAGTCCGTCGGGCGGCAGTGCGGCATTGGTCAGCACGCCGGTTTCCTCGCGCCGCGCCGCCTGTCGGGCACGGGCCCGGTTGACGCGCGCCCGGATGTCTGCCGACGACTCCGCCGGCGTGGGGGACGACAACTGCTCGAACGACACCGGCGGCACCTCCACGTGGAGGTCGAAGCGGTCCAGCAACGGCCCCGATATGCGCGACAGGTATTGCTGCCGCCGAAGCGGCGTGCAGGTGCACGGCTTGGTCGGGTGCCCGTAAAAGCCGCAGGGGCACGGGTTCATCGCCGCCACCAGCATAAACGAGCAGGGGTAGGTGAGGCTGGCGGACACGCGCGAGAGCGTGATCTCGCCGTCCTCCAGCGGTTGGCGCAACGACTCCATCGCGGTGCGCGAAAACTCCGGCAGCTCGTCCAAAAACAACACGCCGTGGTGCGCCAGCGAAATTTCGCCGGGACGCGGCGGAGAGCCGCCGCCGGTGAGACCATGGTGCGAAACGGTGTGGTGCGGCGCGCGGAACGGGCGCGTGGTGAGCAGTCCCGTGCCGCCCGGCAACGTGCCGGCGATGGAATGAACGGCGGAGGACTCCAGCGCCTCCTCACGCGTAAAATCGGGCAGAATGGAGGGCAATCGCTTGGCAAGCATGCTTTTTCCGGAGCCGGGAGGCCCGATCAACAGTAGGTTATGACCGCCGGCCGCCGCGACCTCCAGCGCACGCCGCGGAACGGCCTGACCCATCACGTCCGCCATGTCGGGGGCGGTCGCCTCGCCGGGCGTAAAGGCGCAGGTCGGTACGGGCTGTAGCGGTGCCGTGCCGCGCAGATGCTCCACCAGCTCGCGAACGTGACGAACGGCGTACACCGTGATCCCATCCACCACCGCACCCTCGGCAGCGTTGTCGGCCGGCAGGTAGACGGCGGAAAATCCGGCGCTCCGCGCCGCCGCGACCATGGGCAATAC
>CAZINB010000094.1:0-1378 GCA_964540565.1 uncultured Faecalimonas sp.
CTTCCAAAGAGAACTCCACACGCACCTTTTTTGAGTCGACCTCTCCCTTGGAAAGCAAGACAACCGTCTCCATATGACTGCAAAACGGAAACATATCAAACGGCCAAGCGCCTTCTGCTTTATACCCATGCTTCGTCAGATACTCCAGATCCCTCACCTGTGTTTGTGGATCACAGGATACATAAACGATCTGCTTCGGTGCAAGCTGAACTACGGAAGACAAAAAGGCTTCATCACTTCCGGCTCGCGGCGGATCCATAAATACTACATCTGCTTTTTCGCCCTGCTGCGCCATTCCTACCATAAACTGTCCTGCATCATTCTGATAGAAACGAATATTCTTCATATCATTCGTTTTTGCGTTTCGAATTGCATCCCGCACTGCATCTGGATTCAGTTCTACGCCAATCACCTCGCCAGCCTGCTTAGCTGCTACCATTCCGATCGTACCGATTCCGCAATATGCATCAATCACTCGTTCTTTTCCAGTCAGATGTGCCAATTCCATTGCCTTGGCATAAAGTTTTTCTGTCTGAACAGAATTGATCTGATAAAAAGATTTTGCTGAAATGCGGAATCTGCATCCGCAAAGAACATCTTCAATATATCCTTTTCCATAGAGGACTGCCTCTTTTTCACCCAATACCATACTCGTTTTTTTATCATTTACGTTCAGGACCACTGTCGTAATCTCCGGATGAGCTTTTCTAAGTGCCTTGACAAAATTATTTTTTGACGGAAGAATCGGTGAACCTAGTACCAGCACAACCATGATCTCCCCGGTCTGATGTCCGACACGGATCAATGCATGGCGAAACAAACCATATCCGGTATCTTCATTATAGGTTTTTATCTTAAATGACTTCAAAAGTTCCCGGATTGTTGCAATGATCGCATCTGCTTTCTGATTTTCCAGAAGGCATTCGCCAACTGGAACTACTTCATGCGTGCCTTCTTCATATGTTCCGGAAATAATAGAACCATCGCGCTTATGCGCAAATACTGCATGTACTTTATTTCGATAATGAAACGGATCTTCCATTCCAGTAATTGTATGCACACGGCAATACGGTTTCATCAATGCTTCAACGGCTTTCTGTTTTCGCTGCAGCTGCTCCTCATATGTGAAATGAAGATACTGACAGCCGCCGCAGCGTTTCTCAACCGGACAAAACTGCCCTGCAATCACCTGCATTTTTTTATACCCTTCGCCGTGTTTTTGCTCCTGTGCTTTCTTATAGCCTTCGCCGCGTTTTTGTTCCTGTGCTTTTTTATACCCTTCGCCGTGTTTTAACTCCTGTGTTTTCTTATATCCTTCGCTTCGTTTTAACTCCTGTGTTTTCTTATATCCTTCGCTTCGTTTTAACTCCTGTGTTTT
>CAZINB010000095.1:0-1362 GCA_964540565.1 uncultured Faecalimonas sp.
ATTCCGTTCGCACACAAGAACTTTTTATTTTTTCCAAAATTCCTTGTAAAGCTGAAGCATCTTATCATGGTCTCTCGACTGAAGTCTTGGGAATGCCTTCATCATACGCTTTACACCAAACTGACGCTGTTCCATAATCTTCTTGTACTCGCGGCTAAGTTCTTCTCTTCTTGCTCGTACTTCCAGAATATCATTGCGGAAATCTTCCTTTTTGTCCTGTAAGAACTCTTCCACATCAGACTTACGATCCTCAATATATTCTTCCATATCTGCACGCTTGTCTTCCAGATATTCCTGTGCGATTTCTCTCTTCTCTGTAATATCTGATACTTTCTCGAAAATATCCTCACCAATCTCATCCGAAACCTTATGCATACCAGCGGCAATTTCTTCCAGCATACGTAGTCTTTTATTAAACTTCAAGATTGTATTTACCGTAACAACAAGGTCTGCCGAAAAAGCGATCACAACAAACACCGCAATTCCTACTCCTACCTTATATGGAAACCATCTGATAAACCGCATAATATGAGGGTGAAGCTGGTTCACAATAAACATACATCCAAATCCCCACATAATAGAAAACTTCAGGCATACATATCCACGAATATTAAATGGCATATCGGAATAATCCCACCATTTGTTCCCAAATACCTTCTCCAATACGAAACCGGTTATGTACTCCAGCACTGAGGTTAATAAAAAAGAGCCTGCAAATAAAAGCATCCCGTTCTCTTGAAGTGGAGTCAAAAGTGCAACTACGATCAGCACACCTGCGCCATAAATTGGACAATATGGCCCGTTAAGAAACCCTCTATTGACAAAGTTCCCCTCATTCACCGCAGCAAAGGCCACCTCTGCGCACCATCCGATAAATGCATAAATCAAAAAGATCCAAAGTATTTCATAAAAATTCACTTGCATTAGTCTATCTCCTCCTGATATTGAATTCCTTTTTCCTTCATAAATCGCTCCATCTTTGTATAGTATGCAATCAATCTTAGCACATAATCCGGCATCTTACGTCTTCCTGCCTCCCACTCTTCCAATGTGCGGAGCGGAATCTTCATATACTCCGAAAACTGTCTGCGATTTAGTCCGGATTCCTCTCGAATCTCTCTTAAAACTTTCACTTGCTCTAATAATTCTATTCTTTTTTCTTTCATATTCTCCCTCAAAAACCACTCATTAGGTGGTTTTCATCTTAACACACCACCACTCCAAAACACAAGGGATTTTCTAGATAAGTATTCAAATATCCCTTGTTTTTTGATATACTGTATCTAGTTGAATCTTAAGAAAGGAACCACATTTATGACTAGGATCATAAAGAAAAAAAGAAACCTACTGGTCATAATCGCG
>CAZINB010000096.1:0-1352 GCA_964540565.1 uncultured Faecalimonas sp.
CCATTAAGCAGAATAGCGAAAAAATAGTCTGTTTACCGGTCATAAATCTAGGAGGAAAAGAAGAAATGAAAAAAATCCTTGCGCTTATCATGGCTGTTGTCATGGTATTTGGTCTTGCTGCTTGCGGCGGTGGTGACACTTCTGGAAATAATGCAGCTAGTGATTTTAAAGTAGGTGCTATTTACATTAACAGCAAGAACGATACTGCTGGTTACACATTTGCACACCATAGCGGAATCACTAAGGCAATGGAAGAACTGGGAATGGATGTTGATTCTCAGCTGGTAATCGTTGACGAAGTTCCTGAAGATAAGGAACAGGTATTAGCTGCTATCGACACATTAGTTGGTGAAGGTGCTAACATCATCTTCGGTATTTCTTTCGGCTATATCGATGCTATGGAAGAAGCTGCTAACACATATCCAGACGTAATATTCTCTCACGGTACTGGTTATAAGAGCAACGATACTAACTTCAACAACTACTTTGGCCGTGCATATCAGGCTCGTTACCTGGCAGGTATTGCTGCTGGTCTCAAGTCTCTTGAAACAGGCAATAATTCTATAGGTTACGTTGCAGCTTACGGTACAGAATACGCTGAAACATCTTCTGGTATCAATGGCTTTGCTCTTGGTGCAATGGCAGTAAATCCTGACGCTAAGATCTACGTTAAGAATCTGGGTGCTTGGGCTGATGAAGTAAACGAATCTGCATTCGCTAACGAACTTATCAATTCTTACGGCTGTGGTATCATTACTCAGCACTGTGACTCTGCACAGCCACAGATCGCTGCTGAAAAGGCTGGAATCTTCGGTTGCGGTTACAATTCTGACATGACTGCAGATGCTCCATCTGCACATCTCACTGCAGCTATTTGGAACTGGAATGTATACTACAGAACAGCTATCGAAGCAGCTATGAACTGTGAAAGTGCTGATCAGTTCGTAACAGCTATGGGAACACCTGCTTACTACGGCGGTCTTGCTGAAGGTTTCGTGGGTATATCTCCACTCAGTGAAAACTGCGCAGCTGGTACTCAGGAAGCTGTAGATGCTGTTAAGGAACTCATCATTTCTGGTGAATGGGATGTATTCTCAGGCGTTAAGCTTCAGGTTTCTGCTGATGGTACAATCACTAAGGTTGATTCAGCTCTTGTTGATAATGCTGGTAACGAAATTGTTCCTGCAGGTGGCCCATCTGTAGAAGACAGCGTAATCACTGGTACAATGAACTACTTCGTAGCAGGAGTTCAGGAAGTATAAGATTACAGCAAGTAAAATCTTAATATAAGTTGATTTGTCCGGGCAGGCCGGAAGGCCGCCCGGATTGTTTTTAAGATATGAGATAAGGGA
>CAZINB010000097.1:0-1341 GCA_964540565.1 uncultured Faecalimonas sp.
CTCCCCGACAGCGTATTAACCATAGCGGAAACCGCATTTGACGGGTGCACAGCACTTAAAAGAATAGATGTAACCGAAGAAAACACGGCTTTCAGCAGTAAGGACGGTGTGCTCTTTAACAAAGACAAAACCACACTCATAAAATTTCCGACAGACAGCGACATAGTCGATTATATCATACCTGACAGTGTCACACAGTTATGCCCCATTCCGTTTGAAAGATGTAAAAAAACTCGGAATTGTATCGATTCCAAGCAGTGTAACAATTAATAATCAAGTATTTCTCAGCTGCGAAAATTTAAAAATTAATATCGCAGATTTGACAAGCTGGTGCACTGCCGGACCAAATTCCTGCTTTATATTCAGTGATTCGGACCGGAACTTGTATTTGAACAACAAGCTTGTGACGAAGCTGGCTATCCCAAGCGATGTCACAGAGATAAAATACTGCGCATTTAAAAACTGCTCAAGCATTACAAGTGTAACCATACCGCAAAGTGTATCAAATGTAAATTCTTATGCATTTTCAGGCTGCAAAAACCTCAAAAGAGCTGATATTTAGATGATGACCTTGAATGGTTCATAAAGGCGGATATATCCGAATTCGGTAACGATGAGCTGAAAAAAGCTCTGACGGAAAGTCAAGACGGTTTGCCGCAGATAGGCTATTATACCGAAACCGCCATTGACAGCACATCGACAAAGATAACGGTGTCTACCGAAAACCTTCCGTACAATGCGGTTGTTTTCGCTGTATGCTATAACGAAGACAGTGCCGAAAAAATACTATCGGCGAAGGTTAGCGATGCGGCTGATAACAAGTTAGCTTTTGAAATTGAAAATGCTTATAACTACAGTGCCGTAAAGCTTATGACATTTAATACGAAAAACCTACGGCCTCTCGCTTTGTCAAGCTCATATGCTGTGGATTCACCAAAGGATTTTGATGATGTCTTGACAGAGCTCAACAACGGCACGCTTGAAAATGTATTTAACTATGCCTATGTTATGAAGCTTGACGAAAGCAGAATAAGCAGATGGTACAATTCCATAACCGAGGAGCTTCAAAAGGAAATAACCCTTGACATAAGCAGAAAAGACCTCACTACACAGAGCGACTTTGATTATGCGATTACCGAAGCACTGATTTTAAATGTAGTGGAAAATCCGCCGGTTACAAGTACAATCATGTTGTATGTGTATGAGGTAATGTATGAATTAAGTAAGTACTGCAATTTTTTGTTATGGGAAATGAAATATGAACAAAGCGGTACATCTTCGGGCAGTGGCTCGGACGGCGGTTCAAGTGAATTTAAAACAGATGAAGCCGATAGTGACCAA
>CAZINB010000098.1:0-1339 GCA_964540565.1 uncultured Faecalimonas sp.
GTAATATACGCCCTTATATACGCATCACTGCCGATGTCGCTCGGCACATCTATAGACAGGCTGTATTGAGCTTCATCGCCCAAGGCGACAGATTTTTTCTCGGATGTGATACCCCGTAGCTTTCCGCCGTCATAAAGTGTCATTACAACTGTTATATTCCGCTCGGCTGAAACTGTTGAATAATTATATGTAATGCCAAGGTTGCACTTCACAGAATCTCCGCTCGAAAATTTTGATGCCGAAAACGGACTGTCTGTACTGAAAACCAGCTCCTCGGGTTCTTCAAAACTAAATGACAGTTTTTTAGCGCTTTCAATCAAGCTAAAACCGTAATTGTCGGTAAATTCATCCGAAATTATCAGCCTATATTCCCTGTCAAATTCAAACACTTTGTCAAACCACAACCGCCAGCTTCCGCCTTCAAGCTGCTCTGTCTTAACGCATGATACATCACTGCCTTCAACGGTGAAATACTCAGCGAGCGTACTCTCCGAGGGAGCACCGTTCATAAAGTACACATCCGCAAAAAAGCTCTTTCCGCTGTCCTTTACTCCGGTTCCCGACACATAAGCGCCCGACGGACCGTAGTCATATGTTATCTCCACACTGTCTATGTATCTGTAAAGCCAGCTTTCCAGCTTTTCGGTTTCAACCCTTGTGGGATAAACTATCTTTAAATAGTTGGCTCCCACTGTGATATCTTCGTTTGCCGTGATTATATTATACTGCATGGTATTACTGAACCCCGTGGGATTGGTAGTATCACCCATGTTTAAATCAACCTTTTTGTAGTTGATGTTGTCAGCGGAAACATAAACCGTAAAGTCCCGCACCTTAAATTTGTTATACGCTGCGCTGTCGTTGCTTCCCGCACCGATTTTAAAATTCTTTATGTTACCGCTTACCTTATAGGTAATATACGGTGCCGCTGCCGAAGCATTGTACGGAGCCAGGAATACCTTGAAATATTCCTGCGGACTGGTATTTTTTATTTTTATAACGCTGTCGTTGAATTCCACACCGTCGCACTCGTAAATATTTTCAAGTGAAGCTACGGGATCTATAAATGTGAGCTCCGTAGCTTCGCCTTCCGCGAAAGCTGCGATACAGAACGTCGGCAAAAGATTTACCACTGCGCTGAGCATCAATAACATTCCAAAATTTCTGAGCTTAAGTTTTTTCATGCACATCTCCCCTTCAAATTTTTGTTTTATTCCATGAAAATCAAGACTTTTCTATCATCGAATAAGCTTTAATGTGGCGTAAAGTGAAGTGTTTTTATAGTTATTTGCATCGCCGCTGAATATCAGTACGCCGTTTCTTTTTCCGTCGTCCGTAT
>CAZINB010000099.1:0-1337 GCA_964540565.1 uncultured Faecalimonas sp.
ACAAAAAAGCGTGATGGATTTAATAAAATGGTACAAGATGCACTTGATGGCAAGATAGACCTTATTGTTACAAAGTCGGTCAGCCGTTTTGCACGAAATACAGTAGACAGTCTTGTGACAGTCAGAAAATTAAAAGAAAAAAGTGTGGAGATTTATTTCGAAAAAGAAAATATTTATACCCTTGACAGCAAAGGAGAACTCCTCATTACAATTATGAGTTCGCTTGCACTGGAAGAAAGCCGTTCCATTTCGGAAAACGTAACATGGGGACAGCGAAAACGCTTTGCTGACGACAAAGTTTCACTTCCGTACAAAAACTTTCTCGGTTACAAAAAAGGTGAAGAAGGACTTCCTGAAATAGCACCTCAAGAAGCAAAAATTGTAAGGCTTATTTATAAAATGTTTATGGGAGGCAAAACCTTAAATGCTATAGCAAAATATCTTATGAAAGAAAATATCCCTTCGCCAAGCGGAAAAGATATATGGAGAACTTCAACTATCGAAAGTATATTGACCAATGAGAAATACAAAGGTTCGGCAATACTCCAAAAGAAATTTACCGTAGATTTTTTGCAAAAGAAAATGAAAACAAACGAAGCTGAAGTTCCGCAATATAAGGTCGAAAACAGTCATCCGGCAATTATCATTCCCGAAAAATGGGTACTTGTGCAAGCGGAAATGCAAAACAGAAAGGCACGTGGAAAACATCACACAGTTTATCTCCGTTTTCCGCAAAAATAATATGCGGTGATTGTGGTGAGTATTATGGCTCAAAGGTATGCATTCAAACAGTAAATATAAAAGAACAATATGGCAATGCAACAACAAATTCAAAGGTAAAGAAAAATACCGAACTCCGCATTTGTATGAGGACGATATAAAAGCATTGGTTATACGGGCATTCAGTAAACTAATGTCTGACCGAACTTCAATGATTGAAGATTGCAGGCTTTTGTATGATTATTTTATGGATTTTACGGAAATTGAAACAAAATGCAAAGAACTTCTTGAAGAAATGGAAATTGTGTCCGAACTTGCGAAAAAGCTTGTAAATGAGAATGCTTCAACAGTTATGAATCAAATAGAATACATTGAAAAATATGATGGGTATACAAAACGATTTAATAAAGCAAAGTCTGAATATGAAAAACTTCAAAAATCAATGGAGGAACGAAAAATCAAGGCAGAAGCTATCAGCGGATTTATGTTTGAAATTTCAGAACTTGATGACCTTCCGATTGAATTTGATGAAGAACTATGGAATTGGGGTATTGATACGGTAACTGTTTATGAAGATGAAAGACTTGTGTTCAAATTCAAAAACGGAACTGAAATTG
>CAZINB010000100.1:0-1305 GCA_964540565.1 uncultured Faecalimonas sp.
GACAAATAAGAATACACGAAAACCCTTGATTTACAAGGGTTTTTCTGTTTTTATCAAGTAAGGAAAAAACGAAAATATAACAAGAATATAACAAATGACTTTATATTTTTTAACAAGTGTGATGATATGTATAAATACTATATATTGTGTTTGTATGTGCCTTTTTGCTTTAATAAAACACAATATATTTTATCTTTTTAAAAAAAACCCTTTACAAATGATGAAAAGTATGTTATAATACAGGTATAAAAAAGATGTCAAGACAAAAACGAAAAACGATTAAGCGATTTGAAAAAACGAGTACAACAGAATAACATCTAATAGAAAACCGCCGACCGCTGGATAGGGACATTAAAACGGTCATAAGACACTATAATAGTCTTATAGATGTGTAGAGTCACCCAGAGAATAAAGAACTATAACAGCTGGTTTTAAATGAGAGTAACGGGTTTGACACGCCAGAGCAGTTTTGTGATGTATCAAAAATTCGGAAAAGATATTCCGTTTATTTTGGTATGTTTCACAAAAGACTGCTCTTTTTTGTTACATAAAAAATGAACGGAGGAAAGGAGGAAAAATGAGAGCAACAGGTAGTAATTGCACCGATGTGAATTTGCTAAAAAGCAGATTAACTGTTACCGATAAAGAACTGACTTGTCTTTTGGGTTGTGGACTTGCAACCGCACGAAGAATAGCAGAAAATGCCAATGCAGTTATTTTTGATGGTAAACGAAGATTAACACTTGTATCAAAGTTGCAATCTTATTTAGAAAATGTAGCATCGTAAAGTGAGGGAGATTTTATAGCAGAATGGTTTTCAAGTATAATGAATTGTTATTGATTGAAAAAATGCTTGATATTACGAATTATGGAACAAATGCAATACCCTATCGAATTTTAATATTCCGAACAAATTTATCAGTTGAGGAATTTTATATTTTCGTTGAGCGTGCAAGGTATTATTGCAGAAAATATGATTGTAGTTATATTGCAGGATATTCAACAACCTCATCAAAGGACGCTCTAAAAACAAGTATTAGAACGGGAAAGCCAGGCAGACCAAAGCAGATTATAACCGGTACTGCGGTTGAACCACATTGGCACGATTTATTTATCGGAAATGATGAGCATAGTTGTTGGAGTGCAGTACAGAAAGTCAACGCTTGGTTACAAAAGAGGTATATCAAAACAATCAAACTACAATGTTTTTATGAGGCTATAATTTCCACGATATCTCCACGTTTTCTTTATCCACACTAATTTTATCTATCAAGGTATCGACAACGGTTATCTTATCGGATATAC
>CAZINB010000101.1:0-1278 GCA_964540565.1 uncultured Faecalimonas sp.
CTCCAAAAGACGTTCCACTGAAAAAGCTGCATTGGCAGGACTGGTTGAAGGAAGCCCGATAATCTCCCTGCCGCAGCTTTCTTGCTGAAATTTTTGGTATAATTTTTTTGCCGTATTCCCATTTGCATAAATCTGCTGAATCGGTGCAGTCTTTAAAATCCGCTGCAAATTTGTTGGCGTTACATTGCGGATGCTGCTGTCACTGGAGCCTATTATCTCACAGGAAGCAATCACATCCCAGATGGCAATCCCATGTGCAAGCAGCATACTTTTCTTCTCTTCTATTGTCTGAGGAACCGGAACCGCAAGCAATCCTGCCAACACCTTCCAAAAACGATTCTGCGGATGGCCATAATAAAATTGCTGTTCTCTTGATTTTACCGATGGAAAACTGCCCAATATCAGTATCTTGCTTTCACTATTATATACTGGTTCAAATTCATGATAAACTTGTTGATATTCGCCCATTTTTAGCTCCATTAAAATCCTTCATTACGCCGGATTTTTCTCAGTTCTGCCCGTTTTTTTCCTGCTTCCCACTCAATTTGCTGCGTAACCCCTTCTATAAGGAGGCCCGGAACCTGCACCGGCTTCTGTTTTTCATCCGTTCCTACCATAACAAAATAGGCACGGTTGATCATATTCCGCGTTCCATCGAGTGTCTCCGCATATGTATCAATCCGCACTTCCATAGAAGATTTTCCTACATAAGTCAAACGACCGACCAACACAATCGTATCATCTACTTTTGCACCTGTCTTAAAATACATATTATCAACTGCTACCGTCACTACATTCATCTCAGCGTGACGCTTCGCCACAATTCCAGCCGTTTCATCAATCCATGCCAGAAGCTGTCCGCCAAACAAATATCCAGCGGCATTCAAACAACGCGGCATCAAAAGATACGACTGTTCCACCATCGAATCCTCTACGCGCTTCATTTTCCGTTCCATTGCTATTCCTCCGTATATTTTTCAGAACATACGATGTATCTCATATCTCAAGAATACAATCGGTATTCTTTAATCACAAACTGTCTTGATATTTTTCTCACTCAATGACTGATATGGCATCTGAATAAGCTGCGCATCTCCCATAACCTCAGAAAGCCACGCTTCGTAATCATTTCTTGCCTTTCTCTGTACTTAGTTGAAAAGCACAAAGACAGGATGTGCAATTTATTATCACTACACCTCCTGCCCTTCGTATCGTTCTTTGCTTTCAGACACTTTACAATCACGTAAATACAATATCTATTTTTTACTATTATACGAC
>CAZINB010000102.1:0-1274 GCA_964540565.1 uncultured Faecalimonas sp.
GTACTTCAGGATATCATTTCCTTCAAATTCGATTGAGCCTCCGAGTACCTTTGCAGAGCCCTGCAGCAGTCCCATGATCGTGAATGCTTCCACACTCTTTCCGGAGCCTGACTCACCAACGATTCCCATTACTTCATTATAACCAAGTGAATATGTAATACCGTCCACAGCCTTCACTTCACCGGCAGGGGTGAAAAAGGATACCTTCAGGTCTTTTACTTCAATTAACTTCTTTTCTTCTTTCATCTTGCACCTCTCCTTTATTTCAGTCTCGGATCAAGCGCATCGCGAAGTCCGTCACCGATCAGGTTCAGACTCAGTACCAGCACACTCAGGATCAGCGCCGGACAAAGCAAACGATACGGATAAATTGACAGAGTACCAAGCGCATCCGAACACATTGAACCCAAACTTGCCATCGGTGCAGCTACACCGATTCCAAGATAGGACAGGAAGGATTCAGTAAAGATTGCTGACGGAACCATCAGACACGTATTGATTACCAGCTGACCAACACAGTTCGGAAGCAGATGCTTCATAATAATACGCTTATTATCAGCTCCAAGTACGTGTTCTGCTGTAATAAATTCCTGACCTTTCAGCTGAAGCACCTGACCACGGATGATACGTGCCATACCAGTCCAGTACAAAAGTGCAAATACAATAAAAATACTTACAAGACCAACACCCAGATGACTCAGCGCTTTTACAAAGGACAGATCCGAAGCTTCAAACAGCAGCTTTAACGGTTCGGACATAACCACTTGCAGAAGCAGGATCAAAAGTGTTGTCGGGATGGAGCTGATAATATCGATCAGACGCATGATCAGGAAATCTACTGCACCGCCGGCAAGACCTGCGATTGCTCCGATCGTTGCTCCGATCAGAAGAACCAGGATTGCAGCTACAACACCGACACTTAAGGATACGCGTGTACCAAACATACAGCGCGCCATGATGTCACGGCCTGCGTTATCTGTTCCGAATACATGAGGGAATACCGCTTCTGTCATAGTCAGCATTTTTGCAGCTGCTGTCGGTTCGCCTTCTGTAAATGCAAGCTCTGTAAATTCAGAAATACTTCCGTCTTCCTGTACATCCTTTGTCTTTACCAACACAATCGGACATTCTGCATCCTTTTTATAAAGGAAGAGTGTATCTCCCACTGCTTTTTCCAGTGTAAAATTATAATTCTTCTTGCCAATCTTAAAATAATAATCTCCCTTTGTCAGTCCGGCTGCTCCGCCTTCGATCATATCTGTGGAGAATACGGC
>CAZINB010000103.1:0-1261 GCA_964540565.1 uncultured Faecalimonas sp.
GTTGATATATATGGCATAGAGCCGCTCGGCAAAGGTCCGAAACTCGGTGATCATGCCGCAAGTCTGCAATACGGAACGGAAGGTATTATGCACGGCTTTAACAGCATAATGCTGAAAGACGAAAACGGCGATCCTGCTCCGGTTTATTCGGTGGCAAGCGGTCTTGACTATCCTTCTTCGGGACCCGAACACGCATTTTTGCGCGATATCGGTCGTGTTAAGTATGATGTTATCGACGATGAGGAAACCATTGACGCCTTCTTCAAACTTTCACGTTTGGAAGGTATTATTCCGGCAATTGAAAGCTCCCACGCAGTGGCATATGCCATGAAACTTGCCAAGACCATGGATAAGGGCTCTGTTCTGATAAACCTTTCCGGCAGAGGCGATAAGGATATGGACTATATTATCGAGAATTACGGAATAAGATAGTTAAAACGATTGACAAAAATTTAAGACCGTTATATAATATATTTGTACCTGACACAAAGCACATTTTGTTCTGACTGAAAGGTGACGGCTTTATATTGTATTGTGACCCTCAAAAGGGCTTTGTTATGCCGCACCTGTTTTCGGGTGCGGCATAATTTATTTTTCAACCGACTTTGTCGGTTTTGGGAGGAGATTCAGTATGGATACAAGGGTTGCCGTAATGAGCATTATAATAGAAAAAAGCGAATCGGCGGAAGGGCTGAACGCCCTGCTACACGAATACGGCGATTACATTATCGGGCGTATGGGTATTCCTTACCGCAAACGCGGGATAAATATAATAAGTATCGCAATCGATGCGCCGCAGGACAGCATTTCGGCGCTTTCGGGCAGAATAGGTCGGCTTGAAGGTGTTAGCGTTAAAACCGCTTTTTCAAGTGTGATTTCAAATGAATAGGCAACTGATTGCGATTATAGAAAAACTATGTGAAAACAGGAAACTTAAACTTTCGGAATACGAATATTTGATTTCCGACCGTGACGAAGAAGCGGCGCATATGTTGCGTGAAAAGGCGTGTGCGGTGCGTGAAGAGGTCTACGGTAAAGAAGTGTTTATACGCGGTTTGATTGAGGTGAGCAGTTATTGCAAAAACGATTGTCTTTACTGCGGACTTCGGCGCGGAAACCGCGATTGTGAGCGTTATCGCCTTACACGCGAAGATATACTTGAATGTTGTGACAGCGGGTATAAACTCGGTTTTCGCACCTTTGTTTTACAGGGTGGAGAAGATCCGAAGTTTACGGATGATTTTGTATGCGATACCGTAAG
>CAZINB010000104.1:0-1254 GCA_964540565.1 uncultured Faecalimonas sp.
AATCATAGGTTACCGCATTGCGGGAATTGTGGGTGCGTTAGTAGCGGTGCTTGGGACGATCATTCCGCCAATGCTAATTATCTCGGTGATTTCGTTGGTGTACGACCAATTTCGAACCAACACCTATGTTGCAATTGCGCTTCAGGTAATGCGAGCGGGAGTGGCGGCAGTTATCTTTGATGTCGTG
This sequence comes from uncultured Faecalimonas sp., assembly GCA_964540565.1. Taxonomy (GTDB): domain Bacteria; phylum Bacillota; class Clostridia; order Lachnospirales; family Lachnospiraceae; genus Faecalimonas. Next base: position 188 of record CAZINB010000104.1, read on the forward strand.
CTGAACCTGGTAGGAAATATTTTGAAAACCAAGCGAGTACTTTACGTTGTTATGATGATTGTTGCTTTTGCAAGTGCAGTTTTCTTGCACGTGAGTGCGATGAAAATTATTTTTGTATGTCTAGGAATTGGGCTGATTGATTTAGCTTGTTCTATGAAGAAGGAGAAGTAAATGTTACTACTACAGTTGTTTGTTGCGTTCCTTCAGGTGGGGCTTTTTAGTGTGGGCGGAGGTTATGCCGCAATTCCGCTAATTCGGGAACAGATTGTAAATATATATGGGCTGATGACGCTGGAAGAATTTTCGGATTTGATCACAGTGGCAGAGATGACGCCAGGGCCGATTTCGGTCAATTCCGCAACCTTCGTGGGAATGCGAGTGGCGGGGGTTCCAGGTGTAATAATTTGCACCCTGGGATGTATACTTCCCTCTGTATGTATCTGTCTTGCACTTGCTTATTTTTATTATAAGTATCGCACGGTGAAAGGTGTGCAGACGGTACTTGGCGCACTTCGTCCAGCAGTTATTGCGCTGATTGGCTCAGCTGGAATGTCTATCTTGTTTCTTGCTCTTTTTCAGGCAGAATTGTCAGAGATTGAACTTTCAAATATTCGATATGTGGAGTTGGGAATCTTTGTGGTGTCCCTTTACTTGCTGAGGAAATATAAGTTCAGTGCAATCACAATTATCTTTGGAAGTGGAATAATAGGAACAATTCTATACATGATGATATAAGAAGAATAAAAATCAAAAGGGTCGCATCATAACGCGGAGGTTATGGTGCGGCCCTTTGTGATAGTGTGGGATAGAATCTTGGTTTATTTTGGGTTTTTTAGATGGCGGCGTATCCAAGAAGCTTTAGAAATTGGAAAAGGATACGGCGGCGTCAGCCCGCCCGTATCCAAGAAGCAAGTGGAACCTCAGAAGGATACGCGCACCCGGAGGGGAGCGTATCTAAGAAGCCCATGGAAGAAGAAAAGGATACGGCGGCGTCAGCCCGCGTATCCAAGAAGCAAGTGGAACCTCAGAAGGATACGCGGAGCCTCAGTCCCGCGTATCCAAGAAGC
>CAZINB010000105.1:0-1238 GCA_964540565.1 uncultured Faecalimonas sp.
GCTTTACGGCATGCCTCTGGACACCATCATTGCCATAGGCAGTGCTATTTGGGGCAGTGTCGATGATCTGGTCAGCTTTGTCATTTTCTGCGTTGCGCCGTTAAACCTCGTGAAAGGTGTGGTTGTATCAGCACTGACCATGCTGCTGTATAAACGGGTAGCAAGCCCTCTGTTTGGCCATCATTCATAAAAAATCGGCGTGCAAAAGCACGCCGATTTTTCCATTTTCATCCTTGCAAATCACGGGAAAATACCATATAATACAGGAGATTGGAGTGATTATGTGAAAAAGAAAGATTTTAAAAACCATTCTCCCCTGCGTATTTTTATCAGTTATTTTGGCAACCACAAGAAATTGTTTGCCATAGACATTCTGTGTGCCTGTGCGATTGCCGCTATTGATCTGGCCTTCCCTCTGGTGACCAGAAAAGCCCTCTACACCTATCTGCCGGACGAGCTGTATTCCGTTTTCTTTGTTGTCATGGGTGTTATGCTTTGCGCTTATGTGCTGCGCTCTGTTCTCAACTATGTGGTCGCCTACTATGGTCACACCTTCGGCATTCGGGTAGAGGCAGACATCCGTTCCGATTTGTTTGCCCACATGCAGACATTGGGGTTTGACTTTTATGACCGCAACCGCACCGGACAGTTGATGAGCCGGTTAACTTCCGATCTGTTTGAATTGACGGAACTTGCCCACCACGGCCCGGAGGATCTGCTGACCAGTACCGTCACCATCATCGGCGCACTGGTGGTAATGGCATCCATCCAGTGGCAGTTGGCGTTGGTGGTAGCCGCCGTCATCCCCATTGCATTGGTGGTGATCTCCTCCATGCGCCGGAGCATGGGCAAAGCCTCCAAAGCAGTCAAGCAAAAGACCGGGCATATCAACACAGAAATTGAAAGCAGTCTGTCCGGTATCCGCACCGCCAAAGCTTTCGCCAACGAAGAAGTGGAAAACCACCGCTTCGAAAGCGCCAACGATGAGTACAAAGTTTCCAAACGGCATTTTCACAAGGCCATGGGGCGTTTTCACAGCAGTTTGGAGCTGTTTTTGTCCAGCTTGAATGTGATCGTTATTACCGTTGGTGGCTATTTCATCATGAAAGGCCAGATGGACTATAAAGATCTGACCGTGTTTGTGCTGTATATCGGCACCTTTGTCAACCCCATGCGCAAACTGGCCAATTTCTCCGAAATGTTTGCCAACGGCTTTGCAGGGCTGAATCGGTTTGTGG
>CAZINB010000106.1:0-1226 GCA_964540565.1 uncultured Faecalimonas sp.
GGGCAAGCAATGTTCTGGAAATCAGATCTGCAAGTACCAGAAAGGTACCGCCGAACATGGCTGAAGCAGGGAGGACGAGCTTGTGACGCGGTCCGAAAATCCGGCGCACGACATGAGGCGCGATCAGATCGACAAAGCCGATCGTTCCGGCAAAGGCAACCGAAACTCCAGTGAGCAGCGCGGAAACACCGATCATAAGAAATTTCATTTTTTTCAGTTCGACTCCTGCAGAGAGTGCTTCTTCCTCACCAAAGGTCATGAGATCCATTTCTCGTGTAAAGCGAAGCAGAATGAGCAATCCGATTAGTACGACCGGAAAGACTGCCTGTACATTGTTCCAGCGCATTGCGGAAAAGCTTCCCATCTGCCAGAAGCTCAGCTCCTTCATTCGATCCGGCGCGAGACCGATCATCAAGGTAAGAAGGGCATTGACGAACAGAGATAAGACCATTCCAACGAGAATAATCGTATTATTTTCCATATTCCGGTCAAATTTAGCGGCAAGCCCCATTGCGAGAAATACCGTTCCAAGACCGAACAGGAAGCCTGCCAGTGGGAGAGAGTAGATCGAGGCAAAGGGCAGAGAAACATTTAAAAGAATAACCAAAGCGGCTCCAAGCGATGCTCCGGAAGATACGCCGAGTGTATAGCTTGACGCAAGCGGATTGCGCAGTACTGACTGCATGACAACACCGCCGGAGGCAAGTGCTGCACCGACCAGATAACACATACAGACACGCGGCAGACGGATTCGCCAGATGATTGACACACTGTTCTCAGAAATGTGGGAGGGCAGTGCGGTACCGAATATCTGGTTGGATAAAATGTGAAAAAAATCGGAAAAGTTCATACTGACACTTCCGATCATTGTTGCGAGAGCAATGGCTGCCGCTGAGATCAGGGCAGCCAGAATCATTTTTGTACTGTTTTTCATAAAAGTGTTCCCAGAAAGCTTCTTTACTTTTCAGATTCAGTTTCGAGTTCCGCATATGCGTCCGGATAAACGGCTTCAGCCATCTGTCGAAGCGCGAGAATGATATTCTGATTCGGCTGAGAGCTGCTTGCTGTGTCAATGTAATATACCTGTTCGTCTTTGACTGCGGTAACGCCTTCCCAGCCTTCGCGTGTCAAAATCTCATTGACCGGTTCTTCGATATAATCGACACTGGTAAGGATCACATCCGGATTAGCGGCAATCGCAGCTTCCTCTGTTACAGAAATCCAGC
>CAZINB010000107.1:0-1194 GCA_964540565.1 uncultured Faecalimonas sp.
CTTCCAAAAGGTCCAGGTATGGCTGCTACACCACCCTTAGTTATCGGGAAAAAAGTATCGATTACTCTCTGACCTGTGATAAGGAGAGACTCTGGACTTGTCTTTGCTTTATAAGGTCTTTCCTGTCTTACCGGCCATTTCTGCATCATTGTAAGGGAAATTTCTGCACCTCTATCATCTATCAGCACACAAACTTCTTCTTCTACTGTGAATTCCCCTTCTTTGATGTTCTTTACTATACCTGACATTTTAGGTGGAACCATGATACGGCATTGGACAACAGGAGTTTCCTGTACCACCCCTATAATATCCCCACCTTGGAGCTTGTCTCCTGGTTTTACAAGAGCTTTGAAATCCCATTTCTTTTCTCTGTCTAAAGACGGTACTTCAATACCTCTTGTGATATTGGCACCTGCAATCTCGTAAATCTTTTCTAAAGGACGCTGAATACCGTCATAGATTATAGAGATAAGACCAGGACCAAGTTCAACAGACATTGGGTATCCTGTTGATACTACTTCTTCACCAGGACCGAGACCGGAGGTTTCTTCATAAACCTGAATAGACGCTCTGTCCCCATGTATTTCTATTATTTCACCTATTAGGTTCTTTTCAGACACTCTTACTACATCAAACATATTGGCATCTCTCATGCCTGATGCTACTACAAGTGGACCTGAAACCTTTACAACTGTACCTTTACTCATTGTTGTTCACCACACAATCCTGTTTATATCAGAGCTGACATTAGTCTTCATCTATGAGGAGATCCATGCCTGTAGCACGTTTTGCGGATTCTCTAACTTCATTCATACCTATGCCCATACTGCCCTGTATTCCTGGAATAACTATTATGGCAGGCAGTTCTCTGTCTTTGTATTTATCTATAGCTTCCTTTACCAAAATACTTGCCTGCTCTGTTATATAAATAATGGCATATTCTTCTTCCACCAGCTTATATATAATTTTCTTTATCTCATCCCCATCATAAACAGGAAAGATATCTATGCCCAGTGCAAGAAAGCCCATTACACTATCCTTATCACCAACTACTGCCACCTTATACATAAGATTCCCTCAGTCTTTCTTTTATTACATCCGGTTCTATGTTGTTTATCTTTCCGCTCATGATTATTCTTACAGTTTTAACTTCAGTTTCGCGAGCATATATATATGCAGCAACTGGCTCAATAG
>CAZINB010000108.1:0-1185 GCA_964540565.1 uncultured Faecalimonas sp.
AAGATCTTGCGGACGGAACGATGAAAATATAACACCTTAACTAAAACGAAAATCTGTTTATAAGGAGTCGATATTTATGCAACCTTACAAAGTATGGCTATCAACCCGTAGCAAATCGTTCCGACATTTTTTACTATACCATATTCTTAATTAAAAAATAGCAAAGGCACACATTTATTTCTTATTTTGACATTTCAGACACGCATCGAATATGATCAAGCTGTACCGATGCATTTTTCAGAATAAAAGAAAGACCGCAGCATTCTTGATAAGGCATTTCGCAAACACATTCGTCATACAAATACAGCTGTGCTTTTTCTTTTTCGACATCCGTGGTCAAACAAAAAACAAAGCTTCCGTCCTCTTTCGCCTTCAGCCACAGCGCAGCCTCCTGTGAAAAAACAGTCGGCATCGCGTAATTCCAAAACAGACCGAAGCTTTCACTTCCCGTTTCCAATCTGCCCGAAAAAGTCAGCGTAACATTTTTTGCGCCCGCCATCTGCCCCGGCTGCACAAATTGGCACACTGTATAAGTATCTGCTTCTGTTGTTTTCAGGAAACAGGAATCCTGCTCCAGCCGTATTTCTGCCGGCCGATAACCGGTCGCACCGCCTGTTATGCAGGACCAGTGCAGATCGATGATGCGTTTTTTATGAAAATCCTCTTCGTAAATAATCTGACCATCCGCGCTTTTCTGATATGGTTCAAAAGGCTCGATCGGCTTTGTCATATCCAAAACCACCTCACCCTGACCTGCCACGATCGTTGACTGAAGCTTTGGGGATTCAATCAGATAACGGTTCGTCTCCCACAATCGGACAACCGGAAACCAAAAGTCCGGACATGACCAGAGCAGTACCTTAGGATCGGCTTTTTGGTAAAATTCATCCGAAGCACCGCTGTATCCATGATGCGCTACTTGCAAAATCTCACTTTGCAAATCTGTTTCCGAATACTTTCTGCACATATACTCTGCAGTCTGTCCCATCATATCGCCCAGCCACAGAACCCTTCGTTCAGCCAGCTTCATCCGCATGACCAGTGACGTATCATTCAGATTTGATATTTTTTCCGGATGCATATCCTCCCAAGTATAAAGCACCTCAAAGAGTGCATCTGCATACGAAAACTGCTGCCCTGTATGCGGAGTGATGCATTCCACATTTTCTTTCAGAGAATCGATCA
>CAZINB010000109.1:0-1180 GCA_964540565.1 uncultured Faecalimonas sp.
GTATAGGGATAGGAGAAGAAATGAACAGACTCGATCTCCACGCCACGCTTGGCGATCATATATGCCGCTACGGGAGAGTCGATACCGCCGGACAGCAGACACATGGCTCGTCCGCCCACACCGGTGGGCAGACCGCCTGCACCTGGCATGGCAGGGCCGTGGACATAGGCGGCCAGATCACGGATCTCCACATAAACAGTATATTCCGGCTTATGAACGTCCACTTTGCAATTCGGATGCGCTTCCGCCAATCGTCCACCGATTTCCTGGGAAATGGCAATGGAGGTCATGGGGAAAGCCTTATCGGAGCGTCTGGACTCCACCTTGAAAGAGTGGGCAAAATCCAGATCATCTCCCAGATATTCTTCAATGGCATTGAAAATGGAGTCCATGTTCTTTTCGCAGGGACGGCAACGGCAAATACTGACCACACCGAAAATACAGCGGCAGGCTTCCCACGCTCCCTCCACGTCAGCCATCTCGTCCATAGGCTCTACATAAAGGGTAGACTGCATGATATAAACATCAAAATTACCGTAGGCTTTCAGCCGACGGCGGACATTTTGCCGCAGTTTATTTTCAAATTGGCGCTTATTTGCACCTTTCAGGACGATCTCGCCCAATTTCATCAAAAAAATCTCGTTCATGTATATCCTCTTTCTTTAACGATTTCCTAAATTCACTGCTCGGTACTGGATGGCTTCAGCGATATGCTGAGGCTGGATCTTTTCACTGCCATCCAGATCCGCCACCGTTCTTGCTACACGCAAAATGCGGTCATAGCTTCTGGCCGTCAGACCCATGGCTTCAAACGCCTGTTTCATCATTGCGGCGCAAGCATCATCCAAAGCGCAATAGCTGCGCATCTCGTCCGGGCCCATACGAGCATTGCACATTCCACTTTGTTTTTCAAAACGTTTATTTTGAATTTGACGGGCGGCATCCACCCGTTTCTTGATTTGAGCAGAAGGTTCCGCTTCTGCACGGGCACGCAGTTCCTCAAAATGCACTGCCGGGACTTCCACCACAATATCAATTCTGTCCAGAAGTGGGCCGGAAATACGGCTGCGGTAATCATTGACCGACCGTTCCGAGCAGGTGCATCGTCCGCTTGGATCTCCATACCAGCCGCATTTACAGGGGTTCATGGCGCACACCATCATAAATTCCGCCGGATACG
>CAZINB010000110.1:0-1153 GCA_964540565.1 uncultured Faecalimonas sp.
CCGTGAAGGTGGACGTACTGTAGGTTCAGGTCGTGTTGCTACAATCGTTGAATAATTGTAAATAATAGAGTAAAATCAAGGCTTCCAAGGTTTCCCTTATATGGAAATTCAGTTAGGGGTGATTGAGGCGAGGTATGCAGATATGATATGGGAGCATGAACCGGTTACTTCGTCAGAGTTGGTGAAGATGACTGCTGTGGAGTTTAATTGGAAGCGTACAACAGCACATAATGTTTTGAGAAGGTTAATAGACAAGGGATTGTTTCGTAATGAAAATGGATTAGTGACCGCTGTGATATCCAGAGAGGAATTTTATGCGCGACAGAGTAGGAAATATGTAGAAGATACTTTCGCAGGTTCTCTGCCGGCATTTATTGCGGCTTTTACACAAAATGCGAAATTGACATCAGAGGAAGCAGAGACCATTCGTAAGATGATTGATCGGGCGGAGGAAAAATAAGTATGGGAGAAATTTTTATGAAGCTGGTGAATATGAGCATTACAGCCAGTTGGTTAATATTAGCGGTATTATGTGTCCGTTTCTTATTCCGGAAAATACCAAAATGGATTACTTGTTTTTTATGGGGTGTGGTGGCAATCCGGCTGATTTTCCCGTTTTCTATAGAAAGCGCATTTAGTTTACAACCAAGTGCGCAGCCGATTAAGTCCAGTACCATAGTAGACGGAAATGTAGTGCAGTATGTACCATCCGTAGACAGTAATTTGGGTTTTGTGGAGAATGTGGTGAATCCCATATTGGCAGAAACTTTTGCGTATCAGGAAACGGAAAGTGTAGCACCATTACAGGTCGCTACGGAAATTGCAGGGGGTATCTGGTTATGTGGAATGGTACTGCTTCTGATATTTGCGGCAATGAGTATGATAAGGCTGCGCCGGAGCGTGAGAGAGGCGGTACTTTACAAAGAAAATATCTATATTTGTGATACAGTGCGGTCACCTTTTATTTTAGGAATTGTAAAACCTGCAATTTATCTGTCATCTGCATTAAATGAGTACGAGACAGATTATATCGTTGCACACGAAAAGGCACATTTGCGAAGAAAAGACCATTTATGGAAACCGTTCGGTTACATGCTTTTATGTGTTTATTGGTTCAATCCTCTTTGCTGGATTGCGTACATTATGCTGTGTA
>CAZINB010000111.1:0-1148 GCA_964540565.1 uncultured Faecalimonas sp.
TGGCCACCGCCGTGGCCGAGAGCGAGCGGAGCTTCTCCAAGCTGTGGGACAGCGCGCCCTCGCTCATGGGGGGCGACCCCCTCACGCTTACGACGACGCTCGCCGACGCGCTCAAGTCGCGTGGGCATCTGGTCTCCTCCACGGCACTCGCCGTGCGCCAGTCGGCGGACTACGGCCTGGACGTCGCACGGGCCCTCCGCAGCTGCGCCCCCCAGGCCCCGGCGTCGACGCTCTTCGCGGAGGCGCTGCGCATCTCGGCGCGCATCTCCGCCGGGCTGGGCAAGCTCTCCGTGGACGACGTCTTCGCCCAGGACGACCTTCTGCAGACGCTCGGCCTTCCCGAGCTCGTGTGCGACATAGAGCCACAGCGGCTCATCGACGCGCTCAGGGCGGAGCGGTTCCGCCGCACCAGGCGCTTCCTGCTGAGCGTGCCGCAGGAGCTTGGCCGGGTGCGCAACATGGCCGTGGACGACGACCTGCTGCGCGAGCACGTCACGGCCTGGTGCGAGGCGCACCGGCCTTAGCCAACCCTTTCTTCATACCTATATATGTAGGGTGCGAAACTGGCAGACTTACGAGAGAAAGAGGCTCAACATGGCAGACGCCAAGGCATGCGCGGGACGCGTCGCGCGGTTCCGCAAGGTGATGGAGGAGCGCGGCTACGACGCCGCCATAATCCGCAACAACCCCGACCTGCGCTGGCTCACGGGCGCGGAGCGCACGTTCGACGACGAGGTGGCGCACACCGCCTTCATCACGGCCGACGGGCTGTGGCTGCACACGGACTCCCGCTACTTTGGCACCTTCCAGGCCCGCCTGGGCAAGGACACCCCCTGGAAGCTCGACATGGAGATCTGCGACCCCGCCTGGTGGGCGGCCCAGCGCGTGCGCGAGACCCGCGCCCGCGTGGTGGCCGTGGAGGACACCCTCACCCTCGGCTTCTTCGAGGACCTCGAGCACGAGCTCGCCCAGGCCTCGGTCGCCCCGGCCCTGCCGCGCATGCACGGTGACATCTCCGACCTGCGCATCGTGAAGGACGCCGAGGAGGTGGAGCTCATGCGCCACGCCCAGTCCATCACCGACGCGGCGTTCGAGCACATCTGCGGCTATATCAGGCCGGGCATGACAGAGCTTCAAGTTCGAGCTGA
>CAZINB010000112.1:0-1129 GCA_964540565.1 uncultured Faecalimonas sp.
ACGCTGTGGAGTTGGTGCCGCCGACAGCTATATTATTATACTCCGAAAAGTCGGATTTGTAAATATTCAATTTTAACGATTTTTTGTCGAAATTTTCGTAAAAAACGATACACAATAGAAATTTTTTTAAAAAAACCAAGCCTTTTTTCGCTTGCCGCTTCACCAAAACGCTTGAATGTCGTTCAAATGTCGTCGTCACACGAACCGTGTCACGTAAGTAAGCTTTTTCCCATAGAAATATATTGCGGTATCAATTTTTAATTTTTTTTTAAAACAGTGGAAATCCGCGCGAATATATGCTATAATATAATGAATGTATGCTTGTCACGTCAAAAATCACGAAAGCACGTGAGCTTGACGCAACGCATAAGAAATGCTTTTACCCGAAAGGATATAAATATAAATGCCGAGATATATAGTAAAAATTCAAAAAATGACGCTTCCCGTAATTCCCGTACGCGGCATTGTCGCGTTTCCGGGCGCGGCGGTAAGCTTTGAGCTTACCGAGTCCGTCGCAGTAAAGGCGGCGGAGGCGGCGTTCGACACCGATTCTCCCGTTATCGTTTGTACCCTGCGCGATACGGACGGCGACATATCGCGCACCGACGGATATTTTCGCACGGGTACGGTATGCAAGATAAAGCAATCGGTCAAGGGTGCTGACGGTACGCTCAGGCTGCTTGCCGAGGGTTGCTCGAGAGCCGTTGTTACGGAATTTCGACCGTTTGCAGACTACGTGCTTGCCGAGGTCAACTCAAAGGCTCATACCTCCGCCGACGAGGATACCGTAAAAAACCGCGCCTACTGCCGCGCCGTGCTTTCCGAGGCACGTAAGCTGGCAGAGCTGTTGCCCTCCAGCGGAAGCGATATGCTGAACGCAGCGTCAGCCATAAAAAATCCCGCTCTGCTTGCAGATTTTATAGCCGCTAATATGCTTGTAAAATACACAGACAAGCAGCTGATATTGGAGGCTTTTGAGCCTGAAAAGCGAATAGAGCTGTTGCTTGCACTTATAGACGAGGAAATAGAGCTGCTCACCTGCGAGCTTGACATACACAAGCGCGTTCGCGCAAATCTCAATCAGAACCAAAAGGAATTTTATCTGCGCGAGCAGATGAGAGTCATCAAG
>CAZINB010000113.1:0-1119 GCA_964540565.1 uncultured Faecalimonas sp.
AAGCTGAAAAAATTACAAAAGATGCTGGATTAGACGTTTACAATCAAGTAAAAGGAATCCAACCAATCTGTTTTGAAAACGCTTGCTGGGCATACATCGTAGGTGCTGCAATCGCAATTAAAAAAGACTGCAGAAGAGCTGCTGACGCTGCTGCTGCAATCGGAGAAGGTCTTCAAGCATTCTGTATCCCAGGTTCAGTTGCTGACCAACGTAAAGTAGGTTTAGGACATGGTAACTTAGGAAAAATGTTACTTGAAGAAGAAACAGACTGTTTCGCATTCTTAGCAGGTCACGAATCATTCGCAGCTGCTGAAGGTGCTATCGGTATCGCTGAAAAAGCAAATAAAGTACGTAAAAAACCTTTACGTGTTATCTTAAATGGTCTTGGAAAAGACGCTGCTAAAATCATTTCAAGAATCAACGGATTTACATACGTTCAAACTGAAATGGATTACTTCACAGGTGAAGTAAAAGAAATCAGCAGAACAGCTTACTCTGATGGACTTCGTGCAAAAGTTAACTGCTACGGTTCAAACGACGTAACAGAAGGTGTAGCTATCATGCACAAAGAAGGTGTTGATGTTTCTATCACAGGTAACTCAACAAACCCAACACGTTTCCAACATCCAGTAGCTGGAACATACAAAAAAGAATGTTTAGAACAAGGTAAAAAATACTTCTCAGTAGCATCAGGTGGTGGTACAGGACGTACACTTCACCCAGATAACATGGCAGCTGGTCCAGCTTCTTATGGTATGACAGATACTATGGGACGTATGCATTCAGATGCTCAATTCGCTGGTTCTTCATCAGTTCCTGCTCACGTAGAAATGATGGGACTTATCGGTGCAGGTAACAACCCAATGGTTGGTATGACTGTAGCTGTAGCTGTAGCTATCCAAGAAGCAGCTGATAATGGTAAATTCTAATTGAATACCGTAAAAATTTAGTTTTTTGGGACTTTCGATAATTTAATCGAAAGTCCTTTTTGAATTCTTATGAAATAAACGATATGCTTGATGTACATAAAAAAAGTGCTTATAATAGACTTATTATTCAATTGCAGATAGGGAGTAACTGATATGACAAATGAACAAATTGCAAATGTGCTTGAAAAAC
>CAZINB010000114.1:0-1115 GCA_964540565.1 uncultured Faecalimonas sp.
CTTCTTATAATCATCCAGCTTCAATTCTTTTTTGAATTCTTCTTCAGTCGGCATATAAAGCTTATATTTTGAAGCAAATATTTGGTTATTATCTTCCGGCAATGTATATTTTACAACCGCATCGCTTTTATCCGCACAAAGCACAATGCCTATTGGCGGATTGTCTCCCTCGTTCATCATTTCTCTTGTATAGTAATTTACATACATCTGCATCTGTCCCAGATCCTGATGCGACAAATCACCGATTTTCAAATCTATTAATACAAAACATTTCAATATGTAGTTATAGAAAACCAAATCAATATAAAAATGTCTGTCATCAAACACAAAATGCTTTTGTCTTGCAACAAACGAGAAACCTCTTCCGAGTTCAAGCAAAAACTTCTGCAAATGGTCAATGAGTGCCTGTTCAAGTTCTTTTTCATAAAAATGAGGATTTTGCTCCAATCCCAGAAATTCCAAAACATACGGATCCCGAATGATTTTTTCATACTCCGGTTTGGGTTCAAGCTGTTCAATTTCGTTCTTCACTTCATCTTTGTCTTGACTCGAAAGCAATCTTTCATAGAAAAATGAATTGATTTGTCTGTCAAGCTGACGAACACTCCAGCCGGATTTCACACATTCATCTGCATAAAACGCTCTTGTTGTTTCATTTTCAATTCGCAGCAACCGTCTGTAGTGTGTCCAACTCAATTTGGGACTCAGTGAATCCCGAATTGGAAATGCGCAATAAAACTGACGCATCATTCTTAAGTTTCTCTCATCAAATCCCTTCCCGAATTCTTTTGTCAAATTTTCCGAAATGAATTTTATAAGTCCTTTGCCGTATTCAGCTCTGTCATTTTCTCCGCAAGCCTTATATATCTGCTCACCGATTTCCCAATAAGCGGTTACCATTGCTGTATTCACTGCGGCATAAACTGTGTGTTGTGCTTTTATAATGCTTGCTCTTGCTGTTTCATATATTTGATTAACTTCATTTTTTGTTATATCATTCATCATAACATTACTCCCACAAAATTCTTATTTATATTATAACACAAATTTTATTAAAATACAATCCGCAGTCTGCATAAAGTTTTGTTTTCCGATTTTAGCATTGAGCATAAGAC
>CAZINB010000115.1:0-1114 GCA_964540565.1 uncultured Faecalimonas sp.
ACACATACACACCAATAATTCTGATGGAACGGATACAGTTATTCAATTATTAAAAAATTTATTAGATAAAAATAATTTTTCTGCAACCGACTTTAATTTTTGTTATTTGAAAAAAATATTGAAAACTTATGATGAGAGCAAAAATAACGCACCTTGTATGGAATTTAAAGTTACTATTGGAACAGATAAAAACAATACTGATTTAATAACAAATTTGATTCCATTTTTCACTTTAGAAAACATCGAACAATCGGAATTAAATATATTTATAAAATATGAAGTCGTGGATAGCATAACATTTAACAACAAACTTAATAAAATTATATTACTTGAAGAAGATGCTCAATTTGATAAACTCTTGCAAATTATTGATGAAGAAGCGTTTTCTTTAAATTATTATAATGCTAATATGGAATTAATTAAAGGCTTTCGATTAAAAGATTTAATTGAAATAACATCAATAGAAGCTAATAACATACATGGACAAAAGTGCTTGTCAGAAGCTTTTAATAAAATTGTAGAATACAGATATGAAAAAGTAATTGTTCCTGCTCAAAAAGATGCAATTCAAAGTAAAATTGATGCAATCAACTCTACTTTAACAAATATCATTGATGATAACCATACTGCATATATAAATTCATCATTAGGAAAAATTGTTTCAAAGGATAAATTAGAAGTTTTACTTTCAGCCGATTTATCATTTAAAAAATTGATGAGCAATTTGGTGAAATATGAATATGTTGAAAAAGGAATGCATATCCCTGAAAATCAATTTGGCTTAGGATATACAAATTTAATGATGATAATTGCAAGTTTAATTGATTATATGGAAAAATACCCCGAAACATCTTTTAACAGTAAAGTAAATTTGATTACGATTGAAGAGCCTGAAACATATATGCACCCTCAAATGCAAGAATTATTCATTAAAAATATTAATGAGTCTATTGAGACATTGCTGGTAGGAAAACAGAAAAATGTTAATAGTCAATTGATTATAACAACACATTCGGCACATATTGTAAATAGTAAAATACATAGTGGAAATACATTTAATTGTATCAATTATATAACAATAAAAAAAGGTTATTCAAAAGCGGTTTCTTTATAT
>CAZINB010000116.1:0-1109 GCA_964540565.1 uncultured Faecalimonas sp.
AACAGTGGTAAGACCACAATGTACAATGCGCTCACAGGAAGAAATGAACGTGTTGGTAACTGGGTTGGTGTAACAGTTGATAAGAAAGAAAGCCCAATCAAAAAACATTTTTATAAAGGAGCAGAGGAACTGATCGCAGTTGACCTTCCAGGTGCATATTCAATGTCACCATTTACATCGGAAGAAAGTATCACAAGTGGTTATGTGAAAAATGAAAATCCAGATGTTATCATCAACATCGTGGATGCTACAAACTTGAGCCGAAGTTTATTCTTCACAACTCAGCTTCTGGAACTTGGTATTCCGGTTATTGTAGCACTGAATAAGAGTGATATCAATGAAAAGAAGGACACAAAGATTGATGAAGTAGAGCTATCAGAAAAACTTGGCTGTCCTGTTATCAAAACTGTTTCAACAGTAAACAGCGACAATGGTCTGGCAGAAGTAGTAGAAGCTGCAGCAGCACATGCAGGAAATGCACAGAAAGCGCCTTATGTACAGGGTGAAATCAACCTTCACGATAAAGAAGCTGTTCAGGCAGCAGACAGAAAACGTTTCGAATTTGTAAATAAGTTGGTTTCTGAAGTTGAAACTCGTAAAGTATTTACAAATGAAAAGAACTATCAGGACAAGATTGACGATGTTCTTACAAATAAATGGCTTGGTATTCCAATTTTCGCAGTTGTAATGTTCCTTGTATTTGACATTTCTCAGTCAAAATTTGGACCATTTCTTGCAGATATTTTAGTTGGATGGATTGAATCCTTCCAGGGATGGGTAGCTGGTCTTGTTGAAGGAGCTTCTCCATTCCTTCAGGCGCTGCTCGTTGATGGCATTATCGGTGGTGTAGGTGCCGTAGTTGGATTCCTTCCACTGGTAATGGTAATGTATTTCCTTATTGCATTATTGGAAGACTGTGGTTATATGGCTCGTGTATCAGTTGTTATGGACCCAATTTTCAAACGTGTAGGACTTTCTGGTAAATCAGTAATCCCTATGGTTATCGGTACAGGCTGTGCAATTCCAGGTGTTATGGCTTGTCGTACAATCCGTAACGAGAGAGAAAGAAGAGCAACTGCTATGCTTACTCCATTTATGCCATGTGGTGC
>CAZINB010000117.1:0-1104 GCA_964540565.1 uncultured Faecalimonas sp.
ATTAAGACTCGCCTCCATCTATTGTCATCAGAAGCTCAAATATTCTTTCCAAATCAGAATCAGAATAATATTCTATCTCAATCTTTCCTTTACCATTCGCCTTATGATTTACATGTACTTTGGTCCCCATGATAGTTTTCATGCGCTCTTCTAAGTTTTCATATACAAATGCATGAGGATTTTCCTTTTTAGGTTCTACTTTTTTCGGATTTTTGATCTCTTTGATCAGTTTTTCTGTCTCTCTTACGCTCAATTTTTCATCAAAGATTCGCATTGCCAATGTATATTGCTGTTCCTTATCGTCAATTGCAAGAAGTGCCCTCGCATGTCCTGTCGAAATCATATCATCAATGATCATCTGCTGTACTTTTTCTCCAAGTTTGAGAAGTCTCATAGAGTTTGTTACTGCTGTTCTGCTCTTTGAAACACGTTCGGCAACTTCATCCTGCTTCAAATTAAATTCTGTAAGCAATTTTTTGAACGCCATTGCTTCTTCAACCGGATTTAGGTCTTCACGCTGAATATTCTCAATCAAAGAGATTTCTACAATTTCCTGCTCTGTATAATCTTTGATAACCACTGGAACTTCTTTAACACCAGCCAGTTTTGCTGCTCTCCAACGTCTCTCTCCTGCAATTATCTCATAATAATCTTTTCTTTTTTGAACAATCAATGGCTGTAATATACCAAACTGTTTGATGGAATCTGATAATTCAATCAGTGCATCTTCGTCAAAATTTTTTCTTGGCTGTTCTCTGTTTGGTTCCACATCATTGATTTTCATCATTACTGGTCCGTTTTTTTCGATTTTTTCCACTTTATCAACCTGCGTAGCAGGCTGCGACTGTACAGTTTTTGTGGATTTTGCACTAGGACTGATAAGACTGTCCAGCCCTTTTCCTAAACCACTTCTTTTTACTGCCATTCTTCTTCTCCTTTATGTATGACTTCTTCTGCAAGTAACATATAACTTTCAGCTCCTGCAGACTTCGGATCATATATATTAATAGGTAGTCCATGGCTTGGTGCTTCAGCTAATCTGATATTTCTTGGAATAATTGTCTTATAAATCGTCTGATTCAGGTTATCCTTTACATTTTCTAC
>CAZINB010000118.1:0-1100 GCA_964540565.1 uncultured Faecalimonas sp.
TTTCCGGCTCGCCGTCGGTGATGAGTACAGTATTTTCATAATGGGCACTGAGTTTTCCGTCGGCAGTCACCGTTGTCCAGCCGTCCTTCAGGACGCGAACATCATAGGTGCCTTCGTTGACCATCGGTTCTACCGCAATGGTCATGCCGGGAAGAAGTCTCGGCCCACGACCCGGTGCGCCGAAATTGGGCACTTCCGGATCTTCGTGCAGATGTGCGCCTACGCCGTGACCTACGAAAGAACGCACAACTGAGAAACCGTTAGACTCCACATACGTCTGAATGGCGTGGGAGATGTCGGACACACGGTGTCCCTTGGTAGCAAAGCGGATGCCTTCGAAAAAGCTCTGCTTTGTTACGGCAATCAGCTTTTCAGCTTCGGCACTGACTGTGCCGCAGGGATAGGTCGCAGCACAATCTCCATGGAACCCCTTGTAAAAAGCACCTACGTCCACACTGACGATATCCCCTTCCTTCAAGGCATAATTGCCGGGAATTCCGTGGATCACCGTACCGTTGACGGATATACAGGCACTTGCGGGAAAGCCGTTATAATTCAGGAACGACGGTTTCGCGCCCTGAGACACGATAAAATCGTGAACAGCTTTGTCAATCTCTTTGGTGCGCACGCCGGGTCTTACCATTTCCCCTGCCAAAGCACGGGCTGCCGCGGTAATTCTACAAGCCTGGCGCATCGCATCAATGTCATGTCCATTTTTGATTGTGATCATGCCTTTTCCCCTATTGCCACCAAAATAGCACGATTGGTATCTGCAATGGGCTGATTGCCTTCGATCAGACAAAGCTTGCCCTGTTGGGCATAGTAGTCTTTCAGCACTTCAGTCTTTTCGTGATAAACAGCAAGGCGGTTGCGCACCGTTTCCGGCGCATCATCCGCACGGATGGTCAGCGCCGTGCCGCAGTTATCACAGATACCCTCGGTTTTTGGGCGATTGTTCTCGATGTGGAAGCTGGCACCACAGCCGGGGCAGACCCGACGGCCGGTCATCCGCTTCTCGATCACATCATCGGCAATCTCAATAGAAATCACATAGTCAATGGCAATGCCTGCTGCATCCAGTGCCTTTGCCTGGGACAGGG
>CAZINB010000119.1:0-1100 GCA_964540565.1 uncultured Faecalimonas sp.
CATCAGTTCCATGGGGCTGATCACCATGCTGATCTCCGGCTCCACCGTTTTATCCAGCCTGCTGTCCGAACGGACGGTAAACCGTTTCGGCACACGGATGGTGGTCGTCACCAGTGTCCTGCTGACGGCGGCGGCACTGTTCGGTTTTTCCACCGTGACCAATTACTGGATGTTCCTGCTGTGGGCCATTCCCTATGGTCTGGGTGCAGGCGCTATTGATGCAGCGCTGAATAACTATGTTGCACTGCACTATAACGCCCGTCACATGAGCTGGCTGCACTGTTTTTGGGGTGTGGGAACCATCATCAGCCCCTCCATTATGTCCTATGCACTGCGCAGCGGCTCCTGGGCGATGGGATATCAGATCGTCGCTTTTTTGCAACTGCTCATTGGACTGATCCTGCTTCTGACCCTGCCCATCTGGAAGATCCATAAAAGCGCTTCCGCCGAAGAAGCACAAAGCAAGCCCCTTGGCATCCGGGGTGCCGTCAACATTCCCGGCGTGCTTTCCATGCTGTTGGGCTTTTTCTGCTACTGCGCCGCTGAAAGCACCGTCATGCAATGGGCCAGTTCCTATCTTGTGGAAGTGCGCCGCATTTCTGCGGAAACCGCCGCAGCCATGGGCGGTCTGTTCTATTTCGGCATGACTTTGGGACGGCTGATCTCCGGCTTTCTGACCGATCGCTTGGGTGACCGCCGCATGATCCGCTTGGGCACGGCAGTGGCACTGACCGGCATTACCCTCCTTCTGCTGCCTGTGCAGCAGGATGTTGTCTGCTTTGCAGGGTTTGTGATCATTGGCATCGGCTGCGGCCCGATCTACCCGGCGGTGATCCACGCCACCCCCTTCTCTTTTGGCGCTTCCAATTCTCAGGCCATCATCGGCATCCAAATGGCCTCCGCTTACATCGGTTCCACCTTCATGCCGCCGGTATTTGGCCTGTTGGCTCAGTACGTTTCCATGAATCTGCTGCCGGTTTATCTTGCACTGTTTCTTTGTTCCTCACTGGCGCTGCTGCGCCGCTCTGACAAGCTCGCCCGAGCCGCAATCGAGTAGGAGGGGTGGTTAGCCCCGACCTCTCACACCACCGTGCGTACGG
>CAZINB010000120.1:0-1080 GCA_964540565.1 uncultured Faecalimonas sp.
AGAATCTATTCTTGGATGGGAAGAGCTGGAACTTGAGGTAGTGCGTGATGCGGATAATAATATGATCACGGTATGCTTTATCGAAAATATCGATCCGCTCGGTGTACATACAGGTGATTCCTTCTGTTCTGCCCCGATGCTTACGATTTCAGAAGAAGTGCAGAAGCGTCTGCAGCAGAAATCTTATAAGATTGTTGAAGCAATTCAGGTAATCGGCGGTACGAACGTACAGTGGGCACACGATCCGGTGACAGACAGAGATATCATCATCGAGATCAATCCGAGAACTTCCCGTTCTTCAGCACTTGCATCAAAGGCAACAGGATTCCCGATTGCGCTGGTATCCGCGATGCTTGCAACTGGTCTGACATTGAAAGATATTCCGTGCGGCAAGTACGGTACACTGGATAAATACGTACCGGATGGAGATTACGTTGTAATCAAGTTTGCGCGCTGGGCATTTGAAAAATTCAAAGGTGTAGAAGACAAGCTTGGTACTCAGATGCGTGCAGTAGGCGAGGTTATGAGTATCGGTAAGAACTATAAAGAAGCATTCCAGAAAGCGATTCGTTCTCTTGAGACAGGACGCTATGGTCTTGGACATGCAAAAGACTTTTATCAGAAGTCAAAAGAAGAGCTTCTCCGTATGCTGATGACACCGTCCAGTGATCGTCACTTTATCATGTATGAGGCACTCAGAAAAGGCGCGACAGTAGATGAGATCCACGAGATCACAAAGGTAAAACATTACTTCATTGAGCAGATGAAGGAGCTGGTAGAGGAAGAAGAAGCACTGATTGCGAAGAAGGGCAGTCTTCCGTCTGATGAAGCGCTGACACAGGCAAAGAAGGATGGTTTCTCTGATAAATATCTGAGCCAGATTCTGGAGATCAGTGAAGAAGAAGTAAGAAACCGCAGAATTGCGATCGGAGTAGAGGAAGCATGGGAAGGTGTTCATGTAAGCGGAACACAGGACAATGCATATTATTATTCCACTTATAATGCAGAAGATAAGAATCCGGTATCTGAGCAGAAACAGAAGATCATGATCCTCGGCGGCGGTCCGAACCGTATCGGTCA
>CAZINB010000121.1:0-1077 GCA_964540565.1 uncultured Faecalimonas sp.
TACTTGGTAAGATGCCAATCGACCCAGAACTTGCCGAGATGGTAGAAAAAGAGCACTTCTATGAAGTGGAGAATAAATATTTAAATAATATCGTTGAGAAATTTATTTAGCAAAGAAGTTGAAGCGCAGGTGCAGAAGCACTTGCGCTTTTTTAATGTCTGTGATAATATAATAGAACAACAGTTCGGAACATAAGTTCGAGGGAAGGTGACCGGGTGAGAATTACAGAGCAGATGTCTATGTATGAGAAACTGAATATTTTAACGGACGCTGCAAAGTATGATGTGGCTTGTACGTCCAGTGGAGTCGACAGAAGAGGAGATGGTACTGGGATGGGGAACTGCGAGAAAGCAGGAATCTGTCACAGCTTTTCAGCGGATGGAAGATGCATCTCTCTTTTGAAGATTCTATTTACTAATGAATGTATCTTTGACTGTAAGTATTGTGTGAATCGCTCGTCTAATGATGTGGTAAGAACCTCTTTTACCCCGGATGAGATCTGCAATTTGACGATGGAATTCTATCGGCGCAACTATATCGAGGGATTGTTCTTGAGTTCTGGCATTTTGAAAAGTCCAGATTATACCATGGAACTGATTTATTCTGCACTTTATAAACTGAGGCATGAATATCATTTTCAGGGGTATATTCATGTGAAAGCGATTCCAGGAGCAAGTCTGGATCTGGTTCGGCGAGTGGGATTCTTGGCGGATAGGATGAGTGTGAATCTGGAGCTTCCTACCAAGGAGAGTCTACAGGTTCTTGCGCCTCATAAGAGTCGGAAGAATATCTTGGCGCCGATGCGGCTGGTTCAAAGCGGACGGAAGGAGAATCAGCAGGAGATGGCGGTGTATCGACACGCTCCACAGTTTGTTCCGGCTGGACAGAGTACCCAGATGATCATTGGCGCTACACCGGAGTCGGATTATCAGATTATGCAGGTGACAGAGGCGCTTTATGAGAAGTTTGGACTGAAGAGGGTATTCTATTCTGGATTTGTGCCAGTTACGAAGGATAAGGCTCTTCCGGCGGTGACAGACCATGCTTCCATTATGCTGAGAGAACATCGGCTTTATC
>CAZINB010000122.1:0-1058 GCA_964540565.1 uncultured Faecalimonas sp.
CTGGGTGCAATTCCGGTTACTTGTGCCAGCTCCCGGCTTGAATAGCCAAGCTCCAACATCCGCAGCCGCAGTTTCAAAAAATTCCTGTACATCGTTAATCCTCGCTTTCTAAAAGTTCTTCCAACGGTACGCCCAAAGCGGCGGCAACGTGGGTTGCAGTGGTACGCCAGACAGGTTTGCCTTTCCTCATCTTGCAAACAGCACTGCGTCCAACTCCTGCTTTCTGCGCCAGTTCTTCGCCCGTAATGTCCTGTCGTGCCATTTCAGAGATAACCTTCACACGGTCAGCAACGACTGCTTTTGCCATTTTAATCACCTACCTTTCTCACGCCGGAAATAAACTCTTTTGAGTTTGTAAAATAATTATATTGCACTCTTTTGAGTTTGTCAATATTTCTCTTGAAAAATTCTTTTGAGTTTTTTTTAGTTCGTGTTATAATGTTGACATAGGAGGAACTCGAAATGGAAAAGCATAGCACCGGAAAAAAAATCAAAATAGCCAGGATGCAAGCCGGAATGACGCAAGCGCAGTTGGCAAAGCAGATCGGAACAACTTCACAAAACATAAGCCAGTACGAAAGAGATATTAGAAAACCAAAATATGAAACACTTCAAAAAATCGCCAAAGCATTAGAAGTCGATTGGCTTTCGTTGTTTTCTGCTGATTCTGTAATGGAACTTCAAGAAGCACAAACCGTTGAACTATTTACGAGGTGTGACAACTGCACCGTTGAGGAAGCCCAAGAGATTTTTTGGGACACCGTTAAGAAAGATGAACTACATAGCACAATAAGAGATAATCTTAAACTGCTTAATTCAGCGGGGTTATTGGCGGCTGGACAGCTAATCTTGTCGGTAGCCGAAAGACGCTCTCTAATAGAACATCAAGATCCCAATTATTGGATGACTCTAATTATAGAAAGTTGCTTCGGTTCATCCGAAGAGACTTTAGAAGTAAAAAAGGGTATCGACCTTCTTTTGAAGATTCCGGCATATCAAAAAAACACTGACCCCACCCAAAAATAAAAGCGCCCACAGGGGCGTTTAAGCCGCTGTGA
>CAZINB010000123.1:0-1052 GCA_964540565.1 uncultured Faecalimonas sp.
TCATATTCATTCAAAAATCAATGCATATGCACTGCTTCATATTCATTCACAAAGTGATTCATATCACTGCTTAAGAATAATTCAGGGCGAGGATTGGCTCTTTCGAGTCGTCCCCGCCCTGTTTCTTATCTGCTCATATTTTATCGAAAATCTTTTGCAAACAGAATGATGTAATCATTTTCATCATATCGTTTTTTGCCCATTGCCATCTTACGGAAGAATTTGTTGGAATTCTGAATCGCCTTCGCAACCATTCCGATCACATCCGAAATCGTCATCTCTGTACCGCCTGCTGCCGCAGCTGAAATTCTCTCATACAGAGCTTCCAGACCTTCTTCTCCGATCACATAATCCTGCGCATTCGCATAAATCTGTCCAAACATGGCAAGCTCCTCTGCCGTGTAAACCGGAATATAGATCTGTGCTGTAAACTTCATGGTAAAACGCGGATGACGCATCAGAAGCTCATGAATATACTGCTGCTCATCTTCCAGAATAATAATCAGACCGTCAGTACGGAATTCCATCGCTGTTGTAAGCTGTTCTACCGTATTCGGTTCCAGATCTCCTGCTTCTTCGATAATCAGAGTACCGCCCGCAATCTTTGCGATCGTTGCCGCAATATCCTTACGATTCAGATCAGCCGCATAGATCTTTGCCATTTTCATGGTCTGATTGCCCCTATCCTGTGCAATTGCCTTTGCCAGATTCATCGCCAGTGTCGTCTTGCCGGATCCGTGCGCACCAAAGATCAAGATATTTCCGGTACGGGAAGTACGGTCATCGCCCTTTGACTGCGCCTGAATAATAGCATTTGCAATCTGCTCCTCCAACGCTTCAATCTCTGTAAAGCCGCTGAAGAGTCTGCGCAAATGCTGTGGAATTCTCAGATAATCGCCATTATACTCGTCGTAATTTTCCTCATATCCCTGATCATAATCGGTCTCTTCATATGCATTTTCCTGATCATTATCTGCTTCTTCATATGCAGCCTTCTGATCATAATCTGCTTCTTCATATGCATTTTCCTGATCATAGTCCGCTTCTTCGTA
>CAZINB010000124.1:0-1037 GCA_964540565.1 uncultured Faecalimonas sp.
TGATAATATTCTGTTTCTGCAAGAGTGCCGACAGCATTTCAAAATTATCTCTCGGCAAATTCTGAATAACAGAATTAAACGAAAGCGGAATTTTTGCGAGGTTCATATACTTTACAACTCGCTGAAGATATCGCTCGGAATTTGTCTTATAGTGCGGTTCACTCCACTCGGTCATATTGATAAGCATATCCTTTGCCACGGTTTCGGTTGCGTTTTTCAGCGGGTTGTATTTTGCCGATTTTGTCGGCTCGTTCATATTTATTACATACAATTTTCTGTTGTATTTTTCGCAAAATTGTTTTGTAATATCAAGCATTGAGCCTTTTCCCATATCGCCTTTGCCGTCCACCATTAACATACCGTAATGCTTTTTTATGCCGTGTTCTATAAAGTTTGACAGTAAAACCGTCTTGCCCGAACCTGTTGTACCGCTTACGAATATGTGTTTTGCGTTATCTTCACAATAAATAGGCTTTTTGCTTCTGTTATAGCCTATCAAGGTTGCGTTTTCTTTATCAATATACGTTTTCACAGCACACACCCCCATATTCTCTATATCGCCGTTCCATAGATACAATGCCCGCTTGCTCTTTTTGGCGGTTGTATCGTATGCGTTTTACTGCATACGAAGCGACCGAAAAAGCTATTGATGTTAAAATCAGCCAGCTTGACAAGCTGTAATTTCCGTATGCCGATACCTCAAATTTGCCGTTTATAAGTCCTTTTACAAGCACAGCGGTAATTTGTATCGTCTGCGTAAAAAATTGCTCTAATTTTCCGAACATAACCGCCGTAAATGCAATGCACGGATACAGCACAAAATTTTCTTTTCTGTCCGTTTTCAATATCAAGAACATATACAATATCGCAAACGGCAACAGCGGTGCGGAGATTATTCCTGCTATTGACATAAGTATAATTTCAAGTATAGATACTTGATTTTTTTGTTCTTCATATGTTTTTAACATACTCGCTCACCCTTTCCAACGGCACGATTTTCACGCCGTATTTTTCGCCTACGGCTTTGACGTTTTCAA
>CAZINB010000125.1:0-1017 GCA_964540565.1 uncultured Faecalimonas sp.
GGGTAATACCGCATCGGGATATGCAAGCGGTGTCATATATACGTCGGACGGATACATCGTTACCAATGACCACATATATTCCGATGTCGCTTCTGCACAATTCTTGGTCACTCTTTATGACGGAACGACCTGTAAGGCCGAATTTATAGCCGGTGATACAAGAAGCGATCTTGCTGTTTTGAAAATCGAAGCAACCGGCTTAAAGCAAGCGGTTTTCGGGGTTTACAGTGAGGTCACGGCCGGTGAGGATGTCATTTCGATAGGATATCCGCAAGGAATTACCGCAGGGTCTATTTTGACATCGGGCACAGTTTCGGCAAGCGGTGTAAGATTCCGCTCAACTTCGAGCTATTCCGTGAAAATGATACAGACCGATGCACCTATAAATCCGGGTAATTCCGGCGGTGCGCTTGTTAATATGTATTCACAGGTAATCGGAATACCTTCGGTAAAGGTTACTGGATACACCTATGATAACGTCGGATATGCGATACCGTCGTCGACAGTCGTTACCGTGGCCGATTCGCTTATAAAATACGGATATGTTGAGGGAAGAGGCCGCCTCGGTATAAGCTACTTGGAGATAGATGCGATAACCGCACAAATTCAAGGTGTTCCCGCCGGTCTTATGGTTAAAGAAATAACCGATGACAGCGATTTGAACAACAAGGGTATAAAAGAAGGCGACATCATAACGCATATTAATGACATTAAGATAACAAGCGGCGACGTTGCTCTCGATATTATCGAAAGCACGAAGGCGGGCGTATCGATGTCCTTCACGGTATATCACGCCGGCGACAAGAGCAGCGATACAGTGTATGCTTCGCTTTTGCCCGACCCAGGAAATTCGAGCTACACCAATAAAGTAACATCGGAAAGCTCAAAGGATAATCCGTTCGGCAACGACAGTGACGATTTCTTCTCGGATCACTGATTTTAAAAAAACAGGCAACAGACTTATGATGAGGTGCCGTAACGAAGGTTTTGAAAACAAGTGGTAAAGACAATTGGTAC
>CAZINB010000126.1:0-1014 GCA_964540565.1 uncultured Faecalimonas sp.
TCCTTGCTTCTCATCTTTCGCAAAAAGGCGCATTCGCGTTGGCTATTCGTTTGTAAACGCACTCATAATGCCCTTAATTTTACGGCATTTTTTGTTAAGTTCTGTAAGAACACCCGTACCAAAAGTGGCAAATGAATTTGCCTAAGATAGAGATACCGGATAGTAGTAAATAGATAAAAACATTGCGCATTTACGCCGTTTTTGTACTATTATCTGTTATCTATTATTTATTATCCGTTATCTAAACTTTATTGCAGGATTGCCTCGAACTCAAGAAAATCACTTCTCCGCTTTTTCTCCTTACCAAGTATCCCTACGAATTTGCCGATTTGGAAATAATATTATAATAATCAGCCAAAAGCAAAATATGCTTTCGGCTGATTTAATACGATTATGTTTTTGTATATTCAAAAATGTTTTTGTAAGATTGCAAAAAACATTGACAAACATTTAAAATTGTGATACAATGTTTGTAACGGCTGAAAGGAGTGCATGATATGAAGAGAATATATGCAGATATTGACGAAAATCTTTTTAACGACGCAAATATTATTTTTGACGATGTCGGACTTAGCATGGAAAGTGCAATCACGGTTATGCTAAAGCGCGTTGTGCGCGATGGTGGATTTTCGTTTCTTTTCGGCGGCAATCCCACAAAATCGCATTGTTCGCCCGATATTATACAGGAAGAAAACGCGACGGAAACAAAAAAAGAAACACAATTTAAAATGACAAAAAACCGCGCAATTGCCTTGTTTAAAAACGAAGGCATAGCTTTTAACGCCAACGTTACCTTTGCCTCAAAAAACAAATCGTCGTATAATTACTGGGCAAATCCCTCTTTCGACGTGCTGGACAGCGATTGGTTTCTAATTCTCAATGACTGGATAAACCGCAAAATTCATTTGTTTGAAATACCCGCAAAAACATTTAAACACGATTGCCTTGTTTCAAGAGCGGACAAAAACAAAATCGACCTGCAAATTATGCACGACGACAGCTTGTTCACTGATG
>CAZINB010000127.1:0-1003 GCA_964540565.1 uncultured Faecalimonas sp.
GATACCACGTTCTCTTTCTTCTGGAGCTTTATCGATGTTTTCGAAATCTACTTTTGTGTTTCCTGCTACTCTTTCAGCTAATACTTTTGTGATAGCTGCTGTTGTAGTTGTTTTACCATGGTCAACGTGTCCGATTGTACCAATGTTAGCATGTGGTTTGTTTCTTTCAAATTTAGCTTTAGCCATTTTGAATAATCCTCCTTATTATAGCGCCCCTGATTTTTCAGGGGCATTTTTTTAGTTTTACTCGGTTATACTTGATTATATTTCAAACTATCAAGTTTTTCAAGTCTTTTATACCTATATTCGTCAAAAATTAGTTTTATTTGTTTGCTAAAACTTTTTCTTGAACGCTCTTTGGTACTGGTTCATATTTTTCAAAGAACATAGAGTAGTTACCACGTCCTTGAGTTTTTGAACGTAAGTCTGTTGAGTATCCGAACATTTCAGACAATGGAACGTAACCTCTTACGATTTTACCTCCACCTAAGTCATCCATACCTTCGATACGTCCACGACGTGAGTTGATATCACCAATAACATCACCCATGTATTCTTCTGGCATTGTTACTTCAACCTTCATGATTGGTTCAAGAAGAACTGGAGCTGCTTTCGCCATAGCATCTTTGAATGCCATAGAACCAGCGATGTGGAATGCCATTTCTGATGAATCGACTTCATGGTAAGATCCGTCGTATACAACAGCTTTGATACCAACTACTGGGAATCCACCAAGTGTACCAGATTTCATAGCGGCTTCAATACCTTCTCCAACTTTTGGAATGTATTCCTTAGGAATAGCACCACCAACAACTTCTGATTCGAAGAAGAATGTTTGTTCACCGTTAACGTCTGTTGGTTCAAATCTAACTTTACAGTGTCCGTATTGTCCACGTCCACCTGATTGTTTAGCGTATTTGCTATCAACATCAACTGCTTTTGTGAATGATTCTTTGTAAGCTACTTGAGGAGCACCTACGTTAGCTTCAACTTTGAATTCACG